>JAPLSO010000049.1 GCA_026398595.1 Spirochaetota bacterium | reverse complement strand
TCGTGGACGACTACCTCGTGGCCGTAGTCTCCCTGCCCGCCGGCGTCTTTCAGCCATATTCGGGCGTCAAGACCTCGATCCTGATCCTGGACAAGGAGCTGGCGAAGCGATCCTCGACCATCGGGTTCTTCAAGTTCGAGAACGACGGGTTCGGGCTGGGGGCGCAGAGGAAATTAATAATTAAGAATGATTTGCCAAAAGTGGAAGCGGAAATTGGCAACTTTCTTAGCCTACTGAGAATGGGGGAATCAACTTCGGATTATAAGCACGAGTTGGGACTGGTCATTGACAAGCGAGAAATAACTGAGACCGGAGACTACAACCTTAGTAGGGAACGATTTCAAAAGATATCCGTCAATACTTCAAATTATCCCTTCGTCGCGCTATCAGAGCTTGTAAATGTAAAAAATGGATTCGCATTTAAAAGCGAAGATTACATAGACAAAGGACTCCGTGTAATTCGCATAAAAAACGTGCAAAAGGGCAAAGTGATCGACAATGATCCAAAGTTTATAGCTTTTGAACGTCAAAAAGAGTTTATTGAATTTGCCCTAAAAGCTAGCGATATACTAATGTCATTAACAGGGAATGTAGGTCGGGTTGGAAGATTGAAGATAGAACACGAACCTGCCGTTTTAAACCAGCGTGTTGCATATATTCAGCCAAAAAAAGATGCACAGTGTCTTGATGAATATCTATTTTTGCTTCTTAACACGGATAAGTTCGAGTCCGATGCAATCGCAGGATCGAGTGGTGTTGCACAAGCGAACCTTAGCTCTAAGTGGGTCAGTCATTACCAGATCCCGCTGCCTCCACTTGAAGTACAAAAAGCGATTGTTTCCGAGATCAAGGGCTACCAGAAAGTCATCGATGGAGCTAGGGCAGTTGTTGACAATTACCGGCCTCAGATTTCCATAGAAGCGGAGTGGCCTATCGTCAAGCTCGGACAGCTTTGTTCAGTAGGTGGTACCATTACAACGGATGTCGACCTAACACTTCCCTATATAGGAGCTGATAGCATCGAATCCGACACAGGAAAGCTCTTAAAGATGGAATCGGCCAAGAGCCAGAAAGTGAATGGTCCCGTTTATGCATTTAATGGGGAGCGATTGCTTTACAGCAAAATTCGTCCATACCTTAACAAGCTTTCAATCGTCAATTTGAATGGATATTGTAGCTCTGATATGTACCCGCTTCTTCTTGATTATTCTAAAGTTAAAATTGCCTTTCTTGCAGCTTTTATGTTATCCGAAACCTTCAATGCGCGAATTCATGGTTACTATGAAAGAGCCAGCATTCCCAAAATTAATCGCTCACAATTATTTCAAACAGAAATTCCCCTCCCGCCTCTTACCACTCAGCGCGCCATCGTCGCCGAGATAGAAGCCGAACAGAAGCTCGTCGACGCCAACCGCGAGCTGATCGCTCGCTTCGAGAAGAAGATCCAGGCCGTTCTGGCAAGAGTCTGGGGCGAAATGGAAGAAAGATAATTAATAATTAGGAATTATGAATTAATAATTTGAAGTACGGGCGTGGTGAGGGTGAGGGAGATCGTTGCGGGTTGAGGCGCCGATGAAGACGGAAAATCCGATTCAGGTCAAGAGCTATGCTTTCGCTGTTCGGATTGTGCAGCTTTATCGGCGATTGACGGAAACGAAAAGGGAATATGTGTTATCGAAACAACTCCTGCGGGCAGGGACCAGCGTTGGAGCTAACGTGGAAGAAGCCATTGGCTGATAATCACGGGCCGATTTTCTATCCAAACTGTCGATCGCCTACAAGGAAGCCCGTGAAACCGGCTATTGGCTGCGCCTTTTAAAAGACACCGACTACCTCCCGGAACCCGAGTATCTCAGCCTCCACGCCGACTGCGAGGAACTATGCCGGATACTCTGCTCCATCCGAAAAACCAGCAACGGATGAAATTAGGAATTAGGAATTAAGAATTAAGAATTCATAATTCATAATTCACAATTTACATTCAACTCTCCTCCGTCGATCATAATCGACAGTTGTATTGTTTTTTAAGAAACTGTCGACTATACTTTATCCATGATCCCAAGACCACAGTACACCGACGCGCTCCGAAAATCGATCGGTATTCCCCTGATAAAGATCATCACGGGAATCAGGCGCTGCGGCAAAAGTTCGCTTCTCATACTACTCGAGGAAAGCCTTATAGCCGGCGGCGTCGAACCAAGCCGGATTCTCAAGGTGAACATGGAATCCCTGGAATTCGATTACCTTAGAGAATATGGAGCGATGTATCGATTCGTGAAGGAACGGCTTCCGGAGGGCGGTTTCTTTCTTCTGGACGAGGCACAGGAGGTTTCCGGGTGGGAACGTCTCGTCGCATCATTCCTAGCCGAGGGAAAGGTCGAATGCTTCGTCACGGGCTCCAACGCTTCGCTGTTGACTTCGGAACTTGGCATTCTTCTGACCGGCCGTTACCTCAAGTTTTCCGTGTTGCCCCTCACGTTCAAGGAGTATCTTGTCTTTCAGGCAGCACGATCGATCGGCCCGAATGGGACGGAATCGTCTCCCCAGGACCGCCGGTCCCTCCTCGCGAGCTATTTACGGTTTGGGGGATTTCCAGCCATACAATTTTTAGGCGATGACGACTCCATCGCGGCGTATCTGTCCACCCTACTCGACAGCATTCTTTTTCGGGATGTGGTGAAGCGGCATACGATTCGCGACCCGGAGGCTTTACGCCGTATCCTCGCCTTCGCGTTCGACAATGTCGGGAATATTACTTCTTCCAGACGGATCAGCGAATATTTCAAGTCCCAGCGCCGGACCGTCTCCATCGATACAGTGGCTAACTACCTCGGGTATCTCTGCGACGCGTTCGCTCTCCACAAAGTCTCCCGCTTCGATATAAAAGGCAAACAGCGCCTGGAATTTTCGGAAAAGTATTATGCGGGCGACCTCGGCTTGCGCAATGCCCTGCTGGGGTACCGCAGCAGCGATATTTCGGGTCTCATCGAGAACGTCGTGTTCCTTGAACTTCTGCGGCGGGGCAATACTGTATCGATCGGCATCGTCGGCGGTCTTGAGGTGGATTTCGTCGCCGAGAAATCAGGGCAAAGAGCGTATTTTCAGGTTTGTGTCTCCATGGACGATTCTTCGACCATGGAACGGGAATTCGGCTCTCTTAAGCGGATTGACGATCATTGGCCCAAAACCGTCATCACCTATACGCCGACTCCCCTATCGGGAAAATTGGGGATCCAGGTGATCACCCTCCATGACTTTCTGATGGAATGACTGCTTCGATGTTCCGCATCTAACTCTTTCCCTTGACTACTATACATCCGTATAGCATAATCATGGTCAGCAACCATGAACGTTACCGAAAAGATAGGCGTCCTGGCCGACGCGGCCAAGTACGACGCCTCATGCTCCACGGCGGGCAGCGCGCGAAAGAATACCCCCGAAGGCATCGGCACAGGCGCCGTGGGTGGCATCTGCCACGCCTGGTCCTCGGATGGACGATGCGTCGCCCTCCTCAAGGTCCTTCTTTCAAACGCCTGCGTCTACGACTGCGCCTACTGCGTAAACCGGAGGTCCAACGACGTGAGGAGGGCGGGCTTCGAGCCCGAGGAACTGGTCCGGCTGATAATCGACTTCTACAAGCGGAACTATATCGAAGGCGCCTTTCTCTCCTCCGGAGTACTGGGCTGCCCCGACGCGACGATGGAGCGCCTCATCTGGGTGGCGCGGACCCTGCGGACTCGGGAGCGTTACAACGGCTACATCCACCTCAAGATCATTCCGGGCTCCTCGGAGGCCCTCGTCCTGGAGGCGGCGCGCTGGGCCGACCGGGTGTCGGTCAACATCGAGCTGCCCACCGCCGCGAGCCTCAAACGGATAGCTCCGGATAAGAAGCCCTCGGCCATCCTGGGCCCAATGCGGTTTCTTGCCGAGGCGGGAGGCTTTCTGCCGGCTGGGGCTTCCCCTCGCCAGACGCTCGGTACCCCTGGGGGCAACACGCCGCTGGATTCGGACATCGGAGGATTTGTCCCCGGCGGTATAACCCTCGTCCCCCGGTCCAAGCCGCGGCCACTCGAAGCGCGCAGGCCGAAGGTCAGCGTGATGGAGGCTCGAAAGACGCGGACGTGGAACCCTGGCGCTTCCCTGATGCCGGCAGGACAGACCACCCAGATGGTAGTGGGGGCCAGCCCCGAGTCTGACGCCGTCATCCTCGGCCTTGCCGAGCGGCTCTATCTCACCTACGACGTTAGACGCGTCTACTATTCCGCCTTTATCCCCACCGGGGGCGACCCGAGGCTACCAGTCGTCGAAAAACCTCCCCTCGCCCGAGAGCACCGGCTCTACCAGGCGGACTGGCTCTTCAGGTTCTACGGCTACAAGGCATCGGAGATTCTCGATCCGGACAGGCCCTTCCTCGAGAATGAGCTCGACCCGAAGAGTTCCTGGGCCCTCCGGAACCTCCGGCTCTTCCCGCTCGAGCTGCTCGCGGCCGACTACCTGGAGCTGCTGCGGGTGCCCGGCATCGGCCCGAAGTCGGCGTCGCGCATCGTGACGGCGCGCCGAAGCGGGCGGCTCGGGATCGAATCCCTTTCACGCCTCGGCGTCGTCATGCGGCGAGCCAAGTGGTTCGTGACGGTGGGCGGCAGGCTCGCCTCTGCCGGGGACCCGGATGCGAGCATCCCTAGCCCGATGGCGCCGGCGCGCGGGCCCTCGAGGGTCCTGGAACGTCCCGAGTTCCTCCGCGACCTCCTTCTCGATCCCGCCTTCAGAAATTCGGAATCATGCCAGCCCGAGCTGCCCTGGAGGACTTAGCCATGAAGCAGGTTTTGAACCGCCTGGCCTCAGCCGTCCCCATCCTCTCCTACGACGGAACCTTTTCCGGCTTTCTGTGCGCGGCCGCCGAGGCGATCAACGCCGACCGCAAGGGCTTCCCCTTTCCCTCGATCCGTCGCGAAAGTCCCGTTCCCGAGCTCTTCGACGAGACGATCCGGGTCAGGACGGACGAAGCCCGGGCGGCCAGGCTCTGGGAACGCCTGGGAAGGCTGGCAGGGGAGAAAGCCCTGCGAGCGTGCTTCGAGGCCTTCTGCTCGGATCTGGCCTGCGTCGAGGACGCTCTCGCCAGGGTCCTGGCCCGCATGTCCGGGGAGGGCCGGACCGTCCTTGCGGACCTCGCCGACCCGGACAGCCTCCGCGTCATGGAGGCGTCGAGGCGGACCCAGGGCCAGGCGCACAAACTGAAGGGCCTAGTCCGCTTTGCCGAGCTGGCCGACGGTTCCTGGTACGCCGCCCTGGAGCCCGACTGCGACGTCCTTTCCCTCCTTGGCGAGCATTTCACGGCGCGCTACGCTGGGATGCGCTTCATCCTCCACGATAGGCGAAGGGCCAAAGTCCTTGTCCACAAGCCCGGCCGCCCCTGGAAGATCGTCAGAGGCTTCGGCCCCGCAGGCGAGGTCGATCCGCCGATCTCCGAGGGGGAGAGCGCCATCCGGGCCGGCTGGCGGCTCTATTTCGCCTCGGTCGCCATCGCGGAGCGGAAAAATCCCCGGCTCCAGGCGAACCACATGCCGAAGAAATACTGGCATCTTCTGCCCGAGATGGGCGATTCACTCTCCGGCACATAAATTAGGGGCACAAGAGCGAGTATGCCATTGTACACCGCTCGACGCGAACATATACTAGCCGTCAGGTTCTGGAACAAGGAGGCTTCATGCGTCACTTGTACCTGTCCCTCATGCCCGAGGCCCTCATCGCCTCGATGTTGAGTCCCGAGGAATTCGGGAATTACTATGCCGTGGGATCCGAACGGACGACCCAAGGCCAGGCTGTTTTCTTCGAGGTCGATGTGAAATTCAGGCATGCCGAAATTCCCATCGATGAGGCCCTGGCCCGCTGTGTTCCCCACGCGGACGGGGGTCCCAAACGCACCGTCTACGCCTCGGTCTACAAGGTTCTGGAGCGCGTCCCCCTCGCGGCGCTGAGGAAGCTCTATCTCGTCACGATGGACGGCCGAACCTTGGCCGTCGACCGCTCGGCCAAGAAGCCTGACTCGGCCGACAGCCTGCATCTCTACCATGAACTGGCCCCGGTACGCCCGCTCGTGGTATCCAGGCTGGGCCCGCAGGCCTTCTTCGACCTCCTCTGCGACGGCTCGCGAAACCCCTTGAGCCTCCCCGCCCTGGCCTTCGTCGAGCTGCGTCTGGGCGAGCTGGCTTGGGATCCTGTAAAGGGCTCGATCGGCGACCTTCCCTACGACAACCTGGATCATCTCCGGTCCTGCCTGGCCCAGGTGAAGGAAAAGGAAGTCGGGAGCAAGGTCGTGGACAGGCTCCATCCCGGCGCTTTCTCCTTCAGAACCATCCAGGAGGGGCTCTACATAGGCAACTCGAACGAAGGACTCGTCCTCTACAGGCTGCCATCCATGGCCCGCCTCCAGGATACGGACTATCTCTGGTGGAAATCGGCTAACGCTCAGTGACATAAGGCTTCCGCCGGCCAGGCCAACGTCCCCTTCAAGGGGCGCGCCCGGAAAGAAGCGGAGGCCTGGAAGGATAGTATGGATAACGATATCTGGCTGTTCATCGGGATCGGCTGCGGCCTGGCTTCGATAGCCGCCGCTCTCTTCTATTATCGCTGGGTGTCCAGGCAGGACCCCGGCAGCGAAAAGGCCGTACAGATAGCCTCCTGGATCAAGGACGGGGCTTCGACCTACCTCAAGAAGCTGTATACAGCCCTCATCGCGGTCGCGATCGTCCTCGTCGTCGTGCTGGGTTTCGTCTTCTCGGGGGACCCGAGCCGACCCCTCCACGGCGTGTACACGGCTATAGCTTTCGGATTCGGCGCCCTCTGTTCGGCCCTCGCAGGCTGGCTGGGCATGTCGATAGCCGTGAAGGCGAACGTGCGAACGGCCACGGCCTGCGGCCGAAGCCTCGGACAGGGCTTCAACGTCGCCTTCAAGGCCGGCTCCGTCATGGGCCTGGTCATGGTCGGCGTAGCCGTCTTCGGCATGAGCCTCATCTATCTGATCTTCCATGACACCGAAATCGTGCTCGGCTTCAGCTTCGGCGCTTCTTCCCTCGCCCTGCTCGCCAAGGCGGGCGGCGGCATCTACACCAAGACGGCCGACATAGCGGCCGACCTCACCGGCAAGGTCGAACTCGGCATTCCCGAGGACGATCCCCGCAATCCCGCCGTCATCGCGGATAACGTCGGCGACAACGTCGGCGACGTCGCGGGCATGGGCGCCGACATTTTCGATTCCTACGTCGCCGCCACCGTCGCCGCCATGCTTCTCGGTTCCTCCTTCGCGGCCACCATCGGCGTCCAGTATATCGTCCTGCCCCTCATCCTCTGCATCGTCGGCATCGTGAGCTCCCTCGTCGGCCTGCAGTTCGTCAGGGTGGGACCCGAAGGCAAACCCGGCAAGGCCCTCAACTTCGGCACGGTGCTTTCCTGCGTCATTTTCGGCGTCCTCTCGGCCGTCCTCTTTGGCATCGTCAACCTTTTGACGGGCAAGACCGTGTTCAGCTGGGGTATCCTCATCAGCACCCTCTCCGGCCTCGTCATCGGCGTCCTTATCGGCTTCACCACGGACTATTTCACCAACGACGAATTCAGGCCCGTACGGCACGTGGCCGAGATATCGGCCTCGGGCACAGGTCTCACCATCATCACGGGCTTCAGCTACGGCCTCGTCTCCATGGTCCCCGCCATCATCGGCATCGTCTTCGCCACGCTGACCTCCTACTTTTCGGCCCAGGCCTTCGGCCTTCCCGGCATCTACGGGGTCGGCGTAGCCGCCGTGGGCATGCTCTCCCTCACCGGCATCGTCGTATCGAACGACGCCTACGGCCCCATCGTCGACAATGCCAAGGGCATCGCGGAGATGTCGGGCATGAGCCACAAGGTGGTGGACGCCGCCGACGTCCTCGACTCGGCGGGGAATACAGCCAAGGCCATAACGAAGGGCTTTTCAATCAGCGCGGCCGCCCTCACCGTCCTGGCGATGTACGCGGCCTATTCCGAGGTCATCGTCAAATACTCGGGCGGAAGCTTCATCATGAATCTCCAGGACCCCATAGTCCTGGGAGGAATCTTCCTGGGCTGTCTCATACCGCCGCTCTTCAGCGCCCTCACCATGCTCGCGGTAACGCGCAACGCCTTCACGATGATCGAGGAGATCCGAAGGCAGTTCAAGGCCAGGCCCGGCATCCTGGCGGGCACCGAATTGCCCGACTATTCCCGCTGCGTCGGCATCGCCTCGTCGGGGGCACTGCGCGCCCTCATCGTGCCCGCCCTGCTCGCCATTCTGTCGCCGCTTCTCGTCGGCTTCATCATGGGACCGACGGCCCTCGGGGGCTTCCTGGGCGGCTCGATCTTCACGGGCGTCGTCTTTGCCCTCCTCATGTCGAACGCGGGCGGGCTCTGGGACAACGCCAAGAAATACATCGAGTCGGGCAACTGCGGCGGCCCGGGCTCCGAGGCGCACAAGGCTGCCGTCATCGGCGACACGGTGGGCGACCCCTTCAAGGATACGGCCGGCCCCTCCCTCAACACCCTGATCACGGTGATGAGCCTGGTCTCGAGCCTCTTCGCGCCCCTCATCGCCCAGTACCATCTGTTCTGACGCGCATGGGGGAACTCGTTCCCGTCCACCTGACAGGCGGCACTTGGCTCCTGCCGGGCCCGACCAACCTGGGCCTCGTCCGGAAGGAAGACGAGGCCTGGCTTGTCGACTCGGGCAACGATAAGGACGCGGGGAGGAAGGTCTTAAAGCTCCTCGCGGCCGAAGGCCTCAGGCTGAAGGCCGTCCTCAACACCCACTCCAACGCCGACCACATCGGGGCCAACGCCTATCTTCAGGGCCAGACCTCCTGTGAGGTCTGGGCGCCCGCCTTTGAGGCGCCCTTCATCGAAAACCCCGCACTCGAGGGGAGCCTCCTCTGGGGAGGATTTCCCTTCGGCGAGCTCAGGTCCAAGTTCTTCGAGGCCAAGAGTTCAAAGGTGACGCGGCCGATGGCCCCGGGCGAAATGGCCGAGGGCTTCGAGTTCATCCCCCTTCCCGGCCACTTCATCCAGATGTCGGGCATTCGGACCGGCGACGGAGTCCTCTTCCTGGGGGACGCCGCCTTCGGCCCTTTAGTCCTCGAAAAGCACAAGATCCCCTTCCTCTACGACATCCGGGCTTTCAGGGAGAGCCTCGACCGCATCCTGTCCACGGAAGCTTCCTGGTACGTCCCCTCCCACGGCGAACCCTGCCGCGATCCTGAGGAACTGGTCGAAGCGAACGCCGCCAAGGTCGACGCGGTCGAGGCCGCCATCCTCGGCATCCTGTCGCGGCCGGTCAGCTTTGAGGAGGCGCTTGCGACCCTCTGTGTCGGGTTCGGCTTCGACCTCGATCTTTCCCGATACGCCCTGATCGGGTCGACCCTGCGTTCCTTCCTCTCCTATCTGAACGGCGAAGGCAAGATTGGATACCGTTTCGAGGGAGGCAGGATGCTCTGGGAAACGAGAGACTGCCCTGGTCCGCAGGCCGGTACCAGGCCATGATTGGATTCAAGATTTCGAATTCATTCGGGAGGAATACATGAAAAGGTTTATGTCGGTACTTCTATTCTTGGTTCTCGTGTCGGCGGCTGGAGTCTGGGCGGCACCCGGCAACTACGGCCCCTACAAGTTCTCGGCAACGACAGTCCTCATCTCTTCGCGCGGCGTCGACATACCGGCCGTCCTCACCCTGCCTCAAAAGGAGGGCAAGGTTCCCCTTGTCGTGATGGCCCACGGCCACGGCGGTTCCAAGGAGGAGAACGGCGGTTTAACGGCTATAGCCGAGACCCTCGCGATCCGCGGCGTGGCCAGCATCCGGATGGACTTCCCCGGCTGCGGGGCGAGCATCGAGCCCTTTACCCAGAACAATGTCACGAACATGCTCGCAGACATGGAGTCCGCGCGCGCCTACGCTTGCGCCAAGGCTTCCATCGATCCCGCGAACGAAGGCGTGTTCGGCTACAGCATGGGAGGCAGGCTTGCCGTCCTCTCGGCAGCCAAAGGCTACAGGTCCATGGGCCTTCTCGCGCCTGTCAGTACGGATGGACCTGATCCGATGTTCGTCTTCATGGGCGGAAAGGACAAGTACGTCGAGATGGCCGCGAAGGCCAAGGCTGATGGGCACTACCTCTTCACGACGCCCTACGGCCAGGTCCAGGACCTGAGCGCGAAATGGTTTGCGGACAATGAGGAAGCCAAGGGACTCGCCGCCGTATCGGCCTTCACCGGCCCCATTCTCTTCGTGACCGGAAGCGCGGACGTCATCATCCCCATGCCCGTGATCCAGGCCACGGCAGCCGCCGCGGTCGCGAGCTCGGGAATCGAGATCGTGTCCGTGCCGGGCGCCGACCACGGCTACGGTTTCTATGGTGGTGACCCGGCGATTATGCCCCAGGTCGTAGAGTCCGTCGCGAGCTTCTTCGCCCTCACTCTGCGCTGATCGGATCCGGAATAGCCTTGTTACGGGCTGCCCGGGAATAGCATCCCGGGCAGCCCTTTTTGTATCGAGCGGCTCAGGCGAGAAGGGACTCAGGATCGGCTATCGCTGCGCCCGACTTGAGGAGCTTCTGGAGAGGCTGAAAGGCCGCGGCGTCACCCAGGAGGATGGCGCCGGCAAGGCGTCCGTCCTTCAGGAAAAGGCGTTTGAAGCTTCCCTCGCCGCGGCGGGTCGTTACCGAAATTCCTTCGCCCGACTCGATCGACCCCATGGACGCGAGTTCGATGCCGTTCACTTTAAGCGTCGAGGAGACCAGGCTCCCTGGATAGGCCGCCTTCTCTCCCGCAGCGTTTCGGCCGGCGAATCCCCCTTGCTCCTTCGCGGGAAGCCAGAGGCCGTAGACCCTGCCTCCGGCCTGGGCCGCGTCGCCCGCGGCGAAGATGCCCGGTAGGTTCGTTTCCATGTATTCGTCGACGAGAATGCCCTTGTCGCAGGCGATGCCCGCCTTCCGGGCGAGTTCGATATTGGGTCGTATTCCGGCCGAGAAGATGACGATGTCGGCTTCGAGGGTGGACCCATCGCCGAACCGGAGCAGGAAGCCTTCCCCGACAGCGCTGTATCCGACCGGGCTGATTCCAGTCGTCGTCATGCCAAGGATGAAGCTCAGTCCCCCGGCCTCGAGCATCGACGTAAGGATGGCAGCGCCCTCGGCGTCGAGCTGCCTGGGGAGGAGACGGTCGGAAATTTCCGCGATCGTCGATTTCATTCCGAACCTGGAGAGACTCGCCGCGGTCTCAATACCGAGAAGGCCTCCGCCCACGATGGCTGCCCTCTTCCTTCCCCTGCAACGCGCGAGGATGGTTTCGGCTTCGCCTATTGTCCTGAGGGTGAAGACGCCGTCCAGATGGGCGCCTTCGACGGGCGGGAGGAAGGACGAAGCCCCCGATGCGATGACAAGCCTATCGAAGCTGTCCGAGCCGCCTCCGCGAAGCGAGATCGTTTTGCCGACAGGGTCGATCGCCTCGATGGCCGCGGGTTTCTTAAGATCGATCCGCTTCCGCGCCTAATACTCCCCGTTCCTGATCGTCAGCTTGCCGGCGTCGATCGAGCCGCCCAGGTATTCTATGATTCTTGGGCGAGAATAGTGGTATCTGTCCTCGTCCGTGTAGATGACGATTTCTCCGGCCCCGTCGCGGTCGCGGATGGCTTCGGCGGCAGCCATACCCGCCGCCCCGTTGCCGACAACGATGTATTTCATGTAGTGAATTCCTCTTTTCTGGAACAATAGACTTCCGGAATCCTGCCGTAAAGGTCGCCGCGCCGGCCCGGCGATCGTGCCAAGCCTAAGCCTTCTTCTCCAGCGTTTCAGGGATGCTGGCGAGAAGGGGTATTCGGACGAATAGATCGATGCCGGCGGCCAGAAGGAAGACCCAGCGCCCGCCGAAACTGTCCCAGATCAGGCCCGCGGCGATGGTGAGAAGAGCCCCCAGCAGCAGCTTGAAAAATCGGAGAATGGCCATCCAGTCGCCTATTTCCTCAGGCGGCACCTGTTCGAAGCCCATGGCCGCCGTAACCACCTGGGTTACGGGAAATACGCCGAGGCAGATACCCGAGGCAATGAGAAGGAAGGGGGTTTTTCCAAATACAAGGAGGAGGTTGCTTGCCAGGAAAAGAGGGGCGAGGGCATAGAGAGTCTTCTTCCTGCCGATCCTGTCCGCCAGCCTCCCGATGGGCAGCCCTGCAAGCAGGCTCACGAAAGCCGAGCCCGTCACCATGGCAGCCAGGATATAGGGACTGGCCGATGTAGCTTGGCTTGCGAAAAGCTGGCAGAACGGAAACACCATACCTAAGGGAAGATTGGTGAGGCAGGAGACGGCGACGAATTTCCAGAGCCTCCTGTCCCGCTTCAGGGGAAGGAAGGATAAGGAGGCCGTGCGCAGGAGATTACGTCCGGTAGTGGCCGGGGCCTTGGATGAAGCCTTGGTTTCAGCCGCGGTTGCGGCCAGGGAAACAGGCGCCTTGTCGGCCCGGTCCCCCAGATTGCGCCTGACGAACCAGAGGCAGCCCAGCTCCCCGGCGAAGGCGAGGAAGAAAAGGGGCCGGATCGAGCCCGTTCCCAGGCCCCCAAACAGCCCTGCGAGGGCAGCTCCAACCGCGGGGCCCAGAAAGCTCATCGTGCCCTGGGCGACGCTCTCGCAGGCGCCCATGGCGGCCGCGCGCGTCCTGTTCTCGAGCGAGGTGCCACAGACGACGTTGCAGCAGAGGCCTGTCTCGGCATTTCCCCACCACCAGGCGACGATGCCTGACATACCTAAGGCCCAGCCGCTCGAAAGCCCGAGGAGGAGGTAGGAGAGGGCAACGACGGCCAGACCGTCAAGGTAGATCTTCTTCAGACCCGCCCGACGCATGAAGGCGACCCCCGCAAGGCCGTAGAGTGCGCTCAGAGCCATTCCAACGCCATTGGCAAGACCCAGCCCGGCCCCCGAGGCGCCCAGGCCGACGATGTAGACGCCGAGATAGGGAAAGACCATCTGGTAGATCAGCTTATCGAGCGAAGCGCGGGCGGCCGTGACTTTCCAGTTCCTGGGCTGGGCCGCGATGAACCCCACCGTGCCCGACGCTTTTACCATGGCGGCAACTATCGCATGACTACCACCTTCAGACAAGCATGAGAAATAGTCACAAGCCCGATACGTCTTTGCTTTTCCGACTCCTTTTCCGGGGAATTGGCTGACACTAGATACGATGAAGACTCAGGGATCTACATGAACTCAATGCCGCTCAATTTGAAGGTCGTTGAGATGAGGGCGGACTCACTGAAGTTGAGTCAGGAAAAGCAAAAAGCCCTCCACGCAAATAGTGAAGGGCTATAAGTCTAGCCAACGCGAATTGGCGAGGCTGAATTGAAATCAGCGAATCAGAACTTGAACTGGACTCCCAGCGTGGTCAGGCCATGTGAATACGGGCCTATGTTGTAGACTTCGTCGAAAAGCGCGGCGATCTGAGGAGTAAAATGATACGATATGCCGCCGGCAGAAGCAAAACCCAGACCGTTGTGGCTGCCGATGCCGAGGCCAAGGCCGAGTCCGGTATACCAATCGAACTTCTTTGCCCAATCGGGGACATCGAACGTGGCAAGACCGAAGTGAGCGGTGACGAGACCAGCCACCGTGAGTTCGAATGGCGTGAAGTCAAGACCGGCTTTTACGGCGCCGCCAAATGTCAGCGGAACGACGTTGGCAATATCCCACCGGGCGAACATGTATTCAAAACCGCCGCCAACACCAAAGCCGCCGCCGAAGTTCAGGCCGATGCTCGCAGCCACGTCGCCTTTATCCATATTTGTTTTTCCAGAGTCCGCCGCGAAGGTTCCGGAAACTACGAGGCCGATTAAAACCAGTACCGCAATAATCTTCTTCATCTTCCTCTCCTTGAATCCTGGGAGTTGCGTCTCTGCAAGGTGACAAGTATGTTACTGCTTTCTTGCGATCCGTGCAACAGAGGAAACCAGCATTAAAATCATACGGTTTATTGAAATGCAGGGAAGAGGCGGCTCGAGCGCAGGCCCAGGATAGGGAACCCGCTCTTGTCGAAGCCGAAGAAGAGGGATAGGTCGTAAGAGGCCAGGCCGGCGATGCTCGCCGTGAGATTGACGCCAAGGCCGACCGCGAAGCTTCCGAAATCCGAGGCGCCCCCCGTCAGGGTGAGGTAATCGAAATAGAGGCCGGCCTCGATGTGGCTGACAAGGACGGACTCGCCCGCGGCGAATTCCAGAGCATTGGCCAGCCACACGAGGTCGAGGTTGAGGACCGAGACGAGGGGAGCCGATCCAGATGGAAGGGAACCTCGGTACGCGTCGCCCTTTCGGAGGGAAATGCCCAGGCCGGTCGCGTCCCAGCGCCCGGCGGCCCGACATCTCAGGCCGGCTATATCGGGCCAGGCCAAACCCAGCTTCAGATTCCATTCGGGACCGCAGCTGAAGCTCCCGTCCGACCCTTCGATGAAGGCGCCGCCCTTCGCTGCGAGGATACCTTCCAGGCTTGGCGCCAAGCTCCCTCCACCTTTCCCGCCCCAGGCTGTCTCGAAGGCGAAACGGGTCCCGGCGCTCCAGGTCAGGAGTCCCGTCTTCTGGTGGTACAGAAGGGAACCGTCGATCCTGGGCACAAAGAGGAGATCCTCGCCCTTTGAGGGCCAGGAGACGGTTCCCAGCGCCTCGAAGCTGTCGGGATTGACGACATAGCTTGACCAGCTTCCAAAATCGCCCCAGAGCCGTAAGTTCGCCTGGATCATGAGGGTGTCGGCGGGATTGGCGGTCAGGCCAAAGGCAAGACCCCATTGCCTTCCCGTATCCTGGGCAAGGCCGAAGAGGGCACCCATGGTTCTCCGCGTCTTGCCCGATTCCGTGAAGGCTTCGATACCTGCGTAGGCCTGGGAGTCAAGGGCGAGGGGCGAGGTTTCAAACTCGTCGGTCAGCTTGAAGATGAGCGTAGAGCGCGATGTGGGCAGCGTGGGAGGAATGGCGCCCCGCTTCAGGGCGGCGAGGGCTCCCGGGATGCTCGCGTCGTAGGCCTTTCGCGCGCTCGAAAGAGCGGGGGATATCGCGTTCCCGCAATAGGCTGGCCCGAGGTTCTGGACGATGTCGCCGATCACTGCCTCGGCGCTCCGCCGGCCCAGCTCGATGATGCCCACCGGATCGGCGAACTGCATGTAGGAGATGTCCTCGACTCTGTTCCGTATGACCAAGGGGTTCTCGTCTATGATCCCCTTGAGCCCGGCCCGCGTCTTGCCGATGTCGATCGCGCGGGAGATGACAGAAATGGGATTGCCGAAGTCCATCGAGCGGTCGTAGAGGGCCGTGGACACGATGAGCGAGGAAGAGTACTGGGCAGCGAGATCGACGGGAATGATATTGGTGAGCCCTCCGTCGACGAGGAGGAAATCGCCGAAAGGGACCGGCTCGAAAATGGCGGGCATGGCGAAGCTCGTGGCCATGACGCGGGAGAAGGGGCCGGCGGCCAGCCTCACCTGTCTCCGGCTGCGCAAATCCTCGGCCATAATGAGGATAGGGATCTTCGTCTCCGAAAGATCAATGTCCCCGACGAGGCTCTTCATCGCGGCGACGAATCGTTCGGCGTTGATCAAGCCTCCATGGGTTGGAAGAATGAGATCGAGACGGGAATCGGGCGATATGGTGGTGACGATCCTGGCAATGGTCGAGGGGGAGACGCCGGCCGAGTACAGCATGCCCAGAACGGCTCCCATCGAGTTGCCGATGATGAAATCCGGATAGATGCCGGCCTCCTCCAGGACCTGGAGGACACCGATGTGGGCGTAGGCTCGCGCCGATCCCCCGCCGAGGACGAGGCCGAGGGGTTCTCGGCCCCTGGCCCTCAGGGCGGCAATGCGCGCCGCGAAGGCATCGAGGCCGATGTCGATAGGCTCGATGATGGACTTCATCACCCCGTCTTGAGGAAAATTGTCATCGACCTGGACCGACGCCGCAGGCGATGCTCTTAAGGCGGGAGCAACGGCGGCCACGGACGCGTCCTGGGCCCCTGAAGCGCCAAGACAGAGGAAGGCAAGGAGAAGGGCAAGCAAGATTCGGGCCGCCATATCCGTACTATACTCTCACCTACGTAGATCAGCTATCGACGATTCGACGCGCTTTTGATATTCTTGCGTCAATGAACAAAAAAAACGAGCCCGCCAGTAAACCTCCGCCAGCCGAAGAATCCCATGTTCGGTGAGATCCTGCTCATACTCGGGCTGATCCTGCTCAACGGCCTCTTCTCGCTCTCCGAAATGGCCATTGTCTCGTCGCGGAAGGCCCGGTTGCGGCACGAGGCCGATTCCGGGAAGGAAGCATACCGTCTGGCACTGGAGGCCGCCGACCAGCCCGGCCGCTATCTTTCGGCGATCCAAGTCTCCATAACGCTCATCGGCATCCTCACGGGCGCCGTGGGCGGAGCCACGATATCCCGAAGCCTGACCGCCTGGCTCTCCTCATTCCACTTCCTCGCCAAGGCCGCGGCCCCGCTTTCCGTGGCCATCGTGGTCGTGCTCTCCACTTTTCTGTCCGTCGTCATAGGCGAACTCGTGCCCAAGAGTCTTGCCCTCGCCCGGCCCGAACGCATCGCCGCGGCCGTCATACGGCCCCTGAGGGCCTTGACCATCGTCTTCGACCCAATCGTGCGCCTGCTCTCCTGGGCTACGGCCCTCGTCCTCCGCTTGTTCCGCACCTCAGAGGCCCGCGACCCCGAGGTGACCGAGGAAGAGGTCAAGGTTCTGATAGCCCAGGGCGCCAAGACCGGCGTCTTCGAACGTTCGGAGCGCGAGATGGTGGAAGGCGTCCTCGACCTGGACGACAGGCGAGTCACGGCCTACATGACCCCGCGCACTGAGGTCCTGACCATCGACCTGGGCGAGTCCGAAGCTTCGGTACGACAGGAACTTCTGGCCCATGCCGATTACGCCTGCATCCCCGTCATCGAGGGCGATCTCGACAAAGTGGCGGGCATGCTGCCCGTACGCGCCGCCCTCGCCGCCCTCGTCCGAGACCAGCGCTGGGAGCTCTCCGAACACCTCGTCCAGCCCGTCCTCATCCCCGAAACCATATCGGCGCTCAAGGCCCTGTCCATCATGCGGGACAAGGCGACTCGGACCGCCCTCATCGTCGACGAATACGGCGGCGTGGCCGGTCTCGTCACTCTGGGCGACCTCCTCGGCCAGGTATTGTCGGGCCTCGACTCCGGTTCCGATGATGAGATTCCCGGCGTGATTCAACGGGAGGATGGCTCCTTCCTGGTCGACGGGGCCCTCGGCATAGCCCAGTTCGTCGATTCTATGGACATCGACGAGTCGGCGATCGAGGTCAACGCCTACGACACCGTCGCCGGCCTCGTCCTCGACTGCATGGGCTCGATCCCCAAGCCCGGTGAATCCTGCGACTGGAACGGCTTGCACATCGAGATCGTCGACATGGACGGACACCGAATCGACAAGGTTCTCGTTTCGAGACCTGTGGTCAACGTTGAGATGGAGCAGGAAAACTATGACTGAAAGCCCTGGGAGCCCGGCGGCTGCCTAGCGCCCCCGCGAGTCCAGGGCGGCAACGACCTTTTCGAGCCGTGCCGCGGCCTCGGCGAGGAGGGCCCGCGGACAGGCAATGTTGACGCGCATGAAGCCCGAGCCGCCAGTACCGAACATCGTACCCTCGTCCACCCAGATCCTTGCCTTCCCCATGAAAAGATCGATGAGCTCCCCGTCGCTTACGTCCAGGCCGCGGCAGTCGATCCAGGCGAGGTAGGTTCCTTCGAGGGGAAAGACGGAAAGCTTGGGGAGCCTGGCCCTGATGAACCCATCCAGGAAAGCGAGGTTACCCCTGAGATAGGCGAGGAGAGCTTCGAGCCAGGCTTCGCCCTTCGTGTAGGCCGCCTCGAGGGCGACATTGCCGAAGATGTTGGAGACGTTGATCCCAGCGCTTTCCACCGCGCCTGCGAAGGCCGCGCGGAGCTTGGGATCGGGGACGATGGCATAGCCCATGGTGAGGCCGGCAGTGTTGAAGGTCTTGTTGGGCGCCCCCAGCGTCACGGTCACCCTCGTCGCCTCTTCCGAGACGGTGGCGGTGCAGGTATGTGCGCGACCGCCCAAAATCAGGTCGGAATGAATCTCGTCCGAGGCCAGAACGACCCCTCTTTTCGAGCAGATCTCCACGAGCCGTTTGAGCTCGTCGCGTTCCCAGACCCGCCCGACGGGATTGTGGGGACTGCAGAAAATGAGAAGCTTGGTTCGCGAATCGATGAGGCGTTCGAGACCCTCGAAATCCATCCTGTACCGCTTCCCTTCGAGGATCAGGGGATTCTCGACAATGGTTCTGCCGTTGCCGAGAATGGCCTTGGGGAAGGGATAATAAACAGGAGGCTGGATGATGACCTTGTCGCCGGGCTCCGTATAGGCCTGCACGGCGAAGTTGAAGGCGGGTACGACCCCGGGGGAGTAGACGATCCAGGAGGGATCGATCTTCCAGCCGCTGCGGCGTTTGATCCAGGACACTATGGCCGAATACCAGGCGTCGGAGCGCTGGGGATAGCCGTAGATGGGATGGGCCGCCCTTGCCTTCACTGCCTCGACGACCTCAGGGGGACAGGCGAAATCCATATCGGCAACCCAGAGCGGCAGGACATCGTCGGAACCCCAGCGCTTCGCCCTGTCGGCCCATTTCAGGCTGTCGGTCGAGGCTCTATCGTAGTACTGATCGAAATCGTAGTCCATCGTGTTGGCATTCAGACTTGTTCGAGGGAGGCGATCACCTCGATCTCGACGGCGGCTTCCTTGGGGAGGGCAGCGGCTTGGATGGCCGAGCGGGCCGGGAAGGCGGCGTGGAAAGCTTCGGCGTAGACGCCATTCACGGTCGTGAAATCGCCTATGTCCCGCAGAAAAACGGTCGACTTGACGACGGCGGACATAGTCAAGCCCAGTTCGCCGAGGATGCCTGAGATGTTGAGGAGGGCTCTTCTGGTCTGGGCCTGGACCCCGCCGGATACGAGCTCGTCGGTCACCGGGTCCAAGCCCAGTTGACCGGAAAGGAAGACGAAGCCGCCAGCCATGACGGCCTGGGAATACGGTCCGAGAACGGCTGGAGCCTTACTCGAATTGTAGCAGCTTTTAGGCACAATGCCCTCCTTTTGCGCTCGGGGCGGAGGGAAAAGCCGGATGGCGCCGCCGGCCTTCAGTCTGCCCTCAACTCCCTCAAGTACTTATATATCGTATGCTTGGTGAGGCCCAGTTCGCCAGCCACCAGTTCGACCGATCCCTTGATTTCGAAGACGCCCCGCTTTTCCAGGTCGGCGGCTATATGCCTGTTCCGTACCGTGGGCGAGACGCCGGTGATCCTGGACATCTCCTCGAGCTCCTCGGCCACGGCCTTGGCGACCAGTGAGCCTAGATCGGCCGCGAAGTCCTCATCGGCCTTCAGATCCTCGGCCGAAGGGAAAAACCCTTCGAGAAACTGGCTGAGGGGCAGGTCCAGGTCAAAATTGACGCCGAGAAAGCCTATAGGAACCTTTGCCCTATTGCGTAGAATGAGGTTTGTCGACTTGAGAAGTTTACCGGCCTTGGACCGGCAGAAATAAGGACCCACGATGTCGCCCTGGGACTTGACGGCTCCCGACAGGATCTGGAGGCCCAGCTCGGTCACGGGCGAGCCGACGGATCTGCCCGTCACCTTGCCGTTGATGATCTTGAGGACGGAATGGGCCAGGTCCTCGGCCGAATGGATGAGAACCTCACAACCCGGGCCAAAGGTCGCCGCGATCAGGTTGGCCACCGGCTCATAGCCTGCGAGAATGGCTCTGTCCTCGTCGCTGAACTGTCTTTTATCTTGAGCCTCTATCTCCTTAGGGCTCGCCGGCTTCTTCACGTGCTCGATGATCAGGTGAGCCTCCTCGGTTCGATGGGAAATCCCAGGAACCATTCGTGGATGGCGGAAGGAAGGTTGAGTTCGGGATGAAAGCTCGCGGCGAGGATCGAACCCTGACGGACGAGAACGGGATCCCCACCCTGGCGGGCCAGGACTTCCACACCCTGTCCAAGCTTAATGATCTTAGGCGCCCGGATGAAGACTCCCTCCAGCCGCTCGGCACCGGGAACAGCGGTCTTAAGGGGCGCCCTGAAGCTGTCCACCTGGGTGCCGTAGGCGTTCCTCCGCACCTTGACGCAAAGGAGGCCCAGTCTGGGCTGATCGCTGTCCTCGAGCTCCTCGGCGAGAAGGATGAGGCCGGCGCAGGTACCGAAGACGGGCATACCGTTCCGGATCCTGTCCTTCAGGGGTTCCAGGAAGCCGAAGCGGGCGAGAAGCGAGCCCATGACGGTGCTCTCGCCGCCCGGCAGGACCATGGCCACGACCGTGGCGAGGTCCCTGGCCGACCGGACTTCGATGGCCTCGGCCCCCGCGGCGCGCAGCGCGGCCACATGCGCGGCGTAGTCGCCCTGGAGGGCGAGGACACCTACCGGTCCAGACGCGGCAATGGATGCTTTAAGTCCCAATTGTTCACCAGCCCCGTACGGCCATTTTGTCGCCCTCTCCCAGCTCGGAGACGTTGATGCCTACCATGGCTTCGCCCAGATCCTCGGAGAGCTCGGCCAGGGCTTTGGGATCCTTGAAGTTGACCACGGCGCCAACGATGGCGCGGGCCCTGCGGGCAGAGTCGCCCGACTTGAAGATGCCTGAGCCCACGAAGATGGACTCGGCGCCGAGCTGCATCATGAGGGCGGCGTCGGCAGGGGTGGCTATGCCGCCCGCCGAGAAATTGGGGACGGGAAGCCTGCCTGTCTTGGCTACCTCGTAAACGAGCTCGTAGGGGGCGCCCAGTTCCTTGGCCGCGCTCATCAACTCTTCCTCGGGAAGGGAGGAAAGACGGGTTATGCCGTCGCGCACCGCCCGCATGTGGTGGACGGCCTCGATGACGTCGCCCGTGCCAGGCTCACCCTTGGTCCGGATCATGGCGGCGCCTTCGCCGATGCGGCGAAGGGCCTCGCCCAGGTCGCGGCAGCCGCAGACGAAGGGGACGATAAAATCCCGCTTGAGGACGTGAAATCTGTCGTCGGCAGGCGTGAGGACTTCGGATTCGTCGATGAAATCCACGCCCAGGGCTTCGAGGATCCGAGCCTCGACGAAGTGCCCTATCCTGCACTTGGCCATGACGGGAATGGACACCGCGTCCTGGATTTCCTTGATCATCTTGGGGTCGGACATTCGGGCGACGCCGCCCTGGGCCCGTATGTCGGCGGGCACGCGCTCGAGAGCCATGACGGCGGCGGCGCCTGCTTCCTCGGCTAACTTGGCCTGGGTCGCGTTCGTGACGTCCATGATGACCCCGCCCTTGAGCATTTCGGCCAGACCTACTTTCGTCTTCCAGACCGCGCTTTGGCGGGCTGACCAGAACTCCATATCCATATGATGCTCCTCGCGAATGATACGCACTCGGCTTGTCTTTCAATCTAACACTATCGGAAACGACTCATTTGTGCAAGTTTGCGGCTGGCCCTGAAAGGCCGGAAAATGCGCCTGCCTTTATCCACGCGCTCAGGCCGTGGTAGAATCCACTATCATGCGTCTACTGCTCACCGGTGCGTCGGGTCTTCTGGGCCGATCCCTGCGGATCCGCCTGTCGGCCGTTCCCGAATTCCAGCTCACCGCGGCCGCCTACTCCCGAGCCGAGCCGCCCCTCATCCGCGCCGACCTGCGGAATCCTTGGGAGCTTCGAAGGCTCTTCGACGCGGCCCAACCCGACTTCGTGATTCATGCCGCGGCCGAGCGCAGGCCCGACGTCGTGGACAAGGACCCGGCCCTCGCCGAATCGCTCAATGTCGCCGCCACGGCGGCCATGGCCGAAGAATGCGCCAAACGGGGCGCTTTCCTTCTCTACATCTCTACCGACTACGTGTACGACGGATTCGATCCCCCTTATTTTCCCGATTCGCCGGTTCATCCGCTCAACACCTACGGCGCCGAAAAGCTCGCCGGGGAAAGGGCGATCGCGAGTTTCCTCGATGACGCAGCCGTCCTGAGGATACCCGTCCTCTACGGCCCCGTGCTCAGCCTTGAGGAAAGCTCCGTCACCGTTCTCGCCCTCGCGCTGAAATCGGGACGGCCCCAGAAGATCGAAGCCTGGGCCAATCGCTACCCCATCCACGTCGACGACGTCTCGGAGGCTATCGTCGCGATACTGCGCGAAAGGATGAAGGGTAAAGAAGCTCTCGAAGCCGCCCGCGTCCAGGGCGGCCTTCCCCTCTACCTCCTCTCGGGCCCCAGGGCCTGGACCAAATACGCGATGACGATGGCCATGGCGGCCGGGCTGGGTATCGACGCCTCCTTCCTCGCGCCCGACCCGGCCCCGCCCCGTGGAGCGCCCCGTCCCCGGGACTGCGGGATGGACACGAGCCGCCTCGAAGCCCTCGGCTGGTCCCCCGGAATTGCCTTCGAGCCCGGTATCCTCGGCGCCATCGAAGCCTTCTTCCCTACTTGAAGGAAATCGAGTAGGACTTGCCCGGAACGATCGTGGATTGCTTCCTTGCGCGTCCGGTAAAACCTCAGTAGATTGGGCTCATGGACAGGGACGGCCTGCGCTCGATCCTCTCGACCGCGAAGGTGGGGATAGCCGGTGCCGGCGGCCTGGGCTCCAACTGCGCCGCATCCCTTGTCCGCGCCGGGCTGGGGAGCCTCGTCATCGCCGATTTCGACACCGTTTCCCTCGACAATCTGGACCGGCAGTTCTACTTCGCCCGCCAGATCGGCATGGCCAAGGTCGATGCCCTCGCCGAAAACCTCGCGGCAATAGCCCCTGATGCAATGATCGAGACGCACAGGATCAGGCTCGATGCGGAGAGCCTCGTCGACCTGTTTTCGGATTGTGCCGTGGTGGTCGAGGCTGTCGACGAGGCTACGGCCAAGGAGATGATCGTCGAGACAGTCCTGACCCGCCTTCCGAAGGCTCAGGTCGTCGCCGCCTCGGGCCTGGCCGGCCTCGGCTCGCTGGGAAAACTTAAAGTGATCCATAAAGGCAGACTCCATATCTGCGGCGATTTCAAGAGCGAAGTATCACCCGACAGCCCGCCCTTCGCCCCGCGGGTCGCCATCGTCGCCAACATGGAGGCCGACGTTGTTCTCCGGATTCTCGCCGGAGTCTCGGGGCCAGCCAACAAGGTCAACCCCGCAGGCTGGCTTTGAGACAGGCGTAAAAGCCTGTTCAAGGAGGTCGCTATGCTCGATCCGCTGCTCGTACCGGATATGAAGAAACTCGTCGAGGAAGACAGGACAGCCGAAGCCTGCGCCTTTCTCCTCTCCCTCCATCCCGTCGAGGCGGGAGAAGTCCTCGAAGGATTGACCCCGACCCTCTCGGCTACCCTCCTTAGGGCCATGGACGCGCGGGATGGAGCCGGAATATTCGCCAAGCTCCCGCAGGCCCTCCAGGTCGACCTGGCCGGATTCCTGGACGGCGTCGACCTCGCCCGCCTCGCCGCCGTAATGGCGCCCGACGCCAGGGTCGACTTCCTTAAAGCCTTGCCGACGCCACGCCGCGCCTCCATTCTCGAGGCTCTCGGCCCTGTAGAAAGGGAGTCGTTCAAGTTCCTCGCCCAATACCCGGAAGGTTGCGCGGGATCGATCATGACCAGCGATTTTCTGGCCCTCAGCCCCGAACTTAAGGTCAGGGACGCAATACTCAGGCTCAAGGCAGGGGCGGGAAAGGCTGAGACAATCCACGAGATCTTCGTGATCGACGGACAGGGACATATGACGGGATCGGTCGAACTTGCGGCCCTTATCGCCGCCGATCCCGACGCGGCCCTGAGCTCGGTCGCGCGCCTGTGTCCCCAGTCGATAAACGCCTTCAACGGAAGGGAAGAAGCCCTGCGCAAGGTCCTACGCTACGGCGTCCTCAGCCTCCCCGTCGTCGATTCCGACGAGATCCTCATCGGCGTGATACGGCATAGGGATATCGTCGCGGCCCTCGAGGCGAAGCGCACCGAGGAAGAGGAACGGCTTATGGCGATATCGGCAGGCAACGAGGCGGTCCCCTACCTCAACGGCTCCGTGTGGATCGCCTTCGGCAAACGCATTGGCTGGCTCCTCGTCCTGGCGATCGCCGGCCTTCTGGCGGGCGGAATCATCCAGTCCAACCGGAATCTCCTCGCCGCCGTAGCGGCCCTCGCTCTCTATATCCCCGTGCTCGCGGGGGCAGGCGGCAACGCGGCCGGCCAATCGGCCTCGGCCGTCCTGCGCTCTCTCTTCCTCGAGGAACTCCGGCCCGGGGATGGGATCAAGGTCCTCTGGAAAGAGGCGAGGGTCGGCCTTCTCTCCGCGGCCCTTCTGGGCATCCTCGTCTTCGCCCGAATCCTCCTCCAGGGAGGGAACGAGACAGCCGTGCCTATCACCGCCCTCGACCTCGGCCTGGCAATCGGAATATCTCTTGTCCTCCAGGTATTCGTCTCCACGATAATGGGAGCCCTCCTGCCCCTCGGGGCAAAGGCCCTGGGGCTCGATCCCTTCCTCGTCTCGGGCCCCGTTCTCGCGACGATCGCCGACATCATCGGGCTCTTCATCTATTTCGCCGCGGCGAGGATCACCCTTGGGATATAGCTTGCCGCCCCGGACCGGCTTCGGCATACTCATGACCGAAGAGAGTGCCAGAGCGATGAACAACCCGACGATTCCCGATACTTCCCGCGGATCCCTGCCCCTGGCTCCCGAGGCGCCCGTCGACCTCATTCTCGACGGCAGGCCCTTCGCCCTCCTCATGTGCTCACCTTACGACCTCGACGAACTGGCTGTCGGCCATCTGTTCTCCAAAGGCCTCATAGCCTCGAAGGCCGACCTTCTCTCCCTCTCGGTCTGCCCCGACATGCGAAGTGTCCACGTGAAGACGGCTTCGGGCTTGGGCGCGAGCATCGAACCCGAAGGCCTCGTCTTCTCCGGATGCGGCGCCGCGCGGGTCGAGTCCAAGGTTAAAGCTCAAGTAAAACCGGCGCCGCTCCCCGCCCCGACTCTCGCCCAGCTGGGCATCTGGGCCGCGGCGATGTTCTCGGCTGCCGAATTGTACCGGAAAACAGGCGGCCTCCATGCCGCGGCTCTGGCCTGCGGCTCCTTTTTTGTCGTACGCGAGGACGTGGGCCGGCACAACGCGGTCGACAAGGTCCTCGGCCGCGGCTTTCTGGATGGCGTCGACTTCTCCGCCTCCGTCGTCCTGACGAGCGGACGCATCGCTGCCGACATGGCCGCGAAGGCCGTAAACGCGGGCGTTCCCATCCTCGTGACGCGAAGCATCCCTACGACCGAAGCCTATGCGATCGCCGTCGAGGCGGGCATCACCCTGGTCGGAAGGATTGGGTCACGCAATCCGATCGTCTATACCTGTCCCGAGAGGCTGGCCCCCGCTTACGGCCGCTGATAGCCTTCGCACCGCGGAAAGCCCCTATTATTGTCCGAATTCACGCTGACTACTTGACGGAATTCCAGCAAAATGATAATGATAATCATTCTCATATTAGGGATAACCTATGGATAGAGCCGAGTGCGCGGTCATGGAAAAGTTTCTTAAGGGCGGGGGCCTGAAGGTCACGCGAGCGCGCAAGGTTGTGCTGGAGGCCTTCCTGGAACTCGAAGGGCACATGACAGCCGAGCTTCTCTTCACCGAGGTCAAGAAGAAAGACCCTGGCATCGGGCAGGCGACCGTCTTCCGCACGGTGAAGCTCCTGTCCGAGGCAGGGCTGGCCCGGGAGGCCTGCCAAGACGACGGGGCCAAGACCTACGAGCACGCGTTCAAGCACAGCCATCATGATCATCTGCGCTGCGAGCGCTGCGGGAAGATCGTGGAGTTCTGCGACCCGACGATAGAGAAAGCCCAGGAAGCCATCTTCGTACGGTACGGCTTCACACCCCTCGAACACAAAATGCAGCTCATTGGCCTCTGCGCCGAATGCGCGGCAGGTACCGGTAAGCCCGACGCCGAAGGAGGCAAGTCATGACCTTGAGCGAAGTCGCCCCAGGCGTGCGATTTATGGTGGCCAAGGTCAAGGTGGCCGGAGAGATGGGCAGGCGACTGGCCGACATGGGGTTCACCGAGGGTTCGGCCGGCGAAATGGTCCGGCATGCCCTTCTGCGCGGCCCCATGCAGATCCGCCTTCGCGGTTATGACCTCCTCATCAGGAGGGGTGAGGCCGCCTGCATAGAAGTTTTGCCCTATAAAGGCCCAGGTTCGGCTTCATGCATCGAAATCGCTCCCAAGGCAGACCCCCACCGATGAAACCGACTCCCGGCTCGACGATCAAGGTGGCGCTGTCCGGCAATCCCAATGCCGGCAAGACCAGCCTTTTCAACGCCCTGACGGGAGCGCACCAGAAGGTGGGCAATTACCCCGGCGTCACGGTCGAGAAGCTCGAGGGCGAGCGGGAATACAGGGGCCAGAAGTTCAGCTTCGTCGACCTGCCGGGGACCTACAGCCTCACCGCCTATTCCCTGGACGAGATGGTGGCCCGGGACTTCGTGCTGGACGAGAAGCCCGACCTCGTCGTCGACGTCCTCGATTCCACCACCCTCGAACGGAGTCTCGCCCTCTGTCTTCAGTTCCAAGAGCTGGGCGTGCCCCTGGTCGGCGCGCTCAACATGTCCGACGAGGCCGCCAGGAATGGCATACAGATCGACGAAAAGATTCTTTCCTCGACCCTGGGCATCCCCTTCGTCAAGACCGTCGGGACGGACGGGAAAGGGGCCGACCGGCTCCTCGACGCCATCGTCGCCGCTCTCAGGCGCGCCCAAAGGCGCGCCCTGGAAGACTCGCCTTTAGGCGCGAGCGAATTCCGCTTCCCCCTCTATGGCAGCGAGGTCGAATCCCGCCTCGAACCGCTGACGGCCGCGCTCGAAAAGGACCCAGCCTTCACATCCGTTTATCCCGCTCGCTGGATCGCCCTCAAGCTTCTGGAAAAGGACGAGGACGCTGCCCGGCGGCTTTCTGGACATGCCGATGCCTCGGCCATTCTGGCCATGGCGGCCGAAGCCAGGGCTTGGCTGGGCAAGCACTTCGGCAAGGACGCCGAGATCGTCGTGGCCGAGCAGCGTTACGGCTATATCCGGGGAGCGACGCAGGAAGCCATCACCTCGACCCCGGTGGACGGGAAACCAATGACGGAACGCATCGACCGGTTCCTCATGGACAAGTATCTCGGGCTCCCCCTCTTCTTTCTTATCATCGCGGGCGTCTTCGAGCTGACCTTTGCCGTCGGTGAGTTTCCCCGAGCCTGGCTGGAGTCCCTCTTCCGTTTTCTGGGAGCCCGTGCTTCGGCCTTCATACCGGAGGGTCTCCTCCGCTCCCTCGTCGTCGACGGGATACTGGGCGGCGTCGGCGGCGTCCTCTCCTTCGTCCCGACCATCGTCATCCTCTTCTTCTGCCTCTCCATACTCGAGGACCTGGGCTACATGTCCAGGGCAGCTTTTCTGACGGACAAGTTCCTGCACGCCTTCGGTCTCCACGGGCAGTCCTTCCTCCCCATGATCCTGGGCTTCGGCTGTTCCGTGCCGGCCATCATGGCTGCCCGCACTCTCAAGAGCCCCCGGGACAGGATAGCGACCATCCTAGCCATCCCTTTCATGAGCTGCGGCGCCAAGCTCCCCGTCTACGTCCTCCTGGCAGGAGCTTTCTTCCCGAAAAACCCGGGTAACGCGGTGATGGGCATCTACCTGGCGGGCGTCGCCCTCTCCCTGCTTTCGACCATCATCCTCAGGAAGACCGTCCTTAAGGGTCCCACCACCCCCTTCGTCATGGAGCTGCCTCCCTACCGTCTTCCCACCCTGCGGGGAGTCCTGTGGCATGTCTGGTCCAAGACTGTCCAATACATCAAGAAAGCCGGCACCGTGATACTCGCCGCATCGGTCTTCATCTGGCTGCTCACTGCCTTCCCCGCCCTCCCCGGGCGGGATGGGCTGAAGGCAGAGTATCTCGCTGCCGTGATTTCAAGCCACCCGGAATACTCGTCTTCCAGAGCCGAGACAGCCGCCGGGAACCTGCTCGCCGAGCGCAGCCTTGAATACAGCTTCGCGGGAAGAGTAGGCAAGTTCATCGAACCGGCCATGAAGCCTCTGGGCTTCAACTGGAAGATCGGCGTAGCCGCCCTGACCGGCTTCGCCG
This sequence comes from Spirochaetota bacterium, assembly GCA_026398595.1. Taxonomy (GTDB): domain Bacteria; phylum Spirochaetota; class Spirochaetia; order Treponematales; family Rectinemataceae; genus JAPLSO01. Next base: position 50,495 of record JAPLSO010000049.1, on the reverse strand, counting down.
CCAAGGAGACGGTCGTCTCGACGCTCGGCATCCTCTACGGGGCAGGCAAGTCCGACAGCGGCCCCGGCTTGACCGAGACTCTACGGAACGATCTTTCCCTCAACCCGCTTACGGCCCTTGTCCTCATGCTCTTCGTCCTGATCATGCCGCCCTGTTTCGCGGCCCTGGGAGCCATCAAGACCGAGGCAGGGTGGAAATGGCTGGGCTTCCAGGTAATCTACGGCTTCGCCTTGGCCTGGGGCATCGGCCTCCTTGTGCGCATGTTCGGACTCACCCTGGGCCTGGGCGTCTAGGCGGAGTGCCGCCTAGGAGAATGGCTTCCCGACTGGGCGGGCGAGGCTGGCCAAGTAGTCCCTTGTGAGGATGGAGGCGCAGGAGCGCAGGTCGCCGGAGCTGATCTCCGGGGGCAGGGATTCCGGCACGAGGGCCGAGTAGAGACAGAAGAAGAATAGGGCGCTCGTCCTGACGACGGAAACCTCGTCGAGGGGTAGACCAAGGGCGGCGGCCACGACGCGGGCGGATTCGGCGACGAATGCCTTCAGGCCTTCCATGACGGCCGGATAGGGGCCCTCCCCTCCTCCGAGGATGTGGGCCTTGGTGACCTTCGGATAGTAGCGCCCGCCCTTGAGAAGGTAGAGTACGAGGGCCTCGACGCCTCCGCCTATCGCGCCGGGTCCAACCTCCAGGAATTTCCTCATATCCTCGACCGCGTGGCTCCAGGTCGAGACCACGGCGGCCTCCATCAGCTCCTCCTTGGAACGGTAATGGTAGTTGATGGCCGCGACGTTGACCCCGGCCTCGGCGGCTATGGCTCGTACGGTAGCCTTGTCTGTCCCCTCGCGTTCGATGACGGCAATCGCGGCGCCCAATATCCTCTCGCGGGTCGTACCTTCGCCCACGACCTTCGATTTGAAGGCTTCGTCCACCTTGTTCTCAGCATTCCTGCCTTCGATCATATTCTCGCCTCCCTCATCCTGCTCCGCGCACCGCCGCCTAAACCGATAGCCTTGTCCACGAAGGCCTCGCTCAGTTCCCAGAGTCTCCTGGCGGCATTTTCGTCCCGAGCCCTCCGCGATGGTTGCTGCTCTATCCTGTTTTTCCAATATAGTCCGGTTCTGCCGGCCAGGGACGGCTCGGACGCCAGCCAGGCTATGGCCGAGGCGGGCACATCGGGGCTCGTGCCCTTGCGCCGGTGCAGGTTCCAGAACGCGGCCCCGGCGCTCGGCCCCTGCTTGAGGCCAATCTCCGTGTTGGCGAGTCCGGGATCGGCTGCGAAGGTCGTGATGCCCCCGCCAGCCGTCCTGCGGCCGAGTTCGGCCGAGAACAGGGCGTTGGCCAGTTTGGATTGCTCGTAGGCCCTGATCCCGATATAGGAAAGGAAAGGCCGCTTTCCCTCCAGGCTCCGCTTGAGTGCTTTCCAATGGATGCTGCCATGGTAGTGGGAGTCCGAGGACACGGTGACGACCCTGGCGTCGGGGGAGGCGCCGAGGAGGGGCAGGAGCCGCGTCGCGAGGAGGAAGTGGGCGAGGTGGTTGACGGCAAACTGCATCTCGAAGCCGTCGGCGCTCTCAAGGCGGCGGTCGGCGTAGAAGCCTGCGCAGTCCACGAGGACGTCGAGACGGGGATGAGCGCCCAAACCCTCGGGGAATTTTCGCGCGTAGACGGCCACGGCTTTCAGGTCGGACAGATCGAGGAGGTCGAATCGGATCAAGGCCCCTGAGTCCCCGGCGGCTGAAGCTACGGCTTCGCGCGCCCGCGCAGCCCGCGCGCTGTCCCTCCCGATCCCGATGACGCCGGCCCCCATCGCCGCAAGGGCTTTGGCGGTCGCCAGGCCGATGCCGGATGTGGCGCCCGTGACAAGACAGAGTTTCCCCTTCAGAAGGCCTTCCGTTCCTATTTTTCCCTTTTCCATGGCCTCAAGCCTACGCTTCGCCCTGTCTCTTGTCAATTGTTTTAAACAATTATTTCAAACAAGTGTTTGACATTCGTCTCTATCTGCGATACTATTAAACATATGTTTCAAACACTTGATTACATTGACGGCGTTGCTTACGAAAGCCGAAGCGCGCCGGAGGAGAAAACGATGGAATCCAGAAACGGTCGCATGAGGGGCTGGGCGGCGATCACCGGTGCGAGCGGGGGCCTGGGCAAATCCTTCGCCCAGGCCTGTGCACGACGGGGCTACGACCTCTTTCTGGCCGACCTTCCAGGCACGGGGCTTTCCGCTCGCGCGGCTGACCTTACGGCCGAAGGGGCCGATGTGCGCGCGCTCGAAGGCGATCTCTCGACGGAGGAAGGGCGGTCGGCCTTCCTCGAACTCATACGCGGCTCGGACCTCCCCCTTTCCCTCCTCGTCAACAACGTCGGCGCTGGGGTCAACGGCCTCTTCGACGCCCTGCCCTTCGAAGCCGCGCGGATGGCGGTTGAGCTCAACATCGGTACGACCATGGCCCTCACCCACGGCCTCGTCCCCCTCCTCGCCTCGAGGCCCGGTTCCACCATCATCACCGTGGCGAGCCTGGCCGCCTTCTACCCCATGCCGCTCTTCGCGGTCTACTCCTCCACCAAGGCCTTCCTCCTCAACTGGAGCCTGGCTCTCCGGCAGGAGTTGGCCGACATCGGCGTCGGGGTAACGGTCCTGACGCCTGGAGGCATGTACACGAACGAGGAGACGAGGGAGAAGGTGAAGACCCAGGGCCTGTCGGGCAGGCTCTCCACGATGGAGCCCGACAAGGTGGCCGACTTCGCCCTGGACGCCGCCGAGCGGGGCAAGGCCATAGCCATCCCCGGGCTCTTCAACAAGCTCCTCTGGTTCGCGGGGAGCAAGGCGCCGAAGCAGTTCGTGGCCGCCTCCATCAAGGCGCGCTGGGAGAAAGCCATGGCCAAGGTACCCGGGGAAGGAGAAGCCTGCTTCCGGCGGTGAAAATGCCTCCCGGCCGCCTTCGTCGCGGTCTCATTTACCCAGTTTCTTCGCCTTCTCCATCGCCCGGGCGAAGCCGGGCATGGCTCCCTGTATCACCTTATCCTCGACGCAGTAGGCGATGCGGAAGTACCCTGGGGCGCCGAAGCCCGCGCCCGACACCACGAGGATGTTCTCGGCTTTGAGAAGGTCGAGAAAGGCATTATCGTCGACTATCGGGATTTTCGGAAAGAGGTAGAAAGCTCCCTCGGGGAGAAAGAACTCGTAACCCGCGGCCTTCAGGCCCGCGGCGAGGAGATCGCGCTTGCGCTGGTAGATCGAGACGTCGACGCAGGCCGGGATGCCCTTGTCGCGGCCTTCCTGGTCTATGAGCCGGACTATCACCTTCTGCATCAGGCTGGGCGCGTTGACGAAGCCCAGGATTCGGTTGGCCAGGGCCAAGGCTCCCATGAGGGCATCGAGGTCGTCGGCCTCGGGATTGACGGCAGCAAAGCCGATGCGCTCGCCCGGCAGGGATAGTTCCTTGGAATAGGAAGTGACGACAATCGAATCGGGGCAGCTCGCCAGGGGGCTGGCCACGAAGGCTCCGTCGTAGGCCAGCTTCCGGTAGGGTTCGTCCGAGACAAGGTAGATCGTGCGGCCATACCTGGATCCGGCTTTCTTCATGGCCGCGGCCAGGGCTTCAAGCGATCCAGCCGAGTAGATCTTGCCCGTGGGATTGTTGGGCGTGTTGACGAGGACGATCTTCGTCCGCGGGCCCATGGCGGCCTCGAGGGCTTCCACGTCGAGGGAAAAATCGGATTTCGTGGGCGCAACCTTGAGCTTCCCGCCGTGATTGTCCGCTATGAAGCCGTATTCGACAAAGTAAGGAGCGCTGACAAGGACCTCGTCGCCGGGCTCGAGCAGGACCTTGAAGACGATGTTGAGAGCCCCGGCAGCCCCGCAGGTCACGACGATGTGCTTAGCCTGGACGGGTACCTTCTGCTCGGCGGCGAGACGGGCCGCGATAGCGGCCCTCGTGGCGGGCAGGCCCGCGTTGGGCATATAGGAATGGAGGTCGGGATCGTCGGCTTCCACCACGGCCTTCAGGGTTGCCTTGAAGATGTCGGGGGGCGGCACATTGGGATTCCCGAGGCTGAAGTCGAAGACCTTATCGGCCCCGTAGATAGCCTTGAGCCGCGTACCTTCCTCGAACATCTTCCTGATCATCGAACCGTTGGCTACGAAATCCTTCATCTTGGCTGAGATTGCCATGTCCTTCTCCTGTCCCGCGCGCTCGCCGCGGCCTTGAGATCGCTGTCTAGGAACGTTCTTCCGGGTAAAGATCCAGGGTCCTCGCCTTCAGCCTCACGAGGCCGAGGAGGATGTCGATCGCCGGCGTTTCCAGGCCCACCAGGTCTCCGATCTCCGCGACAGCGGTCACGAGGGCGTCCAGCTCTAACGGCTTCCCCGCCTCCACGTCCTGGAGCATGGAAGTCTTGAAGGCGCCGAGGGTGCGGGAAATCCTGAGGCGGTCCTCGACACTCTGTTCTATAACGCAGCCTATCTTCGCCCCCACGTCCCTGGCCTCGGTCATTATCTGCCTGCAGAAGGCCTCGACCAGGGAGTCGCCCAGGATCCTGTCCATCGTGGCGCCGGTCAGGGCGGAGAGGGGATTCATCGTCATGTTGCCCCAGAGCTTGTACCAGATATCATTCTGGATCGAGCCGGAGACGCGGACTTCGAAGCCCGCCGTCCCGAGAAGCCCGGCAATAGTGGCGAGGCGCGCGGTGGACAGGCCCGAGGGTTCGCCGATTATGAGGGTGCGTAGCTTGAGGGAGGTTACGAGGCCGGGTTCGGGGCAGGAAGCCCCCATGTGCACGACGCAGCCCATCACCGAGGCGGGGGGTATGGCCGAGGCTATCGCTCCCTCGGGGTCGATGGATTTCAGCCTCGTGCCCGCGAGTTCTCCGCCGAAGCCCTGGAAAAACCACCATGGTACGCCGTTCATGGCCGGCATGACGATGGTATTCGGTCCGAGGAGGGGCGAAAGCCGCGGCGCGACAAAGGCCAGGGCGGGCGCCTTCACGGCGACGACCACCAAGTCCTGCTCTCCCAGGTCCGCGGGGTTTTCGCTCGCCCTGATGGGTACGGCGCCGACGGGACCTCCGTCGGTGAACCGCAGGCCATCGCGGCGCAGCGCCTCCAGCGTCGCTCCCCGAGCCACGCCCGAGAGTTCGCAGCCGGCCCTGGCCAGATTGTAGCCGAGCGTTCCGCCAATGGCTCCCACGCCTACGACACAGACCTTCATTTCTTCAACCTCTCCGCCTTTTCTTGAAAAGAGGATAGCCCGGCATGAGGAAGCCGCACAAGGGCGCGAATTGCATAAAAATTCAATGCGAACCTGCAGAGATCGTCGCCGGCCAGGACGGAGTCGAGCACGACGGCCTCGGTCCCGACACCGAAAACGACTTCGAAACGGAATTTCGTGTAGCCTGCCGAGCATGCGCACCAGAGGGACGGCACGCCAGCCTTCGCTTCTCCAGCGATAGTCCTTCGAAAGCCAGGGTCAAGCCCGGTTCCTCGATGGTCTGAAGCGAAGCTTGGATTTCCTTTTCCTTGTACACAGGCATACCCGCTGTCATTTCATTATACTTGGAGATTCTGGGTAAAGAGCCAATACCCGCCCGGTTCTCCGGGAAGCCGCGTCGATATAGAATGATCCAGCTTCGTATCCGAAATAGCTTTGACCGGAAAAGGGGAAACTGTAAAAACGATCACCTATAGGGACGGCCCCGATACCATGGATTTCGCGAGGGTGACAGAGATGCTCGCAAAGGCATACTGGTGCCTGGGCATAGGTTTCGACGAAGTGAAGCGCAGCGCGGAGAATTCGGCCCTGGTGGTCGGCGCCTTCGATGAAAACGGCCTCCAGGTGGGCTACGCCCGAGCCATTTCCGACAAGGCCCGATTCGCCTATGTCCTCGATGTCTACGTGGACGAAGCCTGGCGGGGGCGAGGCATAGCGACGGCGATGCTGCGCCGCCTCCTCGACCACCCCTCGATGGCCGATGTCTACCAGTGGGTCCTCATCACGAGGGACGCCCACGAACTCTACAGGAAGCTCGGTTTCGTCGTCACGGCGAGGCCCCTGGACTGGATGGAGATACGGAAGCCCAAGCCCTTGTTCCCCAGGAAGCTGAGCCCGATGCCTTGAAATAGGCCCAAGGAACGATCTACTCTATCCGGCAAGGAGTACAGCGATGTCTGAGCAGATGGAGTATGGATCCTTTGAAGCTGCCGCCGAGAAGAGCAGGGCCATGGAAGCCGATATACCCGTCCATCCCGAGCGCTACCGGGTGCTCACGGGCGACAGACCCACGGGCAGACTCCACATAGGCCACTATTTCGGATCCCTCCAGAACAGGGCGAGGCTCGCCAGGCTGGGCGTCACCACCTACATCGTCATCGCCGACTACCAGGTCCTGACCGACCGCGAGACCTTCGAGGCCATCGCGGAGAACACCCGCGAACTCACGATCGACTATATCGCCTCGGGCATCATACCCGGACCCAACACCCATATCTTTCCCCACAGCCACGTACCCGAGCTCAACCAGCTTCTTCTGCCCTTCCTCACCCTCGTCACCAATGCCGAACTCAACCGCAACCCCACCGTCAAGGAGGAGATAGCGGCCTCGGGCATGAAGAACATCACCGCGGGCATGTACACCTATCCCGTCCACCAGGCTGCCGACATCCTCTTCTGCAAGGGGAACACCGTGCCCGTGGGCAAGGACCAGCTCCCCCACCTCGAACTCACCCGCGTCATCGCGCGCCGCTTCAACGAGAGATTCGCGGCGGGCAAGCCCGTCTTCCCCGAACCCCAGGCCCTCCTCTCGGCCGCGCCCACCATTCTCGGCCTCGACGGGGGCCAGAAGATGAGCAAGAGCAGGAACAACGCCATCATGCTCTGCTCGACCGGGGACGAGACCGCAGCTCTCCTCAAGAAAGCCAAAACGGACTCCGACCGCCTCATCACCTACGATCCCGAGAAGCGCCCCGAGGTTTCCAACCTTCTTCTTATCGCCTCCCTCTGTACGGGCGAGGCCCCCGCCGCTATCGCCGCCCGCATAGGTGACCAGGGTTCGGGCGCCCTCAAGCGCCTCGTCACGGAGACGCTCAACGAGTACCTGAGGCCCATCCGCGCCGAGCGCATACGGCTCGAGGCTGACCCCGTTTACATCAAGAGCGTGCTCATCTCCGGCATCGAAAGCGCCAGGGCTGTGGCGATCGACACGCTCACCGAGGTCAGGGCGGCCATGCACATGGAGTTGTGAAAGCAGGCTTAAAAAAACGGCGGCTATTGCCCGCAGTTCAAGCAGGCAATAGCCGCCGTGTAGATTCACCGTTCTGGGGTGCGGTTGACCTGACGGAACAACGATCCGAAAGGCAAATCCAGTTTCTTTTCGTTGACGATCACATCGATCAAGGTCCGCATCAGAGGCAGTTCATCCCCGCGTATTAAGGCTTTTCTCTGCCAGACAGGCAGCAGCTTCCCCATGCTTTTTATAATCTCGATCGATTCGAGGGTTTCCTTGGCCATGATCTCCCGGGCTTGCCTGAAACCCAGGCCCGATCCCAGGAGCCGGCCGAATAGCACCGTCCTCCCCCCCATGCTCGTCACGTACAGATCGCCGGCGCCGGGCAGGGAAGAGGCGAACCAGTCCGTCGCACCAAGAAGTTGGAGGATGGTCCGGATTTCGCCGCAGCCCTGGGCAAAAAGCGCGGCGGCGAGATTGTGCATGGATGCTCCGGCCGCGTCGATTCCGCCTTCCTTCTCCAGGATGCCATAGGCCATCCCCACGGCCACCGTATAGGCGTTCTTGAGGGCCACGCCTGTTTCGAGTCCGAGAAGGTCCGCGGTGGGGGTCGGAAAGTAGTAGGAAGTCCGGAAGATGGCTGCGAGCTTTTCGGCCGTCGCCAGATCATCGGCACCCAGCATGACGAAGGAAGGCCTCCTGCCGGCCAGTTCACCAGCTATGCAGGGCCCTCCTATGGCCGCGAACCGCACGGATTCACGTATTTCCGCGGGCAGGGCGGCCTTGAGGATATGGGGGAAGAGTCTCACCTCGCCGTCGGGTCCGGCCTCGAGTCCCTTGGTGATGCCGACGATCATCTGCCCTGGGACAGCCCGCTTCGCCAGCTGCTCGGCCATCCATCCCATACCCAGGGAATTCACTCCGCTGACGATCAATTCGCAGCCGAAGAGAGCCTTCTCGATCTCGGAGAAATAGTAAGATTCCACACTCTCGGGCAGGGTTCTTCCCAGCCGGGGGTGGAATCGTTTCCCCCTGCAGCTTTTGATCGTCTCGTCGTCGAGGTGGGTCCCGATGAGTCGCACCTCGTTGTGATTGTCCGAAAGGGGCCAGGCCATGGCTGATCCCATCAGCCCGGCCCCCAGTATCGCCGTTCTTGGCATATTGCTTCCTTGTCGGCCCCAGGGCTTACTGCTGAAGCTGCTCGGTCACCTGCTTGGCCACTTCGTCGGCCACTTTCTGCACAGGTTCGTTGTTGAGGAATATCCTCTCCCACAGGACGTCGAGGGTGGGTTCGGTTTTGGGGTTTCGCTTGATGGCGGGGAAGGCCGAGGCATAGAGCATGGAATCGACGGCCACCTGGAAGGCGGGATTCTTGGCGATATAAGCCTTGAGATCGGGCGAATTGCCCGCGGAGATTCTCAAGGGCATATAGCCGGTCTGCATGGCCCATCTAGCCGCCTGCTTGGTATCGGTCAACCACTTGAGGAATATCCAGGCCGCTTCCTGCTTGGCCTTAGGCGAACCGGCCGGAATGACGATACCGTTGCCGCCCGTGGGAATCTTTCTCACGCCCGTGGGGCCGGCGGCCAGTTTGCCGACGCCGACTTCGAAGCCCGAATTATTGAGGATGTTGCCCATCCAGCCCGTGGTTATGTACATCATCCCGACCTTGCCTGAGATGAAATCGGCCTGGAGAAGTTCCCAGGAGGTCAGGCCCTTGCCGACGTACAGCTTCGCAGCCTTGTCTTTCTTGACGAGATCGTACCACCACTGGAGGGCGGCCACAGCCTCGGGGCTGTTGAAGGTGGGCACGGGTTTCCCGTCCACGAGTTTCGAGACTTCGGCTCCGTAGCTCTCCACGGCGGTCTGGAAATACCACCAGGGGTTGCCGGTCTGGATGCCGAAACCGACCTTCGAACCGTCGGGGGCCGTGAGCTTCAGGGCAGCGTCCCTGATCTCTTTCCAGGTGGAGGGCGCCTTGTCCGCGTTCAATCCGGCCGCCCTGAACATATCCTTGTTATAGTAGAAGACGGGCATCGACCGCGACTGGGGCAGACTGTAGAGCTTGCCGTCTATTCTGCTCTCCTCGAGGAGACCCTGGACGAAATCCTTGAGATCGATCCCGTTGGGGCCGGCAGCGAAGGAGTCGAGAGCCACCACCGCCTTGGCATTGACGAAGGCCGGGATGCGGGAGATTTCCAGCATGCAGAGGTCGGGCGTCTTGCCTGAGGCTATGGAAGCCATCAGCTTCTGCTCGGCGTCGGTGTACGCTCCCTGGAATTCATTGACCACAACGACATCGCTCTGGGAAGCGTTGAACTCCTGGACGAAGGAGTCCAGGATCTTGCCGTTGTTGCCGCCCAGGGCGGACCAGAAGACAACCTGCGTAGGCGCCGCGAAAAGCGGCAGCGATACGCCCGCCAGAAGTACGAGAAGAACCGGGACCAGTTTCCACGATACACACTTGCGCATTCTTTCCTCCTCTATAGACTTTCAAGGGAAGCCAAGGCTATCCCTTAATTCCGGAACTCATGACGCCCTGCACGAAATACTTCTGCAGGGTTACAAAAAGCAGGATCACGGGCAGCATGACTATGACGGCGCCCGCCATGACGACGTTCCATTCAATGCTCCCCTCGGAAGTGCGGAGAAAGACGAGACCGACGGGCAGGGTTCGCATCTTGGTCGAATTGGTCATGATGAGGGGCCAGAAGTAATCGTTCCAGCGCCACGTGAAGGTCAGGAGGGAAAAGCTGATGAAGGCAGCCTTGGACGAAGGCACCATGATGTTGCCAATTATGCCCAGGTGGCCGCAGCCGTCTATTTTGGCGGCGTCGACCAGGTCCCTCGGTATCGCAAGGAAGGATTGCCGCATCAGGAAAATGCCGAAGGCGTTGGACACGAAGGGGATGATCAGGGCCCAATAGGTGTCGATCCACCCGAAGGACCTGAAGATGAGGAAGGTCGGAACGATGAGGACCTGGGTGGGAATCATCATCGCGGCGAGGAAGAAGAGGAAGAGGGTATCCCTTCCCCTGAATTTGAGCCAGGAGAAGGCGTAGGCGGCAAAGGCCGCGTTGAAAAGCTGGCAGACGAGGATGGTGAGTGTGACGAAGACCGAGTTGAAGGCGTAGCGGCCGAAAGGCGCGCTCGTCCAGGCCTTGGCGAAGTTCTCCCATGCCAGTCTCGTCGGGATTATCGTAGGCGGATAGGCGTAGATCTCCTTCTGGGGCTTTATAGCCGTCGAGAAAGCCCAGAGTATGGGCAGAACCATGACGAAGGCCATCCCGAGGAGGAAAATGAACCTGAGAACTGTCCTCAAGCGTTCGCCGCGCTTCGCCGCCATCCTGCCAGACCTCATAACATCAGGCTCCGGCCAGCGGAGCGTCCCGGAGTAGATTCTTCGATTTCAGGTAGGGCAGGACGATCGAGGGATAGTTCGAGGTGATGCTGTCCGTCCCCCACTCGAGGAGGATGTCGACATCGGCTGTCGAATTGCCGAGCCAGCCCGTCACTTCCAGTCCCAGAGCGTGAGCCTTCCGTACGAGGTCGGCGCTGCCCCCTGTCTTGAGAGGAATGCAGGTATTCCAGCAGCCGAGTTCCTTGGCCAGACGCAGGTCGCTCTCCCTGTACTGCATGGAGATGAGTCCGCAGCGCTGGCGGGGCAGGACCTTCTTCATCGTCCGTATCGCGTAGGGATCGAAGGAAGTGACAACGACCTTGTCGGCTATCCCGAAGCGGAGGAGGGTCTCGCCCACCTTCTTGCAGACTATATCGAGAATGAAAGGCCGGTCGGTCTTGATCTCGAGCTGGAAGAGCCGCATCATGGCCGCGAATTCGGAAAAGACTTCGTCAAGGGTGGGGATCCGGGCGTCGGGAAAGGTTCCGCCGTAGAGGAAGCCGGCGTCGAAGCCCTTGAGCTCGGCCATGGTGTAGCCGCCGACATGGCCCTTGCCGTTCGTCGTCCTGTCCAGGACCTCATCGTGTATGACGGCTAGTTCCCCATCCCTCGTCAGGTGGACATCCAGCTCCAGGCAGCGCACGCCCAGACCCCAGGCGAAGCGGTAGCCGGCCAGCGTGTTTTCGGGAGCCTCCCCGGCCGCTCCCCTGTGCCCGAACAGATCCACCATCGGTCGCTCCTCCCGGGACATCAGTAGGTCACCCATTTTTTCGACGACCTGAGCTGCAGCCCCGTAAGTCCAATCATGATAAGGAAAAGGATCACCGAGATCGTCGAGGCGTAGCCTGCCTCGAAGAACTGGAAAGCGTTCTGATAGATGTAGAGAACCAGCATATTCGTCGAATTGACGGGACCGCCCTGGGTCATGATGTAGACGGTCTCGAAGTTCTGCAGCATCGTGATGAGGGTCGTGATCACGACGAAGAGGGTCGTCGGCGAAAGCAGGGGAAAAGTGATCTTCCAGAAAATCGCGAAGGGACCCGCACCCTCGACCGAAGCAGCCTCGATCAGTTCGCCGTCGATGCTCTGCAAGCCTCCGAGATAGATCAGCATGATGTAACCCGTGAAGCGCCAGATAGTCATGATGACGATGGCGGGCATGGCCCATGAGGTCGAGGCCAGCCATTCCGGCCCGTGAAGTCCCAGAGCCCTCAAGACCATATTCAGGAAGCCGTATTGGGGATCGAAGATCCAGAGCCATACGAGAGCCATGGCAGAGGTCGCCGTGACATAGGGCAGGAAGATGGCTGTCCTGAACAGGGTCCTTCCGGCCGTCTTCCGGTTTATCAGAACGGCGATGAGAAGCCCCAGGGATACCGAAATAACCACGGAGAAGAAGGAGAAAACGACGGTGTTGGAGAGGACCTTCCAGAAAAGCGGATCGCGGAGAAGCTTCAGGTAGTTGCCGAAGGCGACGTATTTCTTGTCAGGAGAGATCAGGTTCCAGTTCATGGCGCTCAGCCAGAGGGTGTAGACCAGGGGAAAGAAGACGAAGATGCCGAAGACGAGGAGGGAGGGCAGGAGGAGGAGCCCGGCAGCCAGGCCGTCGCCCTTGGTCCGCTTTACTAAGCGAGGCTTTACTAAGCGAGGCTTTACCAAGCGAGGTTTCATGGCGCCGCGTTCCCCACAAGCAGGCCCTTGCGACGTAAAAGACCTCGGGCTGTGTTTTCATCGGTCACGAGGACATTGCACCAGCGGCCCGCTACAGCCCCCTCAATCGCTTCCAGCTTGTGCTCGCCGCCGGCGAGAGCTATGGAGAAGCGCATCGACTCGAAGGTCGACTTGGGTACGGAGAGGGTTCGCGACTCAAGGGAAGGGTCGCAGATCCCGCCCCGCGCATCGAAGAAATGCCCGGCTATATCGCCCACTGCCGCCTTCGAGCGCAGCTCCTCCAGTATCCTGGCGCTCATGTATCCCGTCTGGTAGAGAGAGGATTTCTGGTTAATGCTGCCTATGCCAAAGATACCCACCGTCGCGCCCCTGGCCAGGTCGAAGGAACTCCTGATTCGCGTGTCGGCCATGATGGAGGAGAGAATCCCCTGCGAATCGACCAGCATGGGCACGGGGAGGGAACTGGTCCTGGCCTTGAAGGCTGAGGCTATCCTCGAGATGATGAACTCGGCTCGCGTCGAGATGTCAGCTACGTCCATGCTCCCATTCAGCTGACAGATCGTGAGGTCCGCCGCCGCCCCGGCGGAAGCCTCCCCGGTCTTGAGGTTGCGGGCACAGGCGATGACGGTGGAACTCCAGGAAACCCCGATGACATCGCCGTCGATTACCGTTTGCTCTATAAAGGCAGCCGCGTACTTTCCGATGGCTTCCTTCATGATATCATCGGCGTTGAGGCTGACCGGCGCCACTATCGCAGCCTTGAGTCCAAAGGCCGTCTCGAGCCCCAGTTCCAGTTCGGCGAAGGTCTCTTCCTTGGGCGAATGTATTCTGAATTCGACGATTCCGGTTTCGCGCGCCCGCTTGAGGTGGCGTGAAACGCTCTGGCGGGAGAGATTGAGCCTTGCGGCTATCTCGTCCTGGTCGAGGTTTTTAAGATAGTAGAGCATCGCTATCTTGACCATCAGACGCTCGTCGTACCGCATAACCATCCTTCAAGTGAGCAAATGATCAGTGCATGATCGTATGTAACAGTTCGGTGCAGATGAAAGTATAGAAGGCATTTTTATAGTTGTCAACTTTTTTTAGCGAAGGTTTTCGGAAAAGAAGCCGGGCGGCCCTCAGGCCGCCCGAACGGGCTTGATACAGCACTCCTTTAGGTTCAGGACAGAGGCAAGACATCGGATGTGCTCCTTGCCGACGTGGTTTATCCGAGCTTGTTACAGGGTCTTGTGCGTTCCGTCGCGGAAGGGTCCCGTCAAGTTGCGCGCGGCCCATCCCACTTTCTTTTTGCGGCCGCTTATGTTGTAGTTAGAAAAAGATGAAATCATGCGAGAAATAACGCCGCAACTCACGGAAGCCCTCAAACGGCATTTTCGCGACTCCGTCTCCCGATGTGACGCCTTCCCGGTCGCGACCTACAACGACCTGATGCGGATGATTGCGAAACTGTCCTACCTGAACAGGGACAATCTCCTTTTCTTCAGGGGACAGCCGAAGGACTACCGGAACAAGGCCGGAGCCTCGACCCTCTACCCTTCTTTGTACAGGAAAAACATTGTCGCGCGGTCGAAACTTGAGTATGAGTTCGCCCTCCTCAAGGCGCTTTCGGCCCTGCTCGTCGAGGAGACGCGCAAAGTCGATAAAAAGTCGGCCGATGAGATACGCAGGCGCCAGTACATCCAGTGGTCCCTCATCCAGCACTACAAGGTGCACGAGACGCCCCTTCTGGACCTCACCCAATCTTTGCGGGTGGCATGCTCCTTCGCACAGTCCAGGCCCAAGCTTGCCCAGGCTTATGTCTTCGTCCTCGGCCTCCCCTACCTGCCCAACGGCATTTCGATCAATCCGGAACAAGAAATCGTCAATATACGGCTCCTGAGTGTCTGCCCAACTCTCGCGATGCGCCCTTATTTCCAGGAAGGCTTCCTCGCCGGCACGCCCGACCTTACGGACAATTACGACGACAAGAACGAACTGGACTTCAATAGACGCCTCGTCGCCAAGTTCGTCATCCCGAACGACGACAGCTTCTGGGAGAACAATGCCCAGCGCATACCGGACAGCCTGCTCTTTCCCCGCGAGGATGAAGATCCGATGCTGAGGATCTGCTCAGCCCTCCGCGAGGCGGTGATGAAGACCGAGGGGATGCTTTTTCCTCCGAGATCATCGGGCACCGAGGAAGATGAGGAAGGCGGGAAGACGGGCGACGCGGCAGACGAACTCGCGGCCAGGCTGCGCAGGCGCCTCGGCTAACGGTTGCGATAAATAAAGTCCCGGCGCACGACTATGTTTGGCATCGCGGGATATTGGACTTTTTTATTCTCGGGGATTCTCCTCAACATCACGCCTGGCGCCGACACCATGTACATCCTGGGAAGAAGCATAGCCCAGGGGAAGAAGGCCGGCGTCGTCTCGGTCCTGGGCATCTCGACGGGTTCCCTCGTCCACACCTGCCTGGCCGCTCTGGGACTTTCCGCAGTCCTGCGCAGCTCTCCTCTTGCCTTCAATCTCGTGAAGTACGCGGGCGCCGCCTACCTCGGCTATCTCGGCGCAAGGATGCTCATCTCGAAATCGACCGACCCGATCGCGGCCGCGACCGCGGACACGTCCAAAGCGAAAAAACTCGCAAAGATATACAGACAAGGCTTCATCACGAATCTGCTCAACCCCAAAGTCGCCCTCTTCTTCCTCTCCTTCCTGCCCCAGTTCGTGAGCCCCGACAACCAGTACGGCGCCCTTCCCTTCTTTATCCTCGGGCTCAGCTTCGTCTGCACAGGCACCTTTTGGTGCCTCGGTATAGCTCTCTTCGCCTCCAAAGCTTCGGCCGCCCTGAGGCAAAATGGAAAAATATCACTGATACTGAACAAGGCGACGTGCATAGTCTTTATAGCCCTGGCGCTCAATCTGCTGCGCGCAAGGGCAGGGCCCTGAGTCCGATCGGCCCTTGACCGCCCCCATCGCGATGCCCCGGGCAAAATACTTCCGGAATGCCATGAAGATGACGGTCATCGACGCCGAGACAATCGCCGAGCCAGTGGTCCGAAATTATAATAAAGGGGCTGGCATGAAACTCGGACGGACTGCACAATACGGCCATGAACGCTCATGGGAAAACAGGCATGGGAGACAGATTCTTCCCTCTCAAGGACGGCCTCCAACTCCAGATTCGCAAAGCCGCGATCGACGACGCGGCTGACCTTATCGCCTTCGTGCAGGCGGTGAGCGGGGAATCGGCTAATTTGACCTTCGGTCCGGGCGAGTTTGCCATGACCATGACCCAGGAGGAGGACTACCTCAAGGGAATCGCGACTGCCGACAACCAGCTCTACCTGGTCGGCCTCGTGGACAGCGAGATCGTCGCCTCACTGAACTTCGCCTCGGGCAAGCGGCCCAGGATACGGCACGCGGGGGTGTTCGGCATCTCGGTCCGCAGGCAGTACTGGGGCCTCGACGTCGGGGGAGCCATGCTCGACGCCCTCGTCGAGTGGGCCCGAGCTTCAGGTTCCATAAAGAAGATTTCCCTCCGGGTCCGTACGGACAACGAGAGGGCCATACGTCTGTATGCAAAAAAAGGTTTTAAGACCAAAGGCAGGCTCCGCGCGGAGTTCAAGATAGGCGAAAAATACTACGATCTGTACGCGATGCGGCTGATGCTTTTCTGAAGTTTTAGCCGGCGGCAGTTATCCTCGCTCGACCGACGCGAGTGAATCCATGAAGAACGCCAAGGCGAGATGGTCCGCGCAGCCGGCCGGACTGATGTTTTTCTCGATAGCCGCCCTACCTTCCGGAGTACCCATTCCACAATCAATCCTGGGACAACATCATAGGGCGGAATATTAGCAGCTACGACGATACCGCCATCGACAATACAAGTTTCGATTCCCTGTTGGGGCGGCTTCGGACCTTATCCTGTTTCGAGTCGAGCCTGATTGTGACTATAGACGAAATACCCGAAACCGCGGGAATAGGAGACTACGAAGACCTCCTCATGCTCAGCGTCCTCACTCATTGACCAAGTATCGGGATTCCATAGGGACCGTCGGCCAGAAAAGCGACTCGCAGCCGACCCGAAGCGATATCGGACTCGGCTAAGCCTCTCCTCGTCAGGCAGCGCGACAGGGCGGCCTCGAGGAAAGCGGGGACCTCGGCCCCCGTCGTCGCCGGTTCTCCGCCGATGAGGGCGCGGCCGTCCGTGCCTGGCAGGATGCGCCGGTCGCCAGGCCCCAGCTGGGGCGCAAAGTAGAGGAAATCCTCAGGCGCCACGCGCGCAAGGACCCTGGCCCACATCTGGGCTTCCCACTGGTCGACGATGAAGTCCCAGTCGGGCGAGGCGAGGACGCGGTTGAAGGCCGCTGGGCCTATCTTCCGGAGCAGGGCGAGGGTCGCCCGGTAGCCGTCCGAGCCAATCGGCTCCGAATCCCTGTTGTCGGCCACCATGACAAGGCTTCCGCCCGTCCGGATCAGGGCGCCGAGGGCGGCCACGCCGGCCTTGGCGGCCTGGTAGTGGTTGCGAGCGACGAAGCCGCCGTGGGTGAGGACGATGTCGTAGGGCTTTTCCACCGGTATGCCCACCTCCTCGGCGAGCTTGGCCACGGCGGCGGCGTGGGCTTCCTCGAGCCCTCCGCAGAAGATGCCCGTGGGTTCGAATTTGGAACTGACCGTGACGTTCACGATGAAGTCGGCCCCGGCGAGCCGGGCCACGGCCAAGGCCTCTTCGTGGACGGGGTTGCCCTCGAGCAGAAGGTCTCGGGAGTTGGGGTGAGCCATGAGGGCCGGGCCGTGGAAGACCCAGGTTCCCCCTTCGCCGAGGAGGCCCGGGCAGATGGACTTGCGACCCCCCGAAGCCCCGGCCATGAAATGGCTCTCCACGAGCCCGGTGAGGATCTTCAGGTCCGCCTCGACGTATCTCCGGTCGATGAGGGCTCGGGTGCCCCGAGCCGTCGTGCCCGCGTCCACGAGGCTTAAGGCGTCGGTCGCGTCGTGGTTTTCTATCCGTACGTCGCGGGCAAAGGGTTCGGGGCCGAGCATAGCCTCGAGCTCAGGCAGGGCCATGGGCGCGTGCATGCCCGTGGCGACGAGGATCAGGATTTCAGTGGGGCCGTAGCCCGCCCGGCCGAGGAGGTCGAGGATGGGGACAAGAATGCCCGCCGCTCCCCTGTAGGGCACGGGTCGCGTTTTGTCGGAGACGACGATGCAGGCTTTGGAATCGGCCTTGGCCGCCTTTTTCCCCCGGGCGATCGCGGCGAAGGGGGCCGAGCCGATGGGCCGCGCCAGAGCTTCGCGGATGACTGAGGCGGGATCGGCGAGAGCCGCCCCTCCCCGCATCCTGAGCAGCTCGATGCCTTCAGGCAGATCGGCCTCGATCAAGCCCGACTCGAAGGGAACCACGATCTTCATGCCAGCCTCTCTTTTACCCCGCAGCCTTCAGTCCGGATCGAAAAGCTTGCCCGGATTCATGATCCCATTGGGGTCCCAGGCCTTCTTGACGGCCTTGATAAGGCCCAGTTCTACCGGGCTCATGAACTCGGCCATGTACTTTTTGCGTTTCAGCCCTATACCGTGCTCGCCCGAGATCTTGCCGCCCAGCCGGACAACGACGGCGTAGAGCTCCTCGAGAGCCTCGGGCTCGGCGGTCTTCCAGGCTTCCATCGACATTTCCGGGTCCTTGACGAGGGTGGCGTGGAGGTTGCCGTCGCCCGCGTGGCCGTAGCAGGGGATCGAGATACCATATTTCGAGGCGATTCGGTCCAGCTCGGGGATGATCTCGGGGATCGAGGCGGGCGGGACGACGATGTCCTCGAGGCTCTGGACGGGGCTGCGTACCTTGAAGGCCTCGGCTATGTTGCGCCTGACGCTCCACACCCGCTCCTGGGTCGTGCGGTTGTCGGCCATGTAGACTTCGATCGCGCCCTTTTCCATACAGAGATCGCCGACCTTCTCCGCGTCGAGGTCCACCTGGGCGGGATCGGAGCCGTCCATCTCGATGAGGAGCATGGCCCCGCAGGCTTCGTAGGGCAGACTCTCGTTCAGGTACTTGCAGGAAGTCTCGACCGAAAGTTTGTCCATGAACTCGATACTGGTGGGTATCGTACCCCTGGCGATGATCTCGGGGACGCAGGAGATGGCCTCGGACGGACTTCTGAACAGGACGAGGAGGTCGGACTTGGCCTTGGGCAGGCCGATGAGGCGGATGATGGCCGTGGTCACGACGCCGAGAGTGCCTTCGGAGCCCACGACGAGGTGGGTGAGGTCATAGCCGGTGACGTCCTTGGCGAGCTTGCCGCCCAGCCAGACCACCTCGCCCATCGGCGTGACGAGCTCCAAGCCCAGAACGTAGCGGGAGGTAACGCCGTACTTGACTGCCTTGCCGCCGCCCGCGTTCTCGGCGATGTTGCCGCCCAGGAAGCAGGTTTCGAGGCTCATCGGATAGCCGGCGTAGAAGAGACCCTTATCCTTGACCAGGTTGTTGATCTCGTTGGTGACGATGCCCGTCTCCACCGTCATGGTCATGTTGGCGTAGTCGATCTCGAGGACCCGGTTCATCTTCTCCAGGGAGAGGACGATGCCGCCGTAGACGGGTATGGCTCCGCCCGAGAGGCCCGAACCCGCGCCGCGCGGCGTGAGGGGAAGGCGGAACCTGTTCGCGAGCTTCACCACGCCGGCCACCTGGGCCGTCGTCGTCGGCGTCACCACGACTTCGGGCATGTGGCCGTATTCCTCGGCCGAAGTTTCGTCGTGGGAATAGGCTTCCATCCTCTCCTCGTCGGCGATGACATTGCCCGTCCCCAGAAGGGAGCGCAGTTCCTCGATGACGGCCGCATTGGCCTTTCCGTAGTTCATCTGCAGCCTCCCTTGATATCGTCGCGGCCAGCCTGCCGCGCCTTCAGGCGCACCTGAAGGCGCGCCTGAAGGCGAGACGTCAGCCGAGGCAGGACCTCGAAGAGGTCGCCCACGAGGGCGAAGTCGGCCAGCTTGTGGATGGGCGCCTCGGGGTCGGCGTTGATGGAGACGATGGTACCGGCCGTCTTGATCCCCGCCAGATGCTGGATGGCGCCGGAGACGCCCGCGCAGATGTAGAGTTTCGGGGATATAGTCTTGCCCGAGAGGCCAACCTGGTGGGGATAGGAGATCCAGCCCCGGTCCACGGCCTCCCTCGATCCGCCCACTGCCCCGCCCAGAGCCTCGGCGAGCTCCCTGACGAGCCTGAAGTTCTCCGCCTTCTTGAGCCCGCGGCCACCGGAAACGACGACCTGGGCTTCCTCGAGGTTCTCGAAGCCCGCCACGTCCTTTTCCATGCCCAGGACGCGCACGCGCCTTTCGGCGAATAGGGGGTCGAGGGAAAGGCGTTCTATAATCCCCTTTCTGCAGGCGTCCCGCTCGAGGGGCCGGGAGGACTTGGGCCGCACCGTGGCCATCTGGGGCCGGTGGTCGGGGGTCTTGATCGTCGCCATGATGTTGCCGCCGATCGCGGGCCTTGTCTGGAGGAGGTTGCCCGTCCCTACCTCGATGTCCAGCTCCGTGCAGTCGGCCGTAAGGCCGGCGTGGAGGGACACGGCGAGGTGGGGCATGAGGGTCCGTCCCGAGGTCGTGGCCGCGGCCAGTACGATTTGGGGCTTACGCTCGCGGACCAGAAAGGCTATCTCCTTCGACCAGGTTTCGCAGACGAAGTCGGCGAGGCGGGGCGCTTCGATGAAGATCACCTTGTCGGCGCCGCGCTCGATGAGCTCGGAAAGGACATCGTCGCCAGCATCCGCGCCCAGCGCGACCGAAACGAGGTCTACGCCCAGCTTGTCGGCCAGTGCTCGCCCCCGGCCCAGGAGCTCGAAGGAGACAGCCTTGAGGCCCCCCTCCGACAGTTCGGCTATCGTCCAGACTTCGTTCATGACTCCAGCCCTCCCAGCAGGTCCTTGGCCTCCAGAAAGGCGACCAGCGAATCGACGGCCGCGTCGATCTCGGACTCGTCCTTGGCCCTCACCATGGTCCCGCTCCGTGTCACCTTGGGGTAGAAGATCTTGGCCACCTTGGTGGGTGAGCCTTTAAGTCCCAGACAGGCGGGATCGGCGTCCAGGTCGGCGGCGCACAGGATGGTCAGCGGCGTTTGCCGGGCGTATTTCTTTCCGCGCAGGGTGGGCAGGCGCGGGTTCGCGATCGACTTGACGACGGTGAGAAGGCAGGGGAGCTCGACTTCCACCCGCTGATAACCTTCCTCGACGAGGCGGCGCGCGACGATCTTTTGGCCCGAGGCCAGGTCGGCCCCAGCCGCCCCCGTGTCGACCGAGCCCACGTAGCTGAGGACGGGGATGCCCAGCCATGCGGCGAGACAGGGGCCGACCTGGCCCGTGTCGCCGTCCGTCGCCCGTTCGCCCGTAAGGATGAGGTCGTACTTCCCGAGTTTCGCGACGGCGCGGGACAATGCATAGGAAGTGGCCCAGGTGTCCGAACCCGAAAAGGCCCGGTCCGTGACGAGGACGCCCGAGTCGCAGCCCATCGCCATAGCCTCCCTGAGGGCCTTGTCGGCGGCCGGCGGTCCCATGGTGAAGGCCGTCACCTTCCCCCCGTGTTTTTCCTTGAGCCGGATCGCGAGTTCGATGGCGTAGAGATCGAGGGGATTGACGATGGCGTCGACCCCCTCCCTGACCATGGTCCCCGTGACCGGGTCCATCTTCACCTTGTCGGTATCAGGCACCTGTTTGATGGCAACGAGTATGTCCACTTCGGATGTCTCCTAGATTATCAATAATCTACATTGCCGGGATTGCACAGTACCAAGGAAAGGTCTCCGCTTACAACAGTTGGGTCCATGGCGAAGGGGAAAAACAACTCATCTCCTCGCCTGACCTGAAGCATATCACCGCCGGATTCGAGCGAACCGCTTCCTTTGATGACAATTCCGATCTGGATCGATCCTGTATCAAACAGAGGCATCTTTCCCAACACATCGGCTCGCGTGCAGGAGAACAGGCGCGTATGCTCGCGGCCAAAAATCGAAATCTCTTTTCCCCATTCGCCGGAGCGCAGGATTTCCGCAGAACTTCTGTTTCGACGAAGGACATGTACCAAGGGACTTCCTTGGTACACGAATGAGTCGAGCATCCTGTTCTCATACAATGCTTCGTCTTCGGGGACAAAGATGCCGTTGGGTGCCGCCTTACGTCTGTAGTCCAGAAGCGCCTGCTGCGGTATAGGCACGGCGGTCAGATCCGAGGGTTCCTGTACTTCTACGACAAAACATCCGGCACCCAAAGCGTGCGGCGTGCCGCCCGGGACGAAAAAAGCGTCTCCCGCGGCCACCGAGATCTTATGGCACATGGCCTCGATGGCCTTCAAATTCCCGGACCTGTATTCCCGCTCAAACGCTTCTCGCGTGACGCCTTCCTTGAAACCAAGCAGTATGGAAGGCGCTTCGATCGCGTCCTCCCGCACTGAAAGTACATACCAGCATTCTTCTTTCCCATATTCGCTGTTCCAGATCTTTCTGGCGACCTCGCATGTCGGATGGCACTGCAGGAGATACTGATTCTTCGCGTCGAGCAGTTTTACGAGCATGCCGAGTCCATTGCCGAATTTCTGGATATGCCTAAGCCCCAGGGTTTTTTCAGGAGATGCGGCTATGGCCTGGAAAAGGTAGGTGACGCTTCCGTCAGGCAGCATCACCTTTGAGCAGCCAAAATCGGGCTCGGCGATTGTCGCCCCGTTCGCCCTCGTTACTGAGCCTACCCAAGCCTCCGAGCCATTTGGAATGTCCTTGGGAGGGTATATGCCCCGAAACTGGTCCAGCTCGCGCCCACCTTCGGCGCGGATCTGATTAGGCAGTAATTTCCAGGGTTGACGATAAACCTCTATTTCCAATTAAAAGCCTCGCTAGTCTCTCATCTTGTCCCGCAGAGTCATGATGAGCAGCGCACCGAGAAGGATCAATCCACGGACGACATACTGCAGATAGATGCTCCAGTTCAGCATGGTCATGCCGTTGATGAGAGCGGAGATCAGAACCACGCCAATCAGTGTGCCGTAAATCGTTCCCGAACCTCCCGCCATAGAAGTGCCGCCGATAATCGCCATTGAAATGACATCCATCGGCCAGTCCTTGGCGTAGGTATAGTCGGCGTTCATGACCTGAGCGGAGTTGATGAAACCCGCTATGGCTGCACACACTTGAACAGCGATGAAGACGATGGCCTTGGATTTGAAAACATTGATACCGCTCAGACGCGCAGCCTCTTGGTTGCCACCGACGGCGAATATCGATCGACCGGTGGTCGTGTGTTCCATAAGAAAATAGCAGAAGCACCACATGATCATAAAAATGATGACTGAATAGGGAATAATGCCGAACAAACGCCCCATGCCGAGCGCCTTGAACCAATCGGGGTACATGTTGGGGATGGGATAACCGTTGCAGATAGTCGCGGCGAAACCAAAAAGCAGGTACTGGGTGGCGAGTGTGACGATAAACGGCGGAAGATTGAACTTGTCCTGAAGCCGCGCGTGGATGAATCCGAAGAGGATCGCCATCAGGATAGCGGCGACCATGCCAATGATACAGGCAAGTGTCAGGCTGTAACCATTAGCTGTCATCGCTTTGCCGATTACGGCGACGATCACTCCGGAAAGTGCGACCATCGATCCCGTGGAGAGGTCGATCTTCCCGCAAATGAGAATCATCGTGATTCCCAAGGCGATGATGCCCTTAATAGCGCCTGAACGCAGAATATTCATCCAGTTGTTGAGCGTCAAGAATCGTGGGGCTGCGATCGTGAGCATTACGACGACAAGGATGAGCACGATCTCCGTAACGTGGTTGAGCGCAAATAACGCCGTGCTTTTCCTATTGATTCTCTGATTCATTCAAAGAGTCCCCCATGCAGAGTGTAAATAGATCGCTTACCGTTAGTGTTTCCAGCGCTTTGGCGTCCAGCTCTTTTATAAGCCGCCCATGGGATATGACCAGTATCCGGTGACAGACATCCAGCAATTCTTCGATTTCAGTCGATACAAATATCGAGGAATTGCCTTCTTTCGACTGGTTCCACATGATTTCGAATATCTGTTGCTTGGCCGTGATATCTATTCCACGCGTAGGTTCGTCGTAGATCATTATTTTAGGGTTGTTGTTGAGCCAATTTCCTACAACAACCTTCTGCTGGTTTCCTCCCGACAGCGAACTCGCCCTCGCGTTGATACTCGACAGCTTTATTTTTAGCGCACGGACCTGCCTGTCCGCCATCTCCTTACGCTTTGCCGCGCTCTCGATCCAACCGTTGGTAGTGGTCTTTTTCATGCCCGCATAGCACAGGTTGCTCTGGATTGAATGCTGAAGGATAAGACCCGTGGTCTTCCTGTCTTCGGGGGTTAGCCCGACACCTGCTTCCTTCATGATCATGGGACCGTGTTTTCTGTAGATGGTATTGCCGATTACAACCTCGCCCGAGTCCACGGGATCGGCTCCAAATATACCCCGCAGCAACTCCGTCCTGCCCGAGCCGAGAAGTCCCGCGATGCCAAGCACTTCGCCCCTGTAGAGCTTGAAAGATATATCCTTGTACCATCCTTTGCGCGAAAGATTCCTGACTTCCATGCAAATCTCACCGGAAGGAGCCGAGTCGACCGGGCGTTTTTTAAACTCGACGTCACCGAACATCATATATATTATCTTCGCGTTGTCCGCGTCCTCTATATCAGCGACGCCAGTCAGCACACCGTCCCGTATCGCGGTTACGGTATCCGCGATCAAATGCACTTCGGAAAGTTTATGGGTAATGTAGATGATGACAACATCGTTCTCTTTTATCTTCTTAACAGCCTTGAAAAGATTCTGAACCTCGTTTTGTGCGAGGGCGGAGGTAGGCTCGTCGAGGATCAGCACTTTAGGGTCGTTGCTCAATGCCTTGCAGATTTCCACAACCTGCCGCTTCCACATCGGTAAATGCAGTATCTTCTCATTGGGATTGATGTTTACGCCCATCTTCGCAAGAAGCTCGGCTGTCCTTATTTTCGCGGCCTTCCAATCCACCAAACCATTGCGTTTGAGGGGCAAACGTCCCATGAAAACATTCTCGGTGACACTGAGGGTGGAAACCAGGCTTGTTTCCTGATAGACGATGAAGATACCTTCTTTCGCTGCATCTATCGGGGTCTTGAATTCGAGTTTTTTCCCTCCGAGATATATACTGCCCGAAGTTTGCTTTTCAGCGCCGGCGAATACTTTGACGAGGGTCGATTTACCGGAGCCATTTTTACCGAGCAAAGCATTTATTTTGCCGCTTTGAAAACTCGCACTTATGTTATCCAGCGCACGAGTACCTGGATAATCTTTTGTGATGTTTTCAGCTCGTAATATGCTCACTTCACGCAGCTCCCATTTTTCCTGTTCCTATTGAAATGCGCAGGGAAGCTTTCGCTTCCCTGCGCATAGTATCAATCATTTTACCGTAAAAGGATCCCGGAAATCAGCGCTTGCTTGAGATTACTTTAAAATAGTCAAGCCAATCGTTGACCGCTTTGGGATCCGCCTTGCTGTAGATCCTGCCGGGAACGTAGGTCCCCTTGCCGGATTCACCAAGGGTCTTCTCTCCACGAATAGTCTGAACCAGTTGCTTGACAGCGCTGTAACCCATCTTGTACATATCCTGCTCCAGTGTGCAGTAGAGCGGGCTTTTCTTGTCGAGAATCTGAGAGGCAACCTGTTCGCCCATGTCGTAGCCGATGACAGTTATCTTGTCGGCAAGGCCCATGTTCATGACCGTCTGCGTCACGACGCTCGTGAATGCCATCGAAGTGTTATAGAAGACGTTGCAGCTAGGCGCGCCGGTAAGCATTGCCTCGACTATGGGAATATTATCCTGTTTGGAGGTCGAAGACTGCTGTGCGACTATCTTGTATTCAATGCCCTGCTTTTTAAGGGCGTCGAGGAATCCGCCGTAACGGGCCATGGACTGCGCGGGGATGGCGGCGTTGAAATCGAGGATGGCGATGTTGAGTTTGCCGTATAGTTTCTTGAGGTAGGGGCCAGAAAAGGTGCCGAGGCTGTAGCCATTGGTGTAGTCATCCGATGTGAATCCTCCGCAAATGAACGAGGCGGACTTGGACAAGTCGAGGTTTGCCGTCGCTATCTGGACACCCTTTTTATTGGCTTCCCTCAATGCCGCGATCGAAGCCGATTCGCTATAGGGAGTGATAGCGATACCCTTGGCACCCATGTCGACGTAACTGTAGATGAGTTGTTGCTCATTGGCGACATCGCCCATCGAGTTGCCGATCACGATCTTGACGCCCAACTCCTGCGCGGCGTCCTTGTAACCCTGTGCCACCATTTTCATCGTGAACTCATCCTTAAAAAGGATACCCGCGATGAGAATGTCATCCTTTGTCTGCGAAAACACCTGGGGCAGGCCGACCAGCGAAAAGATCAGCACTGCCAGCAATACTTTAGCTTTCATCCCTTTCCTCCTTGTATCGATTCAACGGCCTGCCAAAAGAGGCTTGCGGCCGGGTTGACCTGCTTCGGGGCACCCTGGCTCAGGCACCGTTTTTCTTCAGGTAATTCTCGAGGGCCGACACCCACTCATGTTCGGGGTCCGAGCGCCTATAGAATCCACGATGATTCCCCGCCATGGCCCAGAGGAAATAGCCGTTGTAGCCGGGGGCGTTGACGACGGGATGGTAGCCTCTCGGAAATTCGACAGCCTCATCCGACTTCACGACATAGACCTCGTCGATGGAGCCGTCAGCCGTGTAGAGCCGCTGGATGGCGAAACCCTGCGAGGGCTCAAAAAGATAGTAGTAGATCTCCTCGAGGACAGCCTCTGCGGGCATATCGTCGACGTCGTGTTTGTGGGGAGGGAAGCCAGCCCAATTGCCGGGGTACATAAAGGCTTCGCCTACGTAAAGGCGCCTGGAAGGCACTCTGTCATCGATGACGAAATGAGTGTCGCGCATCCAGGTAGGCTGTCCTAGAATTACGGTTTTAACGTCGCAGGGATTTACCAGGAAGGGCTGCGTGTCCTCGCCAATCGGAGATTGAATCACGGCGATCTTAACCCTGGTCACTGCCGTTATTTCCACCTTTTCTCGCCTGGGGAAATAAGCTGCAGCCGCCTTGCCCTCGAAGACCGTCCTTCTGACCCCGACCTTGGACCATTTCGTCTCGCCGCAGATAAAATCGCAGGTGCCGCCCAGTATAAGGAAGGCGGCCTCGGTTTCGGCCGTGTCGAACGCAAAGGTTTTATCTTCGGGCAGCTCCAGGATGCCGAATTGGAGCATGTTGAGGGAGGAATTGCCCGGGCCAGAGAGGCAAGTATAGCCTTCACAACTTTGGTATGCTTTTTTGAAGTTCATGGTCGACACCTCGCTGCTGACACAAATCCCAACGAACTTAGTGTACCACGTATAAAACTTTCTTACAAGCATTATTTTGTTTTCTTGTAACTATTGTACCAATACCGGAAAACTCCTTCACAATAAGCAGAAAAACCCATTGCCGTAAGCCTTAAAGTCCGAACATGCGCGCATGCTCTCTGGGCACCTGTCCCCTCTCCCGGGCGGTTACCGGGTTTTTCCCATATAAAATATGGTCGAAACAGACCTTTTATGGAGAGATGGCGGGAGGTTCGCTTCACGTCGCCGTCGGGCTCTGCAAGCCACGGCCGAGCCTCCAAGGGGAGGGCGAGGTTAGTGTCTTCGTTAAGGTTTGGGTATTATTAGTCCATTTTTATGATTGATATATTGTAATTTTACTACATTCATTGTATTGTAAATTGCAGACTGTACAGAAGGGCTTCCAACCGTGATCATCACCTCACCGAAAGCCCCATCCCTGTGCCAGCCAAGGAGTGAGCCATGCCCCTCGTTTCACTGGTTGAGATTCTAGCAGACGCCGACCGGGGAGGCTACGCCGTTCCCGCATTCAACTGCTACAATGCCGAGACTGTCGACGCCGTGTTCATGGCGGCCGAGACCGCGCGGTCTCCCGTCATCGTGCAGGTCTACAACAGGCTCTTCCACTCGAACGACGCCGCCAACGTGGCTATCTGCGCCATCGCGGCTGCCTCGAAGTCCAAGCTTCCTGTCGCCCTCCATCTGGACCACGGGGCAGGGGAGCTGGAAGTTCTGCGCGCCATACGACTGGGCTACACGAGCGTGATGATCGACGGGTCCGAACTCACCTTCGAAGCCAATGTCGAGAAGACGGCCGCGATAACACGCCTGGCCGCCCATGTCGGCGTTAGCGTCGAGGCAGAGCTGGGCCATGTAGGCAGGGCTGACCGGGAGATGGACAGATCGGCATTCACCGACCCCGAGAAGGCCGCCGAATTCGTCGCGCTTGTCAAGGTCGACGCCCTGGCCGTCATGGTCGGCTCGGCACATGGGACGTACAAGATAGAGCCCAAGCTCGACATCGCGCGCATCGCGGCTATAAAGAACAAAATCGGCCTGCCCCTCGTCCTCCACGGAGGCTCGGGCATCCCCGATCCGGAGATCCAGGCTGCTGTGGCCGCCGGCATCAGGAAGATCAACGTCGCCACCGACGTCTGCCAGGCCTTCTATTCGGCCTTCCGGGGCCTGCGGGCAGATGATCCTGACTACGCCAAGCCCCTTGACCTTTTCATGAAGACGGTCAAGGACAGGATGGTCACCTTCATGGCCGACAGGATCGAAGTCTTCGGGTCCGGGGGCAAGGCATGAGCTCAAGCGCCGCCCGTCCGGCAGCGCTTGAACCCGAGATCGTCGGCATAGGCGCTTCTCTCTACGATGTAGTGCTCGACGCACCCGAGTATCCCAGGGAGGACAGCAAACTACGGGTAGACAGTCAGTCCTTCCACTGCGGGGGACCGGCCGCCACGGGCCTAGTGGCCGCGGCGAAGCTGGGAGCGCGGACAGCCTTCGCGGGCGTTTTTTCGGACGACGCCTACTCCAAGGCCATGCTCGACGACTTCGCCCGCTACGGGGTAGACACTTCGGCCTCGGTGCTGAAGCCCGGCCTCGTCGCGGGGTCCGCCATAGTCGTCAATTCCAGGAAGACCTCGAGCCGTACGATTTTCTGGACAAGGGGGACTGTTCCTTCCCTGTCTCCGGAAGAAGTGCCCCACGACCTGATAGCGGGCGCCCGGATGCTCTACCTGGACGGAAACCACATCGACGCCGCCGAAAGGGCCTGCAAGGTCGCGGCGGCCGCCGGGGTCGAAATCCTCCTCGACGCCGGTTCGCCCTATCCCGGCATCGAGCGGATTCTGTCGCACTGCGACATCCTTATCGCCTCGGAGGAGTTCATCCTTGCTCTGGCCGGGGAAAGGTCGCCGGAAGCGGCTGCCATGGCTGCGGCCGAACGCTTCGGATCCAAGGTCCTCGTCGTCACTCAAGGGGCCAGGGGCGGCTTCTACTTTGACGAGGGAAAAGCCAAACGCTACCCGGCCTTCGCGCCCCCCGGCCCCATTATCTCCACCAACGCGGCCGGGGATGTCTTCCACGGCGCCTTCGCCGCCGCTCGTCTGAGGGGCCGGGAACTATATGACTGCCTCGTCTTCGCCAGCGCGACCTCGGCCATCAAGTGCGCCTCGGAAAACGGCAGGCAAGGCATACCCAACCGGAGCCGGGTCGAGGCCTTCGTCGCTGCATCGGAACTGCGTGTACCCTCCCCGTGAAACACCCATCACCTTCATCTCAGGCCAATGGACTGATCTTGGTCGTGAAAGCATGACGGGAATTGTCGCCAAATGAGGATATGGCGGCCTCGAACTCGTGCAAAAGCCGGTCTTTATCTATCTCTGGGTGACTGCCTCCGATTCTTCCTATTTTTCCTCGCTTTTCGAAGGATTCGCCAAGAAAGGGTTAATGCTATGAGCCATCTCCTTCCATATTATAAGTAACTGCAAAACTGATTCGGTCGATCCCCGCCTCGACTCCCTCAACGTCATGAGGGACAAACGATGGGCTAGGGAACCCTGACCAACCCAAATCCGGCGCTACGCCGGGAATCCATCGACAGAGTGTGCGAGAGCCTAGACCGCGCTATGTCCCTCGGCCACCCTCTCCGTCGAGTTCAAGGCTAGAGCCCAGGCGCGAAACATCCCCTTATCGACGGCTCAGACTCTCCTCACCGTCCAGTTGGCGGAGGCCCCAAACCTTCGCATTACCCTCGACTACGACCATGCCCTCCTTCTGGACTATTCAGGATGGTCCTCCCCCGGCATCTTCCCTTTCAGGCTTTGCCCACAGATGTCTGTGCCTTAAGTATCAAGTCAATCGAAGAAGCCCACACGGCCGCTGAGCGGATCTGACTTCAATTATTAAGGTGGATGATTCTTCTGCTGTAATTTATTTCCATATTTTTCTCGCATTTTTTTGTTGCATTTTTTCAGAACAGTGGTATCATCAGAAAGCGATAGTAAGAAGGGCACATCCTCGGCATAAATACTTGAAAACTGAGAATGAACCCCTGTAAGTAGGTGCGCTACTTCATGGCCTCCATAGTATAGGTAAATATGTTACCTATTATTTATAAATTCGAAGTCAGCTTTTACCAGAGCAAGGAAGTCCAAAAAGGAAACATACAAGGCAGTTCGCCTTGTAAATAGCATTAGTGGGAGGGATCTAGATGAAACGAAAAGGTTTCTTTATCGCACTTGCTTTATTGCTTGTTTTGCCTCTGTCCGCCTTTTCAGCGGACAATCAGCAGACCATCACCATAGCTGTTCAGAAACACACTTCGCTCGACAACCTTATGAGATTAGTGCCTGAATTTGAGAAAAGTTCGGGGATTAAGGTCGTCTTCGATCAGTCACCTCAGGACCAACTGAGCCAGAAAATCCTTCTTGATCTTGCGGTCGGTTCTGGCGCCTACGACGTTATCGGCATTCATGAGATATGGCTGGCCCAATATGTCACCCCTGGCTGGCTACAGTCGCTGGATGAGTATATAAACAACCCCAAACTGACCGATCAAGCGCAGCTTGCGCTAGATGACTTCGTTCCCACTTTCTATAAAGCATTCAACTACAAGGGAAGGCAATACGGCCTCCCGCTATATGGCGAAGTCCATATGGTTTTTTACAATAAAGAGCTTTTCAAGCAAGCCGGTCTCCCCGACCGAGGTCCAGCCAACTTGGCCGAACTTGAGCAATTCGCGAAACAGATCAAAGAAAAAACCGGCAAGCCCGGAATCGCGATGAGAGGTATCTCCGACAATAGGGCCATAATATATACTTGGAATATCTTCGCTTACGGAAATGGATTGACGGGGTGGTTCGATGAAGATGGAAAGCCACAGTTTGACAGCCCTGCAGCTATATCCGCGATCAATTTCTACAAACACCTGCTCATGGATTATGGCCCCAAAGGCATAGCTGGCTACAACTGGCCCGACGTACAGACACTGATGCAGCAAGGCGAAGTGGGCATGATCATTGACGCATCCAATTTCGGCCCCCGCCTGGAAGATCCAAAGATGTCGAAGATATCGGGCAAGATAGGCTATGATTTAGTCCCCCAAGGCTCTTCTAAAAGAGCGCCTGGCGCATTAGCCTATGGCCTATACATCCCCAAGGCTGCCCGAAATAAGGAAGCGGCCTGGGCTTTTATCCAGTGGGCGCTTAGCCCCGAAACGCAGCTGAAGACGGCCTTAATGGGTAACCGCGACGACGTAACGAGAATTTCAGCGATGAATTCACCAGACTTTATTAAACTTTACAACGTCGAAAAATTTATACCAAAGAAAGCTGAATCGCTGGTTAAATACTCGGTCAAACACTACCCGTGCATTGTCCCATTCAGCGAAGTCGCGCAGGAAGTCTCTGTAACATTGAACAGCATACTGATTGGCTCCTTGGACGCAACCAAGGGTATGGAAGATCTGAACAAGCGAATCACATCTATCATGAAAAAGTCAGGGTACTGACAAAAGCATTAGGACTGGGGGGAATGCTTCACCCCAGTCCTAATCGAGTCCTAGTTCAAGGGAATCCATGATGACATCAATCAGAAAAGCCGATCGTACGACGGTAGTGGCCATGCTCCTTCCATCGATACTGTTTCTCGCATGCATGACGGTCGTGCCGATGTTCTTTATTCTCTACGCAAGCTTTTCAGATTGGAACCTCATGCGCAGTCCTACTCCTTCCTTAAAGGGAGTAGGCAATTATGTCCGCCTTTTCTTCGATCCATATTTCTGGCAATCACTGGGCGTTAGTCTCTGCTTCACCATAATCTGCCTTGTTGCAGAGACTGTGTTGGGTGTGTTAATCGCGCTGCTCATCAACAGAAATTTTAAATTCCGCGGGATCGCACGAAGCATAATCTTGATCCCCATGATGCT
Organism: Spirochaetota bacterium; assembly: GCA_026398595.1. Classification (GTDB taxonomy): domain Bacteria; phylum Spirochaetota; class Spirochaetia; order Treponematales; family Rectinemataceae; genus JAPLSO01. The sequence continues at coordinate 18,894 of JAPLSO010000049.1, read as the reverse complement.
TACTCCAGCGGTAATAGCCATGATTTGGCGTGTGCTTTTAAACCCGCAATTCGGAATCATAAACTATATGCTTCAATCACTCGGTTTGGATGGGCCGCTATGGCTAGCCGATCCGACACTCGCTCTAATCTCGCTCTGCGTTGTCGATATTTGGGAATGGACACCCTTCATGGCTCTATCTGCCCTAGCCGCCCTGCAAAGTGTCCCTAACGAAGTAATAGAGAGTGGATATATCGATGGGGCTTCCGACAGTGTCATATTCTGGAACATCATACTTCCCCTCATCCGCCCCGTAGTTTTCATCTCCGCAAGCTTCCGGTTAGGCGCATTGTTGCGCTGGTTCGATACATTCTATGTTATGACGGCCGGAGGTCCAGGGAGGTCGACGGAAAATTTGCCCATGTATATCTATAAATCTGGCTTCTTCTATTATGACATGGGGTATTCCTCAGCCCTCGCTTTCGTGCTCCTGGTACTGACGGTTGTTGTGAGCCTCGGCTTTGTGAAATCGTCGCAGATTGATCGCTGACAGAGGTGGCAGATATGAAACGACATGGAAACGCGGCCTTAAACATCGTTGTCTTGCTTGTCTGCTGCTTTTTCGCGTTCCCGGTTATCTGGATCCTGATGATGTCGCTTAAGACCCCCGCCGATGCTTTCTCCCTGCCTCCTAAGCTGCTATTCAAACCAATAGTAGAGAACTATCAGAATGTCTTCAGGAGTAGTTTCTTCATGAAGACGTACTTCAACAGCATCATAATCGCTTTGGGAGCATCGTTCTTATCTATCGCCATCGGTATACCAGCCGCCTATGTTATAACTAGGTTCAAATTCAAAGGCCATGCTGCCCTATCATTCTGGGTTCTCGTAACGAGAATGGCGCCCGCCTCCGCGATGGTTGTGGCATTCTTCATGATCCTCTGGAAGTTGAAGCTGCTCGACACCTACCTTGGGATAGTGGCCGTCTATATGACAATGAACGTCGGGTATGTCATCTGGATGATGCGGGGGTTTATCCAATCGATCCCCGAGGAATGCGAGGAGGCAGCGATAGTCGATGGCTGCAATAGGTTTGGTGCCTTTCTGCATGTCGTGCTCCCCTTGTCGGCTCCCGGGATATCGGCCGTTTCAATCATGACTTTCATATTCAACTGGAACGAATTCCTATATGCGTTGATCTTGACCCGCAACAACTTGAAGACCGCTCCAATCGCTGTGTTGTCCTATATATCGTCTGAAGGTATTCGATGGGGAGAGATGAGCGCAGCGGCGATCATGATCATTTTACCCGTTCTGTTCCTCTCTCTGCTTATCCAGAGACATATCATCAGCGGGCTTACGATGGGAGCAATAAAATGAACCGAAGTACGATGAGGGCAGCGAAATTCGTCGGCGACGATAAAATCGAGATCATAGAGAAACCTGTACCCTCGATTAAAGCCAATGAGGTTCTTTTAAAAGTAGCCTATGACGGTCTGTGCGGCTCAGAGAGAAGGGTTTTTCATGGCGGGTTCCCTTTTGTCCCCGGCCATGAAATGTCAGGAGAGATCGTCGAAGTGGGCGCCAAGGTTGAAGCGCTCAGGCCTGGTCAGCGAGCCATTGTATACTTGCTCGATTATTGCGGGAAATGTGCGGCTTGCCACGAGGGCGACACACACCTATGTGAAAATCGGAAAGGCCTCATCGGATGGACGTGGGATGGGGGATACGAAGAATACATCTCCGCTCCTTCGAGCATGATCTATCCCGTCGACGCCTCGTTCCCGCTTGACCTGGGCGTCCTCGCACTGGATACATTCGGCACCTCTTTCCACGCCCTACGGAAAAGCAATTTCGACCCGCATAAGCCTACCCTCGTCATCGGCTGCGGCCCTCTTGGCTTAGGCGTCATTACCATACTGAAGAAACATTATCATGCGGAGATCGTATACGCCGGCGACCTCTCCGGATACCGGCTCAAGATGGCCGAAAACATCGGGGCGATCCCAATCTGCGTTGATAAAGACAAGGTGGAAGATTCAATCCGCGCTCAGATCAAGGGTGATATAGACACGGTCATCGAAATCGTAGGAAGCAGCAGCACCCTTCTGGCATCCATGTGCCTCGTCAAGAGAAATGGGAAAGTCGTCCTCCTTGGTGAACCGGTCAAAGAATTCGTCATAGAAAGAAAGACTTCCTGGCTCCTCAAGGATTTCATCATCCAACGATCGTTTTATTTTCCATGGTCCGAGATAAAAGACAATATTTTCTTTATACAGCAGAACGAACCAATAGTTAGGTCGCTCATCACCAATGTTTATCCTCTTGAAAAGATAGCTGAAGCTTTCTCTGTATTCTTTGGAAGCGATTCAGGGAAAGTGCTGATAAAGTTGTGATGAAATAGGAGTCCTCCGCAACTTTCAGATCGCCCGGAGATTTTATATTCGCTTAAGGAAGGACGCTATGTATTCAATCGCTGTAGCAGAACCCGGCAGTCTAGCAATGGTGGCAATTCCCGTGCCCCAACTCGGGAAATACGATGTCCTAGTTAAAACAGAGATCGCTGGAATATGCAACGCCACAGATCGGAAACTCATCCAAGGGCATTTCCCGGGGATAGGTATAGACAAGTACCCTCTCTTATTAGGACACGAGTCAGCAGGGAGGGTTGAAGCGATTGGAGACAGGGTGGTTTCATATGCACCAGGGGATAGGGCTTTAGGTGGGATGTTGTTCTATCCTGCGGACTCAAGATACACCTCGGCTTGGGGGGCGAACTCGGAGTACACAGTGATCGTCGACCATGAAGCCATGGTAAAGGACAAAGTCGCAGACACTGCTCATGGCTGGGGTGACCGCTATATGGTCATGAAGAAGATACCCTCCGATATATCACTGAGAGATGCATGCATGCTCTATACTTGGAGGGAGGTGTATTCTGGCATAGCCTTCGATTTCCGCCTACGCAAAGGGGAAGATGTTCTGCTCTTCGGCGCTGGAGCTGTCGGATTGAGTTTTATAAAAATTGCGAAGCTTTATGGAATTGGGAAGGTAGTCTGCATAGATCCCGTCGGTTGGAAGAGAGAAAGGGCTATCGCCTTTGGGGCAGATGACACGTTTGACGTAACCGACGACCTAACTACAATAATCGAACTGAAATACGGAAAATTCGACGTCATCGTAGACGCCGTTGGTAGCGAAACTGTGATCAATTCAGCCCTTCCACTTCTTTCGATGGGCGGCAGGCTCTGCATCTACGGTGTTATCGCTCAACCTACCATGAATTTTAATAATGGACGTGCGCCTCTGAACTTTACCGTCATCTTCCACCAGTTGCCCACGAAACAGGCTGTCAGCGATTCCCACGGGATCCTGATAGACTGGATCCGTAAGGGCATGTTGAAATACGAGGATTTCGTAACAGGAGAGTATCAAATCGAAAACTTCAAGGAAGCTTTCGAGACAACGACCGCGCCTTCGACGTTGAAGACTCTTCTATTGTTCCACTAGTCGGGGAGAAAGCCAGGGAGGCCAATAGGCCTCCGTACCTCAACCCTCGATCGTAAAAGCCGCCGATTCCGTCTCTCCGGGTTTCAATGTGAGGATTCCTTCCTTCTCCTCCAAAGTCCGAAAATCCGCCCGCGAGTCGATGCCGTACCAAGGCTCGATGCAGACGAAGGGGTCCTCGCCGGCTCCCGACCAAAGTCCGAGGTGCGTGAAACCCTCGAAGCCCAGGGTCACGAGTCTCCCGCGGCCGGACGACACGAGGCTGACGGACTTCGACTCGAGATGGTCGAGGAGGATGGCCGAGCTTGCGAAGCGTTTTTTATCCAGATGGAAAACCCTTCCTCCCTCGAGGAAGGGGTAGCGCTTCTCGGCGAGAAGAGGGCCTTCCTTCATCCTGCACTCCCCGGCCTCGTGCTTTTCGAAGACGAGGCTGTAGTCTTCGTAGCGTTCGCCCGGGAAGGCGGGACAGCGGAACCCGGGGTGGCCGCCAAAGGAAAAGGGCATGGACTGTAATCCGGTATTCGTAATGGTGAAACGCTGCGAAAGAGTAAGCCCTTCGAGGGAGTAGCCTATCTTCAGCTCGAAATCAAAGGGGTACTGGGCCCTTGTCTCCTCGTCGGATCGGAGAACAAGCTCGACGCTGGACGCCTCAGCCTTGGTCACTTCAAACTCCCGGCTGCGGGAGAAGCCATGGTTCTGCATCGTGTATACGCGTCCTCGATAATTGTACTTGCTGTCGGGAAGGGCGCCCACGATGGGAAAGAGGATGGGGGCGCTGTTGCGCCAGAATCGCGGATCTTCGCCCGTCCAAAGAAGTTCCAACCCTTCTGGTTCGCGCCTGAGACTGCGCATCTGCGCTCCCGAGCTCTCGATCCTGGCTGAAATCAATCCGTTGCCTATGGGTATCATGTGCTTCTCCTTTTGCCGTAGATGTAGGGAAGACGGCCGGACACTTCGGTTTCAAGAAGGAAAAGATAGCCAGCCAGGGGTTGAAGTTCAAGGTCCGCGTCGACGGAAGCCGACGTGATGACAAGCATATCCAGGTTGGGGCCTGCGAAAGCGCAGCAGGAAGGCTTGGCCGCAGGCACTTCGATCCGCTTGAGAATTTCGCCTGTAGTCGGATCGGCCCTTATGACTGCCCCGCCGTTCCACAGGGCTATCCAGAGCTTGCCCTCGGAATCCGCGCAGAGTCCGTCGGGACTGCCCATCCCCTCGGGGATGGCGATCGCGGGCCTCCGGTTCGACAGGGTCCCCGCATCCTCGTCGAAGTCGAAGGCATCAATGCGGCGCAGGGCGGTGTCGCAGTAGTAGAGAATGCCGCAATCGGGCGACCAGTCGAGGCCGTTCGAGACGCGGACGCCCTCGAAGAGGGTCTCGAGCCTTCCATCGGCGTTGAGGCGGTAGAAGCGCCCCCCTCCCTCGCGGGCCAAGGTCCCCGCGTAGAAGCTCCCGTCGGGGCCCGCCTTGCCATCGTTGAAGCGCGTCCCGGCAATCTTCTCTTTATCGTGGGCGGGAACAATGGTTCCGTCCTCGGCCAGGAAGTAAATTCCATCCTCCATGCCGACGACGAAGCCCCTATCCGCCGCGGGAGCTATGCAGCCAGGGCATTGGGGAAGCCCGACGCCTGTTGAACCCCCTTTCCCCCAGGCAACCTTCCGCAGTTCCTTGCCCCTGATGTCGAGGTAGCGCAGGCACAGCGATGCCCCATCCCAGAGCGGCGATTCGCCCACCTGGCTGCGATGCTCGTCCAGAACCTCCAATCCCTTATACCTGGTCATGGTCTGCCTTTCCTCCACCGAAGGGAATATCGATTTCGACCCATGCCGATCCTCTAATGCCGTTTCCCGCCGTTATTCGATGATCTCCCGGATAGAGGAGACTGAGCCTTTGGATGACGCTGTAAAAGCCGAAGCCAGCCTTCTCGGGCGAGCCGGCCGGGTCCCCGATCGTCTGGCGTATCTTTTCGAGTGCGGCCTCTTTGAAGCCCGAACCATTGTCGCGTACCTCGATGAGGAGCCTTTGATCCCTGATCCTGGCCAGGATCTCTATCTTGAATTTCCGCTTGGATTCGGGATTGAATCCATGGATGAGGGAGTTCTCCACGAGAGGCTGGAGCAACATGTTGGGCAGGACGGCGCCCAGGCTCTCCTCCTCAGCCTTGACGGCAAGTCCGCAGGCCCGTCCGTAGATCGAGCCGAAGAGACCAACGTAACTCTGAGCACCCTCCAGCTCCTCGGCGAGGCTGACATATTTCCTGTCATGGCCCTGGAGGATCCGCCTCAAGTAGGCAGAGGCGTCGACGGCGAGCTTATCCGCCTTATCAGCTTCGCCCAGACCGGTCAAGGCGTCAATTGTAGAGAGTATGTTGCAGATAAAATGGGGGCTCACCTGGGACTGAAGCGAACGATACTTGATCTCGAGGAGTTTATACTCGGCCTGGTGTTTCTGGGCTTCCTCGCTCCTCACCCTTTCCATGGCCTCGCCGTGCTTGCCTGTCATCCTGTCGAACTGGTCGGAAAGGAGGCATATCTCATCCCGCCCCTCTATACTGATAGCCGTGTTCAGCTTACCGGCGCTCACCTCCTCCATCCTTCCTATCAGCTTGTTGACGTTGCCGGTCAGGGAGTTGGAGATCAGGATGGAGATGGCGATCGCCCCAAAGCTGGCAAGCACGGTGACGAGGTAGACGAGACGCTTGACTGATTTCCAGATGGCTAGCATCGAGGCTACAGGCTCTAGGCTGAGGATATGCCAGGCGTCATCCTCGCTCGACAGGCTTGTGAGACTATAGTCCTTCCCCCGATAGGCGAAGGGAATGCCTGAGACGCTATTCTTCAAGCCGATCACCTCGAGAGCTGCTGCGGTCATCTCTTCGTCCGTCGCCCCTCGGGATGTGATGATCCTTCGGTCCGCTGAGAGGATTGCCGCCGACCAGGGGAGGCCTTCCTCCACACCGAAGGCCGAGCCCAGGTAGGAATCGTCGATGAGGATGGCTATACGCCCGAGGTATTGGAGGGGGAAGACCTTGAAGACTTCTTTCTCGAGGTATATCTCTCCGCCCTTCCCCTTCAGCCAGGAGGTCGGGCCGGGGTTGTCGAAGAATCCCTCGGCGGCGAGCCTATCCATGCCCTCGACGGTCTCATTCGACTGGTCCCGCCCGCCGATGTAGCGATGCAAGTCCTTGTCGATAATGATCACGCTTCTGAGGTAGGAAACCTGGACGCACATGGTACGTAGGAGACTCTGGACCGCCAGGCTTTTGGATGGAAGATTTCCGCCCTGGGCCAGGACAGTGGGCAGGCCCGCGTTCGCGTAGAGTCTGAAGAGATTGGCGTCGATATCAGCCGCAAAGGACTCGAAGTTTGCGAGGATTCTTCCGGAAAGGATCCGCGTCGTCCTGATCTTCTCGTCCATAGTGTTCCGCTCGCCAACCCAGGCCGAGAAGGCCGAAATCGAAATTGAAAGGAAGACAATGATGAGGACATAACCGAGAAGGATCTTGCCGCGCAGCCTCATCGCTTTCCCTTGAGGCCGGATCGGTACTCGCTTGGTGTCCGGCCTTCGTGTTTCGTGAAGACATTGTAGAAGGAGACGTAGTTCTTGTAACCGACGGCGTCCGATACTTCGTTGATGCGGCAGCGGGGATCGAGTAGGAGGTTCTTGGCGAGAAAGGATGCCTGGGGCGCAGCGTTCGAGAAACTGCTCGAAACCTGCCTGGCGAAATCAGCCACGATGGTCTCGGCCGGCCTGATGTCCGAGAGGCGCTTGAGCTGCTGGACTGTCTCGCCTACGAAGCCGGAGACGTCGATCGAGTCCTCTGAGACCATGCTCTTGATGAAGCGGACGCAGAGTTCGATGTAGTAAAACTTCATGATGAGGGGATCGCGGTTGGTCAGCTGGGCGAGGGAGTCGGAGAAGTCCTTGATGACTTGCTTGGCCTCCTCCTCGCCTTCGTGGAGCCTTTCGCAGGCCGAGTCGACGAGGGTCGAGGCGTCGGCAAGGCCCTTGCTCCTCAAATTGCCAAATCGGCGCTCGGCAAAGGTGTAGACAGGCTCGTCCCGGTCGACGCAGGCGGCCTCCGGCAAGCCGGACACCTCGCAATATGCTTCATGCAGCTCCGAAGCCTTGCGGCGCAGCCGCGAGACACAGACCAGCTTGGGCCTAAGCCCCCCCGTTCGAGGCGCTTGACGACGGAGACGACGAAGTCGCCCGGTACTTTCCCCACCTCGTCCCTCAGGAAAAAGGAAATGATGAGACGATTGGAGAGGTAAAGGCCGACAGCTTGGGCTCTGTCCCCTATCCCCTCATCCGAAAGAAGGGAGGACAGGGCACCCTCGTCCCAGAGTTCCAAGGCGTCCGTTGACAGGGCGAAGAAGGAGGAGAAGACGATACCCGCTCTTTCCAGGAGGGATTGGATCCTCGAGTCGGACATCATGAGGTTGTTGAGAATGAGAGTGAGGACGGCGATCCTGCCTTTGCCCGCGTCCGCCCCGATTCCCTCCTCGTCCAGGCGCCTGACCGCTTTCATCACCAGCTCAGCGAGCTTCTTCTTGTCCACGGGCTTGAGGGCCTGGACGGCGTAATCGAAATTGTCGTAGGCCGAAATGAAGATAACCTTGGATCGGGGCAAAAAGCCGCGCACAAGCTCTGCCATCCTAAAGTCCGTCCATCCCCGGCATGGCGATGTCGGCGAGGATGATGTCCGGCTTGTTGGAGATGATGGCCTGCTTGCCGGAAAGCCCGTCATAGGCGACAGCCGACACCTCGCAGCCGAAGAGTTCCCCGTCCAAGGTCTTGGCGAGGGCGTCTGCAGTGTAGCGATTGTCATCGACGATGACGACCTTGTGGAGCATCTTCGCCGCCTTCAGGTACGCCGGGCTTCTGGGTTCCACAGCGCGGATTCCTGATCTTAGCCCGCCGGCCCAGCGTTTTCCAGACCTTTAAAGTAATACACCGTGTCGTTCTTGGGCCGAATGTCGGTGAGAGTTCCCGTGTAGTGGCGCAGGTTGCGCGGAACGAAAGGCCGAGCGGCTATTTCATCCTCGTTCAGTTCGATGCCAAAGCCGGGTTTGTCTGGGATGAGGATGGAACCATTCTCGAACACGACTTCCTCGTTGGAAATCTTCTGCCTGAAGGATCCGTCCGTAAGCATGATCTCATGGATGAGAAAGTTGGGCACGCAGGCCGCGAGCTGGAGTATGGCCATGTTGGAGACGGGGCCCGAGGGGTTGTGGAAGGAGACAGGTATGTGACAGGCCTCTGCCATGGCGGCTATCTTTTTAGCCTCCATGATGCCGCCCGCGTGGAAGATGTCGGGCTGGGCGACGTCGAGGGCATTCCTCGACAGAGCCTGCTTCGTCTTTCCTTATCTACATCAGCCTGCTCTATTCTCTGAGGGCGCCGAGCGACCTCGGCAAATCCTCCCTCTCGCTGCCGAAAAAGATCTATTTCGGCAATTATGTCAACGTGATACAGCGCAACGACGCCGTTCTCATAGGGGTCCTGAACAGCGTCCTGACCACGATACCTATCGTCCTCATGCGCACGGGATTCCAGATCGGCATCTGCCTTCTCATGATCAGCGACTATGTCAAGACCGTGCCTAGGGAACTCGAGGAGGGTGATGGTCATCAACACGGTCTTCGCGTTTTTCACCCTCTGCATGATCCCCGTCCTCGTCATCTATCTGTTTACGCAGAAGTACATCGTCAACGGGATAATGTCTGGAGCCGTGAAGGGCTAGAATTCTGCTGGAAGGTTCGATTTCTCCAGGATTTTGATCATCGCCTCGGCCGTCTTCACGGCATCCCCGACGATGCCCAGGTCCGCCTGGCCAAAGATGGGTGCCTCAGGATCGGCGTTGACGGCGATGATATGGGCCGAGTTCGACATCCCTGCGAGGTGCTGGACCGAACCCGATATGCCGAATGCGAGGTAGAGATCGGGTTTGACGGTCAAGCCCGTCTGGCCGACCTGGCGGGAATAGGGGGCAAAGCCCGCATCGACCGCGGAACGCGAGGCTCCGACGGCGCCTCCTAAAAGTCCAGCGAGGCGCTCGAGGGGGAAGAACCCTTCCTTGGAACGGACTCCCATCCCTCCTGCCACGACAACCTTGGCCCCGGCGAGATCCAGCCCCGCTGCTTCGACGGGCATGCGCGACAGAAGACGGACCAGGCCAGCGTCGGGCAGGTCGAAGCTCATCCGGACAATTTCCGGAACCATGCGGCCTGCTGATCCGGCGGACAAGGATGAGTGCAAGGGCGCGGGGAAGACTCCAGGGCGGACGGTGGCCATCTGGGGCCTCGCCGTCGGACAGAGCACCCGGGCGATGAGATTGGATCCATAGGCCGGCCTCGTCTGCACGAGGACCCCGTCAGGGCCGAGTTCGAGGTCGCTGCAATCGGCGGTGAGACCAGTGCCTAAAACCGCTGCGGTCCTCGGCATGACAGCGCGGCCGAATACGGTGGCTGCCATAAGGACAACGGACGGGGCTTCGATCCGGATCGCCCCCGCGAGGAGACCCGCGTAATAGGCGTCGTCGACGACATCCCCGGCGGCGACGCGGCCGTGGGGGACCTTACCCTCGAGGATGAGGACCCTCGAGGCCCCCGCCGAGCCGAAAGCTCCAGGTCCATCCGGCGGCTGGCGGAAAAAGACTGCTGAGATCTCTGCGTTGGGGTCCGCGATGGACCTTGCCTTGGCTATCAGCTCCAGGGAAGGCAAGAAGATGCCGTCCCGTCCCGCCTCGCAGACGACCCAGATTCCGCGACCGCCCATCCGCCTATCCCCGCCGCCCGAGTATTGTTAAGAGGGCTTCGCAGGCGCGGGTGGCGCCATTTGCCTCGCCGTGGACTAGTTCGCAGCTCCGGTCCCGCGATGGAGGCTGAGACAGTTTGTCCACGCGGGTGAAAGATCCCGCGGCGCCTAATCGGCTAGGATCGAGGCCAAGGATTCTTGAGTCCAGGTGCCGTATCTCCATGCTCCGGCTGCGCCGCATCGCGAGAATACTCGGTGGGCGAAGCCTGGGCATCCCCTCGCACACGGAAAGAAGAGCGGGGAGTTTGACTGCGAGGCTTTCCAGACAGCTCTCCCGCAGTCTTTGGCAGATGAGGTTTTCTTCAGCGCTGAGTTCGATTCCCACAAGGTTCGTCACGCTCGGAATCGAGAGCATTGCCGCCAGTTCCGGTCCCGTCTGCCCTGTCTCGCCGTCTAGGGCCCTCCTGCCGCAGAGGACGAGGTCGGCCCCTCCGATGGCCTTGATCGCCCGTGCCAGGATGAAAGCAGTTGCGTAGCTGTCCGAGCCGGCAAAGGCCGGGTCGGTGATCAGCCAAAGGGAGGTCGCGCCGCACTCAGCAGCCTCGCGAAGGAGGGAGGCTGCCTCTGGCCTGCCCATAGTCAAGGCTGCCACCTCGCAGCCTGTCCGGTCTTTGAGGGCCAAAGCGGCTTCCAGCGCGAAACCGTCCGCGGGGTTGGTCATGACAGCAGCGCCCGAACGGTCCAAGTTGTTCGTCTTAGGATCGAAACCCACCGATGCCGTGGAAGGGACTTGCTTGAGGCAGACGACGATCCGCTTCATGGGCGGGAGGCCGCGCCCGTCCCGGGGCCCGCTGACTCGGCGTAGACGGGAGCCAGGGCGTCATGGATCTTCTTGTAGATTGCGAAGCGTTCGAGGTAGATCGCGTGCCTTTCTTTATCAGGGACCACGGTTTCCTTGACGCATACGCACTTCTTCACGGAATCGGCCAGAGTGTCGAACACACCCATGGCTACGCCAGCGAGCATGGCAGACCCCAGGGACGAGGAATCGTCATTCTCATTCTTGTCGAGTTCGATGCCAAGGACGTCGGCGAGGATACCCAGCCACAGAGGGCTAGAGGCTCCTCCGCCAATGGCTATGGCGCGTTTCGGTTCGACGCCGAGCTTCCGTAGGACGCCCATGCAGTCGTAGAGGGAGAAGGCGACGCCCTCGAGGACGGCGCGGGTGAAATGGGCTTTGCCGTGGAAGGAGGACAGGCCGATGAAACTGCCCCGGAGCGAATCGTCAAGGTAAGGCGTCATCTCGCCCTGGAGGTAGGGGTGGAAGAAGAGGCCGTCGGAACCGGGCGGCACGGACGCCGCCTCATCGTCCATAATACCATAGGCATCGCTGCCGGCGGCTTCAGCCCGGTCCATCTCCCCTTCGCAGAGAACGTCCCTGTACCAGCGATAGGAGGCGGCGCAGGACTTGGTAGCCGTGCCCGGATACCAGAGCCCCGGCGCCAGGTGGCGGTAGTTGACGAGCATTGGATGGGGTATACCCCGATTTGTGACTGCGCAGATTCTCCCGGCCGTGGCGAGCTTGACCGTGGCCTGTCCTGGTGCTATCGCGCCCGAGGCGTAGACCTCCATCACCGTATCGGGGGCTCCCGCCAGCACCGGTGTCCCGACGGCGAGGCCCGTCTCGGCGGCGGCTTCTGTCCTGACCTTCCCGACGATGTCCTGCGGGTCAGCCAGGCGAGGCAACATCGATGTGTCAAGGCCGGCAAAACCGCAGAGTTCCTCGGACCAGATACCCCCCCTCTCGTCCATGAGAAGGCTGCCCATGGCGTCTATCCTGTCCGTTACGAACTCTCCCGTCAGCCTCAGGCGGATGTAGTCCTTCATGAAGAGGATTCTTTTTATCCGAGCGTGGACCTTGGGTTCGTGGTTCCTGAGCCAGATGAGCTGCGGGAGGGTCCAGATGGGGCTGGTGGCATTGAGGCATAGCTCCATGATCTTCGCGCCCATCGTTTCGCTGAGATGAGCCGACTCTTCGACCGATCTTCTGTCGGTCCAGTAGATGGAGTCGCGGACAAGTCCGCCGGAAGCGTCGAGGAGGACCCCCGTATGCGTGGCCGCGTCCAGGCAGATCGCGGCGATCGCATCGGGTGCGATAGCCGATCGCTGCAGAATTTCACGGCAAAGGATCTTGAATGCGGCGTAGACTTCGTCGGGGTTCTGCTCGGCCCAGCCTTCGCGGGGATGATAGGTGGGGTACTCCCTGACGGCTGTCGCCGCGATGTGCCCGTCGCCGCGAAGGAGTGTGGCCTTCGCCCCGCCACCCCCGAAATCGATGCCCAAAAGATAGGTTTCGGCCATATCATCCCCCTGGAGACGGCGAGAAAGGGCTCGGCGGCCTAGAGCCAGCAGGCTTAGAGCCCGCAGGCTTAGAGCCTGCAGGCTTCGAGCCCACAGGCTCGCGCGAGAAGGACGAAGATATCCTCCACAGCCATGCCCTCGGCTTTCGCACCGCCCAGGACATCGAGACAGCCCGGGCAGGCGGTCACGAGGACGGAAGCCCCCGTCCTGGCCGCATCGGCCCTGCGTCTGGCCGCGGTGAGGGCGGTCAGCTTGGGCGAATGGGCCCCCAGGACGATTCCCCCGCAGCAGGTAGTCATCGGACCATGGAGGAACATCTCCCTGAACTCGAGTCCCATGGCCGCGATCAGCTCCCTCGCTGGTCCTGTCTCCTCGAGATCCCTCGCGAGCCTGCAAGGATCATGGAATGTCACCGTCCCAAGCGCAAGGGGCGAGGGTTTCAGCCTGCCTTCCCTCACGAGGCCAGCGATAAAGGCAGTGGCAGTGACGACCTTAGCCTTCGGGGCACAGCTCCACTCCCCGCATTCCCGTATCAAGGTCCTGGCTTCGCTCGGATCCAGGACAACCAAGGTCCCGGCTCCGGTCGCGTTTATCTGGGCAACGGCAGCCTGGGCCGCGGCCTTCACTTCCCCGACTGAGCCCATGAGATCGCCTAGTTCGGAGCCGGTCTGAAGTTCGTCGCGGATGAGGCAGAACTCCACACCTGCGGCTTTCAACAGTCTGATAACGGCCGCACCTATCTCCGGCCGCCTGTAGGCAGCCGCAGCCCCTATCCTCAAGGCGACGGGCGCCTTCTCAGGCAGGCTCCGCGCCTCGGCTTCGAAACCCTTCCCGCGCTCGGTTTTCGGTGCCCCGTAGATGTTGTCCGCTTCGAGGAGATTCGCGATGGCCTTTTCGACCAAGGGAGGAGCGATCCCCGCCGCCACAGCCCTCGCCCTCGCCTCGCGTATGAAAAGCGGCGGTTCGAAACCTGTCGCGCAATCATGGGTGCAGGCTTCGCAAAGACAGCATTCGTACATGTCGGCGGCCATCTCGGCCGTATACTTGTAGCCCCGTTCTACTAGGGATACCATGAGCCCCTTAACCCTGGGCGTGTTCGTCTCGCGCCCCGTGGCAAGGCCTACCGGGCAGAGATGGCGGCACATCCAGCAGAATCTGCAGGCGTCGGCGTTTTTCCTGGCTTTTCCCGAGAACATAGTCGAATTTTCCTTCATTTCAAAGCCCCAGCTTCCAGGGATTCATGATCCCGTTAGGATCGACGCTTTTCTTGATCCCCTCGAATACCCTCATTGCCGGTCCATATTGTTCTTTCATGAGCCTGCCGAGCTTGAGCCCCACGCCGTGGTGATCGTTAATCACGCCGCCGTTGGCGAGAGCCGCGCGGATGCCCGCGTTCCAGATCCTGTTGTGGAGACGTATCGCCTCCTCGGGGTCCTCTGGCGGCTTGTCCATGATGAAGCGGTCGTAGACCATGCAGCCCCATTCGTACCAGTGGGAGAAATGGGCTATGAACCTGACGCCCGGGAAGTTGTCCTCCACGGCGTGTTTCATGGCCCAGTACACTTTCTCGATCTTGTCATAGGTGGCGATCGTGTCCATGGTGCCGAAAAGCTGAGGTATGTCCATGATATGGCCGGGATAGAAAAAGGTTATGCGGTTGTCCCACCACTTCTTCCCCCACTCGTCTCCCAGGTCCTTGCCTCCATGCTTCGCGCAAATTTCGAGGATGATTCTCTCCTCAAGAGCCGCCATCTCGGGAATCCCCTCGACGGCCAGGTTCATGAAGGCACCCTTCTTGGCGACGCCCAAAACTTCCTTAATGATGGAGGCTGTTTCGGCCTCGTCGTAGAGCCGGATGATGGAGGGCCGCGTCTTCCTCATGATCTCCCTGCCGGCCGCCAGACCCGAGGTCAAATCCTTGAAAATAAAGGCTCTGAATCTCCTCTCCTCGGGCTGTTCGTAGAGCTTGAAGGTTGCCTTGGTGATGACGCCGAGCGTGCCTTCCGAACCGATAAAAATCTGATTGAGATCGGGGCCAGCCGCGTGCTTGGGCACAGGCAGGCTATGTATGATGGTTCCGTCTGGAAGGACGACCTCGAGGCTCAAGCACATGTCGTCGATCTTGCCATATTTGTTGGAAAGGACGCCTATACCCCGATGAGCCAGGAATCCGCCCACGGTAGCGCAGGTGAGGGACGAGGGGTAATGCATCAGGGAGTGCCCGCGCTCGTTGGCGTACCACTCGAGCTGCTGGAAGTTCATCCCCGCTTCCACCGTCACTTTCATGGATAGTTCGTCGTACTCCAGCACCTTGTTCATCCGCTTGGTGTCGAGGATGAGACCGCCCGACATCGGCAGAGCCCCGCCCTGCGAGCCCGAGCCGCCGCCCCACGTGTAGACCGGAATCTTATAATAGTTGGCTATTTTGAGTACGCGCGACGTCTCCTCGGCGGTTCCGGGTCTGACGATGAGGTCGGGCGAAGGCAGCTTAAGCCCCTTGTCCGCCCACATCCTGCCTATCCAAAAATAGTCCACGCCATAGGCCAGCTTGTCGCTTTCCCGCCCCGAGACATTGTCCACGCAGACGGCGTCCTCGAGTTCTGAGCGGATCATCTCGAGCATGAACCCACGAGTTTCCATAGCGGTCATGCCCTCCTTTACCGGTGTTGGACGGTGAATCGCTCCACCATCTTCACCGCGAGTCTACCATGAATGTAATAGTATTACAATATATAATAGTTTTTTATGAACATTTTATTTATAACCCTCAACCTGCATCCTCTTGTATCGAAAATCTTTTGTTATTTTTTACCGTATATATACTTCATTACCACCACAGCAGCATGGGCCTAAAAACGTTCCCAGGACTTTGCGCCGAAGGTCTGTGGCCGGCGCGACGATTTTACCGGACGAGAAAGAGCCTCGAGCCATATTCGACTTGCGTATTTCCCCGGAAAGGAATAATATTGTAACAATATTTCCTAGTGATACCGGAGGAGATCGGCGATGAATGACACAGAACGACTTCCAGCCCTCATCATGAAGATGAAGGCTCTCCGTTCGAGTCTGAGCAAGTCGGAAGTCCGGGTCATCGACTACATCATCGACCATCCCGAGGAAGTCGTTTATCTCTCGGTTTCGGGGCTAGGCGAAGCGAGCGACGTCTCCGTCGCTACCGTCATACGGGCCTGCCACGACCTGGGCATGTCGGGCTACCAGGACCTTAAGGTCACCCTCGCCCAGGACATCGTTACGCCCTTACAGAGCATTCACGAGGAAATATCGGCGGATGATTCAGCCTCCACCATTATAGACAAGGTCTTCCAGAGCTCGATCCACACGCTGCGCTTCACGTACGATACCCTGAAAGCCGACCTCGTCGAAAAGGCGGCGGCCATCGTCGGCGCCTCGGCCAAAGTGATCATCTTCGGTCTCGGCAACTCCCAGTCCATCGCCATCGATCTCCAGCACAAGCTGATGCGCCTCGGCATCACGGCCTTCGCGTACACGGACTCCCACATGCAGATCATCGCCGCGACCTACCTGGGCCCCCAGGACACGGTCTTCGCGATCAGCCACTCGGGCAGCTCCAAGGACGTGGTCGACGCAGCGGAGCTGGCTAAGAAGCACGGCTCCAAGGTCATCGCCCTGACGAACATAGGCAGGAATCCCCTGGGTGACATCGCCGACATCCACCTGACGACGGCCTCGAATGAGTCCCACTACAGGATCGTCGCCCTCGCCTCCCGCGTCGCCCAGATGACCATCATCGACGCCATCTACACCATCATCGCCACCAAACGCGGCCAACAGGCCGTCGACCAGTTCAGGAGCATCGAGAAAGCCCTGGAGTCGAAGAAGTACTGAGCCGGTCTAGCTCAAGGTGACGCTGTTCGCAAATGCGTCCGCCGAGTCTGCCCTCTACATGAAAATCCCCTCCCCGCCTTTAGCCGCTCAGGCTCGACGGGAAGGGGATTTTCTAGAATGTTACGCGAACGCTAGCCCTAGATGAACTTTATCACGATGCCCGCGAAGATGACCGAGCCGATCGTCACGGTGACGTAGCCTCCGACGATCATCGGGGGGAGGAGGTAGTCCAATAGGGCCTTCTTCTCCTCATCGTTGTGACTCATCGACCTGGCGATCTCCTGGACGATGAGGTAGTTGCCGGGGAAGCCGTAAAGGGCCGTTGAGCCGATGGCTATTGCCATGCCGGCTGAGACGCCGATTAGCTTGCCTACCAGCCAGCTCATGACGACGATGCCGATCACACCGAGGACAAAGCCGACGAGGATGGGGCCGATGAAGGACACGATGAGCTGGGGAGTAGCCAGGTTCATCGATCCCATGACGGCAGACAGGAGGAGAAGCATGAAGAAGGTGAAGGCGCCGCTCTTGGTAAGGATGTCCTCTTCGAGGAAGCCGAGAAAGTAAGCGATGAGGCCGAACACGATTGCCACCACGCTGACGTTGATGACGCCGTTCGTCAGTCCGGCGACGAGGCTCGCCAGCCATGCAACGAAGGCTAGCTTCACGAGGAGAACAAAGGGATTGGCGTACGCTTTGGGAAGCGCCGGTAGCAGCTTCTTCTCGGGAACTGCCTCAGCACCGGCCGAAGCTCCCTTGGCGCTCATGATCTTGTCCCAGTTCTTCTTGACGTCCCGCTTGAGGAGGTTGGAAGCCAGTGGCATGCCGATGAGCCCCTGGAGGACCAGGAACAGGAGGACCAGAACCTGCAGTTCGGGTTTACCGGCAGTCTTCATGGCTTCCATGGCGATCTGGGAGGCTACGATACCGCCGGAAATCGGGCAAGCCGCCGCTACGGCGATGGGGAGTCCGTAGATGCTGCTATAGATCGTGAGCAGGAGGACGCCAACGCCGACTAGGGCGCCGGCGCCGATGAGGAGGGCCTTCCACTGCTGGACGACCTTCTTCAGGGACATCAGGGTTCCCATGTGCGCCACAATCATGGGGGTCGCGATCGCCGCGAGAGCCGGCAGCCCTGTCTTGGCTACCAAGTCCTTCGGCAGGCCAACCCAGAACCCCACCATCATGAGCACCATCGCCACGAGCAGGGATGGGATCCTCGCCTTTGTGGCCGTCGACACCACCTCGCCGATAGCCAACGCGAGAATGAAGATAAGGAATGCCAGAATCTGTGTCATCGCAGCCTCCTTGATTAAATCTGAAGGCTTCCTGCCTTCAGGTGTTACCTGGATACTGTCCCCGCCGCGCCTGCTTTCAGCGGTGCTCGGCTAGCCATCTCATGGCGATGCCCGCGTACGCAGCGGCGCCCACGAAGAGCTTCGAGTCGTCGAACTTGACCTTGGGATGGTGCATGGAGAAGGGATACCCTTCCTCGGGGGAGCCGAGCGAGAGCATGCACATGGCGGTGGGCACTTTCTGGCTTACGAAGGAAAAATCCTCGGAACCGGAGTTGAGCTTCGGCCCGCCGACGGCGTCGCCGTTGAGCGCCGGGGCAACGCCGGCGAGGGTCTCGGCGGCGTACTTCAGGCAGTCCTTGGCGAGCGTCGCGTCGGTCGCCATGCTGGGAGTGCCATAGAGGTAATGCGCGTGGACCTTGGCCCTGAACGCCGCGCCGATAGTCTCCGCTATGCTCACCAGGCGCTCCATGGCGAACTTCCGCGGGCCTTCCGCGCGCGTCCTGATGGTGCCCTCCATGAAGGCCGTCTCGGGTATGACGTTGGGCGCGTTTCCCCCGTGTATCTGGCCTACGGTGACGATGACGATTTCCCCGGGCTGCGCCTCGCGGGCGTTGATGGCCTGCAGACCCAAATGGATATGGGCCGCCACGTTCAGCGGGTCCACGCCCAGGTTGGGCATGGCGCCGTGGGATCCTTTACCTTCTATGTCTATCCTGAAGCAATCCCCCGACGATGGACGCAGGCTTTCCCCGCCCACGAGGAAGGTGCCCGCCGATATCGGGAAGCCCGCGGCCGAATGGATCATCATGGCCGCGTCGACCTTCGGGTTTTCCAGGACGCCGGCCTCGATCATCGCCTTCGCGCCCGAGAGGGTCTCCTCGCCAGGCTGGAACATCAGCTTGACCTGGCCCGACAGCTCGTTCTCGTGGTCCTTGAGGATCCGTGCGGCTCCCAGGAGCATCGCCGTGTGCGTATCGTGTCCGCAGGCGTGCATGTATTCCGTCTCGGACTTGAACTCGAGGTCGGATATTTCCTTGATGGGGAGGGCGTCCATGTCTGCCCTGAGGAGGATAGTCTTGCCGGTCTTGTTCTTGCCGACGAGGGCAACGATACCGGAAGGACAGAT
>JAPLSO010000002.1 GCA_026398595.1 Spirochaetota bacterium | reverse complement strand
GCTTTCGCTGACAAGAAAAATCATATCAATGGGATTGAAAACTTCTGGAATCAAGCCAAGCGAGTCTTAAGAAAATACAATGGAATTGACAAGAAAAACTTCCCTTTGTTCTTGAAAGAGTGTGAGTTCCGATTCAACTATGGAACACCAGTGATTCAGCTGAAGATTCTACGAAAATGGTGTGGGATCTAGAAGCTTATCTACTACAGCCCCTAGATTTAATAATATATAACCAGAATTGAGCTAATTGACAAATATCCGATAAAAAGGAGTTGAATCGGAAGGTCTTCAGGAAGACGTTGACAGAGTGTGGACCTTCAATATCTAACCGTCCTTCTTTTACTGTGCCTTGCTCCTGCAAACTCCAGCTGTCTTTCGTCCATCGGAGGGAAGTGCGATGTAGCAGAAGGGGAGCTGAGATTTTCCGCTTTGGCTGGAGAAACGGGGTCTTGGGAGATCGAGGGTAGAGGGAGTCTCGATTTGGTCACGTCAGGGACGAAGCCTTCACTTCTCTGGAGCTGGGGATCGGCTCAGGGCATCTTCGGCGCTGGGACTCTGGGGAAAGGCCTAGCCTTCAGGAAGATCCCCTATTCCAGGGGGGGTAGTCCGGTAGCGCTGCCCTGGTCTGCCGGGGGGTCTGCATGGATCGCGGGATTTAAGGTGGACGGCGTGAGCATGGTCTGGAAAAGTGATGGTGATCTCGCATCTAAAACGGAGCCCACTTCGTTGTCAAAGAATCTGAGGCTCGCCGTCCTCGAATTTGATTCGAACGAGAAAGACCCGCTGAGGTTTGCTGCCTCCATGCAGTTGTCGAGGCTTCCAGAAAAGGACTCTGGATCGGGCTGGCAGGCGGGATCCGGGAACAGGGCATCCCAGACCCTGCTCGGGCTTTCTCTATCCTCGGAGTACCGTGCAGACGGTGCTGGTACAGAGTTTTGGGCCTCCGGTATCTGCGGCTTCCTCACGCGCCCGAGTTTCGCGGCTTCGATCCAGGTTGACAGCGGCTATTTCGCACTAGGCGGATCGGGCTGGGGAAGTACCGAAGCGAGGCTTTCCTGTTTCGCCTATGGTTCGGGCAGGGGCTTCCTCGACCTCGAAGGAGAAAGGCCAACCTGGGACAGGGTGCTGGACCTCAATATCGATTTCAGGGGAGAGCGTTGGTCTCTCGGCCTGGCCCTGCTCTCTTACTCAAAAAAGTCGGGAACTGAAGATGAAGCCGATCTCAGGTTGCCTAAGCCCGGCATCCCAGGCATCGAGCTTCTCCTTTGGGGGTGGAGGACGGACCTGATCAGCCCCTCTCTCTCGGCGAGACTGGGAAACCTGAAGGCAGCTGCAAAGGCTAAAGCCGACGGCCAAGGTCTGGCTTCCCTCTCGGCTTCTTTAAGGTACGATCTTTTGAGGTCTGAGGCGAAGGGGGGCTGGAGCCTCGGCTGCGGGCTGAAGGCGGAAAGGTTGGGAGCCTCGGAAGCTGACAGCGACGAAGACGAAGGTCCTGATGCCGATGCGGAACAGGAGACTGGCTCAGGTTCCCTCTATCTCAAGCAGGTCGGTGCATCAGTTCTCTTTGGCTGGCCAGACTCGGGCAGGCTCCCATACCATGGATCTTTTTCTCTGGGGTTTCTCGTCAAGCGGGGGGAGCGGAACTGGGAACCGGTGATCGATTTCGACCTTGGCGCGGGGGCGCGGATAGGCGGAAGATGGACCGTGGACCTGAAAGCTTCGGCACCATCAAGCGGCTATTCCTTGATCGCGCTCCCCGACGCTCTGCCCAACCTTTCCCTCGGCTTCAGTCTGGGCGGGCAAGGCCGATAAGGATGGCATGGCTTTCCGAATCCTGCCGTTGGTGCTATAGTTACTGCGTCGAATGTAGCGGCAATTCCCCGAAAGGTGGGTTCATGGATTCCATCCTCGTCGTCGTGGATCTGCAGAACGATTTCTGCCCCGGAGGAACCCTCGCTGTCAGGAGTGGCGGCGATATTGTCCCTCGCGTCAACAAATTGCTCGCGCTTTTTCCCCTCTCCGTGCTGACCCAGGACTGGCATCCGCTAGGCCACTGTTCCTTCGCCTCGACCTGGGGTAAAGCCCCCTTTTCCCCTGATGCCTTTTCGGGTAAGCCGGGCATGCTCTGGCCCGACCACTGCCTTGCCGGCAGTCCAGGAGCGGATTTCCATCCCGGCCTTTCGACAGCGAGGGCGAGACTCATACTCAGGAAGGGTACGAATCCACGACTTGACTCTTATTCGGCTTTCTATGAGAACGATGGGGATACTTCGACGGGACTGGCGGCCTGGCTTTCCGGGATAGGGGTAAAGCGCATAGTCATTGCCGGTCTGGCTACGGAATACTGTGTCAGAGCCACGGCCCTCGACGGGCTGAAATCGGGATTTTCCATAGACATCGCCGTCGATTGCGTCGGGGCCGTTGAAGCCTCTCCGGGCGACGGCGAGAAATCATTGACCGAAATGGCGGCCGCCGGTTGTCGATTGCTCGATATCGAGGAGATACGGCCTTGAATAGTAGTCTGCCTACAACCGCCCTCTTTACGGATTTCTATGAACTCACTATGGCGCAGGGATACTGGAAACGCGGGATGGGAAGCCAGACGGCTGTCTTCGATTATTTCTTCAGACGTCAGCCTTTCCAGGGCGGTTTCTCCGTCTTCGCGGGCCTTGACCCTCTCCTCGGTGCGCTCGAGTACTTCCATTTCGGACAGGGAGACCTGGCCTACCTTGAATCCTTGGGGATTTTTGAAAAAGAATTTCTGAAGTATCTCGAGGGCTTCGCCTTCAAAGGCAGTATTCTCGCCGCGAAAGAAGGGGAGATCGTTTTTCCCCACGAGCCCCTCTTCAGGGTCGAGGGCGATCTCGTCCAGGCGCAGATCGTCGAGGGCATCGTCCTGAATACCCTCAATTTCCAGAGCCTTGTGGCTACCAAGTCGGCACGGATCTGGCTTGCTTCGGCCAAGGGAAGCATCATGGAGTTCGGCCTTAGGCGGGCTCAAGGAGCCGACGGTGCCCTGTCGGCGACGCGGGCGGCCTTCATAGGCGGTGCCTATGGCAGTTCGAACAGTCTGGGAGGCAAGAAATTCGGCCTTCCAGTCCTCGGGACCATGGCTCATTCCTGGGTCATGTCCTTCCCCTCCGAACTTGAAGCCTTCCGTGCCTACGCCGAGATCTACCCTACAAATGCCGTCCTCCTCATCGACACCTACAATACTTTGGAATCAGGGATCGGCAACGCGATAACCGTGGGAGGCGAACTCAAATCCAAGGGTTATTCCTTCGGCGTGCGCCTGGATTCGGGGGACATAGACTATCTCACCCGCGAGGTGAGGCGGCGGCTCGATGAAGCGGGCTTTCCCGAAGCTAAAATCGTCGTATCCAATGAGTTGGACGAGACCATCATCGAGCATCTCGTCGCCTCGGGCGCCCCTATCGATGTCTGGGGTGTAGGCACTAATCTCGTCACCGGAGGGAATGAGGCTGCCTTCACCGGCGTCTATAAGCTATCCTCCATTAGCTACGGGGCTTCGGAGAAATCCGTCATGAAATTCTCGGACAACCCCGAGAAGTCGACCAACCCCGGCAGGAAGATCCTTTACAGGCTGTTTAACGGAAGCGACAACGCACGGCTCGATCTCATCACTCTGGAGGACGAGGTCCCCGAGGCTGGGAAAAAGATCATCGGCAACCACCCCTCAGGCGACTATCGCAAGCTGTCGATCGTCCCGACCAGCGTCGAGCCACTTCTATCCAAGGTCATGGAAAACGGCAAGCGAACAGGGCCGGCTCCGAACCTCAAGGAATCCCAAGCATATTTGGCCAGGCGGATCGGCAGTTTTGATGCAACCTACCTCCGCCAGCTCAACCCCCATGTGTATAAGGTGTCCATCTCGGACAGGCTAAGGGAATTGAAGCTCGGATTGATACGGAAGTATTTGAAAAAATATTGAAGTTCACTGCCCTTGCTTTTGGACTCAGACCTCTGGAGTCAGTTCTGGAAGCTTCGAAGGAGGAGGGGAATCTGACGAGGCCTTGGCCTCGAGGAGACTGAGTATCCCGGCCGGCGAGTCCGCCACGCAGAGATCGGCCAGGATGGCTTCATCGAGGAAACCCTCAGTCTTCATGACGCTTTGTGGTACGCCATAGAGCGCCGCATTGATTACTCTCCACGACACCTTATATCCGATATCCTCAAAGCCACGAAGAAGCGAAGCCAACATACTGCCATCGCGATGGGTTAGTAGACCAACAACATTCTCGAAGAGAAACCATGTGGGCTTCAAGGTCGCTACGGCAAAGAGGAAACGTTCTACCAAGGTATTACGTTTTTTCGGGATGATGCCAGTGACCCTTCCGCCCGCTGCCATGGCCGCTTTGGCAAGGCTCCCCATAGTTCCGAAGTTTCCGCCTCCGTAGACGAGGGCCAAGCCTCTGGAAGCGATCTCCCTGCCGAGGCTGGCTGCAGCCTTGCTGTATCGGAGGGAGAAGCCGCTCGACGAGCCGCAGAAAACGCAGATTGAATGGATCATCGCTTTTCGGCGGGAGAGAAGAGTTGAACCACAAAAGCACCTATCCTGAAAAGAGAATAGACGCACATGATAGCGGCCGAGGCTGGCATGCAGGAGTACAGGACTTTCTTGGGGATCTGGAAGACGGAGGTGACATCGCCCGCCCTCATGGTCAGATCGAGGGAATACTTGAAGAATATCGCTATAAAGGCAAAGGCGCAGGCCTCGATCATGAGCTTGTACAGGACGGTAAGGCGTGCGTTCTTTATCCGCTTTTCGATCCAGTTGCCGGCGCTGAAATGTCCCTTCGATATCCACACGGCCGCTGCCCCATAAAAGACCATCGCCGCGAAGAGAAGCTCGACGATCTCGTCCAGCCACTGAAGAGAGAAGAAGGGCAGGAGGCGTCCGATGATGTTGGCCGTCAATATGATGGTTAAGAGTATAAAAAGGGTGATGGTGAGGTATTTAAGTATGATAACGATCGCTTTATCGGTTTTGTTCAGCAATTCCTGAGTTTTCATTCCGGCCTCCCTATATCCCTGGACCCATCAGGAGGTTGGGCAGGAAGGTGGCTATCTGAGGCACGAAAGCGATGATGATTGTGATGATCAGTATGCCGACGATATAGGGCCAGCTCTCCTTGGCCAGATCCATGATCCCTACCTTACTAAAGCTCGACACAGCGAAGAGGCACATGCCGACGGGAGGCGTCAAGTTTCCTATCATGATGAGGAGGGTCATCACGACGCCGAAATTGATGAGGTCGAAACCGAACTGCTTCGCTATTGGCAGGAAGATGGGGATCGTGATGAGGAAGATGGCGTTCCCCTCAAGGAACAGTCCGAGTATCAGGACGATGCCTATGATCACCCACATTACGGCCGGACCCGAGACGCTTATGCTCGCCAGGTTGGCTATCAGGTTGTCGGGGATCCGCTGATAGAGGGTCAGCCAGCCTAGGAAGTTGGCCGCGGCCATGATGAAGAGGAGGGAGGCCGACTGCTTGATGGACTGCCAGAAGATTTCAGGTAGATCCTTGAGCTTGAGATCCTTATAGAGGAATCCGAGAAAGATGGCGTAGAGGCAGACGACGACGGATGCCTCCGTCGGCGTGAAGATGCCCGACATGATGCCGCCGATGATAATGACTGGGGCAAGGAGGGGCAGGATGGCTTCCTTGAAACTCGTCCACATCTCTTTCCTTGAGGCCCTCTCGCCGCGGGGGAAACCTCTCGGCTTGGCCATCAGGGCGATAATCAGCATGAGGATAATACCCATTATCACGCCGGGGACGAAGCCGGCCAGGAAGAGCCGGGATACAGACACGCCCGTGAGGGCGCCGAAGAGAACGAAGGGGATGGATGGGGGTATCACCGGGCCTATGGTCGAAGCTGCGGCTATGAGCGAGGCTGACACTACCGGAGTGTAGCCGTCGTCGACCATCGCTTTATATTGGATCTGTCCCAGACCGGCAGCGTCGGCGACAGCCGAACCCGACATGCCCGAGAAGATCATCGACGAAATGACGGATACATGGCCGAGACCGCCCGGAAAGTGACCGACAAGGGTCTTGGCGAACCTGAATATCCGCGTCGTAATGCCGCCCGTGTTCATCAGATTTCCGGCGAGGATAAAGAAAGGTACGGCAAGAAGGGTAAAACCCGTCGTTCCGTAATACATGCGCTGTGGCAGCATGGCCAGGAAATTGCCCTGTCCAAGACCTACGAAGAAGACGACCGAGGTCAAACCCATGGCAACGGCTATTGGAAGATCCAATAAGATCAAAAGTAGCAGGACGACAAATATGGAAAGCGTGAGCATGGGTGTTCTCCAAAGTTCCGAGACGAGCGTCGCGCGATGGCTCAATCCTTGCCCATCCGCGCGGCGCTTGTCCGAAAAATTATCTGGACTTCTCGAGGAGAGCCATGAATGTCTTGTAGTCGGCCTCTCCTACCTTGGACTTGAGTTCGTCATAGACGCTGGCCGCCGCGGCGATAAAGGGGGCTGTGTCCGGGACAGCTACTTCCATTCCCTGTTTCTTGAGTTCCGCAACCAGGGAGGATTCCTCGGCGCGTGTGGCTTTTTTCATGGCTTCGCCAGCCTTGGCCCCTTCCTCGAGCACGATCTTCTGCTGATCAGGCGTCAGTTTATCGAAGGCGGTTTTGTTCATGACCAGATGCGTGGAGTTGTAGGTGTAGTTGAGGATGGAGAGATACTTCTGTGTTTCCCACATCTTGTTGGAGTAGATTGTGGATATTGGGTTCTCTTGGCCGTCCACGACGCCCTGCTTGAGCGCCATGGGGAGTTCAGAGAAGGCAATGGTCTGCGCGATACCGCCAAGTGCCTTTACGGTCGCAGAATTGACGAAGTCGGGAGGCGTGCGGATCTTGAGCCCCTTCATGTCCTCGGGTTTATTCAATTGGCGCTTGGAAGTGGTATAGTTGCGGAAACCGTATTCCCAGCGGGCAATGTACTTGAATCCCGCCTTCTCAACGTCGGGCGTGACCCATTTGATGAAGTCGCCGGCGAAGAAGGCGTCGGTCGCCTCGTAATTCTTAAAGGCGAAGGGGGCGCCCACCATGTTGAACTTGTTGACATATTTGGCCATGGCCGGCTCCGTTGGGATGGCCAGGTCGACGGCGCCCAGGACGACCTGTTCGAGGATCTCCTGGGAGTTGCCCAGTTTGGAGTTCGGGAAGATGACGATCTTGACCGCACCGTTTGTGCGTGCGGTTACGGCATCGGCAAATGCCTGGGCGGCGAGGTGGCCGGGGTGGGTCTCGACCAGGTAATGGCCGAACTTGAGTTCGACCACTTTATCGGCAGCCGAAGCAAAGGAAAGGACGAGGCATGCCGTTAACAAAATGAGAATGAATCTTTTCATAATTCCTCCAGGAAGCTGATTATCTGCCCAGCTCTGTTCCATATTGTGGAACGATGTTCTATATGTTGAAGTATAGAACCGTTGCAAGGAGCGCGCAAGGATATTTGATAAAAAGGATCATAAAAAGACGATTGAAGTATTTTCCGGAAGAAATATAGAAGGCGATTAGTGGTGGGGGGAGGGCGAACCTGAACGGAGCACTGGAACGTGATGGAATGTGGTGGAATCTGAGGGAACAAAAATGTGAGGAAGAAAATGGGCGCTTTCGGGTACGAGAGAGCATCAACTGACGCCTAAGACAACGAGAAATTCAAGGATGAAATTCTCAGGTATACCAATCAGCATTTATACAGAGGAAATCAAGCGGTTAAGGAAGGAGGCCTAAGCGCTGAAACAAACAGGCATGCTGAGCGGAGCAAGGAAGATGGATATTGTAGCCCAGCGGGGATATGAAGTTCTCGACACCTTGCATCTTCCCATCCGCCGTTTCTTATCAAGAAGATATATTGTTATTGATGAGTTACTGCAAGCTGATGCCAAGCTTCATTTGAATCTCCTTGAACGTAGTACATACATATAAAAGCAATATTGAATATATCGCCAACAAACTTCTTCTGTTCCTTGATCGTAAAGGTGCTATTCTGTACTATGTGAATAATAAGTGACATAATTGATCCAATTAGCCTTCAGCGTGAAACAATACTATTCAAGGCGATGGCCAGCGAGGCAAGACTCGCTATCATCCACACCTTGAGCGCCGGCGATAAAAGCGTCAACGAACTCGTTGAGATGCTGGAAAGTCTGGCTTGCGCATGTTCAGTAGAGCGCACGAACATTTCAAAACATCTTTCGGTGTTGCGAGAAGCGGGAATCGTTTCGTGCCGTGACGAAGGTTTGAAGCGAATATACAAATTGAAATTCCCTTGCATCGCGAACGCATTCGAGTGCGTGGAAAGAGTCGGCGGAAAGCAGAAAGTTGAGAGCTCCTCCGCGTGCGGGCGATGCGTACAGGAATGTAAATGAAGTAGAGATAAGGCAGCATCAAAAAATGGAAACAACGCTTTGGAGGTTTGAATGGAGACGGTCATCTTATAGGTGATTGCGGGAGCCGGGTTTCTCGCTTCGCTCCTGAAAGATAGAGGAAAAACCGCCAAAGCACTGAAAAAGGCGCTGAAAGCTTTCGAAAGTATCCTGCCACAGTTCCTTGTCGTCCTTATTCTTGTGGCAATAACCCTTGCTGTCCTTGATACGGCGACGATTTCTCGCTATCTCGGCAGCGGGAGTGGACCCTTGGGCATCATCATCGCGGCACTAGTCGGTGCGATCACATTGAAACCGGGTTTTGTCGCCTTCCCTGTGGCGGCCGCTCTCCTGAATGCTGGCACCGGCGCGACGCAAATCGCCGCGTTTGTCTCCAGCCTCATGATGGTCGGCATCGTCACCCTCCCCATGGAGATGAAATACTTCGGCAGGCGGGCCGCTCTGCTCAGGAACAGCTTCGCTTTCATTTTTTCCTTTGTCGCCGCGATTTTCGTCGGCTGGGTAGTTGGATTATGAAAGCTTTCATCAAACGCTACTCAGGCTTTATCGTCGCCGCTATAATCTTAGCGGCTTTTATCCTCATCCTTCCGGGCTACCGCGAAAAATCGCTTTTACTGATCATCTTCCAGACCAAGACGATGCTCCTCGTGATACCGCCGATCTTCATTCTTCTCGGCTTGTTCGATGTGTGGGTGCCCCGCGAGAAAATGATGCGTTTCATGGGACCCAGCTCGGGGGTAAGTGGGAATCATCATCATAACAAGTGCAATAACGCGCTTCCTTCCACAGAAGGAGATTGATAATCTGTATACTCAGGCAGAGAAACTAGTATAACAATCAAAAAACGTTTCGAAGTGAAGAAGAATACGGGAGCCGAGATGTATCAAACGTTCGACAGTGGAACGGGCGACCGTATGGCCGTCCCTTAGAAGCCAGCGCCATACCTTGGGTGAGTACTTGTGTGCCATTTATAACTGTGCTGATGGTTCAGGTGTCCATTAGGGTCCTGGCATCAGTTAGATCGAGGCAGTCTCTCTTCCTCTGGGCAGCCCCAATGAAAATTGTTAAATATTTTTTTATAATACATTATTCTCTTGGAGGTGGGGGGAGTCGAACCCCCGTCCTCATGCGCGCACCGCACGCGTCTACAGGTTTGTCCATCCTTTTAATTGTCGAAACCAGGGGCGCGGGACGGCGTGCTCCCCCGGTTCGTATTCCGGTTTGTTTTCCTTCCCGCACTCCGGACTGCGCGGGAAGTAAGCCCTGGTCAGTTCCAGACGCTCCCGACGCTCAGAGCGGCGCATCGGGGCGTCCGTCGTTCTACACTACTTACGCAGCGAGAGCGAGGTTGCCGTTGTTGTTGGCAAGTAAAAGTTTTGCCGAATGTTAGGAGGTCGGCGTCTCCACCTGCAACGCGCGGCACGGACCGCACAAGTCGAAACCGGTGCACCCCCATGTCACAGATAGAATAGTACTGGCGGCGGTGGGCTTTGGTCAACCGCCATAAGACTCAGGAAAACCGGGGCTGAAGGAGTTGCGACCCACGTCAGGGGGAGGTCAGGGCTTCATCGATCAGGCCTCCGCCCAGCACGAGCCCCTCCTCCGAATAGATGACGGCCGACTGGCCAGGAGCGACAGCTCTCTGGGCTGTCTCGAACTCGAGAATCACACCCTCATCCACAGGCTTGACCCGGCAAACCACAGGCCTATGATTCTGTCGTATCTTGGCGAGTGCCGAAAACTCGGAAGCCGCCATGGCCGGCGCTTGGAAGCGGAAGGACCTGCAGAGTAAACCTTCGGAGAAGAGCCCCGCATTTGGACCGACGATGACCCGATTCGCCGCCCTGTCTAGGCCGATCACATAGAGAGGATCAGGTCCGGAGCTGATGCCCAGGCCACGTCTTTGCCCGATGGTATAGAAGGGGAGGCCGCGGTGCCGACCCAGGATTTTTCCCTCGAGGTCGACAATATCACCTTCTTCGGGTTCGGCCCCAGCGAAAAGGGGAGCATAGTCCCCGCCGGCGATAAAGTCCTGGCTCTCAGGCTTATCGGCTGCTTCGAGTCCGTGACTCCGTGCAAGGCTCCGTACGTCTTCCTTGGTCATCTCGCCGAGAGGAAAGAGGATGCGCTCCAACCTTGCCGAATCAAGGGTATAAAGGAAGTAGCTCTGATCCTTGGCCGTGTCAGTCGCCTGCTTAACGAAGTTGATTCCGTCGAGGACGGCTTTTCGGGAGTAATGGCCCGTGGCGAAATAGTCGAAAGCCAGACCGGCTTCGTGCGCCTTGTCGATAAGAAAACCGAACTTCAGGTCCTGGTTGCAGACGATGCAGGGGTTAGGTGTTCGCCCTGCTCTGTACTCGGCCTTGAAGTAGTCCAGCACCCTCGCTTCGTACTCTGCGGAGAGGTCGATTACCATATAGCCGATGCCCAGGGATGAGGCCAATCGGGAACATGATTCGATATCCTCTTCCTCCCCGGGGCCAAAACAGGCATGTTTGAGGCCTTCCTGTATCCGGTAGGCTCCCCTCCATATCTTCATGGTAAGGCCCACGACCTTGTAGCCCGCTTCGACGAGGAGGGCTGCGGCGAGCGAGGAGTCGACTCCGCCGGAAAGACCGACAGCGACCGTGATCGAGCTGTTCATAGCAGGAATATATATCATTTTGAGTCATTGATGTACCAGCGTTGTTCCGCGCTGAAGGGATGCAGGCTTCGGATATCTTCTGACAAGATAAAATTCTGATAATGCCCATCGCACTTGGCATTGCTGAAATGCATTTATCAGAGTAGAATTTCTTCGATTTTTATCCGAATCCCCAGTATCCAGAACCGATAGGCTTGCGGTACGGAAAGGAATAATTTGATATGCAGGATGTTTTCATCGGGTTTACATCGGTATTCGGCTCCCCCACATGGTGGCAGCCCCTCGTCATGTATCTAGTCGGCGGTGTCCTCATCTGGCTCGCAATCAAGAAAGAATATGAGCCCATGCTCCTTCTTCCGATCGGATTCGGTGCCATCCTTGTTAACCTTCCCCTTTCGATCGCGGGAGCCCCGACGGTAGCCGGATACGATAACGGCTTCCTCCAGATCCTCTACGAGGCAGGCATCAAGACCGAACTTTTCCCCCTCCTCATCTTCATCGCCGTCGGCGCGATGATAGACTTTGGGCCGCTTTTCAAAAATCCCTTCATGATCTTCTTTGGGGCGGCCGCTCAGTTTGGCATCTTCGCCACCATGATCATCGCCACCCTCCTTGGATTCTCCCTCAAGGAGGCCGCGAGCATTGGCATCATAGGCGCAGCGGACGGTCCAACGAGTATCTTCGTCGCGAACATCTTCGCCCCGCATTTACTCGGCCCAATATCCGTCGCGGCTTACTCCTATATGTCCCTTGTGCCCCTTATTCAGCCGCCGGTCATAAAGGCTTTGACGACCAAGAAAGAGCGTCGGATTCACATGGTCTACCACGAGTCCAACGCGCCCAAGTGGCTCAAGGTGCTTTTCCCGATCCTCGTAACGATGATATCCGGCTTCGTGGCTCCTATCTCCGTGCCCCTTATCGGCTCCCTGATGTTCGGCAATCTCATCCGCGAGTCGGGCGTCCTTGAACGCTTGTCGCAAACGGCCCAAAACGAGCTTGCCAACCTCGTGACCCTTCTCCTCGGTATCACGATCGGCTGCAGCATGGTCGCGAAAAACTTCCTTACCTGGCAGACCCTCATGATTATGGGCATGGGCCTCGTGGCCTTCATTTTCGATACGGCGGGCGGCGTACTCTTCGCCAAGCTTGTCAACGTTTTCCTGCCTACAGGCAAGAAGATCAACCCGATGATCGGGGCCTGCGGCATCTCGGCCTTCCCGATGTCGGGACGCATAGTCCAGAAGATGGCGAACGAGGAGGAAAGAGGCAACATCATTCTCATGCATGCCATTGGCTCCAACGTCTCTGGCCAGCTGGGATCGGTGATAGCAGGCGGCATGGTCCTGGCCCTCGTGCCCCTCATCCTCATTGTGATCGGGAAATAAGGAGAGCGATATGGAACGCATAATCGAGTATTTCAAGTCCATGGGCGAGCGCACGGCAGACGGCTCCCTTATTCACCCTTTCGGCACCACCATCCAGGCCCTCGGCGTTACGGCGGGCGGCCTCATCGGTGTATTTGCCACACTGGGGATCTTCTTCCTGTTGATCAGGATCGCGAACAGGATCGGAAAAAAGGCGGAATGAAGCCGCGGCTTCCCGGAATTGGGATGCCCAGGAAACGAAAAAGGCGCCTGACGGCGCCTTTTTTTATCAGGAAAAGTGCGGGCGAACTCAGGAATTCTTAACCGCTATGGCTAATTCCTTGCCTCTCTCATAGAGGAGTTCCAGTATATCCTCGTCGGGAGCTCCCGCCCATTCGACGGATTCGAGGGATTCCCATTTCAGTGGGGCGATTTTGTTGTCGTATTCCTTTTTAGCTCCGCCTATCCAGCCATAGCTTCCTATCCTCAGCGCCTTCCTGTACCAGACATGCTTACGTTCGAAGAGATCGAGAACATAGGCCATGGGCGGGAACATCTTATACTCGTAGGTGGGCATGGCGACGAGGATGCCTTCGCTCTTGTAGGCGTCGGCCAGGACCCAGGAGACATCCTCGTTCGGTACCCTGTGGATGGAGTAGGGTAATCCCTCTTCCTCGATACCCTCGATCACGGCAGCGAGGCCCTTCTCGGTGCTACCGTACATCGATCCCCAGACGATGGCGATCTCCTTCTCCCGGGGACCTTCCAGATACCCGGCATAGCGGGCATATCGGGTGATGATATCCCCAGGAGTGGTTCGCCACACAATTCCGTGGCTTGGGGCGACGACCTTGATATCGAGGGCCGATACCTTGTCGATGGCTTTCTTCACGAAGAGGCCGAAGCTGGACACGATGTTGGCATAATAACGCAGGGATTCGGACTCGAAGAAAGCGTGCTCCTCGGCCGAGAACTCGTCGTCGAAGATCCGGTCGCCGAGAACCCCGTAGGAGCCGAAGGCGTCGCAGGAGAACAGAACCCCTCCATCGGCTGCCCAAGTCATCATGGTCTCGGGCCAGTGGACGTTGGGAGCTTCGAAAAAGTCCAGGGCGACGCCTTCGCCGAGATCGAGCCTGTCACCGGTTTTAACGGGCCGCAGTCCGTCCTCGAGCTTGTAGAAACTCTGGACGAGGTCGATGCCTTTCTGTGTGGCGAGTATCTCGGCTCGAGGGTTTATCGCCCTGAAATCCGAAAGCCAACCCGTGTGATCGGGCTCGAGGTGATTCAGGATTAAATAGTCTATGTCGTCGAGGCCGACACCTATGGACGCAAGCTGCCCCGCCAGCTCTCCAGGAGCGCCCACCCAGTCGCGGACGAGATCGATGAGGGCGATTTTTTCGGATTTAACGAGGTAGGAGTTGAGGGAGACGCCATAGGGTATAGGCCAGATTCCCTCGAAGAGGTCTTCAGATTTGACGTCGGCATGGAGAGCAAAGATTTTGTCGGTTATGGGATGTATCTTCATGGCTGCTTCCTTTTCCTGGTAGCTTGGGGCGGCCAGATTACTCTAAACCCAATTAAACCACCTATCGGGGAAAAGGGCAACCTGAAACCGTCTTTCCCTGTCTAGAACGATCCTGAAACAACGAGTCCGAGGGAGAGCGTGGCCTTGTCGCCACCGGCGAGGAAGGTATATTCTCCGTCCGTTGGTCCGAAGACGAAGAGAGGGCTCAAGGATAAAGTGAGATAGTCCAGAGGGGCCCAGGAGATGTTCGGCTTAACGATCCCCGATCCGTCTGAGAGGTTGGCCACCGCGATCACCGAGGCGGAGACATCGTCGCCGATGAGCTTGCTCTTCGAGAAGCTCAAGGCGGCGTAGTGCTGGCCCGAGCCGTATATAAGGCCTGCTAGGGCTTGGCTCACCTTGGCGTAGTTCGTCGGGCTTGAGGCTACGGCGACGAGCACTGCGTTAGCGTCGGCCACCAGGGTAGTCCGCGAGCTGTCCGAGTAGCCCTCGCCGTTGTAGTAGTACTGGGCTATCGCCGTGATATTGTCCTTGGGACTGGAGTAGAGGGCGCCTGCGCTCGCCGAGAAATAAAAGGAATCCCTGTGCTGGGAAGCCGTCGAGTTTGTCACAAAGGGCGACGATGTCACGATCGATGTCACAAAGGTCTTGGAGCTGCCCCTGGAAGCCATGGCCTCACTGAAAATGTCGAGGTCACCGAGGGGGCCGGAGACCGTCGCCATGACTCTCTCGGCCGTGTCATAGCGGTAATAGGCGCCTAAGCCCAGCTCGTAACTCCCCAGGAGGAACTCAGCCCTCGCCGCCAGAGCCGTTGTCTCGAACTCGACGTTGTTATTGTCGAGAATAGTATAAAAGTAGAAGTTGTTTTGCGTACCAAGGATAGGAATGTGCACCCTGAAGTTGACCGGGCCCTCGCGCTGGGCTTCGGCGTCAAGGACGTTGATGGTCTCCAGGTTTATCACGTCGGCCGGGCTCCAGAAGTAGCCGACGCCCCATTTTACCGTGCTCTTGCCAAACCTGAAGAATATCCTGTCTTTGTAGTTGAAGTCGGCGAAGAGCTCGAAGACCTTGATGTTGGGAACCGAGATTGAACTCGATGTTGTCAGGAGAGTAGAAGCAGCCGGAGTTGAGCCAGGAATGAAAGCCGCACCCGTCAAGAATGTCTTGTCGGTCGAAAAGGGCCACGAGGTCTTGAAGGAGCCGTACACCCTGAAGTCGTCCTTGGGGCGGGCATCGAAAAAGATGGTCGACTTGAGGCTGGAAGAAAGGCTCCTCGTCTCAGGGTTCAGGATATCTGAAGAACCGTCCCAGAGCTTGTTCCAGGCCAGCATTGGCGTCAGGCTTCCTGAAAAGCTGCCCCCTATCCGGGTCATGACGGTCTTCAGGCTGGAGGCGAGGGGGTCGGTTGACGGGGCCGGTCCCTGGGTGGGGCTCTCGATGATCTCGTCGCCCCCGAAGAGGCTGTCGACGTCCGTGTTGATGTCCAAACCCGAGCCCTGATTCTGCGCCAGAACGCCCGAGACCCCGAAAACAAGGAAAAACGCCGTGCCGAGGGTGGCCGTCTTCGCTATCTTGTGCATCCTGCCTCCTGGGCGCCTAATGGTTCACCTGCTCGAGGAAGGCCTTGGTGAAGACCTTGTCGGGCAAGGTATCGATCGATTGTTCCGCCATCGTTATCTGGCTTTTCTCGCCTTTGTTGATCTCGTCGACGATAAGGATCTGGGAAGGGAGGAGTTTGCCGTCTAGTTCCATGTATTTGGGGTAGAGGGTCGTTCGCATCAGCCTTCCGTTGACGGAGTAGTCCTCCTGCTTGAGGGTCATCACCCTGTCCTTGCGGACGTAGAGGAGAATCCTTTCGAAGGAGACCTCGTTGGTCTTCGCCTTGAGATCGAGGATCCAGACGGGGTACTTGCCGACGAGGCCCTCGGAAATCTTGGAGACCGTGTAGTCATCGACGAGTGAGGACTTGGTGAAGTCCGAGTTCTTGGCCTCGGTGTTCTGGAGGTTCTCCTTGACCGAGGAGTGGGAGAATTTCCGGCTCGTCGGGTCGTAGAACCACACATTGTCGTCCTCGCGCAGGTAACCTTGGCCCTTGGAGACTTCGGGAAGCATGATGAGGATGGTGAACTGTTTTTTCGTGTCGCGCCGGAACACGCGCACTTGGGTGACGCTCTGCTTTTCGTCCGGCTTTTCGGAAACGATGGTGAAGAGTGCGGAATAGTCCTTGCCGGGGAAGTTGCCCAAATTGTCCAGCTGGGCCAGCATGCTGGCCGCGCCCGCCTTGTCGAGGGTCTGGGCCGAAAGGGGGAGGGCGCCCAGGAGGGTGGCCACGGCGAGTATGAGGGCGGGCAGCTTTCTGCCCGCCTTGTGCGATGCGAACATGGTATCTCCTTCGAGTTTCGCGGCGGCCCGGGCGGGAAAGTAGGCGGCGAGCAGGGTAAGCAGGGCGATAATGAGGAGGTTGCCGATCGCCCGCCAGGGGGGAAGGAAAAAGGAGAGATGGCCGTTCTTCATGATGAGGAAGGCGGGCGAATCCATCCCGAAATTCTTGAGCGAGAGCAGGGCCATGACGGCAAGGGCGATGGCGATGCCGGCTATCGCGCCTCCCAGGGCCAGGAAGAGCGCCTCGTAGCGGAAGAGGGAACGGATTTCCCCCCTCTGGACGCCGACCGCGCGCATGGTGCCAATCTCCTTGATCCTTTCATACATGACCATCCTGAAAGTGTTGGTTATCCCGATCATGACGATAGCGAAGAGGACAAGGAGGATGATCAGCGAGGCGCTGTCCAGGGCGACGACGATCTGTCGGGCCTGGGAGAGGACGTCGTCGATGGTGTAGACCCGGTACTTGATGCCGTTCCAGGTTTCTTTGTTTTGGCTCATCATCAAGGCCTGGAATGGGGTGGCCGTCCCCGAATCGCTCTTGGCGCTGCGCTCGAAGAGTTGAAGCCCGCCAGCGCCCATTTTCGCGTAGAGCTTGTCCGAAAAGTCTTTCGCGTCCTCGGGTTTGTCGAGCATGAAACCCAGGGACATGTATTCGCCGGGCTTGAGGCCGATTGCCTCGTTCAGGTAGGGGAGATTCACATAGGCCATGACGGAACCGATGATGCTCGAATCGATGCTGATGGCGGCCACGGTGAAGTCGGCGATATTGTTCTGGCCCGTCACGGTCTGGAACTGGGCGGTGATCGTGTCTCCGGGCAGCACGTTGAGCTTCTTGGCCGTCTTCTCCGACAGGATCAGGGAGTCCGTACGTTGAGCCGCGCTCCAGTCTCCCTGCTTGAGGACGAGCCGCTGCTTTAGTTGGGGTGAATTCGACAGGTCGAGGCCGGTAAGGTTTTGTCTCAGGCTCTTGCCGGCGAAGACGAGGTTGGCGGTGACCTCGCTCACCTTAGTCGCGAAGGTGTACTGGAGGCCAGCCTGCTTGATGGCGTCGAAGATCGCCCTGTCATCCCGTATCGCATTGACACGCTTCCCGGAAGGGGTTTTTTCCGCCCCCTGGACGAAGACATGGCCTGCCATAAGGTAGGCGAAGTTCTCCGAGACGTTGTTGATGAAGGCGCCGGAGAAGCCGTTGATCAGGGTGACGATCATGATGCCGAAGGCAATGGCGCCGCCGAGAAGAAAGCTCCGCTTCTTCTGCCTCGCGAGGTTCTTGAATGCTATCCTGGGCAGTATGCTATTCATTTCGGCTTCTCCTAGTCATTGCGCATTGCTTCGACAGGCTCGATCCTGAGTGCGACCGAAACGGGATAGAGGTGGGCCAGCCAGCCGACGAGCACCATTCCCAGGATGGAAAAGAGGACGTTCTGGGGCGTGGCGAAGGGCGAGAGGTACTTGCCGCCCAGGAGGATGGCGAGGAAGGGATTCCCCGTTGGAATCCTCGCCGCGTTGAGGATGGCGACGGTC
The DNA here is from genome assembly GCA_026398595.1 of Spirochaetota bacterium. Classification (GTDB taxonomy): domain Bacteria; phylum Spirochaetota; class Spirochaetia; order Treponematales; family Rectinemataceae; genus JAPLSO01. The sequence goes on along the minus strand of JAPLSO010000002.1, from coordinate 2,477 downwards.
GCGAGGGCTAGGGCTGCCCCTACGGTAGAGAAGACGAGGGAGAGGACGACCGCCTCGGCGGCGAAGAGCTTCCGGATGAACCCCTTCTCGGCGCCGATGGCCCGCATCGTACCGATCTCGCCGGTTCGCTCGATCACCGAGATCACGAAGGTGTTCATGATGATGATGATGGCGACGATAGAGAGGATGACAATGGCGATCGTGAAGACGATGCGGATCACGTCGACGGATTGGCCGTAGGGACCCGCGGCCTTCTGCCAATCCCCGGCCTTCACCGCGATGTCCTTGGCCTGGTAGTCGGCGTTCAGGCTCTTGACGAGCTGGGCCGATAAGTTGCGGTTCTTCGTCTTGACGACGATGAACTGCCAGGCTCCCGTGTCCGCCGTGTTCGCCAATTCCCTCGCCTTCGTGTCGGCGAGCTGGGCTGAGAGGGCAGCCTCGTTGAATCCGCCCTTGGCCGGAGCGGCTTCGAAGAGATCGTCCCCGAAAAGGGAGTCCGTGTCTTTGGCCTGTAGCATGGAGGTCTGCTGTGGACTCAAGGTTATGGCTTCGTTCGTTCCGATGGTCATGCCGGCCATGACGCGCAGGGTGTCTATGTCGACGAAGGCCATCTGTTCGGGGGCGGCACCTTCGCCCTTCTGCTTGTAGGTGCCGAGTATCTTCATTTCTCTGAGCTTCATGCCCGCCGAGGAGATTCCCTGGATGACGAGGCTGTCGCCGACGGCGAGCGGCTTCTTCTGCCATTTAGCGATTTTCGCGAGATGGGTTTCGTTGATGATGAGGCCGGACTCCCCAGGACCGATCGCCTTGCCCGAGGTTATTGTAATAGTGTCGAAGACCTTCCAGTAGCTCTGGGGATCTATTCCGAACATGAAAAGGAATCGGGATGCCGGATCGAATGAGTCGGATTCTTTTCCCTCTCCTTCCATAGACAGACCCTCGCCGTTCTTGGTGACGATGCCGTAGCCGGTGGCCATGCCCGTGGCCTTATCAACGAGGGGATTGGCCTGGATTCCGGACAGAATCTTGTCGTAGTCGGGAATGGTCGGGGTGGCGGCGAGGCCGCCCACCGAAGTTACACCGAAGAGGGAAACCTCGCCCTCGGCCGAAACTCCCGATACGAAGACGTCGCCTGTGTAGTTCTCCGTAAAGGCTTCGCGTATGCTCTGTTTGGAGGCGTCGATGAAGGAGTTACCCAGCACGAGGATGAAGGTCCCGACGGCCAGGAGTATTCCTATGATTAGACTTTTGGAGCGGTGCTCGAAGAGGTTGCGGAAAGCGAGTCGTAGGGTGACGGGCATGGCGATCACTCTCCAACCGTGGAGTGACCCGTGCCCTCGTCCTCTGCTCTCCTTCTGTTCTCGGTGACAAGGCCGTCCCGCAGGCGGATAATATGGTCGGCGATGCCGACGATCTTTGCGTCGTGGGTGGAGAAGATGAAGGTCGTGTTGAGTTCGCGGTTGATCTTTTTCATGAGCTCGATGATCTGCTCGCCTGTGGCCGAATCCAGGTTGGCCGTGGGTTCGTCGGCGAGGACGATCTGTGGCTTGGTCACGAGGGCACGGGCTATAGCCACGCGTTGGCGCTGACCGCCCGAGAGCTCATTGGGTTTGTGGGTTTTCCATTCCGTGAGACCAACCTCGGCGACGAGCCAATCGATCCATGAATTCTTTTCCTGCGGGCTTATCCGCGTCTTGCCCAGGAGGAGGGGAAACTCGATGTTCTCCCATACGTTGAGTACGGGGATCAAGTTGAAACTCTGAAAAATAAAGCCCAGGAACTCGTGCCGCATCCGGGTGCGTTCCTTGTCGTCAAGCCCTGAGGTCAGTTTTTCATCGATGATGACTTCGCCCGAAGTGGGCACGTCGATGAGGCCGACCATATTCAGGATTGTGGTCTTTCCCGAGCCCGAGGGGCCGGCTATGGATATGAAGTCGCCCTTTTCTATAGAGAAGCTGACGCCCTTCACTGCCTGGACTTCAACCTTGCCGAGCGGGTAGGTCTTCCGTATGTCTTTTACTTCTATGATTGCCATCATTACTCCTTGCCTTATCCACTTCGGTGGGTGACGTGCGGCCTCGCAAGAGCGCCGCCTCCCATCCCGGGCAGCATGGGCCGCCGGACAGCATTTTTATAAAAATACTTATATAATGGGGAAACAATCAATCGGGGCCGGTATTTTATTTTCGGAGTTCGGCAGCCACCACTTCGGCGAGTCTGTCTACACCTTCCTCGATCTGTCTGAGGCTCGAGTATGAGAAATTGATGCGCATCGAGTTGCGCTCGGGCAAATCGAAATAGAAGGCCGAGCCCACGACGTAGGCGACCTTTTTCTCGATCGCCCGGTAGAACATGGCGTCTGTGTCGGCGCGGGCGGGCAGGCTGATCCAGAGGAAGAGTCCACCTTTGGGCCTGGTCCAGGTGAGGCCGGCGAAATCGGGCATGGAGACTTCCATGCGCTCGAGCATGAAGTTGCG
>JAPLSO010000042.1 GCA_026398595.1 Spirochaetota bacterium | reverse complement strand
CCGAACTTGGGTATAGAGTGTCTCAGCACTGAGTGGATGCTTTACGAGCGAGTTCAAATTATCAGCTCCTCTATACAGGGAAGCGCTCTGAGGGTTATCGTATACTTCACACCATTCCCCGTATCTTCCCCAGCGCTTCGGCCGCCTCTCTGTCCAGCGCCTCGATCTCGTCCAGGATTTCGGCGGGGCTGCGGTACTTCACTTCCTCGCCGCCAGCGGGGTTCTTCACCGAGAGGTCGAAGGTTTCCTTGTCCACGTCGCCGATATCGACGCTCCAGCTCTTGGGCGAGGCGGCTTTCGTCTTCTGCAGTTCGACGAACTCGGCCAGGTCCGCGTCGTTGAGGGGGTTGGTCTTGCCCAGGGAGCGGCCGGGGTCGAGCTGGTAGTACCAGATTTGGCGGGTCGGCGCGCCCTTCTCGAAGAAGAGGATGACGGTCTTGACGCCCGCGCCCTGGAAGGTGCCGCCGGGGCAGTCGAGGATGCTGTGGAGGCTGCAGGACTCGAGGAGGAGCCTGCGCAGGGAGACCGAGGCGTTGTCGGTGTTGGAGAGGAAGGTGTTCTTGATGACGACGCCGCCGCGCCCGCCTGCCTTCAGGATCTTGATGAAGTGCTGGAGGAAGAGAAAGGCCGTCTCGCCCGTGCGGATGGGGAAGTTCTGCTGGACTTCCTTGCGCTCCTTGCCGCCGAAGGGGGGATTGGCCAGGACGATGTCGTAGCGGTCCCTGTCCTGGATATCGGCCAGGTTTTCGGAGAGCGTGTTCGTGTGGACGATGTTCGGCGCTTCGATCCCGTGGAGGATCATGTTCATGATGGCGATGATGTAGGCGAGGGACTTTTTCTCCTTGCCGTAGAAGGTGTCCTCCCGGAGGAACCTGTCCTCGGCCGTGCCGCGGTTGGGGTAGGCCTTCTGGAGGTAGTCGAAGGCTTCGCAGAGGAAGCCTGCCGAGCCGACGGCCCCGTCGTAGATCGTGTCCCCTATCCGGGGCTTCACCACCTGGACGATGGCGCGGATGAGAGGCCTGGGCGTGTAGTACTCGCCGCCGTTGCGCCCCGCGTTGCCCATGTTCCGGATCTTGGCTTCGTAGAGGTGGGAGAGCTCATGCTTCTCGGTCTGGGTGCCGAAGCGGAGCTCGTCGACGAGGTTGATGACCTCGCGGAGGTTGTAGCCGCTCTGGATGCGGTTCTTTATCTCGCCGAAGATCTCCCCGATCTTATACTCGATCGTGTTCGGCCCCGAAGCCTTCTGCTTGAAGCCGTGGAGGTAGGGAAAGAGTTTCCTGTTGACGAAGTCGAGGAGGTCGTCGCTCGTCATCGCCTTTATATGGTCGATTCCGCCGCCCGAGTGCTTGGGCGCGGCCCAGGTCTCCCAGCGGTAGGCTTCACCCAGGATGAACTCGTACTTCCGCCCCTCCAGCTCAGCCTCGATCGCCCTGTCGTTCTCGAGGGCGTCCAAGTATTTCAGGAAGAGGAGCCAGGAGCTCTGCTCGGTGTAGTCCAGCTCGCTCGTGCAGCCTGCGTCCTTCCAGAGCACGTCGTCTATATTCTTGAAGGTCTGTTCGAACATTGTTTTTCCTTCATTTATTCAAAGTGCGTCCACAGGCGCAGAATCCTTACGATATGCCGTTCTTCGAATACCTGATAGACCAGGCGATGCTGGTAATTGATCCTTCTCGAATAAGCCCCGGTCAGATCGCCCACTAGTTTTTCATCCGGCGGCGGGTCCTGGAAAGGATCACCCGCCACGATCGCGATCGGTTTCTTCGTCTTTTCCTTGAGCCCCGATTCCGCGATCCGTTCTGAATCCTTGACCGCCTGCTTCGAATAGACGACTTCCCAGCTCACCAGTCGATTCTCTTGGAGCTCTCCTCGAGGGGCTCCTTCATGCCTTCGATGATCGACTCCCTCATGCCGGGGATGGAGGTGAGGAAGAGGGTCTCCTGAATCGCCTTCCAGTCTTCTTCGGCGACAAGGACGGCATTGTTACGCTTCCCGCATATAACGATGGGTGAGTGGGATTCGCTCGCCTGGTCTATAAGGCGATAGAGATTGGCGCGGGCTTCGCTCGCGTTGAGCACGGTCATGGGTATCCTCCATACATGGACGTACGTCATGGCGTACGATTTGTCAACAAGGAAATTCGTGGAGTATACTTCCCCCAAGGGAGAGATATGTCGGAACTTCTGATACATAAAGGCTATGTACCCGGCTCGCTCGGTCGCATCGTAGAGCTGCATGGCTCCTACTACCACGAGCGCTGGGGCTTCGGCCTCTTCTTCGAATCTAGGATAGCTAGGGAGCTTTCGGAATTCCTTGGTAGATACGACGAGACCAGGGACGGATTCTGGACGGCGGCGGTGGATGGACGGGTCGAAGGGACTATCACGATCGATGGCGTCGACGCCGATGGCGAAGGCGCTCACCTGCGCTGGTTCATCGTTTCGGACGCGCTGCGGAGCAAAGGGGTCGGTAATGAGCTTCTCGAAGCCGCGGTCGATTTCTGCCGCGGCAGAGGATATCGGAAGATATACCTGAACACATTCAAGGGGCTCGAAGCGGCGCGGCATCTCTACGAAAAGGCGGGATTCAGGCTCGTCTACGAGCGCAACGGAAGCCAGTGGGGGACTATGGTCATCGAACAGCGTTTCGAGTATTCCCTGGGGGATCGAAAATAAAGGGTTATGCGATGGGGGGATGAGGGGTATACTGTGGATGAATTTCCGCGTTGATCCGCTTTGAGTACGACGCCCGAGGAGGTCATCATGTTCGGCAAGGAAACCATCACAGTCCAGAAACGCACGCTCGTGGATTTCAGAAGGATGAAGGCAAAAGGCGAGCCTGTCGCCTGGATCACCGCCTACGATTTCCCTCTGGCCCAGTGCGCCGAAGCCGCCGGAGTGGACATGATTCTCGTCGGCGATTCGGGCGGGATGGTCCAGCTGGGCTACCAGACGACCAACCCGGTGACGATGGACGAGATGATCACGCTCTCGAAGGCGGTACGTATCGGGGCGCCCGGCACCTTCATCGTGGGCGACATGCCCCAGGGCGCCTACGAGGTATCGAAGGAAGAAGCCATCCGCAGCGCGCTGCGCTTCGTGAAGGAAGCGGGCTGCGATGCCGTGAAATGCGAGGGCGGGCGCAGGATAGTCGACCAGGTGAAGGCCATGGTCGACGCGGGCATTCTCGTCATCGGACATTTGGGACTGACGCCCCAGAGCACGGCCTCCTTCGGCGGCTACCGCGTCCAGGGGAAGACCGTGGCGAGTTTCGAGGAGACGATGGACGACGCCCTTGCCTTGCAGGAAGCGGGGATCTTCGCCCTCCTCCTGGAAGCCATGCCTTCCGAACCGGCTGCCAAAATCGCGAGGAAATTGAAGATCCCGGTTTACGGCATCGGGGCCGGCGACGATATGGACGGACAGCTCATCATCATGCACGACCTGCTTGGCCTCTATTCCCGGTTCAGGCCCTGGTTCGCCAAGTGCTACGTACCCCAGGCGGCGGGGCGCTACGCCAAGCACATCCAGTCGAGTCCGGACCTGCGCAAACTGGGCAGGGAGGAAAGGGCCGACGGGCTGGGTTTCATCGCCCGGGAGGCTGTATCCATCTATGTCGACGAGGTGAGGAGCAAGGTCTTCCCCGGCGCCGGATACAGCTACCCCATAAAACCCGAAGAACTCGAAGCTCTGAAGCACTCGAAGTATTGGGGATAAAAAGGAGAATGCTACATGGATGAACTCCAGGAACTGCTCAAGATCCCGACAGACCGCCTCGATCCGATAAACGCGCTGCTGCTCGACGCGGACACGCCAGCGATGAAGAAGTTCCTCGCCGTCGTGGCGAAGTACGGGACCCCGGAAGAGATCAATAAAAAGCATGCCGAAGCCAGGAAGCTGGATTCCTTGCTGAAAAAGGTGGAGGCGAAAAACAAAGACTATGTCAGGGACTTAAAGTGGCTGATACGGCAACGCGACGAAGGGGCTTTCACGAGCGTCGAGGCCTACCGAGCGAAGATCCTCGGCAACCGCGCGAATACTATGAAATTCGACAACGGCTCGGCTGTAACCCTCGAGGTCTCCGCCCTTCAGTACTTTCCCTGGATCCGCCTCATGTGCGAGAAGGCCATCAAGGAGGGGAGCCTCATCCCCGGACGCTTCATCGCCGTCCGCAAGATGAAGGAGTCGGAGGCCGATGGCGACCTGCCGGCCATCGTGGCGGCCCTGGACATCATGGGTTCGTCTTTCGTCGAAACCCTGGACACGAAAGGTACCGACGGATCGAACCCCCACCTCGGCGGTCCCGCCACCATCGCGGGGTATTTCGGCGGCATCGGCCAGCCCAACGAACACGCTCTTCAGTGGGTAGACGAATTTCTCCGCTATTACACCCAGTACGGCGTCCAGGACGTGCTCAACTTCAACTCAGGCACGATCCTGCTCGGTTTACTTCTCTACAGGCTGGGCGTGAACATCCATTTCAAGATCTCGGTGTTCTTCGGGGCGGACAACCCCTACAGCGCGCTCTGGATCATGACGGCGGCCAAGCTCTTCAGCCGCGCCGACGGCTCAAGTCCCCTCATTGGCCTCAACTGGTCCAATTCGGTCGACAACCGTACCATGGAGATCGCCGCGCAGATCCGAAAAGCCCTGGGCTTCGAAAACGTGATCCGCTTCGAGCACCATATAACGGAGGCATGGAAAAGCATCGTCATCCAGCCCTACGACCGCCGATCCGAGCTCCTGGACGTGGCGGTTCTCGTGGCGAACATCTCGGCCAAGCACGAAGGCGGGGACCCCGAGGTCGAGCGGACAAGGGCTCATCCTTCCGACGCCCTCGACTATTTCCGCGACAAGACAGAAATCATCGCCTCGGGCGACTGGGACAATCTCCGGCTTAACTTTCAGGACAAGGTGGATGCCTGCGAGCATACGGCCCAAGCCTTGACGAAAAAGGGCTTGAGCTTCATAGCCGCGACTAGGCTGCACGGCAGATAAAAGAAGGGGGCGGCTCCGGTCTGCCCGGTAAGCCCCCCCATTCCCTATTCCGGCTAGGCTTTGGCTTTCGCGGCCTCCCGCTCCTCGATCTGCTTTCGGATCTCGGCGTGCTTCTTCGCCGTGATCGGATAAAACACCAGGACGACGGCGGCAGCGACATAGAAGAAGGCTCCGATAGGCCCGAAGAGAAGCCGGATCACCAGTTGGGCGTTGGCGTTCTGCAGGGCGATCGTGCCGTCGTACTTCGTCAGGCTCAAGAGGGCGCCGATGATCAGGGCCGAGAGGGCCTGGCCCAGCTTCGAGCAGAAGGTCCAGATGCCGTAATAGAGACCCTCGCGGTTTTCGCCCGTCCTGAGGAAGTCGAAGTCGATCGCGTCGGGGATGATGGACCAGGGGAGGGCGTAGCCGGTGGAAAAGCCTATCCCGCAGACGGCGATAAGGGCGTAGAGCGTCCCCATCGAAGCCGTAGGGCCGGCGATGTAGATCAGCATGATGCTGAAGGCGATCTCGAGCATCCCGATGACGAAACTCCACTTCTTTCCGATGCGCTTCGATATCGCCGTCCAGACCGGAATGAAGGCTATGGCGACGACGAGGAGGATGAGCATTGCCATCGTGACCTTGTCGGACTGGTTGAGGACGTTGGTAAAATAGTACTGGAGCACGGTGGAGAGGATCGTCACGCCCGTTATCTGGAGCACCCAGGGAAAAAGGATGAGAAGAAAGGGCTTGTTGGTAAAGGTGGAGAGGTAGTCTTTGACGATGTTCCTGAAGCCGGCCTTGGGGCGTTCTATATGCGCCGTCGTCTCCTTCACGGAGAAGACCGTGATGAGGGCGGTGATGGCCATGGCCGCCCCGAAGACGAGGCCCATGACTGAGTAGCCCTTGCTCGGGTCGCCGACCCACGTGTTGTCCACGATTTTCGCGCCGGAAACCGCCTGGATGAGGGGGAGAGCGGCGCCGGCGCCGAGCAGGGTCCCGACGATGGCGAAGGTGAAACGGTATCCGTTGAGCGAGGTGCGCTCGTTGTAGTCCTGGGTCAGCTCGGGGGTCAGGGAGGAATAGGGGATGTTGACCAGGGTGTAGGCGACGGCGGCGAGGAGGGTATAGCCGGCGGCCGCCCAGATAAAGAGGGTGGTCTGGTTCTTCAGATGGGGATTGTGAAAGAAGAAGGCCATCGTCGCGAAGAGGAGGATGGCTCCAACGAACATATAGGGCTTACGTCGGCCGAAGCGGGTTTTCGTCCTGTCGGAAAGGCTGCCTACGATAGGGTCGGAAAAAGCGTCGAGGACGCGGCCGACGGAGAGGGAAAGGCCAGCCAGCCAGGGGTTGAGCCCCACGACGTCGGTAAGGTACTTCATGACGATGAAGGCTCCGACGGTGAAGAAAAGATTCCCGCCCAGGTCGCAGACCCCGTAGCCCAGCTTCGTTCTCAGCGGCAGCTTGTGTTCAGCCATTTTTTCTATCCTCCCTGATTTCTTCTATGCAGTCCGTGAATGCTCGCTTCAATTCCTCGTTGAGCGACCGGATCGCGGCTTTTCCCTTCGGTCCGGGTTCTGAAAGCCGGTCGGTGACGGAGAGGGGTTTCCCGGCGACGAGGATGGCATGCTTTCTCCGCAGACCGACACGGTCCGACAGATTGCCGCCTTCGAGACGGGAAACCAGGTCGTAATAGTTCTGGGCGGTCTCGACGTAAAGTTCAAGGGGGTCGTCCTGTTTCAGGCGGTCGAAATCCAGGTACCATGCCAGATCGACCAGTTCCATATGCCGGGAAGTGTACCAGGCTTCGCCCGCGGCCCGGTCGGCCAGGGCCTTTTCGAGCTCGGGAAGGCCGTCCATGTCGGGAAGATCCTGCCTGAATATCCTGTCCCAGCCCGCCTGGCGAATCCGGTATACCCTGCGGATCGCGTCGCTCTTCAGCGCGGTATCGAGGCCTTCATTGAGCGTTAGGTTGAAGGCCTGTTCGGCCGTGGAAAGGGCGGCCTCGCGAAGGCCGTCGAGCCTTTCCGCCCTGGAGGGATTCCCCGGCCGGGGCAGGGATGCGGCGTAGAATCGGGCATAGTAACGCTCGGCGACGGCGAGGATGGCGTCGGCCGCGGACGAGAGACGGTCGAAGCGTGAGGCGGCTTCCGCCGGATTTACGCCGCATTTTCGTTCGATGAGGCCGATCAGCTCGTCCAGCCGCTTTCCGGAAGTCGCGTCCCAGCGGTGGTGTACGGATATCGGCAGGAGAACGACCTTTTCGGGTCGTCCTTCCCTGGCGAGGTCCTCGACGCACCAGGCGCAGATGCGGACCGCGCCCGATTCAAGCCGGGGCAGGTCCTCGCTCGTGTAGGAAACCTGCCCCTCGGGAGCCAGGGCGATCGGGTGCTCGCCGTCCTTCATAAGGGAGCGGATCCGCGTGACGCTCGCCGCGTTGAACTTCGTGTGATAGACGGGAATCGCCCCCACGCGCGGGAGGAGCCAGCGCTCGAAGGCGCCCCCCCAGAGAGGCACCTCGTAGCCGTGGACGAAATGGGCGTGGGGCCGTCGTGGGAAACGCAGGCCGCGGCGCCTGGCCTCCTTCCATAACGTCTTGCCGATCAGATAGGCCATGAGCTGGGCTTCGTCCCCGTAGGGGTGACGGAAAGCGATGAGGAGGCGGGTCCTGCCTTCGAAGAAATCGGTATAGGCATCGATCAGACGTTCGGGGTGGCGTAGGGTCAGGGAGCGAAAGCCGAGGAGGGAGTGAAAATAGAGCGGGGCGATCAGCCTGAATAAAGCGACGACACCAGGTTTCACCTTGGACTCGGCGAGGATCCACGGGGACTTAGCCTGGGCTATCGGCCTGACTTTTTTCCTTTGTGGGGACATCTGCAATAGACGATACCACCTCCTGGTCGACCGCACAAGGTTCGATTCGGTCGCGGATGGACTTCCGGCGCGTCGCGGTATACCCTGAATCATGAAGCGAAGAGGCCTTGCCTTTCTCCTTCTGGTCGTCCTCGCGACGCTCTGCCGGCAGGCAGCCGCGCAGGAGGCTGAATCGCCGGGAGCGAGGCCCTGCGTGGCCCTCGTCCTCTCGGGCGGTTCGGCCCTGGGCATCGCCCACGTGGGCGTCATCCGCGAGCTCGAGAAAGCGTGCATACCCATCGACATGGTCCTCGGGACGAGCATGGGCGCCCTCGTCGGCGGACTTTACGCCGCCGGCTATTCGCCCGACGAGCTGGAGGCGATCGTCGACAGCATCGATTGGAGGACGATTTTTTCCGAAAACAGGGACAGCCTGGGCGGAAAGTACGAAGACCAGAAGCGCCAGCGCTTCCCTCTCGGCTTCGGCTTAAGCGCCGAAGGCATCCACATCGGCCGGGGGCTCTTCAAGGGACAGAACATCCTCACCCTCCTCACCAAGCTCTCCCTCCACGCGCTTCCCATTCGGGATTTCGACGACCTTCCCCTGCCGTACAGGGCCGTAGCCGCCGACATCCTCACGGGCGAACGGATCGTCTTCTCCCGCGGCTCCCTGGCCGAGGCAATGCGCGCGAGATGGGCGCCGACATCGTTATCGCGGTCGAGTCGCGTCCCCGCCTCGCCGAAAGCGACGGCGAGCTCAAGACCAGCCTCGACATCTCGAACCAAACCCTCAATCTTTATATCGAAGAGAACATGAGGCCTTCGAGGGCCGACGCCGATCTCTACATCCGGCCCGATCTCTCAGGCTTCACGACCTCCAGCTACTCAGCGGCGTGAAGACTCGTCGAGCGGGATCGGCCGCTGGTCGCTCCGGACGAGGAGCCGAACCTGCGCGCGCTATGCGAACCGCCGGTCCTCGAGCGGCTCGACGTCGACGCCTCGCGGTCCGCCGACGAGGCGATCGCCCGCGTCGCTTTTGCCGGCCTCGTCGGCCGGAAGCTGGATCGGGAAGAGCTGAAGGCTGCCATCGACCGGGTTTACGCGTCCGGGGATTATTCCCTGGTCAAGTTCGACCTCGCGCCTTCGGGCGATGACCGGGAGAACATGGTCGGCGTACTCAAGATCGAACCGGACTTTCAGCCCGCCAACGACATGTTCGTCGGCGCGAGCTACCGCGGCCTGGTCTCGGCCTTCACCGAAAGCGACGCCTAAGTGCTCACCGGCCTGTTCATGGGCGGCCTTTCCGGCCTCGACTCGGCTTTTTACGCGGAGGCCGGACTGGGGAAGGGGAGCCGAATCCTCGTTGAGTATTTCCAGCCCGCAGGTCCCTTCTTCCTGAAGCCCTTCCTCAAGTACCAATCCGTCCACGACAGCCGCCGGCTCCTGGGATCGGGGCTGGGGCTCGACGAGTACTTCAGGAGCGCCGAAGGCGGCCTCATGTTCGGCCTCAGGCTCGGAAAGCGCGCAGACGCCGCCTTCGGGTGGGCCTTCGAGGACCTGCGCGGCTCGTCCGTGGATACCAGCTCGCCCGACCCCACGAAGTCGGGGACGACCCTGGACGACAGGGCGGGGACGCTGACTTTCGCCCTTGCGATCGACACGAGATCCGCTCCGGTCTTTCCGTCGCGCGGGCTGCAGGGCATCGCGCGAATCCGGTGGGCCGATCCGGCTTTCGGAGGGGAGAGCTCCTTTACGACGGCCGAGCTTCGCTGGAACGCAGCCATACCGCTCTTGCATCGCCTCAGCCTGGGGCTGGCCGGCCTGGCCGCGACGGATTTTTCCGGCTTCCTGCCGGGAGCCGTTCCCGTCCGGACGGCCAGGCGCTTCGATCTGCGCTCGAGCGGCCTGTTCTACGGCCTCGAATCGCGGTCCGAGCGGGGGACCGGCGACGATGTGGCGGGGTTGGGGTTCGAAGTACGGGGCATGGTAGGCCGAATCAACCAGCTTCTGGGCGGCGACCTTTTCGCATTGGCAAATCTGTCGGCGGGAACGGCGCGCGTGACCGGAGACCCGGCGCGCGACTTCCTTCCCCTGCGTTGGGAGGCGAGCCTGGGCTTAGGTGCCCGTTTTTCGCCCAACGTCGGCCTTCGCGTAACGGCCGGCATCGTGGCGGACGGCAATTCGACCCAATCGATCCGGCCCGCGCTGGCCTTCGATTTCGGCTCGATGACGGAAACTCTCGAGGATCTGCGGTAGCGCTTGCTAAGAGATCACCCTTCAGCGTGAATCGCCTAGAGAGCGTTTCCTTGTTGAAAAATTGAGGACGGCGAAAATAGCGGCGCAGACCAGGCAGACGCCGAAGTCCACGAAAAATCCCGAGGTCATGGTCGAAGCCTGAATCACCGCGCCGATAATGAAGGGGCCGGCCGACTGGCCGATGTCCATGATCGAGCTCAAGGCCCCCATCGAGGCGCCGAGGCTCTCCTGGGCCGTAACGTCGGAGACATAGGTGCTCGTTGCGACGGTCGAGAACGATAGTCCGATACCGAAAACAATGCCTATGGCCGTGGCCGCGGCTATGCCCGACACGACGGGAATCAGGGCGAAGGAGCCGCCGAGGACCAGGATGCCGACGAGGATCTGGACGCGGCGGTCGATTCTGTCGGAGAGGCCGCCGAAGAAAGGTTTCGTGAGGGCGATGGCCAGGATCTGCAGGGAAAAAATGAGGCCGATTTGATAGGGCGGAAGGCCCTTCGACTGGAGGTAGAGGGGCAGGTAGGTCTCGAAGGCCCCATAGGTAAAATACGTAGCCATCTCGACAAGAGCTGTACCCAGAAGCCTGCCGTTTGTCACGAAGGCGGCGAGGCTCGAGCCGAAGTCGCGCAGGGTGACTTTCTTGACACCCGACTCAGGCGACTTGTCCCCCGGCATCAAAAAGGAGAGAACGAAGACGGGAAGGGCGAGGAGAAAGGCCACGACGTAGACGAGCCGGAAGTTCCATCCGCCTGAAAACGCGGCGAAGAGGGAAATAACAGCCCCGCCTAGAATGGGCGCCAGGGTCCGGCCCACGAGGGTGGCCGATGAATAGATACCGAGCATCTGTCCCTTGTTTTCCTTGTACTCGCCCAGAATGAGGGCAGCCGAAACCGGCCCAAGAATGGCCGTGGCGATGCCGTGGAAGAAGCGGATGGGGATCAGCCACCAGGGATTCACCACGAGGAGGTAGCAGAGCGGGGCGAGGAGAAAGACGAAGGCCGCGACGACGAGGAGTCGCTTCTTCCCGAGCCTGTCTGCGAGGAGACCGACGGGGAAGCTGAAGACGATGCCGGCTAGGGGCGATATGGCGGCGATGGTGCCGATGACGTCGGTGCCCGCCTGCATGGATTTCATGAAGAGGGGAAGTACGGGATTCTTCGAGATGGTGGTCGAGAAGATCCCGAAGAAACCGATCGTCGAGAGAAGCGAAATGACGGTCGCCTTGGTTTTGGACTTCATTGAATGTCTCCCCACGTAAGTGTCAAGTATGTACAATGCATCCATGAAAGTGAACAGATCCGCCCCGGGCAAATGGCTTTTCCTCTTCGTGTTCGTCACGATGGCGGGTTCGATCGTCTACGCGATCTTCGGCATGATCCATGCGCCCTTTTCCCCCGTGCCCGGCGTTGCATACACAAAGTTGAAAAGCGACTACGCCCTCATGCTGCTGCAGTGCAGCGCGGGGATCCTCGTGATGTTCCTGCCCTCGATTTTCGAGCGCAGGCTGAAGATCGACATACCGAGCGGCATGTATTCCGTGTACGTCGTCTTCCTGTACTGCGCCGTCTACCTCGGGGAGGTCCGCAGCTTCTACTATCGCGTGCCCAACTGGGACAAGGTCCTGCACAGCTTCTCGGGGCTGATGCTGGGGGCCCTGAGCTTCTCGCTGATCAGCCTCCTCAACAAGACGCAGAAGGTCAGGATCACCTTGAGTCCGGCTTTCGTTGCCATCTTCGCCTTCTCCTTCGCCGTCGCCGCGGGCGTCGCCTGGGAGATCTACGAGTTTTCGGTCGACAGTCTCTTCAATCTGAACATGCAGAAATACGCCCTCGAGAACGGGACGCCCCTCCTGGGCCATGCGGCGCTGGTCGACACGATGGAAGACCTCATTGTCGACGCTTTAGGCGCCATCGCGATGTCGCTGGTGGGCTATATTTCGATCAAGTACAAGAAGGGATGGGTTTCCAAACTCGTTCTGCGCCGAATACTCCCGGACAAAAAATAACCGGCTATCGGAATTCGATGCCGCGTTCTGCGCAGAATCGCCCGACGATCTCGGCCTGGCCGTCGTAGAAACTCAGGCGGTCGGGGAAGCCTGTCGCCAGGGCATTGTAGTTCCACCCGCCGAAATAGATCTTGTCGACGAAGCCGACGGCCTGAAGGATGGCCGACAGATCTTGGGCAATGAGGTTGGGCGTCGGATAGGGTTCGATGTGCGCGTAGGTCGCGCTGCCGGCATCGTGGAGCGCCTTTAGCGCCAGGATGCGCTCGGCGTAAGGAGCGGCACCCGGTTCCCAGCGCTTCCTGAACCCCTCGTCCAGGGAGACGAGGCTGATGCCGTGGACATTTTCCAGAGGGAAGCGCCCGCGATCCGCCAGTTCAATTGGATATAGGCCCTTCGTGAGGGTCGAGCAGGCTACGCCTTGGCCGTTCGCAACGGCAATGAGCTTTAAGCTCATTGCCGAGATTTCCGGATAACCTACCATGAAGGGGTCCGTCGTCAGGCAAAGGTTGATGGACTCCGGTTTCTTGCGCTTGTGTTCCAGCTCTGTGTCGAGGAGCTCCGCGGCGTGGGCGACCAGCTTCGGCCTGCACCAATCCGCGTAGTCCTTCGCCCTCCCGTAGGTCTTCGCCATCATGTAGGCGTAGCAGGGGTATTTGCAGCCGTGGCTGCAGCCCACCGCGTGGTTGACGCACCAGAACCCGAGGCCGCTTTTATAGAGAAGAGTCTTCCGCGCGATGGTTTCCATGGCTGGCATCCTGACAGAATCCTAGCCTAGAACTTGGCGTGGCTGAAGAGATAGTCGAGGTATCGCGATTTCATCTGGCGGCTCGCCATGATCTGCTTCGTCGGGGGAAGCTTCAAGATGACGCCGAGTATAGCGGCCATAGCTCGGTGGCTCGCGAGGGCTTGGTTGTCGAAGATGAGGTTCTGGAGCTTCCCGCGCTCGATCGCCATGAGGACGGTGCGGTGAGCCGAGTCGACGGGCGTGATCACGCGTTTCTCGCGTGAAACGAGCGAGATCGACTTCGTCGGGCAAGCTCTGACGCAGACGCCGCAGCCGAGGCAGACGGCTTTGTCGACCCGCGCCTTTCTGCGTTTAGGATCGCGGGGATCGGAGGCGCTCACCATGCCCATGGCCTCGACGGGGCAGACGCCGGCGCATTTTCCGCACCCCGTGCAGGCGTCTGCGTCGACTTTGGGCAGGAAGTTGGTCGTGCTTATCGGGTTGAGAACGGCGAAGCGCTTCGCGGCGAGGAGAGCTTCGCAGCAGCAGCCGCAGCAGTTGCAGATGAAGGAGACCGATTCCCTGACGTTCTCGCCGAACTGGACGAGGTCGTGGCCGATGGCCGTGTCGAGGAGGGCGAGTCCTTCCTTGACGTCTACGCTTCGGGCTATGCCGTGCTTGATGAGGGAATCGGCGACGCCTCCGAAGGTCATGCAGATGTCCAGCGGCGCGTCGCAGGCCCGGTCGAGGTGCATCATTTTATGTCTGCAGTAGCAGGTCCCGACGCCCCGGCGGCTGGCCGTCCGTATCACTTCGCTTGCCCTCTCGTAGTCGAGGACATGGAGACGGTTCTCCTCGGAGAGGGAGGATTCGCCCACGAAGACGCGGCCGAGCTGTGTCTCGCCGCCGGCAAAGAGGTTCTTGATGAAATCCTCCTCGACGTTGAGGTAACGGTAGTACAGCTCGGCGAGCAGCTTCTGGTCGTAGGTTGTGCCGATGCGCATCATGGAAAACTCGAAGAAGCCCGCCATAGGCGGCGGCATGCAGAATATCTGCCCGCCTTCCGCCTCGATGTCCAGGATCATGCCGCGGGAGGCGAGCGACTCGAGGGTCTTCCTCGCTTCGGCCTCGTTCGTCTTCCAGTTCAGCGCGGCCGTCGCCGCGCTGAAAGGGCGAAGGGGAAGGAGGGCCATTTGGTCGGCTTCCTTTTCGGAGAAGAGGACGGAGAGGATTTTATAGAGTAGTTCTCCCGGCGGGGCTCCCTGAGGCGCCAGGTTGATCCGCTCGGCGAGTTGGCTGTAACCGTTCTTGAGCGTGTGGTGGGCCATGACGAATCAACGATAGCACTTTGCGACCGGGGGCGCAACGCAGGACCTACTCCGCGGGGAGCCTCCAGCGGCCGAGGATGGCGTCCATCTCCCCGTTCATATCCTCGTTGGGCCGCTCGAGTTCCGGGTGGGAGTCGAACCAGCCGAGGGAGTGGCGTATGCCTTCGGCGAAAAGTACGCGCGGCGCGAACTCGGGTACGAAGCGGCGGATCTTCGAGTTGTCGAAGAGAACGGACACGGCTTTGTCTCCCAGTAGGGCGGCTCCCCGCTCGGGGATGACCGAGGCGATGAAGTCCGAGGGGATGTGCACGATCTTGGGCTCGACACCCAAGGCCCCGCCGACGATCCTGTGGACGGCGTCCCAGGTGAGGTGCTCGTCCGAGGTGATGTGGAAGGCTTCGGAGAGGGCGTCCTTTCTGCCGAGGAGACCGACCAAGCCGACGGCGAAGTCCGAGGCGTGGGTCAGGGTCCAGACCGACTGGCCGTCGCCCGGGACGATGATGTCCCTGCCTTCCTTCATCCTCCAGGCTATGCCGTAGCCGGCCGAACCGAAACAGCTGGGTATCCATCCGTCGTCGTAGGTGTGGGAGGGGCGGATGACGGTCCAGGGGAAGGAGAGGGCGGCGGCCTTCTCCTTCAGGACCTTCTCGCAGGCCGCCTTCAGCCGCGAGTACTCCCAATAGGGGTTTTCGAGAGGGGTTTTTTCGGTGATCACGGGGGTGAGCGAGGGCTTCTTGTAGGCCGAGGTCGTGGAGATGAAGACGTACTGGCCCGTCCTGCCCCGGAAGAGCTCGAGGTCGGCCTCGACTTGCTCGGGCCTGAATGCGAGGAACTGGACGACGGAGTCGAACTCGAGGGACCCGAGCGCAGCGCCAGCCGCGACAGGATCTCTGATGTCGGCCCTGAGGGTCCGAACGCCCGGAAGGGTCTTTTCGGGTTTGGTTCCCCGGTTGAGGTGGAAGACTTCCATGCCCCGGCCAAGTGCTTCGGCCGTGCAGGCCGTGGAGAGGTTGCCGGTACCGCCGACAAAGAGGATGCGCATAGCCTGAGGATATAGCATTGTCGGACTCTTGGGGCAAGGCGTAGCGGATCGGACGGATCGCTGATATTCTGTGGGAAGAGGACTCGTCATGAAAAAGATATTAGGCGCCGCGATGATGGCTATTCTGGTCCTGTCCTGTTCGACGACGAAGACCATGGTCCTGCAGATCGACAGCATCGGTAAAACCCAGTACGAAGCCCAGCGCAGCTATATCTTCATGTCCACCGACCAGAACGTAAAATCGGGCGACTTGAGGTTTGCTGAGTATGCCGGATACATCGCAAAGGCCCTTGCCAGGATGGGGTACGAACAGGTGGAAAAGGCCGAGGAAGCCAATATCATCATCTATGTGACTTACGGGGTCGGCGAACCCAAGGAGCACAGTTATTCATACTCCGTGCCGCTCTACGGGATCATCAACCCTCCCAAGCCTTCCGGCCCCCCTCCGGCGAGTTCCCAAGGGACTCCTCCCAGCAACCCTCCCTTTGGGAGGTACAACCCGGTGTACGGGATCGTCGGTTCCACGATGAAATACGACAGTTTCACGACCTATTTCCGGTACTGTAAGATCGAGGCCTTCGACCTGAAGCTCCTCCGCGAGAGCGGAGTCGAAAAGCAGCTGTGGTCCACCATCATCACGAGCACGGGAAGAAGCGACGACCTGAGGCAGGCCATGCCGTACATGATAGCCGGAGCCAAGGACTACATTGCCACCGACACGGGCAGGAAGGTGGAAATCAACGTTCCGGAGGACAACAGGACGCTAGAAAAGCTTTGACGGCCGGCCACTGGTCTATGATCACGTGGCCCGTATCGTGCAGGACATGGATTTCAGCCTTGGGGCAGAGGATGGCCAACCGGGCGGCTGTCTTCGTCGTGCCGATGAGGGCGTCGCGGTCGCCGCCGAAATACTGGACGGGCATGGTGAGGCGCTTCAGCTCGTCGTCCCCGAAAAGGGGAATGACTTCGGTCAGGGGATTGAAGTTGGCTGAGACTAGAGTCTGGAATTCAAGAATCCGCGGATCGACCGAAGCCTTGTGATACACCAGTCTGTTGAGGAGTTTCTGCCCGGGGGCTCCAAGCAGCATGCAAAAGAGGGCCTTGAAGAGAAAATCCTTTCTCTGGGGCGCGACTCCGGCCGTCGTAATAAGCGACAAGGCCACCGCGCGCTCTGGATAGGCGGAGGCGAGGCTCAAGGCGTAGAAGCTGCCGAGGCTCATGCCAATAAAGGCCGCGGCGTCGAGGCCAAGGCCGTTTAAAACCGCGCCGAGCCAGGCGGCGGGAGCGCCAGGTTCCGATGCCGAAAGACCTGGAGCGAGCGGCATCCTTTCGGGTTCGCTCAGGCCCGGTTCGCCGGGTATATCGACGCAGTAGAGGGAAAAGGACCCCGCGAATTCCGGGAGTATGCCAAGCCAGCTTGCCGAATTGGACAGGGAGCCGTGGAGAAGGACGAGAGGCGGCTTGGTCGCGTCGCCGTACTCGATGACGTGAGTCGCGCCGAAGGGCGTGGGCAGCATCCGTCGCCTAAGGGGTTCCGGGCCATAGCTGTCCAGGGCCTTGCGATAATAGGCTTCAACAAGGATTCGTCCCTTTTCCGATTTGTAGACGCTCGGGCTCATTTCTCTCACTCCTTCTGGGCGCAGAGCATGGTGAACGTGCCCAGCACGGCGGCGATGAAGCCAGGCGTCCCATACAGGATATATTTCGCCTTTCGCACCTCGGGGTAATAGACGAAATCGAAACGCGACTTGCCCCAGGACTCGTCCTTGCAGTTGAGCATGGCGAGGAGGGAGTTGGAGATCCTGCTGGCTTCCTCGGAGTTCTGCTCGTCGATCTCGACGACGGCGGAAACCGCGATGCGGGAGGCGGGCATAGTCCGGCGCTTCGAGTTGCGCTTTACGCGAGGTTTCAGCGACGGCGAACTCGGCGTGGGCGTATTCCTTAAGTTCCTCGAAGCCGACCATCCAGGAACGGCCGATTTTCCGCGCCTTGATCTTGCCCTCGTGAATAAAGCGCAGAATTGTCTTGGGGTGGAGCTTGAGAATTTCAGCCAGTTCGGCGATCGAATACAGTTTCTGTTCCATAATGCTACCCTTTAGTATAATAAAATACCTTAAAAAGGAATATAGAGGAGTATTACTAAAATTGTCAAGGGTTATAGAGGAACTTTAGGAAGAACCGGGTATTCGATTCCCGTTGGGGATCCACCTCTTGATATGACTAAAACTTATGCTTCAATATTCCCCAGGAGCTTATCAAAAGCCGCCTTTATTGACAAATTCCTCTCCTGTTTGTCTTTATACATCATTTCATCGGCAACCTTTACCATCTCAGACAAGGTCAGGGGCTTGGCAGGATCGAAGTATGCAAATCCTTTGCTGAACAAGATGTGGTATGCAATATCTTGTTTTTCATTGGATTTGTGCAAAACATCATCCAGCCTGTTTATAAGAATGGGCACTCTTCCCTTGGGGACATCAAGAGCGAGCACTACGAATTCATCTCCTCCCCATCGGGCAACGACATCTGATTCTCGGAATGTGGTGCGTAGAGCCTTCGCAGCCTTCTTGATGGCTTTATCACCTTCGGCATGGCCAAATGTATCATTGATAATTTTCAAGTTATCGATATCCAGGAAAAGCAGAACCAATCCAACTTTTCTTCGGAATGCATGCTTTATCTCCTGCTCGGCTGCAAGAGCAAAGCCCCGGCGATTAAATAGGCCTGTAAGGTCATCTGTTACTGCTAAATCGCGGAGGTGTTCCT
>JAPLSO010000012.1 GCA_026398595.1 Spirochaetota bacterium | reverse complement strand
GGCGCCCCGAGTTTTCTGACTATGTAGTATAGATCAGGGCAGAGAAAAAAAACGAGATGCCATCAGGTGTGCCTGCTGGCGCGCCGGAAGACTCGCCTCTTAGTGCACCTATAGTCGAAGTGGGGAAAAAAACGCGGTTCAGGGCCTTCGTCCGCCAGGCGCCGGAAGCCCCGGGCGTCTACATCATGCGGGATTCCTCCGGCACTATCATCTACGTGGGCAAGGCTAAGGTACTGCGCAACCGTCTCTCTTCCTATTTCACGGGGAGGAAGGACACCAAGACCCAGCACCTCGTCTCCAAGATCGAATCCATCGAGTGGACGCTGGCCGGAAGCGAGTACGACGCCCTCCTCCTCGAAAACAATCTCATCAAGGAACACAGCCCCCGGTACAACATCAGCCTCAAGGACGGACGTACCTATCCTTCGATAAGGATAACGGCAGAGGAGTTTCCCCGGGTCTTCAGGACGCGGCGGATCATCGCCGACGGGAGCGAGTTCTACGGCCCCTTCCCCAGCGCCGAAACCATCGACGTCTATCTCGAGCTCATCAAGCAGCTCTTCCCCCTGCGCCGCTGTTCCGTGCTTAGGAAGCGCGAGACTCCCTGTATGTACTACCACATCGGCCGCTGCCCCGGCCCCTGCGCCGGCAAGATTTCGCGCGAAGTCTACCAGGAACGCGTGAACCAGGTGCGCAAGCTCCTTTCGGGCGAGACGGCGGAACTCCTCTCCGACCTCAGGATAAAGATGGAGGGCGCCGCCGCCGAGTTCCGCTTCGAGGAAGCGGCCAAGCTCAGGGACGCGGTCAAGGCGGTCGAGCTCTTCGTCGGCCGCTCCAAGATCCAGGACTTCAACCCCGCGGCCCGCGACTACGTCGCATGGCAGGACGAGGGCGACCTCATCGCCTTCGTCGTCTTTTCCATGCGGGAAGGCAAGCTCGTAGGGCGGGACGCCTTCATCACGGCCCTCTATTCGGCTGAGGACGAGGCCGTCCAAACCTTCCTCGCCGGCTACTACGGTCCCGAGCGCCTGCCCCCTTTGTCCCTGTATCTAAAGAAGGCGGCAGCGGCCGGGCCGGCGGCGGCCTATTTCCGCAGAAACTTGGGCCTCAAGGTCTCCATCCTCTCGCCCAGGGAGGAGAAGCACGCCGCCATCATGAGCCTAGCCGTCCAGAACGCCAAGGAAGAACTCATAAAGAAACGGCGCGAGACGGGGGACGAAGCCGCCCTCGCCCAGCTGAGGGATGCCCTCGATCTCCCCGCCCTCCCCCGATTCATCGAGGGCTTCGACATTGCCCAGCTCGCGGGCAGAAACACGGTCGCCTCCCTCGTCAGCTTCAGGAACGGGGTTCCCGACAAGAAGAACTACCGGTATTTCCGCATTCGGAGCCTCGGCGGCGCCATCGATGATTTCGCCTCGATGCGCGAGGCCGTGGCACGACGCTACAGCCGCCTCGTCAATGAGGAGGCAGAACTCCCCGATCTCATCCTCGTCGACGGCGGGGCCGGCCAGGTCTCGGCCGCGAAGGAAGTCCTGGACGAGCTGGGCCTCGACTGCGGCCTCGCTGGCCTGGCTAAAAAGAACGAAGAGATATACCTCCCCGGCCGAACCGATCCCCTCGTTCTCGCCAAGGATTCCCCGGCCCTGAGGGTTCTCGTCGCCGTGCGGGACGAGACCCATCGCTTCGCTACCGGCCTCTCGCAGAAGCTCAGGAGCAAGAGCCTGCGTTTCTCCGTCCTCGAGTCCGTCAAAGGCATAGGCGAGGCGAGGTCGAAGCGGCTTTTAAAGACTTTCGGCTCCCTCGAGGGGGTGGCCGAGGCCGAGGTTGAATCGATAGCCAAGGCAGGCGGCGTCTCCCGCGCGACGGCTCTCGCCGTCAAGGAAAAAGCGGCTCTCGCCTACAGAGCGGGTTGAGGCTGCAGCAAAAACCTCGTATCATAGCGACATACGGAACAAGGAGACTAGAAATGGACAAGAAATCCCTGCATAGTGTCGCGCTCTCAATGCGAAGCCTCACGATCGATGCCATTCAGAAGGCGAACTCGGGCCATCCTGGTCTTCCCCTCGGCGCGGCCGAGCTCGGCGCCTTCCTCTACGGCGCCGCGATGAAGTATGATCCCGCCGATCCTTCCTGGATCGACCGTGACCGTTTCGTCCTCTCCGCAGGCCACGGCTCGATGTTCCTCTATTCCATTCTGCACCTGGCGGGCTTCCCCATATCCATCGATGACATCAAGGCATTTCGCCAAGTCGGCTCGAAGTGCCCAGGGCACCCCGAGTACGGCGTGACGCCCGGCGTCGAGACGACGACTGGCCCTCTGGGACAGGGCATAGCGATGGCCGTCGGCATGGCGATAGCCGAACGCATGATGGGCTCCAAATTCAACAGGCCCGGATTTACGGTCTTTGACCACTACACCTACACCCTGGTGGGCGACGGCTGTCTCATGGAGGGCGTGTCGTCCGAAGCATGCTCCCTCGCGGGCCATCTGGGCCTGGGTAAGCTCATCGCCTACTACGACTCCAACGCCGTCTCGATAGACGGCCCGACTTCCATCACCTTCACCGAGGACGTGGGAAAGCGCTTCGAAGCCTACGGCTGGCAGGTCCTCTCAGGCGATATGTACGACTTCGAAGGTCTGGAGACCCTCACCGCAAAGGCCAAGACCGACGCGGGGCGCCCCAGCCTCATCATCCTCAAGAGCGTCATCGGCAAGGGCTCGCCGAACAAGCAGGGCACCTCCGGCGCCCATGGATCGCCCCTGGGTGAAGAGGAGGCCGCGAAGGCCAAGGCCATCCTCGGCATCCCTCTTGACCAGCCCTTCTGGGCGGCCCCCGAAGCCTATGCCTTCTTCGAAAAGCGGCGGGTCGAACTCGCCGCGGCCAAGGCCGCCTGGCAGAAGACCTACGAAGCCTGGGGCAAGGCCAACCCTGAACTCTCCGAGGAACTGAGCCGATGGTATTTCAACAGGCCGGCCAAGGAGCCTGATCTCCCCTCCTTCACGGCGGGCGACAAGATCGCGACGCGCAACGCCTCGGGTAAAGTCCTCGCCGCGATCGCCACGGCTTGGCCCAATCTCGTGGGTGGCTCGGCCGATCTCCAGAACCCGAACGTCGTGGGCCTTCCCGCCGATCCTGCGGGCTCATCCAGCGTCTTTGGCAAGGACAACCCGGGCGGAAGGTATCTCCATTTCGGAGTCAGGGAGTTCGCCATGACCGCCATAACGAACGGCATCGCCCTCCACGGGGGCTTGCGCGCCTTTACCGCCACCTTCCTCGTATTCGCGGACTATATGCGGCCTGCCATCCGCCTCGCCGCCCTCATGAAGCTTCCCGTTGTCTACGTGCTCACCCACGATTCCATATTCGTCGGCGAGGACGGCCCCACGCATCAGCCCATTGAGAGCCTGACAGCCCTCCGCACCATACCCAACCTCACCGTCCTGCGACCCGCCGATGCCGAGGAGACGGCTGTGGCATGGCGTCAGGCGATGGAGCGGACCGACGGACCGACGGTCCTGGCCCTGAGCCGCCAGAATCTCCCCGTGGTCGTCAAGGACGATCCCGAGTGGCCCTACACCATGGCCCTCGGCGCCTATGTCGTACGCAACCCCAAGGTGGCGCCCGACCTCGTTCTCGCCGCCTCGGGCTCGGAAGTCTCCCTCGCGCTGGCGGCCGCCGACCTCGTCTCGGGAAAAAAGCCGAACCTGGCCATCCGTATCGTCTCCGTGCCCGACCGCGGAACCTTCTACAAGGCTCCCGCCGCCGTCAGGGACGCAATCCTCTCCCCGCCCGCCAAGATCTTCGTCGCCGAAGCCGGAATCTCTATGGGCTGGGAGCGCATCGCTCCTTTTGAAAATATCCTCTCCATCGAACGCTTCGGTGAGTCGGGCCCCGGCGACAAGGTGGCCGCCGCCCTAGGCTTCACCGCCCAAGCCTTCGCCGACCTCATCATGGCAAGACTAATGAAATAGACTTTTCCTCGGGTCCAGACCTCTAGGGGCGCCCCGCGGAAGCGGGGCGCCCTTTTTTGTCCGAGCCGCTTGTATTTATCCCGCCTCTCGATATACTGAATTTAAGTTAAAAATTGGCAATAAAAGTCTTTATTCCGCCTTCGTCGCAGGAGCAGAAAAGTTATCTAGATAGAAAAGTCAAAATACGCTTTGCGAGGATTGGTCTGATGTTTTCTATCTCTATCCCATCGTCTTCGGAGCCCGATAAAGCGACGGAAGCGGTCAAGCCGCGCAGGTCGCCACTTCTCCTCAGCATGATCCTCCTCGGTATCTGCGGTGTTACCGGCTTTTACTCCTTTCTGCAGTTCAGAAAAATCCTGGACGATACTGAACTTCTTCTCAACTCCATCGCCATCCAGAAAAGTCAACAGATCAGCAACTGGAGATCAGTCCAACTGATCGAAGCGAAGGAGGCGGGCGGCGTCAGGGAATTGGTCGTCGCCGTAAACAAAGCCATAAAAACGAAAGATCCGCAGGCTATAAGCCAGGTAGCGAACGAATTCGACAACTTCAAGGAAAGCTACGGCTTCCATGCCTCCACCCTCCTGGACCGCGATCTCAAGCCAATCCTTTCAAACGCGGAGGGCCTCGAACTCTCGAGTCTGGAACCCACGTCCAGCCTGCGTGCCTCATGCAAACAAGCCAGGGATACAGGCCTCCCCGTCATGACGGATCTCTGTCCCCTGCCGGGCAGCGGGGAACCGGGAATCGAGATCATCATCCCCCTCTTCGACCAGATCCGCGTTCCTTCGAATCACATGGGCTATATCGTGCAGTATATCAAGGCCGCCAAGGAGCTCTATCCTGTCATCGAGTCCTGGCCCTTTTCCGCGGGCTCAGGGCAGAGCATCCTTCTCGAGCGTATAGGGGGAGAGATCAAGGTTCTCGGAAGGCTCAAGGATCTTCCCGGTTCGCCTTTTTCCTCCCTGCCTCGTTCGGATATGCTAGAAGCCTTTGAGCCGATGCTCCGTGAAAAAAATGGCAGCATTCACGGGGGCAGGAACTATGCGGGCGTAGAGAGCTTCGCCGTGGCCAGGCCCGTCGAGGGCACCGATTGGATCCTCGTGTCGGAGGTTTCACGCAGGGAAACCTTGGGGCCCTGGTGGGGCATCTTCTTCTTGCTGGCGACGTGCCCTGTCTTCGGGTTCATCGCGTTGCTGCTCACGGACAACAACCGAATTCTCCGGGTCATGGGAAACAGGTATCAGACCCTCCTCGAGACCGAGCGAAGGCTCAGGACCGCGGAGCGCAAGTTCTTGGTCTTTCTGGATAAAATGCCCTCCATGGCCATGATCAAGGACAAAGACAATCGCGTCCTGGCAGCCAATAAAGCCATGGAGGCTCATTTCCCCGCCGAAGAATGGATAGGAAAGACCACCGAAGAGCGGCTCCCGCCTGATCAGGCCAAGGTATCGCTCGAGTGGGATAGAAAGGTCCTCGAAACCGGCTATGTGGAGTTCGAGGAGACGAGGATGGACAAATATGGGCAGCTCCTCCACCTCTTCACCCAGAAATTCAGGATAGAGGGCGGCGATGGGGCGCCTCTCATCGGGCTGATTGCCACCGACATGACCGAACAGGGCCGGGCCGAACGCCAGATCCGCGAGCTCAACGCCACCCTCGAGCAGAAGGTGAAGGAGAGGACGACCCAGCTGGAGTCGGCCAACGCCGAGTTCCAATCCTTTGCCTACGCCGTCTCCCACGACCTCGGGAGTCCCCTGCGCACCATGACCGAATACGCCGATCTTCTCAAGGACGAGTGCTTTGACTCCATCGACGAAAGCGGCCGTAAATACCTGGATTCCCTGCGAGGGGCAGCCGCGCGTATGGCCGGCCTGATGGGCGACATCCAGGAAATGTCGCAGATTTCGAACGCCGAGCTGAAGATCGAGGACGTGGACATCGGCAAGATAGCTGATTCCATCGTCTCCGCCTACATCAAGGCCGACCCCGAACGCGGCATCGCCATCTCGTCCACGCCTTCCATGATGGCCGCCTGCGACGCTTCTCTCGTCAGGACCCTTTACAGCAACCTCATTGACAACGCCTTCAAGTTCACTTCGGGCCGGAAGGTGACGAGTCTGGAATTTGGATCAACCTTCCGGAATGGCAAGGCGGGCAAGCAGGAGATCGTCTATTTCGTGAAAGACAACGGAGTAGGCTTCGACATGGCCGATTCAGACCTCGTCTTCAAACCTTTCCAGCGGCTCCACGAATCCGATGAACACCCCGGGTCGGGTATCGGCCTCTCGGAGGCGAAGCGCGTAGTCGAAAGGCACGGAGGAAGGATCTGGCTGGAATCGGTTCCCGAATCTGGTACGACGGTCTACTTCACCCTCAGCCCTGAATCAGCCTGATATAGCTCGTCAGCCCGCCCAGAAGCATTTCGACGGCAACGGCCGTCAAGATGAGGCCCATAAGCTTTTCCACGGCGCTCAGGACGCGCATCCCAAGCCAGTCCTTCAGCTTGTTCGAGAAGAGGAAGGCGAAGGTCGTCACGACCATCGCGATGAAGATGGAGCCGATCCACTCGGGGATCCTGTCGGGACTCGACTTGGACAGGAGCATCACCGTCGTTATGGCCGAGGGGCCGGCTATCAAGGGTATGGCGACAGGCACGATGAAAGGCTCGGCGCCGACCTCGTCCTCCACCAGCCTTCCGCCTGTACCCGGAAAAACCATGTTAAGCGCGATCAGGAAGAGGATGACCCCTCCCGCTATCCTCAGGGTCTCGTCCGAAATCTGCAGGGCATTGAGAAAGGCCGATCCAAAAACCAGGAAAATCAAAAGTATCGTGAAGGCAATCGCGCACTCCCTCAGGATAACCTTGACTCTCCTGCCGTTTTCCACGTTCTTGAGGGCCGAGATGAAAAGAGGAATATTCCCGAGCGGGTCAGTGACAAGAATGAGGAGGATGGTCGCCGAGAGGAAGCTCTGCTTCATGGCCATCATTGTACAGCCCTGGAAGCCCTCCGCACAGAGACAATCGAGGAAATCATGACAGCTCCGATGATGACGAAGCCTCCTGACACCGCGCGCAGCCCCGGCGCCTCCCCCGTGGCGAGGAAGACCCACAGCGGATTGAAAAGAGGCTCGATTACCGCCGTCAGAATGCTCTCGAGAGCGGTTATACGCTTGATCCCGTAGGAGAAGAGAATGGCCGCCAGCCCGATCTGCACGACGCCGAGGGCCGAAACGGCGAGAAGGGATTGCGCGGTCAGTACCGGAGCCGGCATGAAGAGGGAGATGATGCTCGCGATGATAGCCGCACATATATGTCCAAGAAGAAGCGAATCGAGGGGCGAGCCATCCTTCTGCTTCCTCAGCATCACGATGTTGAGGGCGAAGGTGACGCCGGCCAGGGCCGCCACCGCATCGCCCAGGAAATTGCCCCCGCCCAGGGAATCCATGAAGAAGAGGACCATGCCGAAGCAGACAGCCACTAGAGCCAGCCAGTGTTCGGGCCGCGGCTTCTCCTTCAGCATCAAGGATCCCAGAATGGCCACGTAGACAGGCGCCCCGTACTGGAGGAGGATGGCGTTGGCCGAAGTCGTGTGCTTGTTGGCGAATACGAAGAGAATCATCGTCGCTGCGTAGGCTAAAGCCGTGCTCACCTGGTCGAAGGAGAAGGTGAAGCGCGGCCTTTTGATCACCGCCCAGAGAAAGAGGGCGGCTATCGCGCTCCGCGCGCCCGCGATGGCGAAGGGCTGCCAGTCGATGAGCTTGATGAAGATCCCTGCCGTGCTCCAGAGAAAGGCGCAGCCGGCCATGGCCAGGGTGCCCGCGGCCTGGTTGCTCAGTTTCCTACTACCAGCGAGGATTCGATCTTTCGCCATGAGCGGGAGTCTAGCAGAATAAGCAAATTAGGCAAAGGCAGCAGAACCTTTTATTGACAAAATCAGAGCAAGGCTCTCTACAGTATATCCCTCTGATTGTTCGATACGACGCTGCTGGATAGCCCCGATCTTGTTTATATAGTACTAGAAACTGTTTAAAACCAGTCGGGAGGATTACAGAAGGCGGTCGTGATCTGCATAACGAGACATGATCGTACGCGGCACGGTACGAAACATCGTCGTAGAAGCAGCCTGCTCTGTTCCAACAAACCAACACGCTGAATTTTTGGTCATATCCTAAACGCTCGAATAGCAGGTGGTCCTGGTGACCGTTCTTTTCATCTTTCCTAAGGGCTTGACGACTTTGACATAACATCTGCGAAGTATCAGAACAGGCTCAGTTATTTCATTTCTTCCTGTGGCTCATCTTGGTTCTTCACGTATTGCCCAATTACTTCCCAGGATAGGCGCTCCTCGATTGTCACAACATAGTATCCATCCGACTAAGGTTTTTCTCCCCATAATTCTTTTTTCATTTCTAGTTTCTGTTTAGGCTTGACAATTCCTTGCAACTGCAGGGAATTGGGCCTGCAGAAATTAGCACTCCAGAATTCGTTAAGATGGCAAGCCTCTTTAATGAACCATACAGGAACTGGTTAGGAACAGAGATCTTTTATTGCCGCATCCATGTGTTTCAGGCTCTCCTGCGACGCGGTATTTGAATCACCTCTAGAGATGGCCGCGATAATCCGTTCATGAGGGCCGATAGCATTCGTGGCATCGTGCTTGTTCAAGAAGCTTTTTTCGCGCAGATTCTCGAAATAGAAATTAATGACTTTGGTGAGCGCGATCAGCAGGTCATTCTTTGTCATAGTCACAATTGCCAAATGTATTGAAGCATCGATCTTCGCCATTGCCTTGCTGTCGTCTGCAGCGTACGCCTCGAGAAACTCCGAATGAAGCTTCTGCAAAATGGCGATCCCTTCCCTTGTCCTATATACCGATGCGAGTTTCGCCGCCAACGGATCGAGCGCTTTACGGACTTCCAGATAATCATTGATCAAAGCCTTGTTTGACCTTAAAGAATTAATTGATTCCTGGATAATGTCGTGATCTTTGCTTTTTACAAAGGCGCCTTTTCCATTGACGATATCAAGATACCCGAGAGACTGCAGCTTACGGTACGCTTCACGTATCGTGGTTCTGCTGATGTGCATTATGTCGCACATTGCCTTTTCTGAAGGCAACTTGTCGCCAAGCTGTATGGCATCTGACTGAAGATATTCAACGATTTGGTCGGATGCCATGTCTACGGTAGAATTCTTACGTATATGTTCCATAGAAAGATCCTAGAAAGCTTTGCCAAGGATGAGCTTAGGCACGGCCAGCGTAAGCCCTGGGATTGTGGCCATTAAGAACAGAGTTAGGAACATGACCCAGAGATAGGGTTTTACAGCCTTGAATGATCGCTCGAAACTTATCCCGCCAATCCTAGACGTGATGAAGAGGATGATGGCCATCGGTGGCGTGAGAAGTCCAATCATAAGGTTGAAGATCATCATAACGCCGAACTGGACTGGATGCATCCCAATTTTTACCGCGATGGGCAATAGTATCGGCGTCAAGATGAAAATGCTTGCATTAGTCTCCATAAATGTGCCCGCAATGAGCAAGAGAATGTTGATTAACAGAAGGATAATGGAAGGATTATTCGTTATGCTGAAGAGAGCGATGGTCAGATGCTCAGCAATGCGATCCATGCCAAGAACCCAGGAGAAGAGCTTTCCAGATGCCATGAGCAGCATGACGATGCCAAGATTTTGAATTGTGGCGCCCAGAACTTCCCAGAGGCGTTTAAGCGTGAGCTCTTTGTAGACGAAGAACCCAATGAACAGGGCATAGAACAGCGCAACAGCGGCGGCTTCTGTTGGTGTGAAAAAGCCTGAGAATATACCCCCGATAAGGAGTATGGGGCACAGTAAGGCAGGCAGGGCAGACCAAAACGCGGAGACGAGCTGAGTAAAAGTGGCGCGTTTGTTCTTCGGATAGCCGCGCTTCTTCGCGATAAAATATACGACTATCATCTGGAATATTCCCAAGAGGATGCCGGGAAGCAGGCCTCCCATGAACATTGCGCCAATGGACACGCCAGAAACGATGCCGAAGAGCACCATTGGGCTGCTGGGCGGTATGATAGGCCCGAGGATGGACGATGCGGCGGTGATACCTACCGCGAAGTCGGCATCGAATCCTTCATCCTTCATGGCTTTAATCTCGATCGCGCCGAGACCCGCCGCGTCCGCAACTGCGGAGCCTGACATACCCGCAAAGATCATGGAACCAAGCACATTGACCAAGCCTAGGCCGCCGGTGATATGGCCGACGACTGCATTGGAAAAGTTGAAAATTCGGCGCGTAATGCCGCTCGAATTCATCAATTCGCCAACGACGATGAAGAATGGGATAGCAAGCATGGTGTACGAGGACACGCCGCTCACCATCGCCTGAGGGATCATGCTGAGCGGCACTGAACCTGTAGAAATAATATAGAAGAATCCCGTCAGTACCATGCAAAATCCAACAGGAATCCCGATTGCAACCATGAAAAGGAATCCAATAATTATCGACATAGTTCAGCATTCCTTCATTAATCAGGGCTGTGGCGTTTCGGCGGAAAGGTTATTGAGCGGTGTGATAATCGCTTGTAGCACGTTATCCAGAAGGAAAATACAGGCGAAAGCCATGCCAATCGGAAAGGACATGTACCACCACCCGGATTTAATAGGCAGGACGGTCAAAGGCACAAGCATTTTCCTTAGGGTGAAGCTCCAGCCATCGATAGTGATCCAAACCAGCGCAACCAGAATTATGAGGTTAACCACGATGTCGAGCACTCTGCGCCCGAGGGGGGGCAGCTTGGACGAGAACACTTCGATCATAACATGCGTTTTCTTTCGGACTGTGTAAGAGATGGTGAACGAGGCCACCCAGGCTGCCAGTACGATAGAAAATTCCTCCAGTTCAACGAACGACTTGCCTATAACGGTACGCCGGGCTACCTGGAAGAATACTGCGCCAATAAGCACGGCTAGAAGGATAATGGACACAAACCGCACAACTACCTCAAGTTTTGCTGTGATTTGTGCCATGATCGAAGCGATCTTCCCAAGCATTGCTCCCTCCTCGCGGATTGATTTACAGTTATTTCTTCCTAAGTGACTGGATCTTGTCATAGGCACCGGGCGGGTAGCTGCTGGCATTTTGCTTCAGGAGGACAGGAATGATCGCATTCTTGAAGGACGCGATATCAATTTGGTCCTTGGTGATAAGGGTCATACCCTTTTCCTTGAATTTCTTAATGAAAGCCTCGTCCTGGAGGTTGACCTGCTCATTATACCAGCTGAAGCCTTTGTCGATAGCGGCGGCAATGATCTTCTGCTGGTCGGCAGAAAGCGTTTTCCACCACTTATTGTTGAAGTAGATGAAAAAATTAGTGTATTGGTGCTCAGTCTGCATGAGGTATTTCTGTACCTGGTAGATCGCAGCCTGGTCTATATTGGCGAGCGGATTTTCCTGAGCGTTTACAACTCCGTTCTGCAGAGCTCCAAACAGCTCTCCCCATGCCACTGGAGTAACATTAGCGCCGGCAGCTTTCCAGGAAGCAATGACGCCTGCATTGTTGGGAGTCCTAAGCTTCAAGCCGGCAAGATCACCTACCTGCTTGATCGGCTTGTTCGCGGTAAGTATATTATATTTCTTCAGTACTGCGCTCGCCAGCTCATCGCCAACATCCGAGTTCCAGAAGCGCTGGAGGTGTGCTTGGTCGTCAAAGATGAAAGCCATGTTGAACAGAGACATCCAGTCAGGCACTGCCCAGTTAAAAAGCATCTCGGCGTTGAGGAGCATCTCGAAGTTGCCTTCCGTAAGGCCAGTGTTTAGCTCCTCGTCGTTGTTGCCAAGTTGGCCTTCGAGGAATAGCGAAGGCTTGAGAGTTCCCTGGGATTTTTCAGCGATATTCGTAGCGATTTTTATGCATGCTTGGGTAGCGAGAACATCGGAGTTGTTCCCGGCGAACTTGAACTCGACAATCTTATTTTGGCCAGATACGGACCATAGCATTGCCATTGCGAGCATAGACGCCACAAAAAGCTTTTTCATCTCGCTCTCCCCCTTCATTGGAAAGATGTCATACGATTACCGGACAAAAATTGTCAGGCTGTATGACAATCGGATAAATAAGGTTAGGCTCGCTTTTGGAAGTTGTCAAGTCTTTTCTATTGACTTTTCGAGTTACCGGTCTCCTGTAAAGTAGAATGTCCGTCTTTCTTCATTCTCTTGCCTCCAGAAAGGAAGGGATGATGAATCCCTCTCCCATGTCAGTAACCAGTTCCTCCAACGGGGTATGGCCATTTAGGATTTCCCTAGGATAGGTATTCATCCAGTTCTGGGTTACCCTGACGGTTCTCTCGGCAACCGAGCCGATGTCACTGCCCTTGGGGATGAATCTCCGGATTGTCCCGTTGTGGTTCTCATTGGTTCCCCGCTCAGAGGAGCAGTAGGGATGGGCAAAGTACAGGTGCGTCCTGGGCATGGTGCAAAGGGCGGAACCTTCCAGAGCATCGACATCGGAGAACTCTCCACCGTTGTCGGCGGTAATCGATTTGAATAGATGGCGGAACCGGAGACTGCCGATCTGTCGTTCCATAGCATCAAATTCAGCGCATACGGATTCCGCCGTCCTATCGGGGATCTTCCTGGTTATCTCCACCCGTGCCTTACGCTCGGTGAGGGTCAGCAAGCATACAGGAGAGCATTCCTTGCCACTATAGACCGTATCCATCTCCCAGTGGCCGATCTGCGAACGATCATTGATCTGCGCGGGCCTTGTGTCGATGCTCCTTGCGGCATTAGCCGCCCTGGAGTGTCGGGCGGGCTTTCCCCTGGGCTTGCGCCTCCTTCCTCCGAGCAGCAGGTTTCTTTCAGAGATGCCGGTAATATCCCCTTCCGCAATGTAGCTATAGAGCGTCTTCTCACAGATCCTCGTCTGACTGGGCCACCCGTTGGCGAGGAAGTGCTGGATGATGGCGTAGGGGCTGTAGTGGCGCTCACGTACGAACTCGCAGACCCGGTGTACCAGGGCCCAGTCCTTTCCTAGCTTTACTTCAGGTCCTTTCCCTTTACTCTTGCTATCTGCATCGTTCTGGGCGTAGTCGGCGTTGTATTCCCAGCGTTCGAAGGGCTCAAAGCTGAGCTCGTGCAGTACCATTCCCCGCTTCAGCTCCCTGCGTAGGGTCCTCTCATTCTTTCCAAACAATTGGCCAAGAAGCGTCGGGCTGGTGATCTTTTGGTATTTGTTTGTCCCCGTGTAGTGGTACTGCAGTGTTATACGCTCCCCCCAGGTGAAATGCGTATGCTTGCACATCCTTTCCATGCTAAGCTTTTTCCGTCCCATGGTTCCCTCGTTTGCTATGTGTTCGGCTAAAACCATAGTACCAAGGTCCCATGGGACTTTCTTTACCTCCCCCGTTTTTCCCGGACATTTAATGTTACTGGGCGCGGAGAGGGATAGAGAAGAAGAAATAAACCTAAAACCGTGTCTTTGCTCCCCGCGGTGTCTCTCTCTTTCCAGAATTCCAAAATTTGTTATATTTCCTGAAAATCCTGCCCAATCCTGTTTCTCTAGTCAAATTTCCATCTTGGGATTCAAGGCCGCCATGAGTTGTCCCCTCAGATCCCTCCCTACTTCGTCGCGCCTCATGGCCCAGACGAAGAGGCCTTTCCCTTTCGAAGCCCTTGCCCAAAGCTGGCCGACACGGCGCTTTTCCAGTTCCGCGGGATCGGAAGCCAGGTGGGCGCCCTTGTATTCGATGACAAGGACGCGTCCATCCTTCAGGCGAGCCACGAAGTCCGGATAGAAATCGTCCCGGGAGGTCGGGAGGCGGAAACACCACTGGTGACGCGGCGGCACGTTGCGCACCCATGTTTCGACTTCATCGAGGGAATCGATCTCGCGGGCGCAGTCGTATTCCTCGCCTCTATGTCCCAAGTCATCCACGACGGAAAAGAAATGCTTGGAGAAGCCATACAACTCAGCGGATTCGGCCCGCGGATAGGGACAGCGGTCCTTCGAAAAGCTAAAATCGGTCTCCCAGACCAGGTCGGCCTTGAGTTCGGGGAGATCGAGAAAGTTCTGCAGCCACGATGAAGCGGCGGCCAGCCTGTAGGCGTCCAGCTTGGATCGTATTTTCTCTTCGAGGAGGTATTTGTTAAGGATGAGGTCGCCCAAGTGCATGTTCCGCTCATCGATGAGACGGCGGATCAGCCGCGAGAGAAAATCCTGGAGGACAAGCTGTGCGACATCGTTTCGGGCTAGGCGGCGGTCCAGCCAGAAGATCAGGCCGTTCAGGAAGAATTCGCCTGCGAATTCAGCCGTGAAAAGCTCTTTGCCGTATCGGGAAGACTCGGTGGTCACTTTGTCCCGGACAAGGTCGATGACCGTCACCTTGCTCTCGCCGGGGATGGAGAATTCGGCCTCGGAAAGACGGGCGGGGAAGCGGGATTCGTCCGAAAGGTCGAAGCGGCCCTTGCAGGCGAACCAGCCTGAATCCACCGGAATCAGCTCGCCTGAACATTCATCGCGGGAGAACAATGAACTCACCGAGAAGGAATCGGGACCCATCGGCGCCTTGCGCTCTCTCGACTCGCGCAGGAGCTTGAAGCTCCGCAAGCGTCCGTTCTCCTCCCGAATCGGCGCCGAGCCCCACCGCGAGCAGCGCGATGGTAGAATCGCTCAGCTTGCCCGAGACTCGAACCAGGGGAAGGCCGCCGGGTGTCATTCCCCCGTCCTCGAGCACGATGCCGGAGGCCGGCGCGAAGAGGCCGAAATCGAAGGGGGCGTACGCGGTTACAGCCACGGACTTTCCGTCCGGAGCCAGTCCCTCGATGACCCCCGAGCCCTCGCCGGGGAAGAAATCGTTGGCCTGTACCCAGGCCTCGGCCTCGATGCGTTCGAAGCCCATCCTGTCGACGAGGCAGTCCTTGAGGTCCTTGGCTGTCTGGGCGAAATCCCTTGAAGAAACATGAGCGTAGGCTTTGTTGAGATGGGGCGAAGGCCTCGCTTGCGCGAAGGGCATCCGCAGAACCCTGCCGAGGAGCTGTTCCACGGCGCGGGCAGACTTCAACTCCTGGATCGAACAGAAGACATAGGCGTAGGAACAGTCCCAACCTTCCTTGAGCGCCTGCACGGTGATGATGTGGCGCACGGGGCAGGTCGGTGAAAAGAGATCCACGCCCTCGATCCCCCGTTCCTCCCCTGTGGCCACCGCCACCTGGGCCGGATCGATCCCCTCGTTCTGGATGAGATGTTCGCGGAGCTTGTCGGCGGTCATCGCCGAAGGGTCGTCCCTATCCTTGGCCTGGGCCTGATAGAGGACGATGGGGCGCACCTTGTCGCCCGAAGCTCTCGCGGCTTCCTCCAGAGAGGCCCGAGTGGAGACAGCGGCGGCGACGGCCGCGGCCCAGGTCGCGTGCTCGGCCAGGACGATAGGCAGCTTGATCATCTTCTCGGCCTTGAGCTCGGAAGCCGTGGCCTCGTGGAGGACATTCGAGCCTGAGGCCGCCGTCGTGTCGGGCGTCGCGGTGAATTCCAGGATGCCGACGGGCGAGAGGCGGGCGAGCGTGGCGAAGGAGAGCTTCCCCCGCGCGTTGTGCGCCTCGTCCACGACGATAAGCGGCCTGAAAACCCTGCAAAGATTGACGAAGGAATGGATCGGCCTGCCTCTGTTGGCGCCCTCGACGCTCAACTCTAGGCCTTCGATACCCTCGAGAAGGGCGAAGTGGCGCTCCCATTTTTCCGAATGCGCGTAGATGGTCCGGATACTCTTGTCCTCGACCCTGAAACTCTGGATGGTCGCCACGACCAGGACGAGGCGTGTGGCGAAGTCTTGTGGGCTCACGGATTCAAGCCCTTCCAGCGTGACGACGAGGGGGCGGCCCCAGCCTTCCACCAGCTCCTCGCGGTAGGGATGGCCGGCAGTCGTGAGAGCGTCCAACGTCTGATTGAGAATAGCCTGGGAAGGGACGAGCCAGAGCACGTGGAGACTGTCCGAATGGGTGTAGCTGTCCCGGACGACGCGTAGGGAACGGGCGGCCATCCAGGTCTTCCCCCCGCCCGTGGGGACTCGGATGCAGACATAGGGAATGCCGCCGAGGCCGGGAGCTTCGTGCCAGCGGTTGACGGCGGCCCTTCCTCGCTCGTGCCAGGATTCCAGGAAAGAAGCCTTGGGATCGCCCAGCCTGGACGTCAACTCAAGATAGTCGCGCAGGGTATCGAGGGCCTTCTGTTGGTATATCTTGGGCTCAAACATGGTCGCCCTCCTTGGCCTGAGTCTCGGAGGCCTCGGCGGAGGCAGAGGCGGAGGTCGCCGCCGCGGCGAACTCGAGGGCGCCCTCGGCGAGAAGGGGCATGGAGCCGAGATCATAGGGAATCTGCTTTAAGACGATGCTCATCCTCGCAAGGGAGGCAGGACTGTAGGTCGTCGCCTCGGCGTAGACGACGCGCGGCCCCTCGCGCCTGGGAAGCGAAGCCAGGACGGCCGAGGTGAGAACATTGCCCCCGACGGGCCGCCAGTCGCCCAGGATGCCATTGTAGAGAAGGTAGACCGCCCTCCCCTCGTGGATACCGAGGAGGGGCGAATCCGTGGCTAGGGAGCCGCCGAAGGCCGGTTCCTTCGTCTCGCGCCACCACACGAAGGCCGCCAGGTCGGCGAACTTCACCTTGGGATTGAGCCGTCCATAGGCGTCGAAGAGGGTCTCGCCCAGCCTGGCGAAGCGGAATCCCCCGCCGCCCTTCCAGCCCACGGCTTCCGAGATGCCGCCCTGCTCCCCCTCGACAACCTTCTTGAGGCGCGGCAGGCAGTGTGTGACCGCGTGGTCGCCCATCTCGATGCCGATCCACTTCCTGCCCATCTTCTGCGCCACAGCGGCCGTCGTGCCCGAGCCCAGGAAGGAATCGAGGACAAGGTCACCGCGGTTGGAGGCGATTTCGAGGATGCGCTTGATGAGGCGTTCGGGTTTAGGGGTGGCAAATGCATCAAAAGCTCCAAAGAGTTGGTTAGCTTCCTTCTTTGCTTCCTGATTATGCCCAGTCTCTAAATTTGTCCACCATGTCCATGGAGTCTTGCCTTCTGATTCAGATAGAAAATTTTTAGTTCGTGGTCTGGATGTACAATTTTTGCCAAACCAAATTCGGTTATCCGCAACTAATTGCAGAAAATTTTCTTCTAGATTAGCCCAACAGCGACCTTCAGGCGGAGTATACGAAACACCTCCTGGTGTTGTTATTGTATACATCTGGTTGGGACGCCAGCCCATTGCTGTAAAATCTGTTGAAGTCCAAGGGCCTCTCGAATCATTATCAAGATTTTTCAATTGAGTTGAAGAGTTTATGTCCGCTTCGATTTTATTAGTTGTTAGTGAGTCTACATTTTTTGCATATACATAAATATTGTCTTGTGCGCCACTGAGCTTAAGCCTAGCATCAGGAGATGTTCTCTTCTGCCAAACCACATTGGCAATAAAATTCCGTCTTCCAAATACCTCATCTGTAATGACCTTAAAGTAATGTCCTTCATTGTCATCAAGGTTCACCCAAATGCTCCCCTCTTCAGCCAGCAACTCCCGCAGGAGTTCCAGCCTCGGGTACATCATGGAGAGCCAGGTGGAGTGTTCGAGGTTGTCATCGTAGTGCTCGAAGGCGCTGCCGGTGTTGTAGGGCGGGTCTATGTAGATGCACTTCACGCGCCCGGCGTAGTAGGGCAGCAAAGCCTTGAGGGCCTCGAGATTGTCCCCCTGGATGAGGAGGTTATCGCGAGTTGTCGCTGGATCGCCGAACGATCCGCCTTCAAGGGCTTCGTGCGGCTCGAGGAGGCGGAAGGGCACGGAGGATGCGGTTCGGAGAGCATCTTCTTTTCCGGTCCAGGTCAGTGTGGGCATGCTTCCAGTCCTTTTTCAGATCATTTTCTGTACGTGCAAATTTCTAAAGCAACCAAGGCAGCGCCACCGGCGACATGCCGAGGCGGCACATGCCGTCCTGGACGTGCTGGCGGAAAAGCGGCCACATTGTTTTTAGCAGCTGCTTTTCAACGAATACTTTGCGCAATTCCTCATCGGCCCATAATTCATCGAAGGTCGCTTGATCATTCACGTGGAAAACAAGAACAAAGACGGATTCCTGAGTGAATATAATAGTATCTTGAAAGCTTACATTAAAATTGTATTTAGGTCTGAAAACCTTGGTATCCTCCGAAGCTGATACCGGATCTCCTTCCGCGAGGCTTTGATTCCAGGCAAGCTGCAGCTGACTGCCAGCTACGGGCATCTGCCCTAGAGTATCAGAATGAAAGGTTATCGGTTTGATTTCCTGTAAGCTAATGCTTTTGAGAAGCTTCACGAGGCTTTCGTTGATATCTGCGCTCATACTGCCTCCTGCATAGTACCTATATCCCCCACCGCTTTTCCGTTCATCTGCCTCGTTACGCCTTCTACCCAGACCGCATCGGCAATGAGGCTAGAATAATCCTTGAACGAAGCCGAGCCCACATAGGCCGCTATCTGCTGCGGAACAGAAAGATTGTGCTTTGCCGCGCACGTCTCGATTTTCTCCATTTGCACTGAGGTCAACTCGGAGGACAAGGCATCGAGACCCGACCATCGTTCTGCTTCAAGGTATCTCTCGGAAGCCTCAATTCTTCGCCTCTGAATTGCGCCAATTCTGGTTTTATTGATCGCGTACATGGCGCGGAACAAATTCGGTTTATCAGCCAGCTTGAGGAGAAGCCGATTGGTAGCGTCGGGGGTTGATCCTTGCTCATAGCTATTCATTGTGAGCTCCCCGAAGCCAAGAATCATGCCGAAGGCTTTCTGGCTTGCTCCATATTTGGATCGTAAAGCGACTAAAGCCTCCGGTTTAGGCGATTCATAGAGTTGAGCATAGACTTCTCGTGCTGATTCGAGGTTACCATCGAGCTGCCCCGCGGTCTCATATTCGTTTCCGCATGTCGTGCATCGAGAAAAATGCGCAAGGAAGCGAACGGTTCGTCCATTTATCCCCATCTCTTCTTCCCGTGACACGATTTCAAAATCGCGGGAAACAAGGCATTTTGAACACGGTAAACGAACAGTCATATGTTACCCTCGTCGTGGAACGACATCACAATGCCAACATCTCCGTCGGCATCGATCCATATTTTCAACTTTATATAGAGTAGAATCCTCTCAAAAGGTGGAAAGAGTTCTGCATAAGGGTAGTAGAAAAGCCAGACTTCCCCTGGAGATCCATCGTCGTCAGCTCGTGGTCCCCAGTGATAATGTTCAGGCTCCAACTGCCCAATGATTTCAAATACATCTTCTACTGCAAGTCTTTCAGCCGACATGAATTCCCGTGTTTTTCTTGCGCTTCTCGGTTGGAAGTACAGTCGTCCGTTCTCGAGCAGAGGTACAAGCCTGGCAAGGAATACTTCCACATCGGTGACATCGCACACGAAGGATACTCCTTTAATCGGTATCGCGCAATACCATTTTGAAACAATCTATAAGTCTATAGTAGGCATTCTATACCTAGGTACTACTGATTGACCCCAGCTATCCGCTTTCATTATTCGAGGAGAACATCAAAAAATTCACGTTCATCCTGTGATTCCTGTCAAATCTTCTCTTTCTCCAACTGCCCGAAGATG
>JAPLSO010000068.1:45462-52568 GCA_026398595.1 Spirochaetota bacterium | reverse complement strand
CGAGGCTTAGCCATGGGCGTCGCGCCCCGCGCGGGGCGCGTGGATTGAAACAAACCGACATCCGCAACAACGGCGGGGTGCGTGGAGTCTTCCCCACGCGCGTGGGGGTGTTTCTCTACTATATAGCCTTCCTTGCGGTTTTCCGTGTCGCGCCCCGCGCGGGTGCATGGAAATGACCTGTTCCCACTGTCGTTCCTTATCGGGCCACAGAATACAGCCTGGTAGATCCTGAACGGTGCTGTTGTATCGGGCCTGCGTGCGAACGGCTGAAGCGATGGCCTCTCTGAATCGCATTACGGTAGCCTCTACAAGGATTGACTGTATTCCACCGATAATATCTGCAGATGATCAAGCGCCATATACTCTCCTGATCAAAGCGACGAGCCGATCACCATTCAGGGGTGCCGGAAAGCGCAGAGACTTCCGAATCGCCGGCCAATCCGGCCTGTCAGTCTCGAGATCGGCGAGAAGTTCCCGAAGAGAAATCCAAAGACTGCTCGGTACCTCGACCCGGTCATCTTCAGAGAGTAAGACCGAAAGTCGAAGAACATCGTTCCTGTGTTTTGCAATATCATCCGCATCAATGCGCTCTCCACGCGCACGTTGAGCTTTAAGATCGACATATGCGGTGGCCTTGAACGGGATGAGCCCGCGATGGTCGAGCACCATGAGTCCCAATTCCCTGCGCCGCGTCTCCAGGATGAAGCGATAGACGGTATCGTCGAGCATGATGGCAGAAGGAGCGGAGAGACTCGATTCCGTAGCGACTGGGATTATCGAACCTGGAGGAGTCTACTCGAGAAGCCCTGATTGCCTAGAGAAGAACTCCAGCATAAAAGGGAAGTCTTCACGGATCGGCTTTGCAAAGCAGTAGCAGCGGCGTTGGCTGTCGGATACCTCGGAGCGGGTATAGCCGCCTTCGTGTATAAAAGTCCAGAAACGTGCGACGAAAGCGGGGTCCACTGCTTCTATGACAAGTACAAGATCAAGGTCCTTGGTCGCTCGTGGCCGGAATTCCGCCTTTGAGAGCCAGATATCGCAGGCAGCCCCGCCGATGAGGACGTAGCGATCCTCGTAATCAGCGAAATAGTCGGCGAATAACCTCAAACCGCGCACCATCAGAGTAATTCCTTCACTAGGCTCTCGATGGCCTTTCTAACCCGCTCGTCATTCTCTCCGGCGAGGCTCAGGTAAAGGGAGAGGGGATCGACTATGGATGAATTCTCCCCCGACAATGCATGCGGATCGTAAGCCCAGACCTCAAGCAGGAGGTCTGTTTCCTCCATGGGCTGCGCGTGAAGCGTGCCGTTTCCAATGAGTGGCTTCGCGGCAACATGCGATATGGCATAACTCCGTCGTTCATCCTCGTTCAGCATGCTGAGACGGGACAAGGCCGACATTCCCGCATAGGGTAAGCTCTGCAGACGGGAGCTGGCAGATGCAAACCAGATCGACTTGATGGGCGACTGAAGGTGAGTCAGGGCAGCCGTCCATAGACCGCGTTTGTCCAGAACGAAGTGGAGCGGTCTTGCTTTGCCCTCTCCGGTCTTGACGAGGTCGAGAGCTAGAAGCTCGCGCACAGCCCTGCTCATCGTGGTGGCGCTGAAGGCAACCTCACGGGAAAGTTCACGCACCGTCTTCCCCTCGGCTCTCCCTTGGAGGAGCTGCAAGAGAACTAAAAATTGAGCAGGATAGGACAGCCTATCCGGTCTCCCTCGCTCCCTATCGAAATGCTCGCGTAGGTCAATGAGGAGGGTCGGGAGGTAGAACTGACGCCCTGGCACGACAAAGGCCAGCCGCCCTTCGATGAGGCGCGCACGATCCCACGAGCTAATGCCAGGAAGGACAAAAGTCGGTTCCAGTCCCGTCCGATCACGCAACTCCACTGCATACTTCTTGAGCTGGCCGGGGCTGGGCCTATCCTCACCCATGATTACACAGAGGAGCAGCTTGTTATCTTTGATTTCAACAGTGCTCAGGGAAAAGAGGGTTGATAAGTAGAAAGGCAGATTTATTCCTGTAAAAGGCTTGGTTTTGATTTTCAGCCCAAACGTCTGGAGGAGGTAATCTTCCACGTCTCCAACAACGAGAGACTGCGTCACATCTTTGTTCCTCATAAGTGCATTGTATCATATGTGTTGCAACAATGCAAATATATGTTACAATATGCTCCATATTTCAAGTCTGCTGATCCAGTTAGCGGGAAGCGGCATGGTTATCCTCTTTCGCCTTTGAAGACTTTGAACCAAGGAGTGCTCTCAACATCCCTTCCCCGATCCTTTTCCCACTTCACACGAGCATAAATGGACGGATGTTGAGGTGAACGCCGTCGTTGAGGTCGGGTATCCAGCCGAGAGGCTGCTAGGCCAGTGACTTCCAGCGAACAAAGATGTCATAGGGTGCCTCGCCTTTAAGGATAAGTTCGAGCTTATCCTTCA
The DNA here is from genome assembly GCA_026398595.1 of Spirochaetota bacterium. Classification (GTDB taxonomy): domain Bacteria; phylum Spirochaetota; class Spirochaetia; order Treponematales; family Rectinemataceae; genus JAPLSO01. The sequence continues at coordinate 50,130 of JAPLSO010000068.1, read as the reverse complement.
GCGCCTTCGCCGCGTTGACCCGAACCGTAGCGCCGAGCTTATTCGCCCAGTCGGAGGCGGAAAGAAGCTCAGAGATGGTATGGGAAAACCACTCCTTTCCATAGGCTCCTGCGAGGACTTCGAGGAGACGATTAGCTGCGGGTTTTTCACGATTCACTCTTGGGATACAGACGATGCCGTCATCGTCGGCGAAGCGATCGAAGGCCTTGCAAGACTCGACGAGGGCACGGGATTCTGCGGAAAGTTCCATAGCTGGATGGAGTTCAGCAGGCCAGCGGTAGCCGAGAAGGCGGGCTACAGCAACTTGCAAGACCGTTGTATCTATGCGGAGTTTGCCGAGGACTAGATACTTCTCTGTCTCATCCCAGATTACGGAACCTGATGGGTGACCGTGAAAGATCCACTGTGTGGGATCATTAGAGAATGGCAGTTCCCCGCGTGTGCGGGGATGAACCGGATCAAAAAGAAGCCGACGTCAGTTCCAGAAGAAGAAAGTCAGAAAGTTCGCTCACCCTAGTCTTCCCTACGCGCGTGGGTGGAACTGAAGGCTTTTAAGACAGTAGTATCCATACAATAAAGAAATCCCTTGACCGCCAACCCTGTTGTCGTTTATTATGGTAAACGCCAACAGAGTTGGCGTTTGTCGCGACACTTCGAGGGATATATGCGCAAAGAATACCGAACTAGAACCTTGGATCTGAAGACGGCGCTTGCCCAGCGGTCGGTCTTCCTCTTCGGTCCGCGCCAGACAGGGAAGTCATCTTACGTAAGGGAACAACTCGGGGGTTTACCTGCGTTGAGCTACAACCTGCTCGACGGGGGACTGCGCTTAAAGTTTCTTGCAAATCCGACGCTCATGCGGCAGGAAATCGAGGCGCTAAACCTGCGCGATTGCGTTGTATTCATCGACGAGATCCAGAAGTGCCCGGAACTTCTCGACGAAGTACAGCTTCTGATCGAGGAGAGGGGCATACGTTTTCTCCTCTCGGGCTCGAGCGCGCGGAAACTGAAGCGGACGGGAACGAATCTGTTGGGCGGGCGGGCTCGGACAAAATACCTCCACCCCTTCGTCTACCCCGAGTTGGCAGGAGATGAAGATCTTCTCGACAGGGTCATGGCGCGGGGTTTGTTGCCTCCCCATTACCTGTCGGAGGCCCCGGACGAAGACCTACGGTCGTACGTGGACACCTACCTTTCGGAGGAGATCGCGGCGGAGGGGCAGGCGCGGAACCTGCCCGCCTTCGCCCGTTTTTTGCAGACCGCGGCGATCCTCAACGCGAAGATGATCAACTACACGAACGTCGCGAACGACGCTCGGGTTCCACGACAGACGGTACGCCTTTGGTTTCAGATCCTCATCGATACCATGCTCGGATACGAGCTCCCGGCCTACTCTTCCACAATAAAACGTAAAGCGGTAGAAACCGGGAAATTCTATTTTTTCGACACCGGTGTTGTACGGGCGCTGCGGCGGCTGCCTCCCATACTTGCCGAGAGCGCCGACTTCGGAGAGTTTTTCGAACACTATATCTTTATGGAACTGCGGGCTTGGGTTGACTATCGGAAACCAGGGGCGCGTCTCGCCTACTGGCGGTCGATTTCAGGTTACGAAGTCGACTTCGTCATAGACGATAAAGTGGCGATAGAAGTGAAATCAGCGACATTTGTGCAGGAAAAACATTTTTCGGGGTTACGTGCATTGCGGGAGGAAAACAAATTCGAGCGTTTCATCCTTGTTTCCAGGGAAGATCGCCCACGGAATATCGACGGGATTGAAATCCTGCCATGGAGAGAGTTTCTCACAAAACTCTGGTCCGGCGAAATCGCTGGGTAAGAATGATCTTTGTACGACGATTATTTGGTACAGATTTCGACTGACGATTTACAAGAGAAGCGTCGTGCATAGTCGCCACGGATACAATGCAAAGGTTTTTGTCAAGTTCGGAGGAAGGTCGGCAGCCGGTCCCCCGCGTACTCTTTTTGACCCGCGCTCAGTATATTCCAGGCAGGAGGCGCCGCTATGGTCGCTTTATTGGTAATTGCGGTTCTGGCAATTCTATTCTTTCTTTTGGGGATACGGATCATCCGCCCCACCCACCGAGGATTGATAGAGGTTTTAGGCAAGTACCGCCGCTTCGCCGAGCCGGGTTTCCACTGGGTCATTCCCGTCGTGACGAGGATGTATCAGGTCAACACAACCGAGCAGATGGTGAACGCTGAGCCGCAGGAAATAATCACGAACGACAACCTCAATGCCAAGGTCGACGCCCAGGTCTATTTCCGCGTGCTGCCGGATGAGAAAAGCGTGAAGGCTTCCCAGTACAACGTCAACAACTATCAGATACAGATCGTGAGCCTGGCACGGACAACCTTGAGGAACATTATCGGCACCCTGACGCTCAAAAGCGCCAACAGTGAGCGGTCCAAAATCAATACCGAGCTTCTGCAGACCCTCCTTGAGGAGACGCAGAGCTGGGGGCTCTCTATAGTCCGGACCGAACTCAAGGAAATCGATCCTCCGAAAGATGTGCAGGAGACGATGAACAAGGTCGTCAAGGCCGAGAACGAGAAGATAGCCGCGATAGATTTCGCGACCGCCACCGAAACCATGGCCGACGGGCAAAAACGGGCCGAGATAAAGAAGGCGGAAGGAATACGGCAAGCCGAGATACTCAAGGCCGAAGGCGAGGCCCAGGCTATCCAGCTCGTGAACGAGGCCGCGGATCATTACTTCGTCGGTAACGCCCAGGTGCTGAAGCGGCTCCAGACAACCGAGGAAGCCCTCAGGAACAATTCGAAAATAGTCGTTCCAGCCAACGGGGAACTCGTGAACGTCATCGGCGATCTCGCCGGAGTCCTGCCCCTCAAGGAAAAATAAGACAGCGTCGATTCCGGCCTGGCGCGCGAAGAGCCTGCCGGAATCGAATGGCTCAGAAAGAGAAGATCTCCACCAGCATTGTCGCGTTCGCGAGTACGACGATTCCCAGAAGAAGGAGGGCCGCGCCAATGACAAACATGCCTATGCTTCCACCAGCCTTGGGGTCGAGGCAGGCCTCCTTCGGATCGTTCGGGTTGTAGTACACCTTCAGTTTCGGATTTGACGTAAGGGCTTCGATCCGCTTTTCGGCCGCGCCCTTCCCCGTGCTTACCGTGGTCAGACCGATGTTCTTGCCCTTGAATTCCTTGCCTTCCACGGAATAGCTGTACTTGACGACAGGTTCATAGCTCACTCGCGTGGTTGAGTGTCCTTTGGAACTCATGCCTGAACTCCGATGGGTTTCGACCTCCGCCGAGGTGATTGTCCCCGGTACGGTAGGCCAGGCAGCCGCCGTCTTCGATTTCTTTCTGGATTGGAAACCCCCGAAACCCAGACCGGCGCCGACTACGCACATGAAAGCCCCGAACACATAAGGAATAAAGGACATTGCCGCCTCCCGCTTGTGGAAAAGTGTAGGCAAGTCGGACATGATATGCAAGGTTTTACCGGATTCTTTGCGGCGCCGCCGCCGCTTGCGCCTGGGGAAGCCTGACTCTATCATAGCCTCCGGGCACAGGCTTAAGCGACTGGACCGCAAGGAGAGAAACAATGAAGGATGTAGCCAGGCTGAGGTTCGCCCATCTGCCCACGCCCATCGAGGAGCTGGAGCGGCTGTCCACCGTACTGGGAGGACCCCGCATCCTCGTGAAGCGGGACGACGCCACAGGTCTGGCCCTGGGCGGCAATAAGACGCGCAAGCTCGAGTTCATCGTGGCCGACGCCCTGGCCAAGGGAGCCAAGACTCTGATTACCGCGGGGGCGGCCCAGTCCAATCATTGCAGGCAGACCGCGGCGGCAGCCGCCAAATTCGGCATGGGCTGCATACTCGTCCTCAACGGAAGCGCGCTGGATGAACTCAGCGCTAATCTGCTTTTGGACAGACTCTTCGGGGCACGAATCATCTGGGTGGCTGATCGGAAGGACAGGGAGCGAATACAGGAGGAGACCTTCCGCGAACTCGAGGCCAAGGGCGAGGCGCCCTACTTCATGCCTTACGGCGGATCGAGCCCGACAGGAGCCCTGGGCTACGCCTTCGCGGTTAAGGAAGTGCTCGATCAGGGATGCGACCCTGACTGGTTCGTCTTTGGCACTTCGTCGGGAGGAACCCACGCGGGCCTCGTCCTGGGGGCACGGGTTTTTGGTTATAAAGGCAAGATCCTGGGCATCAGCATTGACGAATCCACAGCCTGGCTTAAGGCGCGGGTTTCGGGTCTGGCTTCAGACGCTTCGGAGCTTTTAGGACCGCGCATCGAGTTCGAACCGGACGATGTCCTGGCCGACGATTCCTACTGCTCGGCGGGCTACGGTGTGCTGACCGCGGCCGAAAGGGAAGCCGTGCGGCTCTTCGCCCGCACCGAGGGTCTGCTCCTCGACCCAGTCTACACAGGGCGAGCCGCCGCGGGCCTCATCGACCTCGTCAAAAAGGGCTTCTTTAAAACGGGAGAGTCGATTCTCTTCTGGAACACGGGCGGCCAGCCTGCCCTCTTCGCGGAAAAGTACCAGCCCTATCTAGCCTGAAGACGGGCCGACGGAACCGCAGGGAGGGCTGCCAAGGCCCTCCCTGCAGGCCTTCAAATGGAAAAGAGCCCTCTCCTGTCCTGGTATCTCCCTCTCCCCCGCCCACTGGGCAT
>JAPLSO010000068.1:0-45395 GCA_026398595.1 Spirochaetota bacterium | reverse complement strand
GGCATCGTTCCACCCCTCGATATCCACGGTTCCCGAATAGCTGTTCCGTCCAAGGATGTCAAAGATCCTCGTCCAATCGCTGTCGCCGTTTCCGGGAAAGCAGGAAGCGCACCAGCGGCCCGCGCCATAGAGTCCCCTTCCGGCGAGAGCCTTCCGGTCTACGCGCGCGTCTTTTCCATGGATATGAAAGATCCTGGGAAGCCAGGATTCCAGCTGGGAATAGGGATCGGCAAGGGCCTCCACCTGATGGCAGGGTTCCCATTCAAGACCGATGTTTTCTGCGGGAAGAGCCCGAAACATGACTTCCCACGCATCGGGATTGATGGCGATATTCCAGCGGCCCTTCTTCCAGGTGTCGCCCATGCGGCAATTTTCAAAAGCTATCCTGATCCCGGCCGGCGAAGACGCTCACGAGCCGGCAGCCGAAGCGGGGGGCGGCTTCCAGAAGCTTTTGAATGCTTCCCCTGGTCTCCTGGCCGGCTTCGTCCTCCCCTAACGTGTTCCCATAGACCGAAAGGGCGGTGATATCGGTGCCTGTTTCCTCCGCTGCCTCCATCGCCTTGTCTGCCAGCCGGGCAAGATCAACATTTCCCGTCGTCTCCCAGCGCGGACAGTAAGGTTAAATGTCCGCCTAAAAGTGGTGGGAAAAAGAAAGTCCCATGGACCTCTGTTACAATGGGTTTAACCGAACTCAACCATAACGAGGGAACCATGGGACGAAAGAAGCTTAGCATACAATCAGTATGCAAGCATACGCATTTTACGTGGGGGGAGCGTTTAGCACTGCAGTACCATTACCTTGGGGCAAGCAAATACCAGAAGATCACCAGTTCAACACTCCTTGGCACGTTATTGGGAAAACATGAGAGAACTATCCGCAGGGAACTGAAGCGAGGCATGGTGTTGCACGAGCTCGGTGACGAACCCTTTGAGCGGTGGGAGTACAACGCAGACCATGCCCAGAACGACGCCGACCGGAAAAGCGAGGGGAAAGGGCCAGAGGTGAAGCTGGGAAGGGACTGGGCGTTAGTAGGCCAGGTCTCCGAGTTCGTACGTGAGCGCCACTACAGTCCCTATGCCATCATCCAGCATTTCCAGACCAAGGGCTGGCCCAGTGAGACCAGGATCTGCGAGAAGACACTCTATTCCTACATTGCGGCAGGGGATATCACGGGGATTTCGGGAAAGGACTTACTGCTCAGAGGAAAGCGGCGCAAGCCCCGTGGAAGGCCCGCCCGGCACTCCAGGGCAGCCAATGCCGCCAGGAGCATCGACACGAGGCCTGAGCAGATCAACGACCGCTCACAGATTGGCCACTGGGAGATGGATACGGTCTATAGTGGCAAGGAAGGCTCTCCCGCATGCTTGCTGACCCTCACCGAGCGAAAGACACGAGTGGAGATAACCAGAAAGATTCCTGACAGGACGGCCGAATCGGTGAGAGTGGAATTTGATGCGATGGAGCGGCAGATCGGCAGCCTCCGGTTCCGCACGCTGTTCAAGTCGATCACCGCCGACAACGGTGGAGAGTTTTCCGACGTCGAAGCTCTGGAGGGTTCTTCCCTTTGCGCAAAGCCTAGGACGCAACTGTATTTCGCCCATCCCTACTGCTCCTCGGAGCGAGGTACCAATGAGAACCACAACGGGATACTCAGAAGGTTTATCCCTAAGGCGGCTGACATAGGCCTGGTGAGCAAGAAAGCCGTGAGACATACCCAGGATTGGATGAATACCTACCCCAGGAAGATCCTGGATGGCCACACCCCGTTGAAGCAACTGATGAATGATATGGGAGAAGGATTCATCATCCCCTACTTCTTGGAGGTAACCGTATGAAGAAAAACGGACAATCTACTTTACAGGAGATCACCCGCGCGCATATTGCCAGCCTATTGGTGCGTATGTATTGAAATGTATTGGAAATAGCAAATGGGAAGAAGACCGGAGGCCGGGTTATTTCTCGGCCTCCGGAAAAAAGGTCAGTCCAGATTGAGAAGGTACTTGTTTACGATGTTCTCGAGCCTCTCCTGCCTTCCCGATGTTCTTCCCACTTTCCCATACTCGTTAGCCATGGCGGCGAGTCCTGCCAGGTCAATACCACCCTTTTCGAACTTCGCGCCCTCGCCAGAATCGAAGGAAGAGTAGCGGGCCTGGATGAAAGACGAAAGAGCCTTGTCCTCGATGATCCTCGAGGCCGCGACGAGTCCGGCGGCGAAGGCATCCATGCCGCCTATATGAGCTTCGAAGAGGTCGGCGGGGTCCACGGAGTTGCGTCGGATCTTGGCGTCGAAGTTGAGGCCGCCCGTGGTGAAGCCGCCCCCTTTCAGGATGGCCATCATGGCGAGGGTCGTCTCGTAGAGGCTGTTGGGGAACTGGTCCGTGTCCCAGCCGTTGCGGGGGTCGCCGCGGTTGGCGTCCACCGAACCGAAGAGGCCCATGGAGACGGCCGTCTCGAGTTCGTGCTGGAAGTCGTGGCCCGCGAGTTCGGCGTGGTTGGCCTCGATGTTGATGCGGAAGTCCTTGTCCAGACCGTGGGCGCGCAGGAAGCCGGCGACGGTCTCGACGTCGAAGTCGTACTGGTGCTTGGTGGGCTCCATGGGTTTGGGCTCGATGTAGAAGGCGCCCTTGAAGCCCCTGGATCGGCCATAGTCACGGGCCATGGCGAGGAAGGTGGCCAGGTGCTCCTTCTCGCGCGCTAGGTCGGTGTTGAGGAGACTCATATATCCCTCGCGGCCGCCCCAGAATGTATAGCCCGAGCCGCCCAAGGCTATCGTCGCGTCAATGGCCGCCTTTACCTGGGACGCGACCAGGGGAAGTACGGCGAAGTCGGGGTTGGTGGCCGCCCCGTTCATGAACCGGGGATTGCCAAAGACGTTGGCCGTGCCCCAGAGAAGCTTGACGCCGGTGGCCTTCTGCCGTTCGGCCGCGAGTTCGACGAGATGAGCGAGGTTCTTCTCGCTCTCGGCGGGCGTCGAACCCTCGGGGGCGAGGTCGCGGTCGTGGAAGCAGTAATATTCGGCACTTAGCTTGGTGATGAATTCGAAGGCGGCGTCCAGCTTGCGCTCGGCAGCCGCGACGGGGCCGCCTAAGCCCTTGTCCCAGGGGTGTTCTATAGTGCCCGTGCCAAACTGGTCGGTGCCGTCGGCGCAGAAGCTGTGCCAATACGCCACGGCGAAGCGCAGGTGTTCCGCCATGGTCTTGCCGCCCAGCTTCCTTCCGGCATCGTAATACTTGAAGGCGAGGGGGTTGTCGCTTTTCGGACCCTCGTAGCTTATCCGTCCTACGCCGGGGAAATATTCCCTTTCGCCCTTGAACAGCTTCGTCATCGCGCTCCTCCTACCGATAGAGAGGGCTCAGCGCCCCGAGATACCTTTTATAGCCTTCATAGGCCGCCTCGTATTGTAGCACAGATTGATGATGAGGAAAGAGCGCCGACGCGTTTTCCATTACAATATGGGCGTCTACGAGTTCGGCGATTGATATCGAAGCCCCGGAGGCACGCTCGGCGCAGAGGAGGGCCTGGAGAGCGGCGCCCATCGCTGCCGACTCCTTTCCCGCGGGAACGAGAACGGGAAGATCCATGACCTCGGCCGCTATCTTCCGCCAGAGGAGGCTTTTAGCTCCTCCGCCAGTGACGCGGATCTCGCGGGCCGAGAAGCCTTGGGCCTCAAAGGCTTCGAGGCCAGTTTTCATGCCGAAAATAGCCGATTCCATGGCCGCCCGGGCGAAATTCCCTGCCGTGAAATTGACCAGCGTGCCCCCCTGGACGCTCGCCCTGCCTGAAGGGAGGTTGGGCACCCGCTCGCCGTTGAAGAAGGGCAGAACGACGAGACCCTCGGAGCCTATCGGGGCTTTGGCCGCGAGTGCGTTGAAGCGGGCGAGGTCGAGGCCGAGGAGGGCCCGCACCTTCTCGCTGGCCACGGTGCAGTTCATGGTACAGAGGAGGGGAAGCCAGTCTCCGGTCGAGGAGCAGAAGGCCGCGAGGCTGCCCTCTGGATCGACGATGGGCGAGGATGAATGGCCGTACAAGGTGCCCGAGGTCCCCAGGCTCATCGTCAGGAAGCCGTCCCTCACCGTGCCTGTGCCTATGGCGCCCATCATATTGTCGCCGCCGCCGGGGGCCACCAGGGCGCCTTCGGGGATGCCGTAGAGCCGGGAGGCTGCTGCGCTCACCCTGCCGGCCGGGGCATCAGGGGGTACCAGGCGGGGCAGAAGGTCTAAAAGTCCGGGATCGATGAGGCCGCAGGCCCAGGAGGACCAGGCGCGCTTTCGCACGTCGAGGAGGGCCGTGCCGGAGGCGTCCCCGCACTCCATCCAGTACTCGCCGGTCAGGAGAAAGTTCATATAGTCGTGCGGAAGGAGGACCTGGGCGAGGCGGGCGAAATTTTCTGGCTCATGGTTCTTGAGCCAGAGGATCTTGGGCGCCGTGTAGCCGGGGAGCATGAGTATGCCGGTCCCGGCGAGGAGGGCTCCCTGTCCTCCCGCCCGAGCCGTGAGTTCGGCGCACTCGGCGACGGTGGAGGTGTCGCACCAGAGCTTGACGGGGCGCAGAGGCTTCCCTTCCCCATCGAGAGGCACGAAGCCGTGCTGCTGGCCTGAGACGCCAATGGCGGTTATCGTCGAGCGCAGGGCCTCGGGCAGGGCGGCGAAACAATCCGCCAGGGCCTTCCCGTACCAGGAAGCTTCCTGCTCCCGCGTGCCATCGTCCCTCGCTGTCATGTCGAGGCTCGCCTGGGCTGAGACGAGTGTCTTGCGGGCTTCGGGGTCGTAGAGAATCACCTTAAGGCTCTGGGTGCCCAGATCGATGCCGCATATGGTTCTCATGGTTTTCTCCTTCGCGCGCGGAACGTGGCCGAGAAATTCTTCCAGGTCAGGATGAGAATGCCGGTTACGAGGCCGAGGACAGCGGGAAGCTTGGCTGGCTTGGTTCTTTTATATATCGGCGATGTCCCGATCGCGGGAAAGGGGACGGGATCGATGGGGAGTCCGTTGGCGAGGGCCATGCCTTTAATATTGAGGAAATGGATGACGGGGATGCCCCGGTCGAGAAATTCGAAGATGAGGCCCTTATCCCCGCCAGAAGCCTTGACCGGGGACTCGCGGATAATGCCGTTGGGGAGGTGCAGGGAGGCCGGCGTAGAACCGTAGGCGACTTCAGCTCCTCCGATGTTGACAAAAAGCCGGGGCGCCCCGCCAGAGAAATAACGTTCGAGGCGGTCGCGCGCCGAGGCTGTGTCCCTTTCCTTGGCTGTCATGCCTTCAGGAGGAAGGATGAGGGGAATGCCCGAGGCTTCGGCACAAGCGGCGGCTATGGCCTTGAGGACAGGACGGGAGTCGATGTCGCCGAATTCCGATCTCCCCGTGTCGGACTCGCCGCCGAGGGAGAGGGCGGCGGGACGCCCCAGGAAGATGCCTTTCGCCTCGAGGGCAGCGAGAATCTCCGCGTTGGAGAGGCCAGGCAGGTTCGCCCCGTACTGTGAGGCTCCCAGGGAGAGGATAAGGACGGATTCGATGCCTTCGACCTTGCAGGCTGAGAGGACGGCAAGCAGGATGCCTGGAAAGGAACCCGAAGCCGCTATCGCTATTTTGTCGCCCTTCCCGATTCCCAGTTCGCGCAGCCACGAGAGGGTCAACGCGGCGAAGTCGGGGTTGAGGGAAGTCCGCTTGGCCACGGGATCACCTAACGATGTCGTGAGTTCGCTCGTCTCACTGCCTATGAGGCCGGTTCCGTTGGGATCCTCGACGGAATCGAGGGATATGCCCAGTTCCCTTCGCCTCTCCCTGACCGCCTTTTCTGCCGAGAGCATGAGCCCGGCCGCTTCCTTCATCGCGCTCGCGGCCATGGCCGGCTCTCCCTTGGCTGCGAAAACCCAACTCAATCCCAGGGCTGCCGCCGCGACGAGAAGGGCGGCCATAAGTCCCGTCCAAGAGATCCGTAGTTTCATAGGACGAGGAGGAGAGCGAGCCGCACGAGGGCCGCGACGATGAGGACGGAGAGGCAGGTTTTCAGGTAACCCTGCTTCCAAGCGTCATTGGCGATAAGGCCGGGAACGATATAGCCGATGATCCTGAAATCCTGACCGAAGGAGGGCAGGAAGGAGAGTGTCAGGTCAGCGAGCCAGGCAAAGGCCATGCCCGCGAGGACGAGTGCCATGAAACGCCGTCGGCCGTAGATGATGACGCGTTCGGAAAGAAAGCCGACGATGAGTCGCGCCGCCCCTGCCGCCAGGAGTGTGGCCAAGATTCGCCCGGGCCGTTCCAGGTAAAGGGCGAGGTAGCCGGCCCCGACGAGGCCGCCGGCCAGAAGTCCCGTCAACTCGGTATAGAGGAAGGAGGCGATGATGCCAAGGGCGACAGAAGCTCCTGTCATGACTTCCGGTCCTTTGCGCTACTGTTGGACAACTGTTCAAGGGCGAGGGAGATTTCAAGCCCCCTGCCCTTCGCGTTCCCGGCGAGGAAGAGAAGGATGCGTGATCCTTCGGGAAGGCTTTTCCCGGAGATTGTCACTACAGCCTCGGCTGACAACTTCGGAATGAATTCAACCGGAATTCCCGGAAGAGCCGAGGCTTTGGCCAGCCGGCCGAGTTCCCCCGTGAAGATGAGGAGATCCGGATCGATGGCGGCGGCAACCTGGGCCATTTCGTCGATGCGCCAGGGCCGATCGGAGCGATGGTTCACCACCATGACGGTCCTCGCGCAGCTTTTTCTCGCGGGAAGGCCAAAGCTCTCCCAGACGCGTAGGGTGGAGTCGAGGTCGTTGGCGGCGAAAGCGTCCACGGCGAAATAATCGCGGCCGAGGCGGGAAAAGGCCATAGGATCCCTTACGCCCTGGTCGGGTCGAGCCTGGCGCATCGCCTCAAGCGCGAGCTTTCGATCCACGCCGCAGAGAGAGCAGGCCACAAGGGCGAGGGCGAGGGATTCGGGGAAGACCATCCATGGAAAGGATTCCGCGGCCGCGACCTCGAAGTCGCCGGGTTCGACGACGATGAGCTCAGTCCCAGCGGTGGCGCAGGCTTGTTCGAAAACCATCCTTCCCTCCGTAGGCCCGAGCAGGAGTTTCCCCTTCCTCGGCACGGTCGAGGCCAAGGCGATCGCCGTCTCTTCGACGCTGGTCCCCATCTGGTCCCTATGGTCGACCCTCGCGTTCGTGATGACGCCCAAGGTCGAGTGTATGAGAGCTGCCTCGAAAACTTTCTGGCTCTCGGGGTTGATGGCCATGCATTCGACGACAATGGCTTGGGCGCTGAGGGAGGCAGCCCTTCGAACGATACCCAATTGTTCCGTTATCCTCGGCTCGCCCCTCCGCTTCACGGGCTCCTCGGAACCGTCGGGGAGAATGAGGGAAGCTGCCGTTCCCGTGGTCTTGGCTACTGTCGTGAAGCCTCCGCCGCGCAAACCTGCGGCGATGAGGCGGGTGACGGTGGACTTGCCCCTCGTTCCATTGACGCAGATCCGTATACCTATGGATTCGAGGGCTCTGCAGTGAAGGGCGGATTCGACGCCGCCTGCGGCGGCGAGGAGGGGAAAGGCGATCAGGGCGAGTGGAAGGCTCATCTTTGCACGATCTTCCCATGTCGCCCCCTATCCTGTCCAGCTTTCGGTATCCAAAAGAGAAAAGAGCGATCATGGTGGAAAAAGTTTGTTCTCGAGCCCATTAGGCACTACAATGGGGCGTGGAGGATCTCATGAGAAAAATAATCCCTATCGTAATCGTCCTGGCTGCCGTCATCGCGCTTTCAGGCTGCGCTTCCATACTAAAGGCCATGGGAGGAGTTTCGAAAGATGAATTTGCGGCGATGAACAAGCAGGTCTCGGCCATTTCAGCCAATCTCGACACCAAGGTCTCGGCTTCCCAGCTCGATGAGATCAAGGCCTCCCTAGCCCAACTCGAGGAGATCAAGGCCGACCTCGCCACCATGAAGGCGGACCTTGCCCTCGTCAAGGCGACAACCGACGACCTGATCAAGACCAAGGCCGCCGTGGACGCCCTCTACGACCAGGTGTCCAAACTGACCGACGATACCCTCCTCAAGCTGGCGTCGATCATCCAGCAATCGCTGGCTGCTTCCCCAGCGACCGCGACTCCCCCGGCCAAGTGATGCCCGCGACTCGTGGCTGAGGAGTTTTTCGTTCCGACTTTACGCTAATTTGTTGACGAGTCTGCCGATGCCTTCGATTTCGACCGCAATCTCATCCCCCCTCGCCATGGGGCCGACGCCTGAAGGCGTACCTGTCATGATGACGTCGCCGGGCTCCAGGGTCATCACCCTGGAGAGGTAGGACAGGAGTTCCGGAACCGAAAAGATGAGATTCGAGGTTCGGGAATGCTGCTTCCTCTGTCCATTCAGGAATGAGGAAATCTCCAGGTCTGAGGGGTCGAGTTCGGTTTCGATCCAGGGTCCGAGGGGCATGAAGCCGTCGAAGGACTTGGCCACCGTCCATTGACCCTCCTTGGGCTGGAGATCGCGTGCGGTGACATCGTTGCCGCAGGTGTAGCCGAGGACGTAGTCCAAGGCTTCCGAAGCCTTGAGGTTCTTGGCCAGCCTTCCAATCACGACGACGAGTTCGGCCTCGTATTCCACCCGTTTCGAAAGTTCGGGCCAGACGATGTTTCCGAAGGGTTCCAAGAGGGTAGTCGCGGGCTTGATAAAGACGACGGGGCTCGAGGGGATGGCCAGGCCGAACTCCTCGGCGTGATCCCGGTAGTTGAGACCGATGCAGAGAGCCTTGGACGGCCTGCAGGGGGCAAGGAACCTGGCCTGGGCCAAGTCGATTGTTTTTCCCGCGGGACTGAATCCTTCTCCGGGCTTTCCGTCGAGGATAACGAGACTCGAGCCTTCGATCCTGGCATAGCTCTCCCTTCCCTCGTAAATGACGCGCGCAAGCTTCATATTATTCCTCCCTATCGTTTTTCTGTGCCATGGCCTTGGCAATCTCGGCGGCCAGGGCGGCATTGTTCTTGACGAGGGCTATATTGGACTCGAGGCTGTCCCCGCCTGTCAGGGCCGCTATGCGTTCGAGGAGAAAGGGTGTGAGGCGTTTCCCGCCTATGCCCTGGGCTCTGGCCTCCCCGACTGCCCTGTCGATCGCCGGGCCTATGACGGCGGAATCCATGGAATAGGCTTCAGGTATGGGATTGGCTATCACGACCCCGCCCGAAAAGCCAGCCTTCCATTTTGCCGAAAGGAAGGTAGCCAGCTCGGCCGGGCTTTGGGCGCTCTCTTCGAGGGCAAGACCCGAGCGGCTCGAATAGAAAGCGGGAAGTTCCTTGGTACGGTAGCCTATGACGGGAACGCCCCGCGTCTCGAGGTATTCGAGTGTCTTGGGCAGGTCGAGGATGGCCTTAGCCCCAGCGCAGACGACGGCGACCGAGGTTCGTGCCAGTTCCTCGAGGTCAGCCGAGACATCCCAGCTCGTTTCGGCGCCCCGATGCACGCCCCCTATGCCTCCGGTGGCGAAGATTCGTATGCCCGCCAGTTCGGCGACGATCATCGTTCCGGCCACCGTCGTCGCCCCGGTTCCCTTTTCGGCGAGAAGGCGGGGAAAGTCCCGGCGCGACACCTTTGCCGCCGATCTCCCCGCCTTGGCGAGGAACTCGAGTTCGACCCGCGAGAGCCCCGCTTTCAACCTGCCCGAGATGACGGCAACGGTCGCGGGTACAACCCCAAAAGAGCGCAGAAGAGCCTCGACTTCGAGGGCTGTCTCGTAGTTCCGGGGCCAGGGCATGCCGTGGCTGATGATCGTCGATTCGAGGGCAACGACGGGCTTGCCCGAAGCGATGGCGGCCTCCACTTCCTCGGACAGATCGAGGTAGCTGTTCATTATTTCGTCTCCTTGAAAAATAATTTTTGCCTGAGGACATCGAGGGCTCCCGGTTCCATCCCCGGATGGACGGGTTCGGGGCAGGAGGCCGTCAGTACGGCCGCGGCGAGGGCGAACTCAGCCCTCCTCGCGGCATCGTATCCCTCGGCTTCGGCCCAGAGGAGGGCGGCGCAGGCAGCGTCGCCCGAGCCCGAACGGTTGACCACGGGAATATCGCCTTTCAAGCGTGGCAAGGCGATGGCGCCTACGGTTTCAGGAGTTTTATAGAACATTCCCTCCCCGCCTAAGGAGATGAAGATCGCGGGCGGGAGATCTCCCCTCCCCTCCATCGCTTCGCAGAGGGCGGCGCAATCGCCTTTCTCGCCGCCGGCGAGGAGGGAGGCTTCGGCCCGGTTGGGCTTGAGGCAGTCGAAGCTTCCGGCTAAGCCGATGAGCTTTCGGGCTTTTGTCCGCGAGACAGGGTCGAGGTAGAGGCGGGGGCCGGTCTTGACCGGTATCATGCCGTCAGCCTTCCCCCTGGCCTTGGGGCCGAAGTTTTCGGCTATCCAGGCGAGGGTTTCCCGGGGCAGGTTGGCGTCGGCGACGAGGTAGTCGGCTCCCGAGATGAGCGGGCGCAGGGGTGAGAGCCAGGCTGGGCTCAATTCCTCCATGGCTTCCATGTCGGCAATGGCGCCGACGAGGCCGCCTGACTCGTCGAGGACGCAGAGATAGGTCGGGCTTTGAGCCCTGCTGCAAAGGCAATGGGTCGTGCCAATACCCTTGGTCCGGCAGTCGGCCAACAACGCCTCGCCCTCGGCATCCCTGCCCAGGGGAGCGATAAGCTCGACGTCCATGCCAAGCCGCGCGAGGTTTTCGGCGATGTTGCGCCCTACCCCGCCGAAGGATCGCGCGACGAGGCCGGGGTTGGAATCCCCGGGGATGAAGGCTGCCTTCGGCTTGCCTTGGATATCGGTGTTCGCGCCACCCACGACGACCACCCTCCTGCCCTTCCCGATCATGGGAGCATCTTAGCAAGGCGAAGGAGCTTTGATAAGGACGCCGCGCCGGCGAAGCCGCTCTTCCCCGCCTTCACCATTGAAAAGGCCTTTACCTTGGGGTACAGTAACTGCAGGCCGAAACCGAGGAGAGCAGGGTGGATCAAATTTTGGAGCGCCTGGAGAGACTTGTCAGAGCGTGGACGAACACTGCGGGCGATGGATCGGCAGGCGTATCCGGCGCGACGCGATACTCTTCCTCGGGCGATCCCGACCTGGACGCGGCCATGACCGAACTCGACGACTACCTCGACACGTCCAAGACAGAAACCGAACGGCGCGAGGCCCAGGAGGCCAGATCGAGAGCTGAGGCCGAGCGAAGGGCCGGGGAGGCGAGAGCGCGTCAATCGGGTCCCTCAGGCGGCGGATCCTACGACAGAGGCACGTCGGCCGTCATCGAGGACGCCTACCGCTACCTGGGGCTCACGCCATACGCCCCATTCCCCGATGTCAAGAACGCTTACAGAAAGCTCCTCCTCAAATACCACCCGGACCGGAACTCCGGTTCCCCCGAAACTCTCAAGCGCTCCACCGAAACGAGCACGCGAATAAACGCCGCCTACCAGATCATCGAAGCCTACGAAGCCTCCAAGGCTTCGCGATGAGGACGGCCGAATGAAGCCTGGTCTCGTCCTCTTCGACTCCTACGCCATCATTTACCGGTCGTATTTCGCCTTTCTGTCACGCCCCCTGCGCAACTCCTCGGGCGCGAACGTCTCGGCTGTCTACGGCTTCTTCAAGTTCCTCTACTCGATCTTCGAGCAGCGCAGGCCCGAGGCCTTTGCGGCTGTCTTCGACTCGCAGGGCAAGACGGTCAGGCACGCGATCTACGACCAGTACAAGGCCACGCGGCAGAAAACCCCCGATGACCTGATCTCCCAGATTCCGATCGTCGAGGAGATACTGGGCGCCCTCGGCCTGCCGCTTCTCAGGGCAGAAGGCTACGAGGCCGACGACGTCATCGCCACCATCGCCCGCCGCTGCGCGAGGGAAGAGCGTCCCTGCTGGATCGTCTCGGGCGACAAGGATCTGCTTCAGCTCGTCGGGGGATCGGTTAGGGCCCTGCGCCCCCAGGAGGGGAGCGGCGTCAGGGAACTGGGCGCCGAGGAAGTAAAGGAGGAATGGGGAGTCGGGCCGGAGCGGATCCTGGACTACCTCTCCTTTACAGGCGACGCCTCGGACAATGTCCCCGGCGTGCGGGGCATCGGCGACAAGACAGCCCTGAAACTCTTGAGCCAGTTCAGGAGTCTCGATGATGTCTACGCTTCCATCGATGAAGTCAAGCCCGACACCCTCAGGGCCAAACTCGCCGCAGGCAAGGAGAGCGCCTATCTTTCCCGGAGGCTGATAACCCTTTCGGAAAACATCGATCTGGGACTTGCCTCCCTCGATGAGCTGCATGTCCAGGATTTTGACGTCGCCGCAGCCGCCCCCCTTTTCCTGCGCGAGGGCATGCGGAGCCTGGCGGGCCAATCGCCGCTCGGCAAGGCCGCGCCGCCCCACACCAAGCCTTCCCCGACCGAACTTGGCCTGGCCAAGTTCGGCCAGGCCAAGTTCGGCCTCTTCGACGACGAGACCCTGGCCCCACCTGCAAAGCCACGGGTTCTCCCCGAGTTTTCGGGAACCGGGGTATACGAGGCTGTGACGACCGCGGAAGGTCTTTCCGCCCTTGTCGACAGCTGTCTGGCCGCCGGCCTCTTCGCCTTCGACACCGAGACGGACAGCCTCGATCCGATCACGGCGTCCATGGTGGGTTTCTCCTTGAGCTGTTCGCCCGGTAAAAGCTGCTACGTCCCCTTGAAAAGCCCCGACTCCCCCGTCGTCGGACGCGAGGCCGTCATACGGCAGTTGGGGCGGCTCTTCGGCTCCAAGGCCCTCGCCGCAGGCCACAACATCAAGTTCGACTTCCACGTCGTGCGGCGGCTTGGTCTCAGGATCCAGAATCCTATCTTCGACACTATGGTCGCCGCCTGGCTCCTCGACGCCGAATCCAACTCCTTCTCCCTCGAGAGTCTGGCCGAAAGACTCCTCGGCCTCTCCGGGCTCTCCTTCGAGGACGTGGTGCCCAAGGGCTCGACCTTCGATACAGTCCCCATAGCCGAGGCGACGCGCTACGCCGCCGAGGACGCCGATTTCACCTTCCGCCTCCAGGTCCTCCTCGCCGAGGAACTAAAGCGCCAGAATCTCGATGGCATCTTCAGGGAATTGGAGATGCCCCTTCTGCCTATCCTCGTCGAGATGGAGGAGCGGGGAATCCGGGTCAACGCCCCCGAACTCCGGGCATACGGCGTGGAACTCGAAAAGGAATTAGACTCGATCGAGAGGAAGACCTGGGAACTCGTGGGGCGCGAGTTCAACCTCGCCTCGACGAAACAGCTCCAGGAGATCCTCTTCGTCGAGCGCAAGCTCCCCGTTCAGAAACGTACCAAGACAGGCTACTCCACGGACACGGCCGTCCTCGAGGAACTGGCCCCGCTCGATCCCGTGCCGGCCCTCATTCTCCGACAGCGGACCCTGGCCAAGCTTAAGAATACCTACGTCGACAACCTGGCCGACCTTGCCGAGCGCTCGGGGAGGGTCCATACGACCTACCTCCAGACGGGAGCGGCGACGGGAAGACTCTCGAGCAAGGACCCTAACCTCCAGAACATCCCCGTCCGCGACGAGGAAGGAAGGCGAATCCGCGCCTCCTTCACCGCCGAGCCCGGCAAGGTCCTGATCTCGGCTGACTACTCTCAGATCGAACTTGTCGTCATGGCCCATCTCTCGGGCGACGAAAACCTCATCAAGGCCTTCAAAGACGGTGTCGACATCCACAAGCGGACGGCCGCCTTCATTTTCGGCATCGACGAGAGTGACATAATGCCCGACCAGCGCCGGGTGGCCAAGACCATCAACTTCGGCGTAATCTACGGCATGAGCGCCTTCCGGCTGGCGAGGGATCTGGGCATACCCAACGCGCGGGCGCAGGAGTTCATCGAAGCCTACTTCACGACATATTCGGGTGTCGCCGCCTTCATCCAGAAAACCATCGACCAGACCGAGGCGACAGGCTACACGACGACGATGTTCGGTCGGCGGAGAAAGATA
This sequence comes from Spirochaetota bacterium, assembly GCA_026398595.1. GTDB lineage: Bacteria > Spirochaetota > Spirochaetia > Treponematales > Rectinemataceae > JAPLSO01. Next base: position 31,449 of record JAPLSO010000068.1, on the reverse strand, counting down.
GCGGCGATCAACTCCAGGAACAAGACAGAGCGCCAGGCAGCCCAGAGAGTGGCCGTCAACACGCCTATACAGGGCAGCGCCGCCGATATCGTCAAGCGAGCCATGATACAGGTGGACCGAGCCCTGGCCGCCGAGGCGCCCGAGATCGAGATGCTCCTGCAGGTTCATGACGAACTCGTCTTCGAAGCGCCCGAGGCGAGCGTGGAAAAAGCGAAAGTGATCCTGCGCAGGGAAATGGAGGGGGCCGCCGTCCTCGCTGTCCCGTTGAGGGTGAGCATCGAAACAGCTTTCTCCTGGGGGGAGATGCACTAAGGATGAACAACCAATGATGACCATCGTAGGACTGACAGGCGGCTACTGCTCAGGCAAGAACGAAGCCGCCGTAACCTTCGCCCATGAAGGATTCACCCTGATCGATGTGGATGCCCTCGGCCACAAGGCCCTTGCGGCGTGCGCAGAAAAGCTTGCCCGGACTTTCGGGCCCGGCATACTCCAACCCGACGGAAAGGTGAACCGCAAAGCCCTGGGAGAAATCGTCTTCTCCAACCGCGAGAAGCTCCAGCTCCATGAATCCATCGTGCATCCTGTCATGCTCCGCTTCCTGGATGAAGAAATACAGGCCCATGAGAGGATCTGCATCCACGCCGCCCTGCTGTACCGTTTCCCCCAGACGAATCTCTGTGACCTCATCGTCGAGATGAAAGCTTCCATCTGGCTGAGGATAAAGCGGGGGATGGCGAGAGACGGCCTGGGCATAGCCGACATCCTGCGGCGCATCTCGAAACAGCGCTATCTCTGGAAGCTCAGACCCAAGGAAAAGCCCCCTGTCGTAATCATCGAGAACGACGGCAACCTGCAGGCGCTCGAGGCACAGGTGAAAATGATCATCGCCTCGAGGCTTCCCTCCTGATTGGAACCTGTTGAAACACGAAAATACTCTATTGGTCTGGTCCTGCCGCCGATACTTGAATACATAGGTTCCCCGCGAAGGGGATTCCCATGGAGAAAGAGACATGTCTGACAACACAAAGAAATATCTCTGGATAGCCGCCGCCGTGAGCGCCTTCGTCCTCATCGTGGCAGCCGCGGCCTTCATCCTCTTCAGGCCCACCCCCATCTCGGACAGGACGCCCTTCGAAATGAATGGCACGGTGAGGGGGGCAAGAGCGGGGATGTCTACATAGTCTACGGCGATCAGGGCCAGTCCACGACCACGGTTGTGGCGACGGGCGGCATAGCGCCAGCGCAACCCAAGCCTACTCCCACAACCCTGAGCGTTTCCCCATCCCCCACGACGACCCTAAAGCCGGCGCAGGCCCCCCAGCCTGAGATCAAGTCCGTCCAGGCCAAGCCGGCAACCACGCCGACGACAGCCATACAAGCCGCATCCGGCGAGTATTGGATCCAGACAAACAGCTTCAGCAAGAAAAATGGAGCCTACGCGGAGAGAGATTTGTTTATCTCCAAACATTTCTCTGTCGAGATCAAGGAAATCAACAATGCCTATAAGGTGAGGATCGGACCTTACCCCAGCAAGACCGAAGCAATGAATATGCTCTCTTCAATCAGGTCGCTGAAAGGTTACGAAAAAGCCTGGATCACTCAGTAGAATAAGCGGAAAACAATTTGACTTCCTCTCGCGGCGCGGTCTAGTATGTCCGCAACGCTTGCTCCGCACCTAGGGCCGCAAGAGCCCGACAACCCAAACCGGAGCGACTGGAGGAGTTTTTCATGAAAAAGCTGACCCTGGGACTCATGGCTCTCGCCATGCTGTTTTCTCTCACGTCGCCCCTAGCCGCCCAGACCAGGAAGCCGCTTAAAGTCGCCTTCGTCTACATCGGTCCCCCCGGAGACATGGGCTGGACCTATGAGCAGGACCGCGGCAGGCTGGCGGCCGAGAAATACTTCGGCAGCAAGATCGAGACAAAGTACATCGAAAACGTACCTGAGGGCCCTGACGCCGAGCGCGTCATCCGCCAGTACGCCCAGGCCGGCTACGACATGATCTTCACGACCAGCTTCGGCTACATGGACCCGACTTTCGCCGTGGCCAAGGAGTTCCCGAAGGTCATCTTCGAGCACTGCTCGGGCTACAAGACCGCAGACAACATGGCCACGTACTTCGGCAAGATCGAGGAAGCGCGCTATCTGACAGGCATCATAGCCGGCCGCGCCACCAAGACCAACGTCATAGGCTTCGTCGCAGCCTTTCCGATTCCCGAAGTCATCCGAGGCATCGATGGCTTCACCCTGGGCGTCCGCTCGGTCAACCCCAAGGCCCAGGTCAAGATCGTCTGGACCAACACCTGGTACGATCCTGTCAAGGAACGCGAAGCTGCAGTCGCCCTTCTCGACTCCGGAGCCGACGTCATCGCCCAGCATCAGGACACGACCGAGCCCCAGAAGGCTGCCCAGGAACGTGGCAAGGTTTCCGTCGGCTACGATTCCGACATGGGCAAGTTCGTGGGCGACTCGGTACTCGCGAGCGCGACCTGGGAGTGGAGCACCTACCTGATTGTAACGATCCAGAACGCACTCGACGGCAAATGGAAGACGCACCAGTACTGGGGCGGCCTCAATGACGGCGTTACCAAGCTCTCCGCCATGAGCCCCAAGGTCCCCGACTCCGTGAAGAAGGACGTCGAGGATGTCCAGAAAAAGATTCTCGGCGGCTGGTCCATATTCACCGGTCCCATCAAGGACCAGTCAGGCAAGGTTCTCTACAAGGCTGGCGAAGTGGTGCCCGACGATAAAGTATGGAACATAGATTTCTTCGTCGAAGGTGTCGTCGGCAAGATACAGTGACCTTCCGCGGTGCGCGGGAAAACGGTCGAGGCTTCACCTCCGACTGCCTTCCCGCGCACGGCGCACGGCGTCCCGCCCCTTATTCCGGACGGGACGCTCGATTTCCGCTTCGAATCCCCGGAATGACAAGGCATCCTACATGGCAGCATCTTTGAGCGCGCCCCTCGTCGAGATGCGCGGCGTTTCCAAATCCTTCCCCGGCGTCAGGGCGAACGACTGCGTCTCCTTAAGTCTCGGCCCAGGCGAGGTTCTCGCCCTTTTAGGCGAAAACGGCGCCGGCAAGTCCACTCTCATGAACATTCTCTGCGGCCTCTATAGGCCGGACTCGGGCGAAATCCTCGTCCGGGGTTCCAAGGAACGCATCGAAGGTCCAGCCGACGCCCAGCGTCTGGGCATAGGGATGGTCCACCAGAATTTCAAGCTCGTCGACTCGATGACCGTCCTCGAGAACATCATCCTCGGCATGAAGGAGGGTTTCGTCCCCAACATGGCCAGGATCGAGAAGGAGGTACTCGCCCTCGCCGAGAAGTACAACCTCAAGGTCGAACCCAGGGAATCAATCTGGCAGCTTTCCGTGGGCGAACAGCAGCGGGTGGAAATCCTGAAGCTCCTCTACCGCAAGGCCGAAATCCTCATCCTGGACGAGCCGACAGCCGTACTGACGCCCCAGGAGTCCTATGAACTCTCCAAGGTCGTCCGGAACCTCAAGTCCGAGGGCAAGTCGGCCATCTTCATCACCCACAAGATGGAGGAGGTCATGCTCTTCTGCGACAGGGTAATGGTCCTGCGGAAAGGGGCCGTTGCCGCCGAGACGCGAACGGCGGACACGAGCCCCAGGGATTTAGCCCGGCTGATGGTGGGCAGGGAAGTCCTCTTCGAACTGGATAAGAAGCCCTTCGCCCCGGGTGCGACAATCCTTAGGCTCGATAAGGTATCGGCCCTCGACGACAGGGGACTGCCCGCCCTCAAGGAGTTCAGCCTCGAACTCCACGGAGGGGAGATCCTCGGCTTCGCGGGGGTGGCGGGCAACGGGCAGCGCGAACTCGCCGAAGTCATAACAGGACTGCGGGACCTCAGCTCGGGCAGGATCATCCTCGGGGGCAAGGACATGAGCAGAGCCTCACCCCTTGCCTTCATCAAGGCCGGCGTCGCCCATATCCCCCAGGACAGAACCTCCGTAGGGGCAGTAGGCGACATGAGCGTCGCGTCCAACCTCGCCATGAAGAAGTACAGGAAACGGCCGCTGTCCGCGGGCATCCTCCTCCTGCCTCGAAGGGTGACAGCCATGGCGAAACGCCTGATAGAGAGCTTCAGGATCATGACGCCGGGGCCGGAGACCCGGGTCAAGTTCCTCTCGGGAGGCAACATTCAGAAAACCATCCTCGCCAGGGAGATTGGAGCCTGCCAGAAGCTCCTTGTCGCCGTCTATCCCTCCCGCGGTCTGGACATTGGGGCGACCGAATTCGTGCGTCGCCAGCTCGTTGCCCAGCGTGATGATGGTAGGGGTGTACTGTTCGTATCCGAGGACATCGACGAGCTCATCCAAGTCGCAGACCGCATAGCCGTCATGTTCGAAGGAAGGATCATGGCGATCATCCCTGCCAGGGAGGCCGAACCCGAAAAACTGGGCCTTCTCATGGCCGGCGTGGGAGGGGATAGATGAGGATTGTCTTCGAAAAACGCAAGAGCCATTCGACCGCGGCCCTCTTCATCGTCCCAGCCGCGTCCTTTTTGGTTTCCTTGGTTTTGACGGGCATCGTCCTCATCATTTTCGGCGCCGACCCCATCGCTACGTATGGGTCCATGGCCGTCGGCGCCTTCGGCAGCGTCTCCGGTTTTGCCGAAACCCTAGTGAAAGCCATCCCCCTCGCCCTCACGGGCCTTGGGGTCGCCCTCGCCTTCAAGCTCAAATTCTGGAACATCGGGGCCGAAGGCCAACTCACCCTGGGCGGGGTAGCGGCCGCGGGCATCGCCCTCTTCGCCGGCCCGGACTTCCCTTCCTGGCTCCTTCTTGCCTGCGTCATCCTCGCAGGCTGCGCCGCGGGCGCGCTCTGGGCGGGAATACCTGCCATCCTTAAAACCCGGCTGAAGGTAGACGAAACCCTCGTCACTCTCATGCTCAACTATGTCGCGATATTGTTTTTAGAGTATCTATATTACGGGCCATGGCGAGACCCCAAGGGGTTCGGATTCCCGGGTTCGGCACCCTTCCCCGAGACTGTATGGCTTCCGCGCATATTCGGCAGGGCCCATATCGGTGTCTATTTCGCCCTCGCTCTGGCCGTTGCCCTGTGGATCATTCTCAAGAGGACACGCTGGGGCTTCGAACTGACGATCATCGGCAACAGCCCCAAGGCGGCGCGCTACCAGGGCATAGCCGTCGGGCGCAACGTTTTCCTCGCCGCCGTCCTCTCCGGGGCTATCTGCGGCCTGGCCGGAGCCTGTGAAGTAACGGGCATATCGCACCGGCTCCAGCAGGGCTTAAGCCTGGGCTATGGCTTTACGGCCATCATCATAGCCTGGATGTCCCAGCTCAATCCCCTCGCCATTCCCTTCGTCGCCCTCCTCATGGGCGGCATCCTGGTGGGCGGAGACCAGGTTCAGATGATGATGGGCCTGCCTTCGGCCATGGGATCGGTGATGCAGGGCCTCATCCTCTTCCCCCTCCTCGCCGGATCCCTCTTCACCGAATACAGGATACGCAGGCTCAAGCCGGAGCCCAAGGGTACCTGCGTCGAAGGAGAAGGCTGATGGATCTCGTCAGCTCCATTCTGGCCATCTCGGTCAGGGCAGGCACCAGCCTGGTCTTCGCGACGATAGGCGAGATCCTCACCGAACGGGCGGGCATCCTCAACCTGGGCGTCGAGGGCATCATGCTGATGGCCGCCCTCGCCGTCGGCGCGGCTATGGCCGCCCTTCACGCCTTGCTCACCGTGACCATGCGCGCCAACCAGGTCGTCTCGGGCCTGTCGCTCACCCTCTTCGGTTCGGGCTTCGCGTCCTTCCTGGGCCAGAGGCTCGGTCCCACATCCAACAATTTCAGGCTGGTGGGACTTCAGGGCGCCAAATTCGTAACCCTCAAGGTCGACTTCCTTCAGGGCATTCCTATCCTGGGAGCGCTTTTCAATCAGGACATCCTCACCTATGCCGTCTACCTCCTCATCCCCCTGGCCTGGTTTTTCCTCTACAAGACGCGGCCGGGGCTTTGGCTCCGCTCCATCGGTGAGGATCCCCAGACGGCCGACGCCATGGGCATCGACGTGATGAAGTCCAAGTACCTCTACACCATTCTGGGCGGAGCTCTCATCGCCCTGGGAGGAGCGCAGCTCTCCCTCTCCTATACCCCGGGCTGGGCCGAGAACCTGACGGGAGGACGAGGCTGGATCGTCATCGCCCTCGTCATCTTCTCCATGTGGAACCCGGCCCGCTCCATCTGGGGCGCCCTCCTCTTCGGGGGCATCAACGCCGTGCAGTTCCGCCTCCAGGCCTCGGGCACCAACATCCCCGCCGCTTTTCTCAACATGCTGCCCTATCTGGGGACCATAGCCGTCCTCGTCCTCATGACCTGGTGGGAAGCCCTCTCCAAGAAGATCGGAGCCCCCGCCGCCCTGGGCGCGGCCTACATGCGCGAAGACAAGTGATCCTGGAGGCACAAGATGAGCGATTTCTACTTCGACGTCCACGGCCACCGCGAGGGCATCATGCCTGCCGCGATGCGCCTCGTCCCGGGCAACACCATACCCCCCGATTTCCGACTGAGGGACTGCCGCGCCGCAGGGATCTCGGGCTTCGTCCTCTGCGTCCTGGGCGATCCCAACACCTTCCTGCCCATCAAGGTCGATCCCTGCAGGCAGGTACTCGCCGACCTCGCCAAGGCTAAAAGCGCGGCGGCCAAAGCCGAAGCCGAAGTGGTGCGTGACGCGACCGAACTGGATTCGGCCCTTTCGGACGGCAAACCCGCCTTCCTTCTGGGCATCGAGGGAGGGGATTTCATCGGGGAGGACCTGGATCGCGTCGACGAAGTATACGAAGCCGGAGTCAGACTCATCGGCCTCGTCCATTATTCGGCAAACTCAATCGGCTCAATCGCCTATGGCTGGGGAGGCAGGATAATCCCCCAGGCCGAGCGGACGGGTCTCTCGGCCTTTGGAAGGAAGGTCGTGGCTCGGGCTAACGAGCTCGGCATGATCGTCGACCTGGCCCATGCCGACGAGGAGACGGCCTTCGCCGCCCTCGATGCCGCGATCAAGCCCCCGATCTGCAGCCATACCGGCCCGCGGGCCCTCCAGGCCTTCCCCCGCTATATCTCCGACGCGCTGATGAAGCGGATCGCCGAGGCCGGAGGACTGGTCGGCCTCTGGCTCTTCCGGATCAAGGAAGCGGGCATACCCGACCTCGAAACCTTCGGAAACTACGCGGCCTACTGCGCCTCCGTCGTCGGACCTGAGCATCTTTCCATAGGCTCGGACATCAACGGCGTGCCGGGAAACGCCGTCGGGTACGAAAACCCCTTCGACGCGCCCAAGCTCCTGGAAACCCTCGCTGCCAAGGGCTTTTCAAAGGCCGAGAGCCAGGGGATAGCCGGGGGTACTCTCCGGACCTATCTCAGGGCGCTGGACGGCTGAGGCGGATGACGCCCGGCCGAAGGTCGCGTCCGCAGGCCGGCCGCCGGACAAGTTCCCCGGCGCCGCCTGGGCGTTGCACGCCTTCTCCCGTCCACAGCTTGCCTGAAAGTCCTTCGGGCACGATCAACTCGAGCGCGATGGCGCCGGACTCGCGCCGCCAGGCCAGGGATATCGGCCCGGCGGGCGTGGGCATGGAACCTTCCGCCCACGCGAGGTTTCCGAACCAGGGATGGACTTCGAAGCTCGCGAAGCCGGGCGCCGTCGGCCTCAGGCCGAGGACGTAGGTCGAAAGATCATAGACGGGCGTGGCCGAGAAGGCGTGGCAGCGGCTCGTCGCCTCCGTGAGCTGCCAGGACTCCCAGAAGGTCCCGCCTCCATCGGCCAGCATGGGCTCCCAGCCTTTCCTTATGTTCGAAAGCAGGTCGTCCACCCTCCCGGCCCGGGCCAGAACGACGTCTTTCTCGGGGTCGAAGGCCCTCTCCTCGTCCCATCTCCAGGCCTTGGTCAGCTTTACCCGCCCCTCATCGAGCATGTAGCCGAAGACCCTATCCCAGCGGTCGCGCGGCGCCACGCCGAAAGCGATGGCGACGACGTTGGCCTGCTGGCTGACGACGGGGGAAAGCCCGGCCTCGCTCCTGCAATCGGCGTAGACGCCCCGCTTTTCATCCCAGAGACGGGCCGCGGCCGCAGCCGCCACCGACGAGGCCAGCGTCCTCCAGCGCTCGGCGAAAGGCATCGCGCCGACTCCCTCGGCCACCCTGGCTCCCGCCCTGAGCGCCGCGGCGAAGAGGGCGTTGAGGGCCAGGACCTCCCCCTTCTTGTCCAGCTTTTCCGACCAATCCACGAAGACCCAGCCGGGGACATCCGCGAGGAGGCCCGATACGTCCAGCCAGGGCATGAACCAGCCCAAGGCCTTGGCCACGGCAGGGAAAGTATCGTCGAATATGGTCCGATCGCCCGAGTAGTCGAAGTAGTCCCCGATCGACAGTATCCAATAGAGGGCGTAGTCGGGTATGTAGGTTCGCCACTCGGCGCCGATGTCCGAAGTTGAGGCCATGGCTACCATGCCCTCAGGCCCCTGGGTCTGCGCCGCCTGGACGATGGCCTTCCGGGCCAGTCGGGGATCGGAGCAGGTCACGTGGCTCAAAAGGCCCTGGATCTGGGCGTCGCCCGTCTACTGGCGCTGCTCGCGCGAGGGGCAGTCGATGAATCCGTCCTGTCGGCAGACCGAGGCCGTGTAGGCTCCCACCCGCCAAATCCGCGTGAGGAGCTCGTCGGAGCAGGCGAAGCTCCCCGCCCGGAAGCGCAGGGCCTGGGAGGGGGGAGTGAAGATGCCGGGGATGGCTCCCGGCCGGAAGACCCCGCCGTCGGGCCCGAGGCTTTCGCCGCAGGTCAGCTCGACGCCCGCCCCGGCTTCCGCCTCGACCTCCACCCCGATCCTTCCGAGGAGGATGCGGCCGAAGTCCCAGACCAGGCCGCCTCCGGGCGCCGGCCTCGGCCGGCCGGGGGGAAGGACCTTCTCCTCGCGCATTAGGCCTATGCCGCGGTCCACGAGCCTCGGGAAGGGGACAACGTCGCTTCCTGCGGCGGGGATAGAAACGCGCTGGACGAAGGCCTGTCCCCAAGCCGAGTCGTCGAATCCGGGGAGTTCCCATCCCTCCGGTTCCTTGCGGCCGTCGAAATGCTCCATGTAGCCCGTACCCCCGAAGGGTGTATCGCGCTCCCAGGCTTCGGAGGCCAGGCACTTCCAGGAGCCGTTTGTGCCCAGGCCGAGGCTCCCGTCGAGGTAGAAGCCGGCGCAGCCGAAGAGGAGGGCCTGGGTTCCCCGGGGAAGCTGGTAGAAGGAGCTGTCCCTGCCGTAGGAGTGGACGAGGGCTGCGAGGACGTTCTTTCCCGGCAGGATGAGATCACCGGCCTCGAAGGGGTCGAGGCACTGCCAGCCCGGGTGGCAGCGGGCAGGGCCCCTGCCCAGCCTTTTCCCGTTCAGGAAGAGGATGTAGCGGCCGTCGGCCGAGGCGCGAAGACAGGCGCCGCGAATTCCCGCCGGAGCCTCGAACTCCTTCCGGAAGTAGACGAAGCGATTTCGGTCATCGGAAAAATCGCTTTCGCCGCGGGGAATGAGGCCGGCCCTCTCCCTTCGGGGAGGGCGGATCCATATCCACTCGGCCCTGTTCTTCGACCCGAACTCCTCATCCATACGCCCTCCCCGTCTGCCGGCCCTGAAATGAAAAGCGGGGGCCAAGGCGGCCCCCGCTCGATCTTCACGCCCGAATCATTGCCCGACGTCCACGTCGATCCACTTGGAGACGAGGAGCCAGTCGCTGTTCTTGTACTGGATGACGAAACCGCCCGCTATGCCCTCGTGCCGGGTCGGCGAAAAGGTAACGAAGTTGCCCTTCCCGTTGTCGTAGTTCTTGAAGGATTCGAGGGCCTTGAGGAGGCCTTCGCGGGTCAGGTCCTTGCCCGCGCGCTTGAGGGCCTCGACGAAGAGCTCGACCGTCAGGCCGTGCTCGACGTTGCCGCCGACGTTGGAGTCGTTGTAGATCTCGGGGTGCTCCTTGACGAGGAGGGCGCGCAAGTCGGCCATCTGCTTGGTTTCGGTGGACTTCCCGTTCGGCCACTGGAGGGCTCCCCACCAGGCGCTGTAGAGTCCGTCGATGTTCACGCCCTGAAGGAGGTTGGGGATGGTCGGCCCGATCAGGGACATCTGGACCATGATGAGGACCATGTCGGGGTTCTGCATGCCTACCTTGGCCACCTGGACGGCGGCGCTGGTCGCGTTGATGGGTATGGCTTCGGCCGCGACGAGCTTGAGGTCGGCGCCTTTCAGGAGGTCCTTGATCTGGTCGAGGCCCGTCTTGCCCGAGGCCGAGTCGCCGTAGACGACGGCCAGGCGCTTCCACTGCTTCTGCTGGATCATCCAGTTGACCTCGACGCTCATCTGGGTCGCCGTGGTCGGGAAGACCGAGAACAGGTACTTGCGCGCGGGGAACATCACGTCCTCGGAGGGAGCCCCGGGGAAGAGCCAGGGCACCTTCTGTTCCTCGAAGAAGGAGTAGGCGGGGCGCACGAAGGAACCGAAGCCGAAGAGGACGCAGAACACCTTGTCCTCGAGGATGAGCTTGCGGTAGTTCGCGAGAGCCTGGCCCGCGTCCATGCCTGAGTCGTACTTCACGAGCTGGAGCTTTCTCCCGTAGATGCCGCCCTGCTCATTGTACTTCTTGAACACCGTCTCGGTCGTGGTCGCCGTCTGGCTGCCCATGAAGCCGATCGGTCCCGACATCGGCATCGTATAGCCGACGACGATCTTGTCGTCGTAGACGCCTGGAACCGCCTCGTTCCCCGCCGCGCGGACCGCCGCGACCGACAGGATCGACGCCAGGACGACCGCGAGTGCCATTGCTTTTCTCATTTCCGCCTCCTTTGCCCTTTGCCAAAGGGAGCCTAGGGCCCCCTGCAAGAATATTCCGCCTTTATCGGCTCAAGCTGGCGCTTAGGCGTCAGCTTAAGTGCCTATCCCGAGATAGGACGCCCTCACCTTTTCGCTTTTCACGAGTTCCGAAGCCCGACCCGACATCACGATGGCGCCCGTCTCCAGCACGTAGGCCCTGTCGGCTATCCGGAGGACCATGGACGCGTTCTGCTCGAGGAGGAGGACGGTCGTTCCCGTCTTCTTCAGGTCGCGGATGAAGGCAAAGATCTGCTCCACGATCACCGGCGCGAGTCCGAGGGATGGTTCGTCGAGCAGGAGGATCTTCGGGGCGGCCATAAGCCCCCGGGCTATGGCGAGCATCTGCTGCTCGCCGCCTGACAAGGTCGCTACCGTCTGGCGCCGCCTTTGACCGAGCACGGGGAAATAGCCGTACATCCGCTCCTTGTCGGCCGGAATCGCCTTTCTGTCCTTCCTGCTACAGGCTCCCATCTTGAGATTCTCCTCGACGGTGAGCTGGGGGAAGAGCATCCTGCCCTCGGGGACCTGGATCAGGCCCAGCTGCACGACGTCGGCCGGCCACAGGTTCGATATGTCCTTGCCGCGGAAGAATATCTTGCCCGATTGCAGCTTCGCGATCCTGGAGATCGCCTTGAGACAGGTCATCTTGCCAGCCCCGTTCGCGCCCAGGAGGGAGACGATGCTCCCCTCCTCCACAACGATCGAAACCTCCCGCAGGGCCCGCACCTTCCCGTAAAAGCAGGAGACCTCCTTGAGCTCAAGCATCGATCTCCCCCTTGCCGAGGTAGGCCTCGATGACCTTGGGATCCTTCTGGACGGTTTCGGGGCTGCCCTCGGCTATCTTCCTCCCATGGTCCATGACGACGATCCTGTCGGAAATCTTCATCACCATCGACATGTCGTGTTCGACGAGGAGGATCGTGAGGCCCTGTTCGCCGCGGATCCGCAGGATGATATCGGCCAGCTCGGCCGTCTCGACATGGTTCAGGCCCCCTGCCGGCTCGTCGAGGATGAGGAGCCTGGGCCTCAGGGCGAGGGTCCGGGCAAGTTCTATCCTCTTCTCCACGGGATAGGGAAACTCGGAGATGGGCGTGTCGGCCGCGTAGCCGAGATCGAGGAAGTCGAGTATGGCCAGGGCCTCCTGCCGTATCCGCTTTTCCTCGCCCCGCACCCGCCGGGTGTTCAGGAGCTCGGTCCAGAAGTTCGTGCGCGCGAAAAGATGCTTGGCGATGAGGAGGTTCTCCAGCACCGTCATCCTCGAGAAGAGCTCCAGGTTCTGGAAGGTCCTGGCCACGCCGAGGGCCGCGATCCTGTGGGGTTTGAGCCGCGTGAGGTCGCGGCCCGCGAAGCGTATCCTCCCCGCGTCGGGCTTGTAGAAACCGCTCACCATGTTGAAGACCGTGGTCTTCCCCGCCCCATTCGGCCCGATGATGGAGAATATCTCGTTTTCGTCGATGCTCAGGTCCAGGTCCGCCACGGCCTGGAGGCCGCCGAAGCTGATGGACAGTCCCTCGATCTCGAGGATGGTCTTCCCTGGGCTTCCGCTCATGCTTCACCTCGATTCCGGGGCCTCGACGCCCAGATCCTGCGTATCCGCCACCAAAGGCCGTAGAACCCCTTGGGTGCGGCGAGGACGAAAACGACCAGGATGATGCCGTAGACCAGGCTCATCTGCTGGCTGAATTTCCCGCCGAGCAGCTGGGGGAGGAGGGTCAGGAAGACGGAGCCGAAGAGGGGGCCGTAGACCCGCCCGATGCCGCCGACCACGAGGATCAGGAAGAAGGAGAGGCCCATGTTGCTGAAGTAGCCCACCTCCAGGTACTTGATGGCGTAGGAGTAGAGGACTCCGGCGACGCCGGCGAGGACGCCGCCCACGATCCAGGAGATCGAGAACATGCGCGAAACCCGCACGCCCATCAGCAAGACTGCCTGTCGGTTCTGGGTGAGGGCGCGCAGGGCGGTTCCGGCCTTTGTCTTGTTCAGGAAAAGATACAGCAGGGAGATGACGATCAGGGTCGAGGCGATGACGCCGATGCTCTGGGGTGACATCCGCGCCGGCCCCACCTGGATGTAGTCGCCAGGGAAGGTCTCGGGGAACCTGAAGATGTTGTCCGACCAGATATCCTTGGCGATGCCCTGGAGGATGTAGGCCACGCCGAGGGTGGCCATGATCGATGCGGCCATGGGTCCGCCGATGAGGTGGTGGATGATGAGCCGCTCTACGGTGAAGCCCAAGAGGGAGGCGAAGACCATGGCGCCGATGAGGGCCAGGGCGAAGGGAAACTTCAGCTGGACGAGGAGGGCGTAGGCGACGAAGGTCGAGAACATCATGAAATCCCCGTGGGCGAAGTTCATCGTCCCCGTCGACTGGGCGAGCATGACGAGGCCCACGGCGACGAGGGCGTACACCGAGCCCACCGAAAGACCGTCGATCAGGAGGGAGAATATCATAACGCCCCTCCCCGTCGGGCCTTGAGGAACCGCAGGGACAGGGTGTTGAAGCCCCGGGGATTCTCGATCGTGACGGCGTGGCCGCAGCCCGGGAAGACCCGCAAGACGGAACCCGGAATAGCCGCGTGGATCAGGCGAGATTCCTCGGGCGGCACCAGGCCGTCGTCTAGCCCCGTAGTCACCAGGACGGGGACCTTGATCTCCCCGAGCCGGGACAGGTAGTCGACGCGCAGGACGAGGCGGCTCTGAAGTTCGTACACGACCTTGTCCACCGCGATGTCGGCCGACCTTCGGTCGGAGCGGAATTTCTCAATGATGTGGCGGCGTTCGGTAAGGGTGCGCTCGGCCCAGATCAGGGGGGCGAGGCTCATGAGGACGTCGCCGACCTCGAGCTTCTTGAGCAGGGAGAGTTCGGTCTCGAATTGGGCCCGCATCTTGCCCGTCACCCGGGCGAAGGTGGAGTGTAGGGACAGGCTCAGGAGCCTTTCGGGGTGCCGCAGCGCGAAGGCCTGGGCGACGACTCCTCCCATCGAACCGTCCAGGATGTGGGCTTGGGCTATGCCCAGGGCGTCCATGATGCCGGCGAGGTCGTCGGCGAGGAGTTCGGCCGTATAGGTCTCGGCCGTCTGGCCGCGGGCCGCTCCGGCGCTCCTCCCCGAGCCCCTGCAGTCGAAGGTGTAGCAGGTGAAATGCCGCGCGTGGGAAGGAAGCTGCCATCGCCAGTCACCGTGGTCCCCGCCCATCCCGGAGACGAAGAACAGCGCTTCACCCTTCCCCCGCTTTTCTTAGTACAGGGCGTCCTTCCCGACATCGACCAGCGGCATCGTTCTCACCTCGCTTCGGGGACGACCCCTGGAAAGCCATGGAGCAGTTTCGCTTCCCCATTCACGAGGAGGCGGTTGTAGGTCCCGCTGTAAAGCTCGGGGTCCTGGCCGGATTTCTGGGCGAAGATGCGCCTGAAGGTTTCGAGGAAAGCGAAGAAGGCTTTTTTCATGTCCTCGTCGCCGAAGGGTATGTCGGCGAGGGTGGCGAAGGTCAGGGGCTGGACTTCCCGGATGAGATCCCTGCCCGTGCCCGTCAGGGTCAGCACGATGAGGCGCCTGTCCCCGGGGTCGCCGTTCCGCTGTATATATCCGGCTTTCACGAGGCTCTCCACGAGGGGCGTGATCGTGTGCTTCTCGCGGCCGAGGATGTAGGCTAACTCGGTACTGATCACCTTCTCGCCCGTGAGCTCGGCGTAGTTGAGGATCATCAGTATCACGTACTGGGAATGGTTGAGCCCGTATCCGCGGATGATGGGGTCGAGCGCCTTCTTGGTAAGGTTGAGGCACTGCTCCCCCATGAAGAGGAATCTCTGCCCTTCGGCGTAACGCCGCAACAGGTCCTCGTTGTTCGCCATGGCAGCCTCTGGATAAAAATAGTTCGAAATCGAAATGTTCGACTTCGAATAAAACACTATCCCCTTTTCCCTCCCTGTCAAGAAAAATCGCCGAGGGAGCCAGACGATTTCACGGACGGGGCCGAGACCTCCCGGGAAAAAGTTGCGTGGCCGCTGATTTCCGGTTATCATGAAGCGGCGGAACTGCACAGAGGTACTTCTATGAACGAGGAAACGATGGACGCCACGAAGGGGCGGCAGCCCTGTGATCTCAACCTCATCTCCTGCACGGTCGTCGACCTCCTCGGAGGGAGCTTCGTCGAGGACGCCGTAGTCTCGATCCGGGACGGGCAGATCGTGGGCGTGAACGACGGGCTTCAAGCGAGGGAATCCATGGACCTGGGGGGCCGCTACCTCGCGCCCGGCCTCATCGACGCGCACGTGCACATTGAGTCCTCCCTCCTCACGCCGGCCGAATACGCCCGCGTCGTCCTGCCGAGGGGAACGACGACCGTGGTGGCCGATCCCCATGAGATCGTCAACGTCCTGGGCTACGACGGGATGCGCTTCATGCTGGCCGCCTCCGACAACCTTCCCCTCGACATCTACTTCATGGTCCCTTCCTGCGTCCCCGCCACGGAGTTCGACACGGCCGGCTCGGCCCTCTACGCCTCGGACATGTACCCCTTCCTCCAGGACAGGCGTGTCCTGGGTCTGGGCGAGGTGATGAACTACCCAGCCGTCCTCGCGCGCGAACCGCGGCTTTTGGACAAGATCGCCCTTTTCGCCAGCGCGCGAAAGCCTATAGACGGACACGCCCCCGGCCTGTCGGGCGCAGCCCTCTCGGACTACATCAGGGCGGGAATCGGCTCCGACCACGAGTGCACGAGCCCCGGGGAGGCTTCCGAAAAGCTATCCAAGGGGATGTACATCATGCTGAGGGAGGGCTCGACGGCCAAGGACCTCGCGAAGCTCCTGCCCGCGGTCACGCCGGCCTCGGCTTCCCGCTTCATGATCTGCTCGGACGACAGGCACTCCAACGACCTCAGGGACGAGGGCCACATGGACCACGCCCTCCGCCTTCTCATCGCGGGGGGGGTCGCTCCCATCGACGCCTTCAGGATAGCCTCCACCAACGCAGCCCAGTGGTTCGGGATGAAGGGCGTGGGCCTCGTCGCCCCGGGATGCAAGGCCGACTTCGTGGTCTTCACTTCGTTCGCGGATTTCAAGGCCGAGATGGTCTTCAAGGAGGGCCGCCTGGTCGCCCGCGACGGGCGCCTCGTGGAGGATTTCCCTGGCTATCAGCCGGCCCTGCGTGATTCCGTCAACGTCAAATGGCTGACGGCGGCCGACTTCGTCATTCCGGACGAAGGGAAGAAGGTTCGGGTCATCGAGGCGCGGCCCGACTCCATCGTCACGGACTGCGGCATCGAGACGCCCAAGGTCGTGGACGGCCGCTGCGTGTCGGACGTCGATCGGGACATCATGAAGATCTTCGTCATCGAGCGGCATACGGGCTCAGGGAGGATAGGCAAGGGCTTCATCCGGGGCCTCGGCCTCAAGCGCGGGGCCATAGGCGGCACGATCAGCCACGACTCCCACAACATGATCATAGCCGGGGTAGACGACGCGTCCATCTTCAAGGCCGCGCGGCATCTCAACAAGATCAAGGGCGGGCTCGTGTTCACGGTGGAGGACAAGGTCGTCCTGGACCTGCCCCTGCCCGTGGCAGGCCTCATGAGCGACCGGGACGCGGACTACGTCATCGGGAAACTGCGGAGCTTCGAGGAACTTTTCAGGCAGGAGGGATTGACGAACTCCTCTCCCCTCATGACCCTGTCGTTCATGGCGCTGCCCGTCATCCCGAGCCTCAAGATAACGGACAGGGGGCTCATCGACGTGGACCGATTCGGCCCCGTCGATCTCTACGTCGAGCCCTAGCGCCCGCGCGGCCTGCGGGCAGCGGCGCGGAAAGGTGGTCAAGGATGGCTAAGTTTCTCGTCAACGATACATGGGTGGAGTCGCCCGAGGGCTCGGGCGGGCCTGCCCTGGACTTTATACGGGGCTCGCTGGGACTCAAGGGCACCAAGGAAGGCTGCCGCGAGGGGGACTGCGGCGCCTGCGCCGTCCTCGTGGGCGAGACCGGACGGGAAGGCTCCGTCTATCGAGCCCTTCCCTCCTGCCTCCTCGCCCTGGGCGACCTGCACGGAAAACACCTCGTCACGATCGAAGGATTGAAAAGAAGCTCGGGCGATCCCGATGGCCTGACCCCGGTGATGCGGGCTTTCCTCGAGGAGAACGCGAGCCAGTGCGGTTTCTGCACGCCGGGCTTCATCGTCGCCCTCACCGCCTGGCTCTGCGCGCCCGGTCCCAAGGACCTGGCAGGAGCCATGGCCGCCGTGGACGGCAATCTTTGCCGCTGCACGGGCTACGGTTCCATACGGAGAGCCGCCGAGCGCCTCGCGCGTGAATTCGCCGATCTCCCGGAGGACAGGAAAGGCCGCCTCGAAGCCCTCGTCGGCGCGGGCGTCCTTCCCGGTTCCGTCCTCGCCTTCGCCGCGGCGGCCGCAGCCTCGGCGGTTGCCGATGCTGCGGATCGAGGCCGCCATACCGCTAACCCATCCGACGTGATACTCGGCGGCGGCACGGACTACTTCGTCCGCAACCCCGACACCGGCGAGGACTTCGAGCCTCTCATCCTCCGATCCCGTCAGGAATACCGCGGTTTCCGGACGGCCGGAGGGTCCCCGGCCCCTCGGCTCGAGATAGGCGCGGCCGTCACGGCGGCCGAATTCTTCGCCAGCCCCGAAGTCCGCGCCGCCGTGCCCGGCATCGAGGCTTTCAAGTCCCAGTTCGCGAGCGGCCTCGTGCGCAATCTCGCCACGATAGGCGGCAACCTGGCCAACGCCTCGCCCGTGGGGGACCTGAGCGCCATCCTTCTCGCCCTGGGGGCTGTCCTCGTCCTGGGCGCGCCGGGCCGAGGCGCCGCGGCGGGCCGCATCCTTCCCCTCGGCGACTTCTTCCTGAGCTACAAGAAGACGGCCCTGACCGCGGGCGAGGCGATACTCGCCGTCCGCGTCCCCTTGAGAACTTCCCTTAAATTCTCCTTCGCCAAGATAGCCAAGCGCGGCAACCTGGACATCGCGGCCGTGAACTCTGCCCTCGCCTTCGCTGTGGAGGGAGGCAAGATCTCGGGCCCAAGGCTGAGCGTCGGCGGGGCAGCCCCCCTTCCCCTCTCCTTGGAGCGCGCGGCCGCGCCGATGGAGGGCTTCGACGTCGCGGGCGCCAAGCCGGCCGCCCTCGCCGACCTGGCCCGCGAGGTAGCCGCCCTGGCCGCCGCCGAGGTCGCGCCAATCGGGGACGTGCGCGGCTCGGCGGCCTACCGGAGCCGCATGACCGAGCGCCTTGTCCTTTATAATTTTATGAATTTATTTAAAGGATCAGGTATCGCCGAGGAGTTGTATCCATGAAAGCCAATCCCGAATCCCTGGCCAACTTGCGCGGCCAGACGCGATATATCGATGACCTGCCCGAAGCCGAAGGCTGTCTCCATGCGGCCCTTCGGCTCTCCGAAAGCGCCCGAGGCAGGATCCTCTCCATTGACGCTAAGGCGGCCAAGGATCTCGATCCCTCGGTGATCGTCATTATCGCCTCCGACATACCCGGCGAGAACCAGATCGGGGGGAACAAGCCGGACGAGCCCCTCCTGCCTGAGGACGAATGGGAATACTGGGGACAGCCCCTCGTCCTCGTCCTCGCGAAAACCCGAGCGTTGGCGCGGCGGGCCGCGGCCGCCCTCGCCATTAGTAGCGAAAACCTGCCCTTCCGCCTCGATCCGAGAAAGGCCGCTGCGGCGGGGGACTTCATCCTCCCCTCGCGGACGATAGCCTGCGGCGATCCGGCCGCGGCCTTCGGGACCTGCGCCTACGTAGTCTCGGGAAGGGTGGATTCGGGCGGCCAGGAACACGTCTACCTCGAAACCCAGGGAGCCTACGCCGAGCGCCGCGAGGGAGGAAAAATATTCCTCGTCTCCTCGACCCAGGGGCCCACGGGCGTGCAGAAGGCCGTCGCCAAGGTCCTCGGACTCTCAATGAACAAGGTCGAAGTGGAAGCCCATCGCCTGGGAGGCGGCTTCGGCGGCAAGGAAGACCAGGCGGCCACCTGGGCTTCGTTCGCCGCTCTGGGAGCCTGGGTGTCGGGCAAGCCTGTCAAGCTCTACCTGAACCGCAAGGATGACATGAGGGCGACAGGCAAGCGCCATCCCTACACGACAGACTACAGGATCGGGGCCGACGCCTCGGGGAAGATCCTCGCCTTCGAGGCCGAATACTATCAGAACTCAGGGAGCACTTGCGACCTTTCGCCGGCGATCCTCTCCCGTACCCTCCTCCACGCTACGGGAGCCTACCGCGTCCCCAACGTCCGAGTGACGGGCATGATGTGCAAGACCAACCTCCCCTCGTTTACCGCCTTCAGGGGATTCGGGGCACCCCAGGCCTTCTTTGTCATCGAAGCGGCTATCGACGCCATTGCCAAGGCCATGGGCCGACCCCGCGAGGAGATCCAGCGCGCCAACCTGTTTACGGAGGGCGACTCGACCTATTTCGGCATGCCCATGAAGGGCTGCAGGGCCGTGGAATCCTGGGACGCTCTCCTCGCTAAGGCCGACTGGAATGGCCTCAAG
Organism: Spirochaetota bacterium; assembly: GCA_026398595.1. Classification (GTDB taxonomy): domain Bacteria; phylum Spirochaetota; class Spirochaetia; order Treponematales; family Rectinemataceae; genus JAPLSO01. The sequence continues at coordinate 12,055 of JAPLSO010000068.1, read as the reverse complement.
GCCGGGATCACGGCGTACAACGCCTCCGAGCGTCTTTCCAGGAAGGGAGCGGCCATTATTCCCGTCTGCTTCGGCATATCCTTCACCAAGCTCCCCATGAACGAGGCTGGGGCCCTCGTGCATGTCTACTCGGACGGCTCCGTCCTCGTCTCCACGGGGGCGATCGAGATGGGCCAGCAGGTGACGAGGAAAATCGGCCTCGTCGCAAGCCGGACCCTGGGCCTTTCCCTCGAGCGTATCTCCATCGAGCGGACATCGACCCTCACGGTGGCGAACACCGTGCCAACGGCCGCAAGCACGGGCTCGGACCTGAACGGCATGGCGGCCAAGCTCGCCTGCGAGCAGATCCTGGGCCGCCTCGCCGTCAAGGCAGGTGAAATTCTAGCCGTTCCCGCATCTTCGATATCCTTCGCCGAAGCCCAGGTTCGCGTTGATGGCAAGCCCTCGGGCCTCTCCTGGGACAAGCTCATCGAGGCCGCCGTGGACGACCGCGTCGATCTCTCGGCACATGGTTTCTACGCGACCCCCGGCCTCTTCTACGACGCCAGGGCCGAACGGGGCAGTCCCTTCGCCTACTATGTCTACGGAGCCGCCTGCGTCGTCGCCAAGGTCGATCTCGTTCTGGGCACGGCCAGCCTGGAGTCGGTGACCATCGTCCACGACTCGGGAACGAGTCTGGACGAGGAAGTTGATCTGGGCCAGATAGAGGGAGCCTTGGCCCAGGGCCTGGGCTGGACCCTCCTCGAGGACCTGCGCTTCGGCGAGGACGGCCGGCCTCTCACCGACAGCCTCTCCACCTACAAGCTCCCGGACGCCTCCTTCATGCCCGAGAAAACGGAGGTGGAGTTCCTGCCCCCCGTGAAAAACCCCTACGCCCCCTTCAACTCCAAGGCCGTCGGGGAACCGCCCCTCCAGTACGGCATCGCCGCCTACTTCGCCGTCCTCGACGCCCTCCGAGCGGCCCGACCCGAGGGCAAGGACTTCTACAGCATTCCCCTTATCCCCGAAAAGATCGAAGCTTTCTTGAGCGGAGCCGAACCATGCTGATCAGGAACGTCCTCGCCGCCCTGCCCGGCGAGAAGGATTTTAGGAAGGTCGACATAGCCGTCTCAGGCGGAAAAATACGGGAGATCGTCGAGGCGGAAGCCTCGGCCCCGGATTCAGGTTCAGCAGGCGGCGCCGCAGGCGAGGCGCTCGACGCCTCGGGCCTCATGGCCTTCCCCGGGGCCATCGACCCCCACGTGCACTTCGACGAGCCGGGTTTCACCCACAGGGAGGACTTCGCCCACGGCACGGCCGAGGCGGCACGCGGCGGGGTGACGACGGTGGTGGACATGCCCTGCACCTCCCTGCCCCCGATCACCGACGCCGCGGCCCTCGAGAACAAGCTTTCCATCGTCGGGAAGAAGGCCCTGGTCGATTTCGCCTTCTTTGGCGGCTTTGACGGCGCCATCTCCACCGAGGAATTCGAAAGGACTGCCCGTGAGCTCGCGCCCAAAGTGGTCGGTTTCAAGTGCTATACGATTTCGGGGATGGACAGCTTCAGGGCGGTAAGCCAGGACCAGTTGGCTCTGGCGATACGGCTCTGCGCCGAGGCCGGACGCCCCCTTCTCCTCCACGCCGAGGACCCCGGGATCATCGCCAAGGCACAGACGCGACTTGCCGCCGTGCGTTGCGGCAAGGCCTCCTCATGGAAGGACTACTACGCTTCCCGTCCCATGGAGGCCGAGATTAAAGCCTGTTCAACGGCCGTCGCCGCCGCGGGCGGAAACGCTGCTTTCCTCCATATCGTCCACGCGGGGACGGCCGAGGCCGCGGCACTCGTCGCCGCCACGGGAGCCACCTGCGAGACCTGCGCCCACTACCTCGCCTTCGACGAGGAGGACTTTGAGCGCCTCGGCCCCGCCCTCAAGACCGCCCCTCCCGTCAAGGAGCCTTCGCAGAAGGCCCTTCTCTGGCGGCTCCTCGCCGAGGGGAAAATCTCCTTCCTTACCTCGGACCACGCGGGAGCCCCCGACAGCGAGAAGTTCACGGGCGATCCCCTTACGGCCTATGGGGGCATACCGGGTACGGGAACCCTCTTCCCCTATCTGCTCTCGGAGGGACTCTTCGCGAAACGGCTCAATCTGCCCCGATTCCTCGAGGCGAGCTCGGGCGGGGCTGCCCGACGTTATGGACTCGACGGGGCCAAGGGCGCACTCGCCCCCGGCTACGACGCCGATATCGTCCTCGTAGATCCCGAAGCGGTGACGACGATCGATCCGGCACGGATGTTCAGCAAAAGCCATATAACGCCCTTCGCGGGCATGCGCTTCGCAGGCAGAATCGCGGGAACCTTCGTCCGGGGTTCCTGCGTCTTCGGCAGCACAAGACTCCTCCGAAAGGAAGCGCCCGGAAGAATCACCGAGGCCAAGCCCCCCGAGGATGGCAAAATCCTTGCCGAGCCCGGAAGCGGCCGGTTCCTCACCTGGGGGTACAGATGAGCAAGATCATGAAGACGACGTCCCTTTCGGCCCTCCTGCGCAGGGCCATGGGCGAGTACCTGGCCAAGGATTCGATCTACGAGATACCGGGCAAGGTCTTCCGGCCCCTCTTTGAGGCCGAGTCCGAGAGCCAGGGTCTGGATATCATGTCCCGACGGATCAGCTTCCCGGTGGGACCGGCCGCCGGTCCCCACACCCAAATCGCCCCGAATATTCTCTCCTCCTATCTCTGCGGAGCCAGGGCATTCGAGCTTAAAACCGTGCAGAAGAACGACAGCCTCGACATAGACAAGCCCTGCATCGATGCCCTCGACGAGGGCCACAACGTCGAATGGTCGACGGAGCTGAGCCTGGATGAAGCCCGTCAGGAATACCTGAACGCGTGGATTGGGGTAAACCTCCTCGCCTGCGTCTTCTCGCGCAAACCCAACGATTTCTTTTTCAACGTCTCCGTGGGCTATACCCTCGAGGGCATCATGGGCGAGAAAATGGAAGCCTTCATCGAGGGCATGCGGAGGCCCGAGGCCACAAAGTACTGGGACATCGCCCTCTCCGAGCTTCAGGAGACCATCGAGTCCGGCGATTTCGCGCGGGCCTTCGGCGAAGCCGCACGGGAGAGGGCGCGTACCCTGGCTGCCCACATCCCCGTTCGGCCAATCCATTCCGTCACCCTCTCCACCATGCACGGCTGCCCTCCCGTTGAAATTGGGAAGATCGGCCGCTACCTGATCGAGGAGAAAGGCTTCGACACCTATATCAAGCTCAATCCCACCCTGGTCGGCTTCGAGGAGGCCAGGGCTATCCTGGACGCTCTGGGCTGGAGGGACATCGTCCTCAAGCGCGAAAGCTTCGAGCGCGACCTTGCGTTCGCGGACGCCCTTTTTCTCATCGGGGAGCTTTCGACGGCAGCCCAGGCCAAGGGTCGCCGCTTCGGGATCAAACTCTCCAACACCCTCGCCAACGTCAACCCCGCGGACAGGCTCCCCGGTTCCGAACGCTACATGTCGGGAAGAGCCCTCTTCCCCATCACCATACGACTTGCGGCCAAGCTGGCCGCCGCCCTCCCCAGTTTCGGCTCGAGATTCTCGTTCTGCGGAGGTGTCTCGGCCTTCAATGCCGCCGACCTCATCAGGGGAGGACTCGGTCCTCTCACCATCGTCACGGACATCCTTAAGCCCGGCGGCTACCTGCGGATGGCCCAGGTGGCGAGGGAAGCGGCCCAAGCCCTCTCAGGCTCGGCCGAGCAGCCCGACGCCGCCGCCCTCGAAGCCCTCGCCGAGGCAAGCCTTTTACGGCCCGAATACCAGGCCGGGTGGAAGACGGGCAGGGTGGCCATCCCCGGCGTCCTCCCCCTCTACGACTGCTTCGCGGCCCCCTGCGTCCATGCCTGCCCGGTGAACCAGAAGGTGCCCGCCTATCTCGCCGCCCAGGGTGCCGGGAAGAGCGAAGAGGCACTCGCTATCGTCCTCTCGGATAACCCGCTTCCGAATATAACGGGCTTTCTCTGCGACCATGTCTGCCAGGAGTGCTGCTCGCGGCTGGACTACGAGGGATCGGTGCGGATCAGGGATGTCAAGCTCGCGGCGGCGCGAGGCGCCAGCCTGGCCGCGAGGCCGCTTGCCCAGGCTGCCGGCTCCGGTACAGCCAAGCCTACCGGCGCTGGCATCGCCAAGCCTGCTGGCGCGGCCAGGACGGCTGTCATCGGCGCCGGGCCGGCCGGCCTCGCCTGCGCCCATTTCCTCGCCCTCATGGGCCAGCCCGTCACCGTCTTCGACGCAGATCCCAGCCCGGGCGGCGTACCCGCCCATGTCATCCCGCGGTTCAGAATAGGGCGCGAGGTCATCGCGGCCGACATAGACAGGATTGCCACGCTGGGCGTCGAGTTCGTCTTCGAGAAAAAGCTTTCCTCCCTCGATGAAGTGAAAGCCATGGGCTTTTCGAAGGTTTTCCTGGCGACGGGAGCAAGGATAGCCCGCCCCCTGCCACTTAAAGGCTCGGGAGTGAACTCGACGAGTGCCCTCGACTTCCTGTCGACGTTTGGCAGATCCGGGGCCGAGGCGTTCTCGGGCCTCAAGTCCGTCGTCGTCGCAGGCGGGGGAAACACTGCCTGCGACGCCGTCCGCGCCGCGGCACGTATCCCCGGCATTGAGTCCGTTGTCTTCTCCTACAGGCGCACGAGGGCAGAGATGCCGGCGGATCGCGAGGAACTGGACAACGCCCTGACTGAGGCTTCGGCATTAGTAAATGCCGCGGCATTAGTAAATGCCGCGGCCCTCGCCCCCGGATCGACAGTTCTTTACGAGCTCAGCCTTCCCGAATCGGCCGCTTTGGGCATCCTCAGCCTGCGCCGCATGAAGCTGGGTCCCAAGGACGCCTCGGGAAGGCGGAGCCCGAAGCCCATGAAGGAGAGCTTCGAACTGCCCTGCGATCTTCTCGTGTCCGCCGTGGGCGAGGATCCGGACAGGAAGCTCCTCGAAGGGTTTGGCGTCGCTTTCGGCGAGAAAGGTCTTCCCATCGTGGATCTCGAGAGCCTCGAGAGCAGAACGGCCGGGGTCTATGTGGGCGGCGACGCCCGGAAGGGACCTGGTTCCATCATTGCCGCCGAGGCTGACGGCCGGAAGGCAGCGCGGGCCATCCTCGCCTCGGAAGGCTGGGACTTTCCGGTTTCGGATTACGCGCCGCCCGCACTCGACCCCGAAAGACTGGCCCGGCGCGGCGAGATCCTCCTTTCACTCTCCCCCGAGGATCCGGGCTTCGCCGCCCGCGAGGCCGAGCGCTGCCTTGCCTGCGACTCGGCCTGCCTCAGATGCGTCGAGGTCTGCCCCAACAGGGCCAATATGTTCATAACCGCGCATGGACCCTTTGCCCAGGGCGCGCAGATACTCCACGTCGACGCCCTCTGCAACGAGTGCGGCAACTGCGGCTTCTTCTGTCCCTGGGAGGGCGAACCATTCACGGGCAAACCAACACTCTTCGACTCGGCCGAAAAGCTTGAGAAGTCCAGGAATGCGGGATTCGCCTTCGTATTCGGCGGCGGCGTCCCCGCTCTCGTCCTGAGGAACGCTGTGGCTGGTCCAATCACACGGCTCGATTACGCCTCCTGGAACGGAGTTTCCTCACTCCCGGGGCTTTCAGCCATGGCCGCCCTGGCACGAAAAGTCTATAGGGACCATGCCTACCTCCTGGAGGTATCGCGATGATTTTGTTCGAAAAGGTCAGGCTGCTGTCCTTCAATCCTCCCTCGGTATCCGAGCCGACGGATCTCGCCGCTTACGGACCCGCGGACAGTTTGGAAACGGGCAGGGGTCAGGCCGCGGGCACCATAGCCGAGATCGGCTCGGGACTGGCCGCCCGATACCCCAAGGCCGAAAAGGCGGGCTCGGGCGGCTATCTCTCCCCGGGTCTGGTCTGCGGCCACACCCACCTCTACTCTGCCCTGTCCCGGGGCATCGAGGTGGCCATCGAGCCTTCCAAGGACTTCGCCCAAATCCTTGAGCATCTCTGGTGGCGCCTGGACCGGGCCATCGACCTGCCCATCCTGAAGGCCAGCGCCCTTGCGGGCTGCGCCGACGCCCTGGCGTCCGGCGTCACCTCTCTCGTCGATCACCACGCCGGCCCCAACGCGATCGACGGCAGCCTTTCGGTCATCCGGGAGGCCTACGAGGAGATCGGGATTCGGGGTATCCTCTGCTACGAGACGACGGACCGCAACGGTGCGGAAGGGGCCCGGAAGGGCTTGCGCGAGAACGGGCGTTTCGCTGCCGAAATCGACGCCGAAAGAGCGACGGGACGAAGGCCCTTGGTTGACGGGGCTATCGGCGGCCACGCCGGCTTCACCCTGGGCGACGAAAGCCTCGAGGCCCTCGCCGGCCTCGTGAAGTCCACGGGCAGGGGTATCCACATCCACCTCGCCGAGGATAAGTTCGACGCCACCGATTCCCGATATCGCCACGGTCTCGACCTCGTGGAGCGCCTCGAACGGCTCGGCGCCCTGACACCCAAGGGAATGATAGGGCACGGACTCTGGCTCACGCCCTCCGAGATCGAGACCATGAACGCCCGCGACGTCTTTCTCGCCCACAACGCAAGGTCCAACATGAACAACGCCGTGGGCTACAACAGCATTCTGCCGACCCACCGGAACGTCGTCCTCGGCACGGATGGCATGGGCGCCGACATGCTCGAGGAGTTCAAGTTCGCCGTATTCAGGCACAGGGAGTCGGGGGGACCCTGGTGGCCCGGTGACTTCCTCGTCTGCCTGGACAGGGGCAACCGCGTGATGGAGCGCTACTTCGCGGCAGATTTTACCGACGCGGGCGACTCCGCCCCGAGCTCAACCCGAAGCATCGCTTCAGGACGAAGCATCGCTTCAGGACGAAGCGTCGCTTCAGGACGAAGCATCGCTTCAGGACGAAGCGTCGCTTCAACCCGACGCTTCGCGTTCGGCGTCCTGGCGCCCGGAAACCCCGCCGACCTCGTCCACTGGGACTACGATCCGCCCACACCCCTCGATGGGGAGAACCTGGCGGGCCACCTCGCCTTCGGCCTCTCGTCGCGCTCCGTGAAGAGCGTGGCTGTCGGCGGCTCGATGCGCATCAAGGACAGAAAAACCCTCTTCGATCTGGAAGAAATACAAGCCGAGGCCAGGGTCCAGGCCCGCCGCCTCTGGAAGAACATGGAGAAACTATGAAAGCCAAGGAAATCGCGGCCAAGGCCAAGGCCTACAGGGACTATACGGCGGGAAATCTGGGCGAAATGGTCAGGGTGCCTGGATTCTCGGGGACGGAGAAGGAGCGCGTACTTTTCCTTGAGCGCCTCTGCAAAGAGGCGGGGATGGAGGAAGTCCGCATCGACGACCTCGGCTCCCTTTTGGGCCGCGTGGGCCATGGGAAGAAGAAACTCGTCTTCGACGCCCACATCGACACGGTGGGGGTGGGCGCGATCCCGCTCAGTGGAAAACGCCTCCTCATTCAGGAATAATAGAAAACGGCCTCGTCTACGGACGCGGCTCCACCGACCAGCTGGGTGGCGCTGCCTCCATGATCACGGCGGCGCGCATCCTCAAGGAACTGGCCTACAACGGGGATTTTTCGATCTGGTTCTCTTTCACCGTCCTCGAGGAGGACTGCGACGGCCTCTGCTGGAAATATTTGATCGAAGAGGAGGGCTTCGTCCCCGATTTCGCCGTCTCCACCGAGCCCACTTCCTGCAGGCTCTACCGCGGGCACCGCGGCCGCATGGAGATTAGGATCGACATCCGGGGCATCTCCTGCCACGGCTCGGCCCCCGAGCGGGGCGAGAGCGCGGCCTACAAGGCGGCGCGGGCAGCCCTGGCCATCGAGAAGCTCAACGCCGAACTTACGCCCGACGACGACGAATTCCTCGGCAAGGGCACCATCACCGTGTCCCAGATCAAGGTCCAGGGACCGAGCCAGTGCGCCGTCCCCGACCAGGCCATGCTCTACTGCGACCGCAGGCTTACCTGGGGCGAGACCGACGCCTTCGCGATCGCCCAGGTTGAAAAAGTTCTGAAGGATGCCGGGGTCGACAAGTTCACCGTCAAGATGCCCGAATACCGGCAGGCGGCCTACACAGGCAAAGTCTATCCCCAGGAGCTCTACTTCCCGACCTGGAAGATCAAGGCCGATCATCCCCTGGTGCGCGCCGGCGTCGAGGCTTACGGCGACCTCTTCGGCAAGCCGCCTATAGTCGACAAATGGACCTTCTCCACCAACTGCGTCGCGATCTGCGGCCGCCATGGCATTCCCTGCATAGGCTTCGGCCCCGGAGACGAGAGTCAGGCCCACGCCCCCAACGAGACGAACCGCGTGGACGATCTCGAGATATGCTCGGCCTTCTACGCCGCCCTCCCCTACAGGCTGGAGAAGCGCGCATGAGATGGTCCTATCGCTGTCCCTCCTGCGGCCGCGTTTACGCGATCGAGCCGGGCAGATACCTCTGCGACGAATGCGGAAGGAAGAACGCCCCCGGCATCCCCCTCGAAGGCGTCCTGGAATGCGTCTTCGAGGCCGATCGGGACGAGAAGATCCTTGAGCTCCCCCTCCCCGTCGAGGCTGAGTTCTTCCCGCCCCTCCCTGTGGGCGACACCCCCCTATGGGCCCCGGCTCGGCTCCGCGAGAGCCTGGGAGCGCCCAACCTCTTTCTCAAGGACGACACCTGCGAGCCCTCGGGTTCCTTCAAGGACAGGGCAAGCTACCTCGTCGCGGCCTTCGCCCGCAAACATGGAATCAGCGAGATAGCCCTCGCCTCCACGGGCAATGCCGCCTCCTCCATGGCCTGCGTTGGCGCAGCCGCGGGACTTTCCATCACCGTCTACTTGCCCAAGGCCGCTCCCGCGGCCAAGCGCATTCAGGTTCTCCAGTACGGGGCCAGGCTTGTGGAGGTGAACGGGACCTACGACCAGGCCTTCGACGAGTCCCTGGACTACTCGGTGCGGACGGGCGTCCTCTCCCGCAACACCGCCTACAACCCCCTCACCATCGAGGGCAAGAAAACGGTCTCCTACGAAATCGCCCGGGCCCTCGGCACTGCCAAGGGCCAAGCTTGGGCCGCCCCCGGCCATGTCTTCGTGCCCACGGGCGACGGGGTCATCCTCGCCGGCGTGATTAAAGGCTTCGAGGAATTGCTCGCCCTCGGGCGCATCGAGCGGCTTCCCGTCTTCTGGGCGGCCCAGGCCGAAGGTTCCAGCGCCATAGTCCGCGCCCTCGAGACGGGTAGCTTCGAGCCGCTCCCCTCCTCTACCTTAGCCGACTCGATCTCGGTCGACGTCCCGCGCAACGGCAGCTTCGTATTGTCGAAGCTCAGAAAATACAGCGGAAGAGGCGTCTCCGTGTCGGACGAGGCCATCCTCGAGGCCCAGCGCCGCCTTTCGGCGGGTTCGGGCTTATTCGCCGAACCCTCCAGCGCCTGCGCCTTCGCCTGCTACCTGAAATCCCGCGCCGCCATCGGACCGGAAGAGTCCGTCGTCGTCATGCTGACGGGCTCGGGGCTCAAGGACATCAAGGGCGCGGCTAGGGCCGTGGGCGCCCGGTTTTAAAACCTGGTATCTGGACAAAAGAAAAACGGCCATCGAAATTCGACGGCCGCTTTTTTCATCCATGGACGCTTTTCGGCCTCAGTGTGCACACTCGTGGCCCGGTTCCCCATGCCCGGCGCATCCCTTCCCCGAATCGGCGAACTCGCCCTTAGCGAAGGCTTCGGCCGCGGCGCGAGCGCTGCCTGAGGCTCCGCGCGCCACGGCGATTCCCTGGGCCTCGAGCACGTGGACGGCCCCCTGGCCCATGTTGCCCGCGACGAGGTGAGTGACGCCTGAGCGGGCAAGCACGGAAGCCACTCCCGACTTGCAGCCGCAGCCATCGAGCGAGGGGATGGCCTGCTCCTCTATGAGTTTTTCGCCATCGACCCTGAAAATCAGGAATTCCTTGCAGTGGCCGAAATGCTCGTCCACGAGTCCGTCATTCGAAGGCACAGCTATTTTCATGTTCATCTCTCCTTGTTCCCGTACTTTTATCTCGCCCCCATCGATCCTGAGAGCTTTGCCGTTGAGGACGGCGTCGGCGACCTTGCGCCGCGCGGTCTCCACGATTCGGCCGAAGGTCTGCCGCGATATCCCCATCGAGCGGGCCGCCGCCTCCTGGTAGAGGCCCTCAAGGTCTGCCAGCCGCAGGGCCTCGGCCTCGTCGAATCCGAGGATCAGCTCCTCGAGTTCCCGGGTCGGTATTCCGGTCGGTACTCCAGCCGGTAATCCGGCGGGCTTCATGATTCGAGACGCGAGGGGCGCGCCCAAGAGGCGCTCACTGACAGGGCGAGGCATTCCTGGCTCCTAGAGCGCGGTCGCCCGCGACGCCGTCTTCTCAGCGTCGGAGAGGGCCAGCCCGACGGCGTCGGCGATGCGGTCGGCGTCCTTCCTCGCGGCCTCGGGAAGGACGGTCCAGCGCAACGACCGCGCTTGGGCCACCTCCTTCCTCCAGGGCAGTTCGGCGAGGAGGGGAAGTCCCAGCCTCGATGCCTCGCCTCCGGCGCCGCCGGAGGCGCCGCCCGAGCCCCCATCATCGAAGAGCCTCACCTCTTCGCCGCAGGAGGGGCAGACCATCGTTGCCATGTTCTCGACGAAGCCGAGGACTGGCGCCTTGAGCATGGAGGCCATCCGGACCGATTTGCGGACGATCATCGAGACGTAGTTCTGGGGCGTGCCCACCATGACGATGCCGCTGAAGGGTATGGTCTGGAGGGCGGTGAGGACGACGTCGGAGGTTCCTGGGGGAAAATCGACGACGAGGTAATCCAGATCTCCCCACTCGGTGTCCGCCCAGAACTGCGCTATGGCCTTGCCGAGCAGGGGGCCGCGCCAGATCACCGGCTGGTCCTCCTCCTCGTTGAAGAGATTGATCGAGAGGACCTTGATCCCCTCCTCGTTGACGATGGGGAAGAGCCGCTGCCCGTCGGATTCGGCCCTGAAGGAGTCCACGCCCAGAAGCCTGGGAAGGCTGGGGCCCGTGATGTCCGCGTCCAGCACCCCCACCTTTTCGCCCCGCGCCGCCAGAGCCTGGGCCAGGAGTACGGCCACCGTCGATTTGCCGACCCCTCCCTTGCCGCTCATGACACCGATGACGCGCTTTATACGTAGGTTGGGCTTCTTCTCGGGGACGAGTTCCATGGTTCCGCTCCTTCAGGTTGTTTTTGGCGTATGCCCATAATCGCCTCGAAGTACGGGCAGGTCAAGGGGGCGAATTAAGGTGCCCGGCATGGCGCCGGTCATGGAGAATCCCGCTGTAAAAAAAGACAATCCCATCGTATACTGTGACTACTGCGCCGAGCGGCTGGCTAGCCGGCATGGGCACGCGCAGGATTCGACCAAGGAGCCGACGATGATCGATCTTACAATCAATGAACCCGGAAGAAAAAGAAATATTGAACGCTGCCGCCAGAAAGGCATCCTCCTCCCCACCTTCGCGCAGATGCGCGACCCGGCCAAGATCCCCTCCTCGATAAAGAAGGAACTGGGCGGCATTGGGCTCTGGGACGTCCACCCCCGCAACCTCTTCAGGGTGAACTGGCACAACGAGCCCGTCGAGAAGGGCGGCGGCTTCGGCGGCGTCAACTACCTGGAGATTCCCGGAGCCTTGACAGGCACCAAGGCCAGGATCATCGGGCTCGCGGGCAAGTGGTTCCCCACGGGCGCCCACAAGGTCGGCGCGGCCTACGCCTGCCTCGCCCCTGAACTCGTCACAGGAAGGTTCGATTCAGGCACCAAGAAGGCCGTCTGGCCCTCGACCGGCAACTACTGCCGCGGCGGCGCCTATATTTCCAGGCTTTTAAGCTGCCCCAGCATAGCCATCCTCCCGGCGGGTATGAGCCGCGAACGCTTCGACTGGCTCAAGACCATGGCCGAGGAGGTGATAGCCACCCCGGGCTGCGAGTCCAACGTCAAGGAGATCTTCGACAAGTGCGCCGAGCTCGAAGCCACCCGCCCCGCCGCCGTCATCTTCAACCAGTTCGACCAGCTCCCCAACACGCTCTGGCACTACCAGGTGACGGGACCGGCTATGGCC
>JAPLSO010000005.1 GCA_026398595.1 Spirochaetota bacterium | reverse complement strand
AGACTGCCTTTTCAGAGCGGCGCATACGTAGCGTCGGCGGACTCGTGCCTTCATCGACACCTCGAAGGATGGCTTCCTCTACGGCGAAATGCAGAGCGCTTTCGCGAATGTTGTCTTCAAGCAAACGGAAGATCATGTTGGATAGTAGGGGCAGGATTGCCCTTTGCATTCAGGATTGTTTTTTGAAAAGATACACCCAAGAGGATGATCGCGGGTGAAACTAGCGGCTATAGGAAATGGCTTCCCCATCACATCGAAAAAAGCATCGAGCGAGGCGAACACCGCTTCCTTGCAGCAACGCACACCCCCTGTGGCAGCAAGGCGATTCAGCCCAGACGCTACCGTAGAAAGCACATACGATCGCTCCAAGCTATTTATATCAACTCTGCAAATTGCTGCGGTAGCCATTCCCGCGCTTATGCATGCGCCGCAATCACCTCGCATGTAGCAGGAGCCGGCAGGGGCCTCTCCCGCGCGACGCGCGATCGAAAGGATGTGCGTGTCGGAAAGCTCACCCCCTCTCCATCGACGCATCGCGGACAGGATCAGAAGCGCAGGAATGCTGTGGTGGTGGGGACCGAACATCCCTGTCGCAGGATGCGACATCAAAAGCATTGCTTCCTTATAAGGATCATTCCCAAGGAGCGGCAACGAACGTTCCATCAAGGTCGGGAAATCCGAAAGCCTGCATGCTTCGCAGGAATAGTGGCCGTGGGGGCATATCAAATCGGCTGATTCGACAGCTCCGCAATAATCGCAGATTCTGTCAGCCTTTCGCTCCTCAAGCACCGCCCCGCAGCGGCCACAATGGTAGATCATACGGTTGCTTTCGGAAACCAGTGTTTTGTTTTCTTCGCGATGGAAACAAGGGTGAGCATCACCGGTACTTCGGTAAGGACTCCTACCGTAGTGGCGAGCGCCGCGCCCGATGAAAGACCGAAGAGGCTGATAGCCACAGCCACGGAGAGTTCGAAGAAATTGGAGGCGCCGATCATCCCGGCAGGCGCGGCAATCTCGTAAGGAATCTTCCATGCCTTGGCCCACCCGTAGCCGATCGCAAAAATTAGGTACGTCTGGATTACCAGGGGTATGGCGATTAAAACAATATCGAGAGGATTCTTCAGGATCGTCTCGCCCTGGAAAGCAAAAAGGATAACAAGGGTTAGCAGGAGTCCGAATTCAGTAATACCATCGAACTTCTTGAGGAACACACCCTCAAACCATTTCTTACCCCGACGCTTGATCAGGCGAGATCGTGTCAGGGCTCCGGCGCTCAGTGGGATTACAACGAAGAGAACGACGGAGAGAATGAGCGTGTCCCAAGGCACGTGGACGTCGCTTACGCCAAGGAGGAAGGCGACTATCGGCGTGAAGGCGACCAATATCACGAGGTCATTCACGGCGACCTGTACAACCGTGTAGCCGGCGTCGCCATCAGATAGATACGACCACACAAAGACCATTGCGGTACAAGGCGCCGCGCCAAGCAAGACAGTACCAGCAAGATACTCGGTGGCGAGCCCCGAAGGGATAAGCGCCTTGAAAACCACCTTGAGGAAAAACCATGCGAGCGCATACATCGAAAAGGGCTTGATGAGCCAGTTCACGACAAGGGTGACGATAAGGCCCTTCGGTTTCTTGCCCGCGTTTTTAATACTGGTAAAATCTACCTTTAACATCATGGGGTAGATCATAAGCCAGATGAGAATCGCCACGGGTATAGATACTTTTGCGTACTCAAACTTATTGAGGAATGTAGGAATACTTGGCAGAAAATGCCCGATTACAACCCCGAGAACGATACAGAGGAATACCCACAATGAAAGATATTTTGAGAAGAAACCTAGACGCTTTTCGGGCATAACCACTCCTTGCGTGCCATAGTTGTAAACTATATTGGTATATTTGCCAAATATTAATATAATGTCAAGTGTTCACGATTGACAAAACGCTTTTTTTTGGTAAAACTACCAACTATAATGAACCAGAAAGACCATTTAGTACACGAGCACAGGGTGGAAGTGTTCAAGGCCCTCGCTCACCCTTCGCGTCTTTATATTGTTCTGCGGCTTTCCGAAGGAGAGGCCTGTGTCGGGGATCTGACCAAGGAGATAGGAGCCGACGTTTCAACCGTATCCAAACACCTAGCCATATTGCGCGATGTCGGCCTGGTAGCCGATCGCCGGGATGGGCAGAGCATTTTATACTCGCTCGCCTGCGGTTGTATTCTCGATTTTATTCATTGCGTGGACGCCGTTATTCCTCCCAGCGACCCGGGAGCTCGACGCCGCCCGATCTGTGCCCCGATGAAAATTACACAATAAAGCTTATGCTTCTTGACACCGGCGGATTTTTAGCAGTATCTATGTGAAATATAGTTCACATAGTGGAGGTTGTATGAAACTTCAGATCTTGGGATCGGGCTGCCCGAAATGCAAGCTCCTGGAGCAGCACACGCGCGAGGCGGTCGCCGAGCTCGGCATCCAGGCCGATATCGAAAAGGTCACGGACATCGATGCGATCATGGAGATGGGCGTGATGATGACGCCAGCATTCGCGATCGATGGCGTGATAAAGAGCGTCGGACGTGTGCTCACGAAGGAACAGGTGGCGTCCTATCTCCAGGGAGGTAAATTCCATGCCCTGTAATTGCGGCGGTGCGTGCGAAACCAATCTCGTCTATGCCTGCTCGGGCGCGGCCAACACCGGCCTTCTCGCCGATCAGGTCATGCGCGCGCTCAATCGCGATGGCATCGCGGACAGCACCTGCCTGGCCGCCATGGGCGCCGATCTTTCAGGCTTCCTGGAATCGGCCCGGAACGCGACGAGGAACATCGTCCTCGATGGCTGCAAGGTTTCCTGCGGCAAACGAATCTTCGAAAAGAACGGGATCGCCTTCCAGCATTACATCATGACGGATTTCGGCGTGGAAAAAGGCAAGACGACAATCACTGGCGACCTCATCGAATCGATAGCGGCCGATATCGGCGAGAAGGCCAAGGCATGAGCTCGAAAGAATGGTCTCCGAACAAGAAGCTCATCCTCGTATTCGGTGTCTTCCTTGCCGCCTATTTTATCCCCTGGCAAGCGGCTCGCGTTCTCGGAGCGGTGAACGAGTCCTTCCTGATGCTGGGCGAGTACGCCCGTCAGCACGTTCTCCTCTGCCTTGTGCCCGCTATGTTCATCGCAGGCGCCATCACGGTCTTCCTCAACCAGCAATCGGTGATGCGCTATCTCGGTCCCGACGCGGGACGATTCACCGCCTACGGCGTGGCCTCCGTCTCGGGCGCAATCCTGGCGGTTTGCTCATGCACCGTCCTCCCTATCTTCAAGGGCATCTACAAAAAAGGCGCCGGGCTCGGACCGGCCGTCGCCTTCCTCTATTCGGGCCCCGCCATCAATATTTTGGCCATCGTCCTATCGACCAAGGTTTTCGGCTGGAAGCTGGGCCTCGCTCGAACAGTGGGCGCGCTCTCATTCTCGGTGGTCATCGGGTTATTGATGGCCCTTATCTTCCGAAAGGACGATAAGAAACGGGCGGCTGACGCGCGCATGTTTGCGGCGCCCGACGAAAAACCAGCGCGAAGCCTGGGCAAAATGATCATCTACATGGCTTCCATGATCGGAATCCTGGTGTTTGTGAACTGGGCGAGCTCCAAGGGCGGCAGCGCCGCCTGGGATGCTATTTACGCAGCCAAATGGTGGATCACGGGAGCTTTCGCCCTCGTTCTTATTTACACGATCATCACATGGTTCAACAGGGATGAGCGGATCGAATGGGTCGTCGCCACCCGCGATTTTTCGCTCCAGATCCTGCCCCTGCTTTTCGCGTCCCGGCCACGACGCGCTTATCCCCAGCGCGTGGATAGCCGGCCTGCTCGGCGGCAACTCCCTATTCGCGAACTTTGCAGCCGCCTTTTCCGGCGCTCTCATGTATTTCGCCACACTGACTGAAATCCCCATAATCCAGGGGCTGCTCGGCGCTGGCATGGGACAGGGACCGGCGCTGGCGCTTCTGCTCGCCGGCCGGCGAACTCGGCTGGAAAAAGACGCTGACCTACACGGGTCTTGTAGTGGGATTGTCGACCGTGGCAGGGCTAGCCTTCGGCGCGATGGTCTGAGCGGGCAAAAGCTGTCTTCCGAAGTGTGCAATATGACTACGCGCCGAAAGGAGTATGAATGAAGGCCACGAACAAAGCCCTTTTTTTGTTCCTGTCGATTATCGTCCTTGGCAATACGATCGCTGTAGCCCAAACGACGACGACCGTCGCGCGGAAGCCGATCGTAACCTTCATTGAGCTGGGCTCCGTCAACTGCATTCCCTGCAAGGCCATGCAGCCGATAATGGAAGAAGTGCGCAGTAAATATCCCGATCAGGTCAACGTGGTCTTCCACGATGTTTGGACGCCCAAAGGCCAGCCCTATGGCCAATTCTTCAAGATCAAGGTGATTCCAACCCAGGTATTCCTGGACAAGAATGGCAAAGAGTACTTCCGGCATGAAGGATTCTTCCCTGCCGACGAACTGTACAAGATTCTCGCCAAGGGCGGCGTGAAGTTGTGACGACCGCCTTCGTCGCGGCGGTAACGGGAGCTTTCTCGCAGCCCTCTTTTCTTGCCTTCGCCGCAGCCCTCCTGTGGGGCATCACGAGCGTGCTCCTGAGCCCCTGCCACCTGGGCGCTATCCCCCTCATCATCGGCTACGTGAACGAGGGGAAACGCCCGGACAGGCGAAGGGCCTTATTCCTTATAGTAATGTTTCAAAAAATTGAAATATTGCATGAATATTGCTTTATACATTCGTGTGGAAAATTCCGGCGTATGCTGGAAAATCAACCTCCTAGGAGTATCTATGAAAAAGCTCGGTATCGTTTTGATCCTGGCGCTGGCAGCGTCCAGTGTTCTATTTGCGCAAGCAGCCCCCATTCCTTATGGTTTCCAAGCATATGCTCAAGTGTCGGCGCAAACTATCAAAATCGATGGAAAACTGGATCTGATCAATGGGATGATCGGACTCAAGTCGGGGAGCAAAACCTATTACGTGCCCATGCTCGGAAGATTGTCAGGATTCGTCGAGAGTCTCAAGGAAGGGGCCTCGGTGAAGGTTGAGGGGTATGAGTATCCCCTTGCGGCCACACCTGGGTATTCGGTGGTAACGGTCACAAAACTCAATGTTGGCGGAAAAGATTATGACCTCGGTCAATTCGCCAGCTACGGAATGAACTATGGCAGGCATGGCGGCATGATGGGAGGGCGCCGCTGGTAGTTTCCTGAAGAAGCGATATCGGCGGGGATCAACGAATACGCTGATCTTCGCTACTGTCGAAAGAAAGGAATAGGCAAATAAGGTTTTAGTATTCCGTACCACTATCTATTATATACGATCCAGTCGTCCTTGAACGGGCTGACTGTTTGTTAAGGAGAACCACGATGAAGAAATTTATGTCAATTGCGGCGTTGCTTTTTATCTTGAGCGCTGGCTTTGTGGGAGCGCAAGAAGATTCCAGTTTGCCGGCGTTGGTCACGACGGATTGGCTAGCGCAGCATCTGAGCGATTCCAACCTGGTGATTTTGGAAGTCCGCTCTGGTACCACGTCCATACAATTCCCCGACGGGCATATCCCAGGGGCTGTCTACGCGTCGAGTGTGTATTTCCAGACGAATTACCCTACCCAAACTGACGTTCCTTATGACCTGCCTACAAAGGAGAGCTTCGAGTTCCTGGTCAGAAAACTGGGAATTAACCAAGATTCAACCGTCGTTATCGTAAATGCGGGGCTGATCCCCAAGGATATCATGTGCGCGACGCGGACTGCGTGGACCTTCGATTATTTCGGCATGTCGAATATTGCGGTGCTTGATGGCGGATTCGGAAAGTGGAAAAGAGAAGGACGTCCAATAAGCAAGGAAATCGCTCAAGTTACGCTCGGCGATTATGCTGTTACATCGATTCAGCCCGAGGTTTTGGCTGATTACGCCGATGTCCGAGCTGCGCTTGCTGACAAGAATTCTGTTTTGCTGGATTCAAGGATGGTATCTGACTACATAGGTACTACCAAGCAGGATTTTATTCCGATTGCGGGACATATACCCGGATCGATCAATTACTTCGCTGATTTTATGTTGAACGCCGATCTTACGTTCAAGTCCGCGAAGCAAATTGCTTTTGAAATGGCACTTTTAAGTATCAACAAAGATAAAACCATTATAACCCTCTGCAATTCTGGTCAATTCGCCACAACCAACTGGTTCGCGCTAGAGAAGGTGGCGGGATTCCACAATGTTTCCAGTTATGATGATTCAGTTTCAGATTGGGTAAACAATCAAAAATTGCCGCTCTCCAAGGATGAAGCAATTAAGCTGTAATGGTATAAAAATCAAATTCCGGGAGAAGGATGAAAATCCATCTCCCGGAATAGAGAGGCGGGGGATGGACACAAAGATGAGGGGAGAAAAAAAATCGTTCCGCCAAAAAAGGATCCTCATCGGTATTTTTATAACCGTGGCGTTTATAGCCATCGCCGGTTTTGCGCTTATTCAATTTCAGGAAAGAGACAGAATTCACTTGGTCGCCGAATACCAAGCGTACCCATTTGCCAGCTTGTTATTGGGCGCTTCAGACTATCGTGTGGTAAAGGGCTGAAGATCGAGGCCGCCTAAGTGAAACAGAATGGCAGTCTTGAATCGTTTCTTGTTTCTGAAACCACAGGCAATCTTCTTGATGCGCTGAATGCAGGCGTTTTTAGCCT
>JAPLSO010000062.1 GCA_026398595.1 Spirochaetota bacterium | reverse complement strand
GGCATAGTCCGGCGCTTCGAGTTGCGCTTTACGCGAGGTTTCAGCGACGGCGAACTCGGCGTGGGCGTATTCCTTAAGTTCCTCGAAGCCGACCATCCAGGAACGGCCGATTTTCCGCGCCTTGATCTTGCCCTCGTGAATGAAGCGCAGGATGGTCTTGGGATGGAGCTTGAGGATTTCAGCCAGTTCGGCGATCGAATACAATCTTTGTTCCATAATGCTACCCTATATTACTATAAATTGCTATTTTAAAGTAATATTAAGTAGTATTGTAGAACATGTCAAGCGTTTTCTTGTAACTTCAGGGAGTTTTTACGCTTCGTACGCTTCCCTCGGGGACATCAAGCGCAGCCAAAATCGATGAAACCGCATTCGACATCGGTATGCAGCAACTGCACGCGATGCTTCCGGCCGACATCCATGCCTTTAGACCTCTCGCCAATCTTCCTTTATCGGCTGCACCCGTCTCGATGGCATCGAACCGTTCCCCGGTCCTGGAGTCCAGCAGTAGCGCGACCGCTGAATTGGCCACCCGCCGCTCCACTTTGTTAGCCGCGTCTTCCTTTTCGGCATAGGGCGCGGTAAGTGCGTTCAATTCATCATGGTCATAGGGGGAAGGACTTCCATCGTCGTCATTTCCGGCATCACCACGGACAGGGCCTGCCTGTGCTTCGGTCTTGCGCCCAACAGAAAAGTGGCCGCCAGTGGAGCCAGGAGCATCGTTGAATACGTCTCCAACCCCGCGGTCCAGACCCAGATCGTCGGGACGAACATAGGGACAACCGCAGCTTGGGCTGTTCCACAATTCTCGAAGATGAGCGGCAGGTTAGGCCGTTCAACAGGCTACCGAAAAAGAGCGGAACCGCGCCTTGGGGAAAGGCTGGGATCCCGGTCTTTTTATTCGTCCAGGAAGGCCGTGTCCTCGGGCCGGGCGACGACATGGGGTGATCCCTTGCCCAGGATGGCTTCGATCTCCTCCGACTTCTTTCCCATGACCGCGGCCAGTTCGGCCGAGGAGAAGTTGGAGAGGATCTTAGCCGATTCGTTGACGAGGACGACGGAGCTGCGGCCGAAGTCGCCTTCGACCGCGGTTACGCCGCGGGGGAGAAGGGAGTTGTGCTCGCGTATGGCGGCCAGGGCGCCTGAGTCTATGGTGAGTCTACCTTTGGGCTGGGAGTTCTTGAGCCAGCGCACCCGGTTCTTGAGGGCGTGGGCCGCGTCGAAGAGAGTGCCGAGGCGCTCGCCTGCCGCCACGCGCGCGATGACGCGACTCTCGCGCCCGTGGGCGATTACGACGCGGCAACCAGCGTCGCGGGCTATGGCGACGGCGGCGAGTTTGGTCTTCATGCCCCCCGTGGAGAATTCCGAACCCCGGCCGCCGGCCGCGGCGAGATGCTCGCCGGTGAGCTCCCTGACGTAGGGTATCGGTTTGGCATCGGGGTTTTCACGGGGGTCGGAATCGTAGAGGCACTCCACGTCCGAGAGGATGATGAGAAGTTCGGCGTCGATCTTGCTGGCGATATAGGCCGAGAGCCGGTCATTGTCGCCGAAGGCGTTGCCGATCTCGGCCGTCGAGACGCAGTCGTTCTCGTTGAAGACGGGAATGACCCTGTTGCCGAGGAGGGTTTCGACGGTGGCGCGGAGGTTAAGGTACGAAGCGCGATCGTCCCAAGCGTCGCGGGTGACGAGAAGCTGGGCAGCCGTCAGGCCGAAGACGCCGAAAGCCGCGCGGTATTCCTCCATGAGGATGGGCTGGCCGATGGCCGCGCAGACCTGGCGCATACGGACCTCGGTCACGTGCTTCGTGAGACCTAGTTCCCTGGCGCCCATGCCGATGGCCCCCGAAGTGACGAGGATGAGCTGCTTGCCTGCCTTGACGAGGTCGGCGAACTGGGCGGCTACCCGGTAGATGTACTCGGTATCCACGCCGCCGCGGCCTGTATCGGTCGATTCGGGGGCGAGGGATACCGTGAGCCGGTTCGGGGTTCCCTTGGGGCGCGCTATGGTGGCGGTTCCGATCTTGACGACAATGCGGTTGGCCGAGGCCAGGGCTGCCCAGGCGGACGCGGCCGCTTGATCCTGTTCCATCTTTATTCCCTCCCCGCGTCAAGGGGCAGGTCCCTGTGGACAAAGCTCTTCCCGCCCGAGGCGTAGTCGGCGACGATCTGTCCCGAACCCTCGAGGAGCCATTTGTAGGTCGTGAGGCCTTCGAGACCCATGGGTCCCCGCGCGTGGAGCTTGCCGGTGGAGATACCCACCTCGGCGCCGAGGCCGAAGCGGTAACCGTCGGAAAAACGCGTTGAGGCGTTGTGGAAGACATCGGCCGAGTCCACGCCTGTCATGAAGCGGCGAGCCGCCTCGCCCGAGGCGCTGACGATGGCGTCGGTGTGCCCGCTGCCGTAGCGGTTGATATGGGATATCGCCGCATCGAGGGAATCGACGATCTTCACCGCCATGCGCAGGTCGAGGTATTCGATAGACCAGTTTTCGTCGGTCTTGATGGAATAGTGGATGCCGGCCCCCCGTGAGGCCTCAAGCAGGGACACGCTCCTGGGACAGAGGTCGAGGTAGACGCCCTTGGCCGCAAGCGCCTGGAGGAGTGGCAGAATATGTTGTTCCGCATAAGCGCGGTGGACAAGGAGGACCTCGGCAGCGTTGCAGACAGCGGGATACTGGGTCTTGGAGTCCAGGACGATGGCCTTGGCCATTTCAGGATCGGCGTCCTCGTGGAGGTAGACATGGCAGACACCATCGGAATGCCCCAGGACGGGTATGCGGCTCGTAGCTTTTATCCTGGCGACGAATTCTTTCGAACCGCGCGGGATGACAAGGTCGACGTACTGGTCGAGGTCGAGGAGTTCGCCTATCTCGGCCCTGGTTTCCAGGGCGGTGAGCCAGTCCTTGGGGAGGCCAGCCTCCTCGCCGGCGGCCGCGATGACACAGACGAGAACGCGATTGGTCGTAAGCGCCTCGCTTCCCCCTTTCAGGACGATGGCGTTGCCGCTTTTCGCGGCGAGACAGGCCATCTGCACGAGGGCGTCGGGCCGGCTCTCGAAGATCATGGCGACGAGGCCGATGGGGCAGGAGACACGGCGTAAAATGAGGCCCTCGTCGAGAAGACGGGCTTCCAGGACCCGGCCTAGGGGATCGGGCAGTCTTCGCAGGGCGCGTATGCCTTCGATCGAATCGTCGATTTTAGTTCCGGAAAAGGCGAGGCGCTTGAGTAGGGGACCGGGAAGTCCCGAAGCTTCCGCGGCCGTGATGTCGGCGATGTTGGCTTTTTCAATATCAGGGCGGGCCTGGATAAGCCGCTCGGCGATGAGGTCCAGGGCCGAATCCCTGGCCGCTTTGGTGACGCCGAGGAAGGCTGCCGCCGCCGCCGCGCCCTTTTCGACTCTCTCGACGGTATTCATAGACTGTACCCTAGCAGAAAGCGGGGAGGTCAACAACGGGGACAGGGCGGCAGTGAATACCGCCGGCTGGGCGGCGCTTTGGGATTGCACCCCCGTTGAATGTTTGGGATAATCGGCATCTGAGCAGGAGAGGCGAAATCGATGGTCCGGAATCAGTGGTATGTCGTGCTGGAATCGCGTGAGCTTAAGGACGAGCCCCTCGGGGCGATCCGTATGGGCGAACGCATGGTGTTCTGGCGCGACGCCTCGGGGAAGGCAATCTGCCAGGTGGATAAGTGCGCCCACCGCGGCGCCTCGCTAGCCTTGGGGAAGATCGTGGATGGCCACGTACAGTGCCCTTTCCACGGCCTCCAGTACGATCCGGCAGGCAAATGCGTCATTATACCGGCGAACGGGAGATCTGCCCCCGTGCCCGAGGCTTTCAAACTCAAAAACTATCCCACACACGAGGAGCGCGGCTTCATCTGGATTTATTTCGGAGAGCCCGGATGCGAGTCTCCGGCCCAGGGGCCCAGGTTTTTCGACGATATTCCCGAGGACATGAAGTGGTCCACGGTCGTCGACCCCTGGGACAATCACTACACGCGAGTGATCGAGAACCAGCTCGACCAGGCCCATCTGCCCTTTGTCCACCACAATACCATCGGCAGGGGAAACAAGACCGTCGTGGACGGTCCCGGCATCCTGCGGGTGGAAGACGGATTTTTCGTCTTTGTCTTCAACAGGCTCGACGACGGCAGGCCCCGCCGCACCAGCGCCGAGGTCCCCGTGCCTGATCCCTCACGGGACTACAAGCTCGAACTCCGCTACCCCAACCTGTGGCAGAACTACATCTCGCCCAAGGTCCGCGTGGTCGGCGCCTTCGTGCCTGTCGACGATACCCACACCCTGCTCTACCTGAGATTCTATCAATCCTTCATGAGGGCGCCCGTCATCTCCAGCCTGGTGAACTGGATGGCCGGCCGTCTCGATCTCATCGTCGCCCATCAGGACAGGCGCATCGTCAACACCGAGCTGCCCAGGGGCGACGGCATGGGCACCGGGGAGATCCTCTTCCCGGGAGATGGACCGATCATGGAATACCGGAAGCTGCGGCTCGAGGCAATGCGCAAACTCGCCCCGTGAGTCCGGCCTGATCTATAAGGAGAGAGCCATGGGAAACAGCACTTCCTTCGCGGGCTTATCGCTCGCCCTGTCCACGCTCTTCGCTCTGGCCGCCGCTTCTCCAGTCCCGGCCCTGGACGGGGCTTCGGCTCTTAGATGGGCCGGGGGCAAGGAGGTCGACGGCTTCGACACGGGCAAGGGCGAACTAAAGATCACCTTCCTGGGCCACGCCAGCCTGGTCTTCGAGTTCGGCGGCTTTCTGATCTACGTCGACCCGGTAAAGCAGTACGGGGATTTTTCCAAGTTTCCCGCAGCCGACCTCGTCCTCGTCACCCACGAGCACGGCGACCACCTGGACCCGGGCGCCATCACTGCCTTGAGCAAGACCGGGACCAGGGTCGTCCTCCCCGAGGCTTCCCGGCGGAAGCTGGGCTCGGGTGAAGCCCTGGAACATGGGCAGACACTCACGGTGGCGGGGATATCCGTAAAGGCCGTACCCGCCTACAACGTCAGCGCCGGGCGGACCGGCTACCATCCCAAGGACAGGGGGGACAATGGCTATGTCCTCACGGTCGGCTCTCTGCGCGTCTACGCGGCTGGCGACACCGAACCCATACCCGAGATGGCTGACCTGGGGCCCATCGACATAGCCTTTCTGCCCATGAACCTGCCCTACACGATGACGCCCGAGCAGGCCGCCCAGGCAGCCCGCGTCATACGCCCGAAAATCCTCTATCCCTACCACTTCGGCGACAGCGACACAGCCCTTCTCAAGAGCCTGCTGACGGGGGAGAAGGAAATCGAGGTTCGATTGCGAAAGTTACCGTGATGACGGCGAAAGCGAGGCGAGAATGAAGACCATAGTCTGTTTCGGGGATTCGAACACCTGGGGCTACAACCCCGCCACCTGCGGCCGCTATCCACCAACCGTGCGATGGCCCTGCATTCTTGCCGCAACCCTCGAGGCGGGGTTCCCGGGCGGTTTCGAGATTGTCGCCGAGGGACAGAACGGCCGAACGAGTGTCTGGGATGACCCTCTCGGCCAGAAAAACGGCTCGAAGTACCTCCTGCCCTGTCTTGAATCCCACATGCCCGTCGATCTCATCATCATCATGCTCGGCACTAACGATCTGAAGCATCGCTTCGGATTATCGTCCTGGGACGTGGCCATGGGATTGGGTCGTCTCGTGGAGCTGGTGAAAGGCTGCGCGTTCGGTCCTTTGAACGCCGCCCCGAAGGTTCTCGTCGTCGCGCCTTGCGCTTTCGGCAAGATGAGCAGCTTCAGCCAGAACTTCCTGGACCAGGAAGGACAATCCCTCACCTTGGGCAGGGACATCGGGGCCCTAGCCGCGCTCAACGACTTTCCCTTCTTCGACGCGGGCTCTGTCATCCACTCCAGCGACCTGGACGGGATCCATCTTGACCCCGAGGAGCATGGGAAACTGGGCAGAGCCCTGGCGGAAAAAGCAGTCGAGCTGCTGGGACGGCCCGAAGACCGGAATGGGGCTTGAAGGAGGCCGCTTGCGGCGCTCATGACCCCGATTCGGCCGTCATCTCCTGTTCCTCGCGCCGGGATTCGGCCTCAAGAGGCAGGTTTTCCTTCATGAATATGACAATGGGAACGATGATCTCCTTTTCGATCTCCTGCTGCAGGACGACGTGGGAGTAGAGCTGGTAGATGCCCTCATAGCCCTGGTATTCAGGGCGCTGGGAGAGAATGACGTCCAGAACCCCCGCCTTCAGCTGGCGCTCGTTCTCGGGGACAAGGTCGTAGCCGATCGTCGCGATATGGCGTTCGGAGTTTTCGTTGACATAGGAAGCGACCCCGTGGCCCGAGGCGTTCGTCACGAAGATGCCGTCGACGTCGGGAATTTCCTTGAGCAGCCGGCCCAGGAACTGCTCGCGCTTCTCCTTGTGCTCTATGTCGAAGCATTCGAAGACGCGGATCTTCGTCCCGGTCTCCTTCGATCGGAAATACGCGAGAAAGCCTTCGACCCGCTTCTGGATATGGAAATCCTCGGCATGGGTGCTGATCACGCAGTACGATTCCTTGCGGCTGGCGAGGGCATCCAGCATGCGCCCGGCGAGCGTGCCGCTCTGGAAGGCGTTCTGCCCGATGCGCGAGAGGGGAGAAAAGCCGGGCAACTGGGCGTCGCAGAACACGACGGGGAAATCGGCCGGAAGCCGGCGGAGCAGGGCCATGCTCGCCTCGGGAAGTACCGGGGCCATGAGGAGGCCGTCGAATTCGGCTGAGAAAAGCTGCTGGATGTTCTCATGGAAGGAAGTTTCGCTGTACCGGTTGAACTCGATCTGCTTGATGGAAACGCGGAAGGGAGCGAGTTCGCGAGCTGCCTTCTGGACGCCGTTGTGGACGATCCTCCAGTACCCTGAATCCTCGCCGAGGCTCGGGATGAGGCAGGCGAAAGTATATCGTCGGTTGAGTTTGAGCTGCCGGGCTACGAGGTTGGGCTTGTAGCTCGAGTCTCGAATGATCGCCTCGACCTTTTCCTTCGTCTCCACCGACACCCTGCCCCTGCCGTGCAGAACCCTGTCTACGGTTCCTATGGATATGCCGGCAACTTCGGCGATCTCGCGTAATGTCATGGGCTGATTTCTCCCGATCTGCTTGCGTAAACGTTCACAAAGATTGTAGGTGGTGGCTTCCGGCGCTGTCAATCCAGGGAGGCGCCGCGCTGTTTTCGGCTTTTGCTTCTCATCCGAGCGCTTTCCCTTAAAAAAAATTTGACAAAAACCAAAAGCGCTGATAGGATTAGGGAAGGTAGCGTGTACGTTAACGCATCCGGGTCAGCTGGTAAAGTCGAATGGCCCAGAACAGAGGAGCGCGGGTATGGAACAGTCATGGAAAAGAATAGCGATGCTGACCGTTTCGCTTTTATGTTTTGCCGCCGCAAGCTTTGCTGCCGATACGAAGCCGGCTTCCATCACCGTCGTAGGTCTCTATTCCGAGACGAGTGACGGATACATTAACTACAGGAAGGCTGGAACCTCGGCCTGGACCGTGGTCAAGGTCGGGGATGTGATCCCGACGACGGCCGAGTTCAAGGTCAACGTCGACCGGGACTGGCTGGAGTTCGTGGTCACGGGCAAACCCGCCGCGGTCTACGAACTTATAGGACCGGAGTCGGGGGAACTCGTGAAGAAAGTCTCCGAGATCCTTAAAGGCAAGCCGAGAACGGTCGTTTTCCCGAAGGGGAGCGCGGCCAAGCCGGACGCGGCCTTCAAGGATAAGCTGGTCGTGACCCAGTACCTGGGTAGACAGGTGTACGTCTCCGCTTCGGGCGAATCCAACGATATCAAGTACGGGGATGCCCTCGCGCTGGGCGGGAAGGTCAAGATCATCGCGATCAACAACAC
The DNA here is from genome assembly GCA_026398595.1 of Spirochaetota bacterium. Classification (GTDB taxonomy): domain Bacteria; phylum Spirochaetota; class Spirochaetia; order Treponematales; family Rectinemataceae; genus JAPLSO01. Next base: position 36,600 of record JAPLSO010000062.1, on the reverse strand, counting down.
GCTCATCCTGATGAACGCTTCGGGGGCGACCACCGACGTCATAGGCCCGTTGAATTTTACGATCGAGCAGGTTCTTTCCAACAAAAGTCTATACAAATTCCTGAACGTCCAGAAGTAAGGCATAGAAGGAGGCCGCCGGGAGGAAAGCAGAGCGAAACGCTTCCGCCTCAGTCAGGCGAAGGCGGAATCTCTTATCGTCTGGTTTCCCAGAATCAGCCTGAGGCTGGTCGGGAAAAAATCAGCGTCAGGAAGACGCATGTGTATGTTAGGGAGGATTTTCTATGAAGAATTGGAAAAGAGTCCTAGTGCTGTTGCCGGCGATCATGATGATCTGCACAGTATCGGTATTCGCGGCGCCGCCTAAGACCTGGGTCGTCGGCTTTTCCCAGATCGGCTCCGAAAGCGAATGGAGAACGGCCGATACGATTTCCGTGCAGAACGCTTTCAATGAGGACCTGACCTTCAACCTGATCTATTCCGACGCCCAGCAGAAACAGGAAAACCAGATCAAGGCCCTGCGTTCCTTCATCGCTCGAAAGGTCAACTGCATCGTGTTCACGGCCCTCGTCGAGACAGGATACGGTCCCGTTCTCCAGGAAGCCAAGAAGGCGGGCATTCCCGTCATCATGATCGACCGCGACGTCCAGGAAGCGGACCGCTCCCTGAGGCTGACGATCATGGGCTCGGACTTCATCAAGGAAGGCGAGAAAGCCGGCACCTGGCTGGCTGACTACCTCAAGAAGCAGGGCCTCGACGACGGCAAGAAGAGCATCAACATCGTCGAACTCCAGGGCACTACAGGCTCCGCGCCCGCCATCGATCGCAAGACCGGCTTCGCGAATATCATGAAGCAGCACGCGAACTGGCAGCTCACCCGCTCCCAGACCGGCAACTTCACCACCTCGGAGGGCAAGGCCGTCATGGAAGCCTTCCTCAAGGCCGACAGCACCATTCAGGTCCTCTACGCCCACAACGACGGCATGGCCCTCGGCGCCATCCAGGCCATCAAGGAAGCCGGACTTAAGCCGGGCAAGGACATCATCGTCATCGGCGTCGACGGCGTCAAAGGCGCCTTCGAGGCCATCGTGGCCGGCGAACAGAACGTCACTATCGAGTGCAGCCCCCTTCTCGGGCCTCAGGCCGTCCAGGCTGTCACTGATCTTCGCGCCGGAAAGAAGCTCCCCGCGAGGATCTGGACGATCGAAGGCATTTTCGACGCGACCAACGCCGCGGCCGCCCTTCCGTCCCGCCAGTATTAAAGCAAGAGTCTTCGGTATAAGCTAAAAGTTGATCAAGGCCACTCCGATTTCCGGAGTGGCCTTGATCGGTACCCAGGCAGGCCAACCATCGATCGCTGGAGGCGCGGAGTGTCCGACAAGGCCCCTATCATCGAGATGAAGAAGATCAACAAGGGTTTCCCGGGAGTGCAAGCCCTTGCCGACGTGGATTTCCGGCTTTTCCGGGGAGAAGTCCATGCCATCATGGGGCAGAACGGGGCGGGCAAGTCCACCCTCGTCAAGGTGCTCACTGGCGTGTACAAGCAGGACTCGGGCGAGATGTTGCTCGAGGGAAGGCCCATCCGGCCGGATTCCCCGCTTGCCGCCCAGAAGCTCGGCATCAACACCGTGTATCAGGAAGTGAATCTCTGCCTCAACCTCTCGGTCGCGGAAAACATCTGTATCGGCAAGGAGCCGAAGCGGCTCGGGCGGATCGACTGGAAGACCGTCAACCGCGCCGCCGAAGAAGTCCTCTCCCGGCTGAACATCAAGATCGACGTTACCCGGACCTTATCGTCCTATTCCATAGCGATCCAGCAGATGGTCGCGATAGCCCGCGTCCTGGATTCCTCGGCCAAGGTCCTCATCCTCGACGAGCCGACCTCCAGCCTGGACGACAGCGAGGTCGAGCAACTCTTCAAGGTTATACGGAAATTGCGCGACGAGGGATTGGCGATCCTTTTCATCACCCACTTCCTCGATCAGACCTACGAGATATCCGACCGGATCACCATCCTGAAGAACGGCTCCTTCGTGGGTGAGTACATGACCGACAAGCTCCCGAAGCTGGAGCTCATCACCAAGATGCTCGGTAAGGAACTGACTGAGTTCAGCTATACGGCCGACTCAGGCGCGGTCCGAAAAGCCTCAGACGAAGTTGCGGCCAAGGCCGACGCCGAGAAGGACGCGGTCCTGCGGGTAGAGGACCTGGGGCTCCAGGGCTCTATTGCGCCTTTCGACCTCCGACTGGACTCAGGTGAGGTCCTGGGCTTGGCCGGGCTTCTGGGTTCGGGCAGGACCGAGATGGCGAGGCTGATCTTCGGCATCAGCAGCGCCGACCAGGGCGAGATCTTCATAAAGGGCGAGAAGGCCAGCATCGGCTCCCCGCGCGGCGCGATGATGTCGGGTATCGGGTTTTGCTCGGAGGACCGCAAGAGCGAGGGCATCTTCGCCGAGCTTTCGATACGGGAGAACGTCATCCTGGCCCTCCAGGCCAAGCGGGGGATGTTCCGGTACCTCTCGAAGAAGCAGCAGCTGGAGATAGCCGATGAGTTGATAAAATCCCTGGGGATCAAGACCCCCAGCGCGAACTATGAGGCCAGGCAGCTCTCGGGCGGCAACCAGCAGAAAGTCATGCTGGCCAGGTGGCTCGCCACGGACCCGATCATCCTCATCCTGGACGAACCTACCCGCGGCATCGATGTCGGCGCCAAGCTCGAGATCATGGAGCAGATACTCAACCTCAGCAGGGCAGGATTGAGCGTCATCTTCATCTCCTCGGAATTCGACGAAGTCATCCGCTGCTCTAGCAGGATCGCCGTCCTCAAGGACAAGGCGAAGATAGCCGAGCTTTGCGGCGCGGAAATGACCGAGAGCGGCATCTTGCAGACCATCGCGGGAGGCAATTGAATATGGCCTGGTGGAGATACATCACGAGCAAGAAGTTTTTTTGGCCTCTCGTGGCCCTTGCTGCCCTCATGGCCTTCAACCTCTTCTTCACCCCCCATTTCTTCCGCGTCGAGATCAAGGAAGGACACCTCTACGGGAATGTGATCGACATCATCAAGAACGCCGCCCCAATCATGCTGCTGGCGATCGGCCTGACCCTCGTCATCGCGACGAAGGGGATCGATATCTCCGTCGGGTCCATCGTGGCGATCTCCGCGGGAGTCGTCGCGATGCTGCTCGGCGGCGACCTGAAGGGTGTCCCCAAGTATCCCCTACCCTTTGCTATGGGGGCCGCCCTCGTCGTATCGATCGTCGCGGGAATGTGGAACGGCATGCTCGTCTCAAGGGTGGGAATGCAGCCGATCATCGCCACCCTCATCCTCTCGGTGGCGGGGCGGGGCATCGCGATGGTCACGACCAACGCGATGATCGTCTGGCTCTACATCAAGCCCTTCACTCTCCTCGGCCAGGGCTACCTCCTCGGTCTCCCTTTTTCGATCTTCATCGTCGGATTCATCATTCTGGCGACCGCCCTGGTCACCCGGCGGACGGCGCTCGGGCTGTTCATCGAGTCGGTAGGCATCAACCCGACGGCGGCGCGCTTCGTGGGTATCAACGCTAAAAACATCATCTTCTGGATCTACGCCTTCTCAGGGCTTTGCGCGGGAATTGCCGGCCTTGTCGTGTGCTCGACCGTCATGAGCGCCGACGGGAACAACGCGGGCCTCGGCTACGAGATGAGCGCGATACTCGCGGTCGTCCTGGGCGGGACTTCGCTCTCAGGCGGCAAGTTCTATTTGATGGGCTCCATGGTCGGCGCCCTGATTGTCCAGACGCTGACGACGACCATCTACGCCTTCGGCGTCCCGCCCGAGATCGCGAAGGTCGCCCTGGTCGTTCTCGTGGTGAGCCTCCTCCAGTCGCTCAAGTTCCGCTCGATGATCGCTGGTCTGTTCGGGAAAAGGGGGCTCTCGGTATGAAGAAACCATACGCCATCGACCCCAGGAATTTCCCGATCTTCGTCACTATCGGCCTCTTCATCATCATGTTCGGGGTCGGATCGATATCATTCAGCGGGTTCTTTTCTCCCCAGAATTTCCTCAACCTCTTCATCGACAACTCGTACCTCCTGATCCTCGGCGTTGGCATGACCTTCGTCATCATCTCAGGTGGCATCGACCTGTCCGTCGGCTCCGTCCTGGCCTTTTCGACGATGCTGACCTCGAGCCTCCTTGAGAAGTCGCACTGGGACCCACTCTTCGTGATCCCCGTCGTCCTTTTGGTCGGCATGAGCTTGGGCCTGGTCATGGGCTTCCTCATCCAGACCTTCGAGCTGCCGCCCTTCATCATCACTTTGGCGGGTCTCTACCTCGCGAGGGGACTCTGCTACGTGATCAGCATCGACACGATCGGGATAACCAATCCGTTCTGGCAGAACATGGCGCACGCACAGATCAACCTCGTGGGGAACAGCTTCATCTCGCCGAGCGTCATCATCGCCCTCGTCGTCATCTCAGGTGGCATGTTCGTATCGCGATCCACGAAATTCGGGCGAACTGTCTACGCCATCGGAGGGAACGAGCAATCGGCCCTCTTGATGGGCCTCCCCGTCGCGCGGACGAAAATAACCACCTATGGCTTCTCAGGATTCTGCTCGGCCCTCGCCGGCATCGTGTTCACCTTCTATACCCTCTCGGGCTACGCGTTGAACGGCGCCAACATGGAGATGGACGCGATCGCCACCGTGGTTATCGGCGGCACACTCCTCTCAGGCGGCGTGGGAAGCGTTCTCGGGACGGTGTTCGGCGTCCTGGTATATGGGACGATCCAGATTCTGATCGTCTTCCAGGGTACGCTCAATTCCTGGTGGACGCGGATAGCCATCGGTTTCCTGGTCTTTGTCTTCTGCCTGCTCCAGAGGCTGTTCGAGGCGAAAAAAGGGCGCTCGAAGCCGAAGGCACAGGCCGGACGCGCCTAAAAAAGGCCCGAGCCATCAATGGCCCGGGCCTTTTCGTCAGAACCTCATGCTCCGTTCGAGGGCAGCCTCAAGGGAACGCGTGTCCCTCCCGTCGCCGATCACGATGCATTCCACCCCTGTCATCCGCGCGTAGTCCTCGAGCATCTCCTGCGTCACCTGGGTGGAGAAGCCGGTGTGGTGGGCGCCGCCTGCCAGTATCCACAACCTGGCCGCGTCCTCGAGGGAAGGTTTTGGCTTCCAGAGAACCTTGGCCACGGGAAGCTTGGGTGTGGGGGCCGGCGGCTCGACCGACTCGACGATGTTGACGAGGAGCCTGAACCTGTCGCCGAGGTCGAGCATGGTGGCGAGGAGGGCGGGGCCTGTCTGGGTCTCGAAGACGAGACGGGCTGGGTCGGCCTTGCTCCCAATGCCGAGGGGATGGACTTCGATGCGGGGCCGGGTCCGGGCGATGCTGGGACAGACCTCGAGCATGTGGGCACCCATGACGAGTTCGTTTCCCGGCTCGAAGTTATAGGTGTAGTCCTCCATGAACGCCGTACCGCCTGTCAGACCCTCGCCCATGACCTTCATGGCGCGGACCATGGCCGCCGTTTTCCAGTCGCCCTCGGCGCCGAAGCCGTAGCCGCTCTCCATGAGGCGCTGGGAAGCCAGGCCGGGCAGCTGGGTCAGGCCTTCCAGGTCCTCGAAGGTCGTAGTGAAGGCGCCGGCGCCCTTGGATTCGAGGAAGGCTCTCATGCCCAGCTCGATGCGGGCTTGTTCCTCGACCCGGGCGAAGCGGGATGGGTCAGCGGCCAGGTCGGGGGCGATATCGTAGCGCTCGCGGTACTCGGCGAGAAGGCCGCGCAGATCGGCGGCTCCCGCCGATCTGACAGCCAGGGCCAGCTCGCCCAGGCCATAACCTGAGACCGACCAGCCGAACTGAATCTGGGCCGATACCTTGTTCCCTTCGGTGACGGCGACGTCGCGCATGTTGTCGCCGAAACGGACGATAGGCAATTCCGCCCCGTCGGCGAAGGCGCAGGCCGCCCGCATCCAGGCGCCTATCTTCGCGGCCACGGCCGGGTTCTGCCAATGGCCGACGACAACCTTGCGCGCCAGTTTCATCCTGGTTTGGATAAACCCATGTTCCCGGTCGCCGTGAGCTGACTGGTTGAGGTTCATGAAGTCCATATCGATGGAAGCCCAGGGTATGTCCCGGTTGAATTGAGTATGGAGGTGCAGAAGAGGCCTGCGGTTGGCCGCGAAGCCGGCTATCCACATCTTCGAGGGCGAGAAGGTGTGCATCCAGGTGATGATCCCCGCGCAAGCAGGGGAGGAATTCGCTTCCCTGAACAGGGCGAGGATGTCCTGTGAGGTGGTAGCCGTTTTCTTGAGGATGAGCCTGCAGGGGATGCGCGGATCGCCGGCTAGTCCGGCGGTTATTGTTCTGGCGTCCCGCTCGACGGCAGCGAGGGTCTCGGGGCCGTAAAGATGCTGACTGCCCACGATCAGCCAGAACTCGTACTTTTTCAAGCTGTTCATGCGAACTCCTTTTCTGCGCATGTTCCCAACTTCCGGTATCGGGAATAAAGCGCATCGTACTTCCGAATAAAGTCGGGGCGCGGGGTCACCGTCCGTTGGATGGGCGGCAGCATGCGACGCTGAGCTTCCACCACCGAAGGGTGGATGCCGGCGGCGACCGCAGCGAACATGGAAGCCCCCAGGGCGACGGATTGGTCGACCGAAGACACATCGATCGGCATGCCGAGGACGTCGGCGACGAGCTGCACCACGAGGGCCGACTTGCCTGGGATGCCGCCGACGGCCACGATCCGCTCGATCGCGACGCCTTCCTCCCTGAATCTTTCCACGATGGCTCGGGCTCCGAAAGCTGCAGCCTCGACGAGGGCGCGATAGACCGCCGGGGCTGTGGTACCCAGCCTCAAGCCGACAATCGCTCCGGTGAGGAGCTGGTCGGCGTCGGGGGTCCTGCGGCCGTTGAGCCAGTCGAGGGCGAGAACGCCCGACTCGGAAGGATCGACGAGGGCAGCCTCACTCTCCAGGGACGACATGAGGTTCGATTCAACACTGGCCGCAAACTTCGCTTCTGCCGCGTCAGCCCGACCCTTGCGCAAGGCGTTTTCGAACGGCCAGGAGATGAGCTTCTTGAACCAGGCAAAGAGGTCGCCGAAGGCGCTCTGGCCAGCCTCGTAGCCTATCATACCCGGGATGATGGAGCCGTTCACCTGGCCGCAGATCCCCCTGACGAGCCTTTCTTTGTCTCGGGAAACGGGGCCGACCGTCATGTCGCAGGTGCTGGTGCCCATGACCTTGACGAGCACACCCTCGCGGACACCTCCGCCCACGGCCCCCATATGCGCGTCGTAGGCGCCGACCGTCACGGGCGTACCTTCCGCGAGATGAAGCCGTGCCGCCCATTCCCGCGTCAGGCGGCCGCAGGTTTGGTCGCTCGTCCAGGTTTTCGTCCCGAGTGTGGAGGCTATCCGGGGGAGGGATGGGTGAATAAGCCTCATGAATTCCCAAGGGGGATAGCCCCCGAATTCCTCGTGCCACATGGCCTTGTGGCCCATGGCGCAGCGGCTCCGGTTCAGGATATCCGGACGCTGGGTTCCCGTGAGGAGGGCTGGCATCCAGTCGCAGTGTTCGACGAAGGAGAAAGCGGCGGCCTCGATTCTGGGATTGACCATGAAGATGTGGGCAATCTTTGCCCAGAACCATTCCGACGAGTAAATCCCGCCCTCGTATTGGGTAAAGTCCGTCCCGCCCCAGTTCTTGGCCGCGTGATTGACCGCCGCCGCCTCACCTGTGGCGCTGTGGTCCTTCCAGAGCACGAACATGGCGTCGGGGGAATCGGCGAATCGGGGCGACAGTGACAGGGGCATGCCGGCTTCGTCCACGGCGCAGGGCGTCGAGCCTGTCGTGTCGATCGCTATGCCCCTGATCGAAGCTAGGGCTACTTTGCCCACCTGGTCGAGGAGGCTGTCCATGGCTCTCTCCAGGGACTCGATGTAATCCAAAGGGTGCTGGCGGAATATATTCTTGGCAGGGTCGCAGAAGAGGCCCGAAGCCCATCGTGGATATTCCGCGACGGCAGAAGCCTTTTCCAAGCCGTTTTCCGTTTCGGTGACGACGGCGCGGCAGGAATCCGTTCCATAATCGATTCCGAGAACGCAATTTCCGCGTGCTTCCTGCGCCATGAATCCGCCTCCGCGCCCCTGTCGATTATTTAGTTGCGGTAACGTACACGCACATTGTAGGATCACTTTCAAACTCTGTCAAACTTTTTTTCCGAGGAAGGTTGTCGTGAACGGCATCTTCATGCAAATATTTGCATATAATACTTTCGAAGTTGACATCTCATACTACCGAAGCTATTCTAAACTGTTGCAGACGGTGCTCCACAGCCGGTATTGTGGCGAACGTCATGATGTTTTCCATGATTTCGGCAGTGCAGCCCGAATGCGAAGCCCTAAATTCTTTTCATATCTGCAAGGAGGATGTTGTAATGAAGAAGTTCGTAGTCGCGATTCTAATGCTCAGCATGGTTCTCGGCATGGCGGCAGCCGCCCCCGCTCCGATCAAGCTCAGATTGAGCGAAATCCACATGGAAGGCTATCCCACGACCTTGGCCGACAGGGAATTCGCCCGCATGGTTAACGAAAAGACCAATGGCCGCATCGTCATAGATGTGTTCGCCAACGGCGTCCTGAACGCGACCGAAGCCGAGGGCATCGAAGCCCTGGTCCTGGGCGAGCTCGGGTTCGCCCGCGTGTCCGCGGCGCCCGTAGCCGAGTTTGTGCCTGACCTCAACGCGATCCAGCTTCCCTTCCTCTACAAGAACAGCGAGCATATGTGGGCCGTGCTCAACGGCCAGGTCGGACAGGACATGCTGGCGAAGATCCAGTCCTCCGGATCCGGACTCATCGGCCTCTGCTGGTACGATGCCGGCAGCCGCTGCTATTACCTGACCAAGAAAATCACGACCCCCAAGGAAATGGCAGGGCTCAAGATCCGCATGCAGGACAACAAGATGATGGTCAGGATGACCGAGCTCCTGGGAGGTGTTTCCGTAACCGGTATCGGATCGAACGATATCTATCCTTCCATCGTGTCCGGCATCATCGATGGCGCCGAGAACAACTGGCCGACCTACGACACCAAGGGCGACTACAAGGCGGCGAAATACTACATTCTCGACTACCACACCCGCGTTCCCGAAATCCTTCTCATGTCGGAAGCTTCCATGAAGATGAGAAAGGTCTCGGCTCAGGATCTCGAGATCATCAAGCAGTGCGCCAAAGCGACGCAGGAATACGAGATCGCGCAGTGGAAGGCCATGGAGAAGAAGTCCGAGGCTAACGTCCGGGCTGGCGGCACTATCGTCGTGGAGCTTACTCCTGCCCAGATGCAGCTCTTCCAGGACGCTATGGTCCCCCTCTACAAGGAATACGGCGCGAAATATCAGAATATCATCAACGCCATCGCCGACGTCGGTAAAAAATTCTAATACATTTCAAGGTCTGAGGATCTCCCCCTTTGTAGAGGGGGGGATCTTCTTTGTTGACCTAAAGAGAGACTACACGATGAAATTCGCGGATATTCTGCGGGGTATTGATACCTTTATCCATAGGATCCTGCTCGTCATCGCGCAGGTCGCTCTGTTCGGCATGATCGGCATCGTCGTCACCACGGTATTCTGCCGGTACGTCCTCAATACCGGCATCATCTGGGCCGAGGAAATGCCGCGCGATCTGGTCGCGCTCTTCGCCTTCCTCGCCTGCGCCATGGGCGTGCGCGACCACCTCCACATCGGCGTCGGCTTCTTCTACAGCCGCTTCAAGGCAGGCGGCAATGGCCGGAAGATCCTGGACGTCATCTACAATCTTTCCACCTTCGCCTGCGGAGGCATCATGACCTACTACGGCTGGAACCTCTGCCGCCAGCTTTGGCGCTTCACCATGGCCGCGACAGGCCTTCCCCGCACAGTCCAGTACATTTCGATGCCGATAGCCGGGATCATCATCATGTACGATTCGCTGCTCTTCCTCTTCGGTGTGCTCAAGGAGGACAACCTTCTGTATTCTGAAAAAGAAACGGAATACGAAGTGATCCATGTGAAACGGGAGAAAAAAGACAAAGCGCGGGGGAAGAAATAATGAGTATGGAAGTACTGGCGACGATCGCCTTGCTGGGCAGCTTCGTCATCCTGCTGTTCATCCGCATCCCCGTGGCCTTCGCGCTGCTATTGTCCTCCGTGCTGAGCGCGCTGGTGGCCGGTCAGGGCTTGTCCACGCTGGTGCAGCAGATGGTCAAGGGCATCGATAGCTTTACCCTGCTGGCCATCCCCTTCTTCATCGCCATGGGCGAGATCATGGGCGAAGGCGGCATCTCGGAGAAGATCGTCGATCTGGCAAACCTCCTCGTCGGCCGCTTCAGGGGAGGACTTGCCTATGTCAACGTCATCGATTCCATGTTCTTCGGCGGTATTTCAGGATCCGCAGTAGCAGACGTTTCCTCCCTCGGTTCGATCGTCATCCCGATGATGGTGAAGCAGGGCTACGACGATGATTTCGCCGTCGGGCTCACCGTCGTCACGGCCTGCCAGGGGGTTCTCATCCCGCCGAGCCACAACATGGTCATCTACGCCCTCGCCGCCGGCATCGGCGGACAGATCGCGGATCTCCTCTGGGGCGGAATGATTCCGGGCATCCTGCTCGGATGCCTGCTGATGATATTCTGTTTCTTCATGGCCAAGAAATACAATTTCCCCCGCTGCGATCCCATTCCCAAGGGAAAGCGCTGGAAAATAGTCCTGAACGCCATTTTGCCGATGATGATCTTCGTCATCATCATGGGCGGTATGGCAGCCGGCGTATTCACCGCAACCGAAGCTGCCGCAGCCGCCTGCGTGTATACCTTCATCCTGACCTATTTCATCCTGCGTTCGGCTAAATTCAAATCCCTGGGCAAGGTGCTGAAGAACACCCTCAAGACCCTGGCCATCGTCCTCACCCTCATAGCCGCTGCCAAGTCCTTCGCCTACATGATGACAGTCCTGCGTATTCCGGATGCCATCACGGCTGCATTGATAGGGCTTACGACCAATAGGATCCTGCTTCTCCTCATCATCAACGTGCTGCTTCTCTTCCTGGGCTGCTTTATGGACATGGCCCCGCTTATCCTGATTATGACGCCGATCCTGATGCCCGTCATCACCGGCCCGGTGATCCACATGAGCCTCGTGCAGTTCGGCATCATGCTCATCTATAACCTTGCCGTAGGCCTCTGCACGCCGCCTGTTGGCAGCGCCCTGTTCGTGGGCTGCGCCATCGGCAGGACGCCGATCGAGCGGACCGCCAAGAAGATGCTGCCGATGTTCGGCGTGATGATCGTGGGCCTCCTCATGGTCACCTTCATCCCCGATATTTCGTTATGGCTGCCTCACGTGATTATCAATCGTTGACGCGACGGAGTTCTTGAGCCGTATCGTACTTGTTTCGTTGAGCAGGTGAGATGCAAAGGCCCCGGTCGGCAATGACCGGGGCTTTCTTTTATTCAGCGCTTAGCCTCAGCGCTTGGCCGCCTCCACGTCCGCGTAGATGTCGAAGACCCGGTCGAGCATCATGAGCTTGATGACCGAAGCCGGCTGGTCGCGCAAGCCTGCGAGCCTGAAGAAGCCTCCCGCTTCGCGGGCGCTTTTCAAGCCCGAGATCAAGGCCGAAAGCCCCGAGCTGTCCACGAAGACGACGCCCGACAGGTCGACGACGAGCCCTGTGCGCCCCAGATCGACGATCCGCTTGATCTCATGTTTGAATTCGGGGGCGCTGGCTCCGTTCAGCCTGCCCGAGAGGGCGATCACGCTGCTGCTTTCCGATGGCTTCTTTTCTTCCATCGTAAGATCCATCCGAGGCCTCCTTGTGCGTTCAGCTTCCGTTCTTCGCGCCGGGCTCGTCCTGCTTCGGGGCGTCCTCACGGGCAAATTCGGGCAACTCGGCTTTCCAGCCAGCCGGCGGCTGATAATAAAGCGCCCTCACCACGATGGCGAGGGAGAGGATGTTGTAGACGGACCAGACGAGATTGACCGCCAGGCCGACGAAGTTGGTTCCCCTGCCGAGGAGGAACTGCAGGATGCCAAACAAAGCCGAAGCGATGGAAAGGACGATTATGGTGGTCTGGGCCCAGATGAGACGGAAGTCCTTCCCGCCTTCACGGTGCTTCGGTGTGACGACGAAGGCGAGCTTCTTTCCGGTTAGAACGCTCAGGACGGCTTTGATGTTCAGCGGGAACATAGCGAGATTGTATTGCTCGCCCCTCCATACAGGGATGCCGGCGGCGACGAATCTGAACATGATCTTGTTCATGATGAAGAAGGGAATGAACCGGGCGAAGAAATCGATTGACCAGGCGCTGACGGGGGCGATTCCCGAAAAGAAAAAGACAATTGGGGCAAGCAGAAGGACAATGTTGAAGAAGCCTGAGAAATAGGAATACATCGTGGCGAAGTACATCATCTTCTGCGGGAAGGAAAGGCCTTTCTTGGTGAGGGGGTTCTCCCGCAGGAAGACCTGGATGGTGCCTTGGGCCCATCGGAGCCGCTGCTTGAGGGAAGTGCCGAAGTCCTCGGGCGCGAGGCCGTAGGCGAGCACTTCGGGATAGAAGACGCTCTTCCAGCCGAAGGAATGGAGACGCATCGCCGTGGCCATGTCCTCGGTAATGCTGATGGTGGCCAGGGCCTGGACCGGCAGAGCCTCTTCGGTGCGCGACAGATTGAGAGCTTCGAGGTATGCGGCCGAGCCTTGCAGGGCTTCGAAGGAAGCGGGGGTCCTGCTCGCGATGGAATCCAGATTGCCGATGATGTGGCGGTACACAGCCGCGGCCTCCATGTCGCCCGACCGCGCCAGCTCCTTCATCGCTTCGGCGATCTGCCCCACCTCTTTCCTGGAAACAAGCTGTTCCGCATCGCTGATAGCCTCGGCCACCAGGTCGCTGACGCGCTCGAGAGGCATCATATCGTCGAGGGCCGCTCTGGCCGCCCTGATCCCTTCCTCGAGGCGCCGGATAGCGGCACAGGTTTCCTCATCGTCGCATGAAGTTTTCGCTACCTGTTTCGCGAGTTGCTCTATCGTCTTCCGTTCCTGCTTTTCCAGGGTTTCCACATACTCCCTAATGCCAATCTGCATGAGGGCCTCTCGCCGCAGGATAGCGTTCGAGCCGCAGAAGAAGGCGGCGTTCCAGCCGTCCTTGCCTTGCTGGATAGGGCCGTAGAACAGCGACGCCTCGTTTCCGAAGGGGTCTCCGGGCGGGAGATTGTAGAAGTACTGCGGGGTCTGGACGAAGGCCAGTTTCTGATCGACGAAGAAACCCAGCGTTTTCCTGAGAATCGACGGCGCCGGGATCTGGTCGGAATCGAGGATGAGGACGAACTCGCCCGTGGTTTCCAAGAGGGCGTTGTTGACGTTACCTGCCTTGGCGTGGCGCGGTTTATTCACCCATTCCGCTCCGCGGCTTATGTAGCCGCAGCCGATCTCCTCGGCCATTTTTTTCATCGAAGCCCGGGCGCCGTCGTCCAGGATGTAGACTTTTTTGTCGGGCCAGTCCACCTGCATGGCCGCCCTCGCCGTGATGCCTACGAGATCCTCGGGTTCGTTGTAGGTCGTGATGAAGATATCGACCGTCGCCTGATCGGGCGGCGGAAGAGCCGCGTGGTTGGGCTGTCGCCAGGACATCAGGACGAAGAGGAGCATGTCCACGATGCCGTAGGTTTCGGCGATCACCATCGGTATCGCGAACCAGAGCGCGTTCATGTTGAGGCTGGCTGCGTAGCGCCATCCTATATAGTTGAGCCCCAGGGCGCAGGACAGGATTCCGATGCCCCTTGAGAGAAAAAGCCTGGTGTTGCTCCGCCTGTTAGGTTTCAACGGTCTGTCTCCTGGGGCGCCTGTTTTACCACATGCCAGCGGTTCAAGCCCGGCGGTTCACCCTCTTCGTGCGAAAACTCGAGCTGGTCGGCGAGAGCGCGGACAATGGGGATGCCCCTCCCGCCCTCCTGGAGCGGATCAGGCGGGACCTTGGTCTTCTTATCGGGGTCGAAGGCCGACCCCGGGTATTCGAGATCGAGAGAGATTTTATCCGGCTCGAGCGTCATGGATAACCCTATCATGGCCAAGTCCCCGCCGTCGGCATGCTTGATCGCGTTGGTTACGAGCTCCGAAGCGATGAGTTCCAGTTCGTCGGCTGTTTGTTTCCCGTAGGCGAGCGAAGCGTCCCGCACCCAGGACGCGGCCTCGTTGAGCTTTTCGATCGATGACTCGACCTTGCGATGGATCTTTCTCGTCTTCGCCTCGATCACGACGATGGTGAGGTCGTCCGCGAGCGGTCCGTCCCCCGAAAAACGGCGCACTTCTGCGAGGACAGCCTGGACGAGATCCGAGGCCGATTCGAAAGCCCCGCCTTCCAGGATGTCGACGAAACGCTTCATCCCGAAGAGCCTGTCCTCCTCGTCGACGGCTTCCGTGACGCCATCGCTGTAGACGACGAAGAAATCTCCAGGCCGCGTGGCGATTTCGAGTTGTCCCACGCTGATCTCCCCTATAATTCCAATCGGCGGGGCGGTAGAGGGGAGGAGGACACATTTTCCGGTAGAACGGAGAAAGTGAAGGGCCTCCGTATGACCAGCCGAAGCGTAGCTTATACGGCCGCGCGTGGAATCGAGGCGGAGAATTTGGGCGGTGAGGAACATTTCCGTACGTTCGAGATCGACGTACAGCGCGGTGTTCATAGCTTCGAGCAGACGCGACGGGTCTCCCCTTCCTTTATCGGACAGGCGGAAGATGGTCTTCGCCGCCGTCGTCATCACGGCGGCGGCAATACCCTTACCCGACACGTCGGCTATGATGATGTCGCAGAGGCCGGGTGAGGCCGGGGCGTAGTCCCAAAAATCCCCGCTTATGAGACGGGCGGGGATGGCCGCCGATGAAATGCTAAAACCAGGGATTTCCGGATCCTTTAAGGGAAGGAGTTGGCGTTGAACCTCGGCGGCCATGATCATGTCCTGTTCCAGACGCTGCTGCCTGTTCACTTCGTTCTGGAGGGCCCGTATCCTGGCCGTCCCCTCCTCGACGAGGACGCCGAGCTTCTCCGATTCGGCCTCGAGGCTTTTCCTCGCGAAGTGTTTTGCCATGAAAGCGCCCAGAGCGGCGCCCGTTTCCTCAATCATGTCCAGAAGTTCATGGTTGCGCTGGATGGTCCTGCGGCTGAGAAACAGTATCACGCCATAGATAGTTGTTTCGTCCGACAAGACCGTGCCGATCACCGATTTGAGCCCGGTCTCCCGGTACTCTTTTCTGCGGACGGACGCCGAGACGTTGGGTAAATCGTCGAAGAGGCTCACTTCCTTTCTGCTCCAGAGCAAGCCGGGAAGGCCGACGCCGGGGGCGAAGGCCATGTCCGAGGAGCGCTCGGCGAATTGTCTCAGCCTCGACGACGGGGCGTACCAGTACCCGCGGCGCCTCAGGACGGACTTGCCTTCCTGGACGAGCCAGATTTCGCCCATATCCCAGGTGAGAGTCGCGCAGATCGTCGACAGGAGCGAGGAAAACTTCTTTTCCAGGTCAGTGCCTTGCGGGTCCATGGCCGCGATTGAATGACGCACCGTGGCGAAGCGCTCGGCGCGTACCCGGTCGCCGACATCACGGATGACGGCGACTACCTGGAGTTGTTTGGTCAGGACCTCGCCGAAGAAGCTGAACTTGCCTTCGAACCAGCCGTAGTAGCCGTTCTTGCGGCGGAGCCGGCAGACTATCTTTAGATGCGAATGATAAAGGATTTCGGGTTCGAGCGAATCCGCCACGGCCTTCCGGTCCAGAGGGTGGATGAAGTCGAATACGTGGCGACCGATCAGTTCCCCGGGCGTGTAGCCCAGCAGATCCTCGCACGAGGGGGAGAGATACAGACAGATCCCTTCTATGGAAATCCGGGCTATGAGGTCGGAGGAATTCTCCGCGAGGAGGCGGTAGTTTTCCGCGTCCCAGGCTGCGTCCTGGCAACTGGCTTCGTCGTTGGGCACGGTTTAGACAGTAGGGCCGACGGGGTGGAAAAGCAAGATTGGCTGTCTTCCCTTCCCGGAGCCGACGACTCATGACCGGCCGACATCATCCTCCGCCTTGCCTGGAGCTTATACCGACCAGCAAAATTTCCCCATTCCCTGCCCAGGCTTCCTCCCAATTTTCTTTGAAATTCGCTCTTGACAAGGTAAAAACCTGATCATACCATTGATCATATCAGGGGGGGGCTATAGATCATGACCAAGCGCGAGCGTCTGACCAGGGTTTTCCGTGGAGAGAAAACCGACAGAGTCCCGGTTTCCATCTACCAGCATTCCACCGTCCACGACCGCGGGGTCGATGAATTTACCGAGTATACCCTCAAGTTCCACAGGAAATTCGATCCCGACTACGTCAAGGTGATGTACGACGAACTCTACGACACCCCTGTCAACTTCCAATTCGCTCAGGATTCATCGGTATGGGAGCTTCTCGAGCCCCTCAATCCCCATAAAGGCGGGTTCGGCCGGTACCTCGAATCCTTAAAAAGGGTCAGGGACGCGATCGACCATGACACGCCCGTGATAGCCACCATCTTCTCCCCGCTTCATATAGCGGTGCGTCTCGCCTGGTCGCGACTGCCCGAGGACTGCCGCCAGGCCGAGAACACGGTCGTCAAGGGCCTGTCGACCATAGCCGACAGCACCTGCGCCCCCGTCGAAGCCGCCCGTCGGCCGCCGACTACGCGCGCATCGAATCCCCCTTCGACAGGCAGGTACTCGCCGCTATGAAGGGCATGCCCTACGTCATCGTCCATGCCCACGGCGAGAAGGGCGCCCATTTCGACCTCTTCACGGAGTATGACTGCGGGGCCTTGAGCTGGGAGGACAGACAGGGCGGGCCGAGCCTGAAGACGGCGCGGCTCAAGACGAATAAATGCCTTGCGGGTGGCATCGACCATGTGATGGCCCAAAGCTGCGGCGCCGAAGCCGTATATGCCCAGGCACGCGAAGCCATAGCGGTCGCCGGTTCGATAGGCTTCATCCTTGCGCCCGGCTGTACCTTCCTGCCAGGAACGCCGCCTGAAAACATGCTCGCCTTGAAACGCGCCTCCATCGACGCGGCTGGAAAATAGGGATGATGCGAACAAGCAGCATATTCGATATGGCTGATCCCGACGCCGCGGGCGAAGCCTGTCTTACGCGGAAGGAAGAGGCCTATCGGAAGATCCTCGAAATCGTCCTGAGCGGCGACTTGTCGGGAGGGGAGCGCCTGAACGAGCAGAAACTCGCCGAGGCCTTCGGCATGAGCCGGGCACCGGTGCGCGAGGCCCTGCTCATGCTCTGTTCGGAGAACATTCTGTGCAACATACCTCGGCTCGGCTATGAGATCGTACCCATCTCCCTGCGCGAGATCCTGGACGCGATAGATCTGCGCCTCCTCCTCGAGACTGAGAGCGTCCGCTTGGCCTGCAGAAACCGGAACCCCGCCTCCCTCGCGCTCCTTCGATCCATGCTCGCCCGGGAAAGGGAGATACAGGAGGACGAGGAGGACATCCATTCGTGGATCCTCAAAGGGGATCAGGTGCACCAGTCCATCGCCGAGGCGAGCGGGAACGTGATCCTGAAACGCTGCATCATCATGGTCATCGACCTCCTGAGAAGGGCGAGCATACAACTCATCCTGGAGGGCAAGAACAGGCCGGAAGGCATCCATTACCACCGGGCTGTCCTGGAGGCTGTGCTATCCGGGAACGAGGAAGAGGCGGTGAATCTGATACGGCAGGATGTCCTGATACTCAAGGACCTCATCATGCGAAAGTAGGAAATCGATGGCCGGCGTCGCCGGCCCGTGAATCAAGGATTTGAGGGAGCGCGGAATGTCGAAGATAGTGAACAAGGCGGCGATCGACGAGGACAAGATCAACCTCGCCCGTGCCTGCATCGAGCACAGGGCCACCTGGATGGCCCTCACGTACGCCGAAATGGAAAAAGCCGGTGTCGATGCCGAGAAGATCACCCGGGCCGCCGTGCGCGCATGCGGCAACATCCACGGGCTGAGGTTCAAGGCCCAAGTAGCGAACCCGGCCGATGCCGCCGAATTCAAGAATGTCTTCCTGACCACGGACGGGATCAAGAACTTCGAGATGGATGTCTTCGGTGTCGACAAGGGAAACATCCATGCTGAATTCCACTACTGTCCCCTCATCTCGGCCTGGAAGAAGCTCGGGCTGGACGACGAAAGGATAGCGCTATTCTGCGATATCGCCATGGATGGAGACAGGGGTATCGCCGAGAGCATGGGCTTGGCTTTCGACCTCACCGACACGATTGCCAAGGGCTGCAAGACCTGCAAACTACACTTCCACAAATGAGCGGAAGTGAGTTCATACCAGAAAGGAGACAGAAGATGAGCAAAGCAAGATTGTTCAGGACTCTGGCCATCGGCATCGCGCTGTTGGCCGCAGGCACCGCGGTTTTCGCCGCCGGCCCCGTAAAGACCTACAAATTCGGCGTCATGGCTCCCATCACGGGTACCAATGCCGAGTATGGCAAGGGATTCAAGATCGCCACACAGATGGCCGCCGACGAGATCAACGCCAAGGGCGAGATCCGGATCGAGCTGGTCGTGAAGGACTCCAAGGGCGATCCCAAGGAAAGCGCTGACATCGCCCGCCAGTTCGGCGACGATGCCTCCATCATGGGCATCATCGGCGACTTCACCAGTTCCTCCTGCATGGCAGCCGCGCCCATCGTGGAAGAGGCTGGCCTTGTCCTCGTATCGCCCACCGCTTCCAACCCCAACTACGCGTCCATGAGCGACTGGGCCTACTCGGTCATGGGCCGCCAGGACGGAGAGGCTCCCTTCTTCTCCACCTACCTTCTGAAGAAGTTCGCCGGCGCCAAGGACATCGGCGTGATCTGGGTCAACTCCGATTGGGGCAAGAGCTCCCATGACAACCTGGTGGGCCAGGCAGTGAAGGATGGACTCAACGTCGTCTCCGACGTCAACTACCTCGCCGACGAGAAAGACTTCTCCGCTTCCATCGCCAAGCTCCGCCGCGGCAAGCCTGACCATATCATCATCCTGGACCAGGGCGCCGTCCCCACCGTCATCAACCAGATCGCCCAGGCCGGCTGGAAAGACGTCAAGATCACCACCCTCGGCCCCGGCACTTCCCAGCAGATCATCAACCTCTGCGGCGCCAACGCCGAAGGCCTCCTCCTGACCACGCCCTTCTTCTTCGATCCCAACAGCAAGAAGGACATGACCTGGTACGACACCTTCAACAAGGCCGCAGGCTTCCCGCCCACGGTCCATCCCGCCTGTGCCTACGACGTCGTCTACCTCCTCGCCGCCGCCATCAAGAACTCCGGCGATAAAGTGACCAGGGACTCGATCCGCAGGAACCTCGATTCCAACAAGAGCTTTGTCGGCTTTACCGGCCCGATCGTCTTTCTCCCCGCCGGCGACGTCTTCAGAAAGTACCTCATCGTCCAGGTCGAGAAAGGCCAGTTCGTCAAGAAGACGGACTTCGATTTCGCAAAGTAGGCATACCGCGTCTTCGATCGGGGCGCCCAGGCGGCTATAAGGCTGCTTGAGCGCCCTCTGGGCGCCAATCCTTCAAGGGACCGATATGGATTATTACCTATCGCAATTGATCAACGGAATCTGCCAGGGATCAATCTACGCCCTCATGGCTATCGGCTATTCGGTGGTCGTAGGCGTGGTCGGCCTCGTGACCTTCACCCACGGCGAGGTAATCATGACAGGAGCTTTCGCCGCCTATTTCGCCTTCCAGTTCTTCGGCAAAAACGTGCTGCTTGGGATGATAGCGAGCTTCGCGGCCTCGGCCTTCATAGGCCTCTTCGTCTATAAAGTCTGCTACGAGCGCTTCTTCGACGCCCCGCGCCATATCTCCCTCCTTTTGACGATCGGCGTGAGCATGCTGCTCAAGAACCTCACCCAGATCCTGATCGGACCCAACAACATGCCGCTATTGGGTATCATAGAGAACAAGTTTTTCGGTGTGGGCGTGGTTGGGGTGACCCTCGTCCAGATCATCGTCATCGTCACCGTCATATCGTTTTCCCTGCTCTTGTTCCTGCTTTTCAACAAGACCCGCTGGGGCGTGATGCTGAGGGCCGTGAGCCAGGACAAGAGGGCTGCGGCACTTATGGGCATCAACGTCAGGGCGACGACCCTCGCGGGCAACTGCATCGGTTCGGGCCTGGGCGGCATAGCGGGTATGCTTCTCGCCATCTACTACCAGACCCTGATTGCGACCATGGGAGGCTCGGTGGGCATGAAGGCCTTCTCAGCCTCTGTCCTCGGCGGCCTCACCGACGTGCCGAGCGCGGCCCTCGGCGGCTTGAGCCTGGGCATCATCGAAAACCTGGGCATCACCTTCGCCTCGGCGAGCTTCCGGGACATCTTCGCCTTCATATTCCTGGTCCTCGTCCTCCTCATAAAGCCTGAAGGATTCGCACGCAAGCACGGAGGAGTCAGGCCGTGAAAAAGACAATATCCCGCTTCGCGGCCGACCTGCCCGCATGGGCCAAGGTCATTTTGTTCGGCCTTTTGGGCGCCGCGCTCATAACGTTTCCCATCGCATATCCCAAGTCCTACGTGATGGGCGTCATCTGCCGCATGCTCATGTACATGATCCTGGCGGGATCGCTCAACGTCATAAACGGTTACTCGGGCCAATTCAACATCGGACATGCGGGCTTCTACTGCATCGGCGCCTACACCGAGGCCATCCTGGCTACGAAGGTAGGCCTCTCCTTCTGGATAGCCCTTCCCTTGGGCGGCGTCATGGCTGCCCTCATCGGTCTTCTCGTCGCGATGCCGACCCTACGCTTGCGCGGCACCTACCTCGCCATCGTTACCTTGGGTTCATCGGAGATCATCCGACTGATCGCCCTCAACTGGGAGGGCCTGACGGGCGGGCCGATCGGGATCAAGGGCATCCCCTCGCCGATTTTCTTTGGCTTCAAGGTGTCGAAATCCATCCATTATTACTACATCTTCCTGGGTCTGGCTGCCCTCTTCTTCTTCGTGACGTACAGGGTGATCCATTCGCGCGTCGGACGCGCCTGGCTTTCGATCCGCGAGGACGAGCTGGCGGCCCGATCTCTGGGTGTCGAGACGCGGTTTTACAAGGCGACCAGTTTCATGTACGGAGCCTTTTGGGCGGGAATCGCCGGAGCCGCCTTCGCCCCGTATTTCAGATTCATATCCTCGGACATGTTCTCCCTGGACGAGGGCTTCAACATCCTCTCGATGGTGATCATAGGCGGACAGGGCACCCTTCTCGGACCGGCTGTGGGATCGATCATCGTCAACTTCCTGACAGAATTCCTGCGGCCGATCTCCCAGTACAGGCTGGTGGTCTATGCCCTTCTCATCATCGTGATGATGTGGCTGAGGCCCCAGGGACTTGCGGGGGCTTCCAACTCGATCCTGGCGGGCGGCGTTATCAAGCTGGGCAGACACAGGCACACGCACACGCACAAGGGTAATTTGCCCAAGGGCTCCGCGGCTGAGGGAGGCAAGTAATGGCCACCGTACTCGAAGCGCGCGACGTCTGCCAGTACTTCGGCGGCCTCAAGGCCGTCGAAAAGGTGAGCATGAAGATCGAGGAAGGCGACATCTTCGGCGTCATCGGTCCGAATGGCGCAGGCAAGACGACCTTCTTCAACATCTGCTCCGGCATTTTCAAGCCCACATCGGGCGAGATCATCTTCCGGGGCGAGCCGATCACGGGCCTTTTAACCGAGAAAATCGCCCGCAGGGGCATGGCCCGGACCTTCCAGAACATCCAGCTCTTCAAGTTCATGACCGTCCTGGAGAACGTGAAGATCGGTTTCCATATTAGAACGAAGACGAACATCCTCACCGCCCTCCTGCGCGGGAAACGCTTCAGGGACGACGAAAAATTCATTCAGGAGAAGGGTCTCGAGATCCTGGAAAAGGTCGGTCTGGCGCCCTACAAGGACACCCTTGCTTCCAACCTGCCCTACGGCCTCCAGCGCAAGGTGGAGATAGCGCGCGCCCTGGCTCTCGACCCGAAGATCCTCCTTCTGGACGAGCCCGTGGCTGGGATGAACCCGGCCGAGACCCAGGAACTCAGCGATTTCATCAAGAAGCTCAACAGGGACGGCTACACGATAGCCGTCATCGAGCACGACATGAAGTTTGTCATGAACACCTGCAACCGTATCCTCGTCCTCAATTTCGGCCAGAAGATCTGCGAGGGGACGCCTGAAGTAGTCAAGAACGACAGGGGCGTGAACGAAGCCTATTTCGGCAAGGGCCTCGTGGTGGGGGAGGGATACAACAGTGCTGGAAATTGAGAATCTCTCGGTCAACTACGGCCATGTCCAGGCCCTTTCAGGCATCAGCCTGAATGTCGAGGAGGGCGAGATCATTACCCTGATCGGCGGCAACGGGGCCGGCAAGACGACAACGCTGATGGCGATATCGAACCTCGTCGAAAAGACCGACGGCAGGGTGACCTTTAAAGGCAGGGACATTACGGATATGCCTGCGCACCGGATCGTCAAGATGGGCATCTGCCACGTGCCTGAAGGGAGGCGGATATTCCCCGCCCTCACCGTGAAGGAAAATCTCCTCGCGGGGACGGTGGGCAACCCGGCTCTCAAGAAGCAGGATCAGGAGCGGCTCTTTAACGAGGTGTACAAGCTCTTTCCCCGCCTCAAGGAGAGGATGGGACAGGGCGGCGGGTCTCTTTCGGGCGGGGAGCAGCAGATGCTCGCCATAGCCCGGGGGCTCATGATGGATCCCGAGCTCATCCTCCTGGATGAGCCCTCCCTGGGCCTCGCGCCCATCGTGGTGGAAGAGATTTTCGAACTCATTTTACATATCAAGAAAAGCGGGAAAACCATACTTCTCATCGAGCAGAACGCAGGCATGGCCCTCCAGGTGGCCGACCGCGGCTACGTGCTCGTGACGGGACGGATCGCGCTGGAGGGAACGGGCAGGGAACTGCTCGTCAATCCCGAAGTCAGGAAAGCGTATCTGGGAATGTAGGGGGAAAGCCATGAAAAAGATCATCAACAAACCCGAGAATTTCGTCGAGGAAATGCTGGACGGCATTGTCAGGGCATACGGCGACAGGCTCAAGCTCGCCGGGGAACAAGGCCGCGTGATCCTGCGTGCCCAGGGTCCGAAGAAAGGCCGGGTGGGCATCGTCACGGGCGGCGGCTCTGGCCATCTCCCTGTCTTCCTCGGCTATGTAGGCGAGGGAATGCTCGATGGCTGCGCCGTGGGCAACGTTTTCGCCTCGCCTTCCTCCCAGACCATGTTCGAGATGATCAAGGCCTGCGACGGCGGAGCCGGAGTCCTCTGCCTCTACGGCAACTACGGCGGCGACAACCTCAACTTCGACATGGCCTGCGAGATGGCCGAATTCGAGGATATAAAGACCGCGACGGTGCGGGTGGCCGACGACGTGGCCTCCTCGCCAAAGGTGACGGCAGAAAAGCGACGCGGAGTGGCGGGCATGGTATATGCCTTCAAGGCCGCGGGAGCGGCCGCCGACTTAGGCAGGGATCTAAAGGGCGTTGCCGCGGCCGCGCGCAAGGCCCTCGCCAGCACGCGGACCATGGGCGTGGCCTTGAGTCCCTGCATCGTACCCCAGGTGGGCAAGCCCACTTTCTCCATCAAGGATGACGAGATCGAGATAGGCATGGGCATCCACGGCGAGCCGGGCATCGAAGTGCGACCGATGATGAACGCCGACGAGGTGGCCTCTCTCATCCTCTCCAAGATCCTGGCCGACATGCCCCTTGAAAGAGGCGACGAGGTATCGGTGATGGTGAATGGTCTCGGGGCGACGCCCCTCGAGGAGCTTCTCATCGTATTCAGGGCCATCCATAAGGAACTCGAGGCGAAAGGCGTGTTCGTCGCCATGCCCCACGTGGGCGAATTTGCCACTTCGATGGAGATGGCGGGACTCTCGGTAACGATTCTGAAACTGGACGCCGAACTGAAATCCCTCCTGCGGGCTCCCGCTTCGACACCGTTCTACACCAACGCGAACATATGAAAGGAAGAGCCGCATGAATATCGAAGACCTCAAAGGAGCCGTGGCAGCGATCGCGACGACGATGCGCGACAACAGAAACTACCTCGTCGAACTCGACCAGCGGAACGGGGATGGAGACCTTGGGATAACGATGGCCGACGGCTACGGGGCAATTTCGGCCTACCTCGCAACCTGCGAGGAGGAGGACCTGGGCAGAGCCTTGATGAAGTGCTCTTCCATTTTCAATGAAAAGGCGCCATCGACCCTGGGAACTATCACCTCGCTCTGCCTAATGGCCATGGCGAAATCCCTGAAGGGGAAGACCGAGGCGAGCGTGCCTGAGCTCGCGGCCGCCTTGGAGGCAGGCATCGCGCGGATCGAGGAGAAGGCCAAGTCCAAGCCCGGCGACAAGACCATCCTCGACGCCCGGGCGCCGGCTGCGGCCGCCCTGGCCGCCAACGCGTCGGCGCCGCGCGCGGCTGCCTTTCAGGCGGCGGCTCTGGCCGCGGCCGCCGGCAGCGAGGCAACGAAGGCCATGCGCTCGGTCCATGGAAGGGCGGCATACTACGGCGACAAGAGCATCGGCGTCATCGACGCAGGCTCGGTCGTGGGGAAACTCATTTTCGAGAGTCTGGCCAGCTGCTGCGCGAAGAAGTATGCCCTATGAGCAGGAACTACGACGCCGGACGCTACGCTGAGTTCCTCGCGGTCCACCCGGACTACGCAGCCACGGCCAAGCTCGACGAGTTGCGCGCCACGGAGTATCCCCGGCTGGACGCGATGGGCCAGGTCTATCTCGACTACACGGGAGGCGGCCTCTTCGCCGATTCCCAGATCGACGAGCACGTGAAGCTCCTCCGCGCGGCCGTGTACGGCAACCCCCACTCCACCAACCCGAGTTCCCAGGCCGCCACCATCCTCGTGCACGAGGCTCGTGGCGCCGTCCTCGAGTACTTCGACGCCGACCCCGACGAGTACACGGTCGTCTTCACCCAGAATGCCTCGGGGGCTCTTAAGCTCGTCGGAGAGTCCTATCCCTTCTCGGGCGGACGCTACCTCCTCTCCTTCGACAACCATAATTCGGTCAACGGGATCAGGGAATTCGCGCGCTGCCACGGAGCCTCGGTCACCTACCTCCCCATCGAGCTTCCCGAACTGCGTATCTCTGAAGCCCTGCTTTGTTCCGAACTTGCCAAGGGAGCCGGGGGCAGGAAACTCTTCGCCTACCCCGCCCAGTCCAACTTTTCGGGCGTTCAGCATCCTCTCGAGTGGATCGAACTCGCGCACGATTTAGGCTGGGACGTCCTCCTCGACGGGGCGGCCTTCGTGCCGACGAACCGCCTCAACCTCGCAAAGTACAAGCCCGACTTCGTGCCCGTCTCCTTCTACAAGATGTTCGGCTACCCGACCGGCATCGGCGCGCTCATCGCGAGGCGCAAGGCCCTGGCCTTTCTCCAAAGACCTTGGTTCGCCGGCGGCACGATCACCGTGGCTTCCGTTCAGGGCGACAAGTACTTCCTCGAAAAAGGCCCGGCCGGCTTCGAGGACGGGACCCTCAACTACCTGGGCATCCCGGCGGTCAAGATCGGTCTCGACTACCTTAAGGGCGTCGGGATCGATCTCGTCCACGAGCGGGCGAAGGCGCTCTTGGGCTGGCTTTTGGACAAGCTGAAGAATATGAAGCACGGTTCCGGCCTCCCCCTCGTCCGGATCTACGGACCGACGACGATGGAGAAGCGGGGCGGCTCGATGGCGCTCAATTTCTTCGACGCAAGGGGCAAGGCGATCGACCACCGGAAGATCGAGGCCGAGGCGAACAAGGTCGGGATATCCCTGCGTACGGGCTGCTTCTGCAACCCGGGGGCTGGCGAAGTAGCCCTCGGCATCTCGCGCGACGAACTCGTCACCTGCTTTTCCGAGGAGGGTCACCAGGACTCCTTCACGACGGACGACCTCCGCGGCTGCCTCCTCGGCAAGTCCAACGGCGCCGTGCGGCTTTCGACGGGTATAGCGAGCAATTTCGCCGACGTCGAGACCCTCCTTGAGTTCGCGAAAGGTTTTCTGGAGGGTTGAGGCCTCGGAATCTTCTCGATGGGAGCCGAGGCGGGAGATCTTGTGGAAACCCAGGCGCGACGGAATCAGTCGAAGGAAGACGATATCTCGCGCGATTTGGCTATGCCCCGCTCGAAGGCAAGCGATAGTTCTGGATAATGCTCGGCAAGGGCGGCCAATTCCTCCTCCGCGCGGGAATTTTCCATCGCGCGCGTTGCTCTCGGCCCGGCGATCGAGGCGATGATGCGCAGAGGCGCTGCTGCGATGCATGATATGATAAGGGGGCCGTCGCGTTGGGAGATGAGCCCGAGAGAACGGATGGATTGAGGCCGCATTGCGAGCATGGCGATGTCGCTTAGGCGTGAAAGATCGTCGTTTGCAGCCATCCTGTCGAATAAGCCCAATCGCCGCCAGGCAACTTTACCTTCATGGCCCCCGACACGATCGATATCCGCTCTTCCGACGAGGTCGAGAAAGAGTAGCGCCCCGCTTTGATGACGCCGAGCGTCGCATAGCCTTCGCGCTCGTCGATGCCCAGGCTTTGCACCTTACCTTCGAAATAGCTGTTGTGCTTCACGGCAACCTCCCTGAATTCACCTGATATCCGACAACGTCCTTAAGAAGCCTGCTCCGAGCGCAGAGTCGACCAAAGGCATCTTGTCCAATCTCGTCGATCAGGGCCCTCCCCCACAGGTCGTATCGAATGTATTCCTCCGCGACCAGCACGATCTTTGGAGACCGGGTCCAGAGTCCGACGGTGTCACCCGCCGACTTGATCTCAAAGATCACCGCGTACATCTTCGAGGTTGGGATGGACGCGAGCTTGCTTACCTCATAACCGTTCGAGAGAAGCCGAGGCCGGTCAATACTCTTTCCGCGTCGTCCATGTCGAAATCCTACTTGCGAAGAAGGAAGGCAGCAATATCTACTCGTGATCGGTAGCGTCGTTTCCTAACTCTTCTAAGGTCTCTCTTCCGGCCAATTTCCCCCGCCTGCTGCTCGAAAGATCTCTTGACTTCTCTACTCATGAATCAAACCCTGAACAGGTAATAAAAGCGGCGTCCACGCAGACGGATGCCGGGGCGCGCGGTCCGAATTGGCTTTACGCCTATGTATAGGGAAGCCTCGGCGGGCCAACCGTGCAGTACGCGATACGATAAGACCGGTCCAGGCTCCTTACATTTTTTAAAGGAGGTAGCTATGGTCAGGAAGGTTCTCTTGGCGGCGTCGATGTACGCGGCTCTGCCCCCGGTTCGAGGGAGACCGACCTCCTGAGGCCGACTAATCTGGTCGACAAGGTGGACGCCGTAGTCCTGACCGGCGGAAGCGGCCAAGGGCGGCCCTGTGCCGATGGGCAACGTCGGCGCGGGCGCGGGCGCCATCGCGGGCGGCCTCAAGGGCGGGCTGGGCACGGCAAGCCAGAATCTGGGCGACGGTGTTTTCGTGGGCGGTTCGACGGTGAACCCGGCAACGGGTGAACTCTACGCGGCCTACCTCGAAGTGGGCGGCGAGTTCGGCGGACTTAAGCGCCCCCTGGCCTTTCTATCCGATGGTCCCGTATTGGCCTCCATCGAGGCTATGGAGCCGGTCAAGAACACGACCATCGTCTGCATAGCGACGAACGTGAAGCTGACCAAGGCCCAGGCGCAGAAGATAGCCGAGATGGCCCACGACGGAATGGCCCGCGCTATAAGGCCTTCGCATACGATGTTCGACGGCGATACGATATTCGTGCTCGGTACGGGCCTCCTCGACCTGGCGACCCTGAAGCAGCAGGCCGTCTGGGGCAACGAAGCCGCAAACGTGAGCAAGCTGGGCGCCGCAGCCGCCGACGTCCTCTCGCGAGCCATCGTCCACGCAATGCTGAACGCGCAGACGGTAGGGACCGTCCTCAGCTATAAGGACAAGTGCCCGGCCGCCTTCGCCAAGTAATCGCCTGCCGAGACTCGAACCGGCCCGGGACGCAGACGCGCCCGGGCCTTTCTATGCCGGCGAGGCTCACGGACAATTTACGTAAACCTGATAGAATACCGGTTGACTTGGGAAATGCCTGGTGTACAGTAATGACCTAGAGGAGCGACAGCACGTTCGATAACGGCGGGCGTCCTCGCGCGGCCTTTGCCCGATGCAGATGGGGGAGCCTTTGCCTATAGATTTCATCTGGTTCGACCTCGGCAACACTCTGCTCCATAGGGAAAGAGAAAAACTTTTCGCGGAGCTATTGGAAAAAGCCGGAGAAAAAAGATCGCTCGGAGATATAGACCAGGCTTATCATGCCATCGACAAACAGTTCATGCGCGAATTCCCAGGCCGCCTGGGGCGACCTGCCGAAGAATTCATGCCACACTATTTTAATCTTCTCTGCCGGTATCTAAGGATCAGCGGCGACATGATCTCGCTTCTAAACAGGTGGATGGAGTTGTGGAAGACAGTTGAGAATCCATGGCTTCCCTACCCTGTCGTTCCAGGAGTGCTCGAACAGCTTGCTCTGAGGGGCAAGCGCCTTGGAGTCATCTCCAACTGGGACCGGAGCGCCAAGCCGATCTTGGAGCGTTGCGGTCTCCTGGACAAATTCGAGGTTGTGGTTATTTCGAGCGAGGAGGGAGTCGCTAAACCTGACGAGCGGATTTTCAGGATCGCTTTGGAACGCGCCGGGATTGAAGGGGACTGCTGTCTCTATGTTGGCGATAATTATTACGATGATTCAATCGGCGCAATGTCCGTGGGAATGAAGTCGCTCATCGTCAACAGGTTCGGCACTTTTGGCGTGGAGGAATTGTCGGGGCAGCGTCTGATCGTCGATGTTTCAGCCATCCTTCCTTATCTTGACGAGGGGGGCTCGTGAGCGGCTTTTCCCTTACCGTCATCGGCCATTGGGGGGCATACCCAGGACCGGGCGAGGCGACGTCCTGCTACCTCCTCCGGGCGGAGGGAACATCGATTCTCCTGGATTGCGGATCGGGAGCCCTCTCGCTTTTGCAGGGAATCCTTCCACTCCACGAGATCGATGCGGTGATACTCTCGCATTACCACGCCGATCATATCGCCGACATTGGATGTCTCCAGTACGCGTCAATGATCGATATGAGGCAAGGCCGACGCTCCAGCCCGCTCAAGATATACGGACACGGAGAAGATACTTACTTCAAGAAACTGAGTTATGGGGACTACACAGTCGGCTCTGTCTACGGGCCAGATTCAGTACTGAACCTGGGTCCCTTCTCTTTTCGATTTGCTCCGACTATACATCCTGATCCCTGCTATGCAGCAAGAGTCTCTTGCCAAGGAGCTTCCCTGGTATATACCGGAGACGCGGGAGCCAGCCCCGATCTTGCCAGATTCGCCATGGACACTGATGTTTTCCTATGCGAAACCAGCCTATACGATGAATACAAGGGGAAGATTCCTGGACATATGTGCGCAAGCGAGGCAGGTGAAACAGCGAAGCACGCGTGTGTGGGAATGCTTCTGGCAACGCACCTGCCCCATTATGGAGTCCACGCCGAATTGCTGAACCAAGCCCGGGCCGCGTTCGGCGGCACGACAGCACTAGCCGGTCGTCTTTTAAGACTTGACCTGCAGGGGCGGTAGGGAACATGGATTTACTTCGGTTTTTCGGGCGACGGCTTGGCAGATTGCTGCTGACTGTTTTTATAATATCCACGCTTGTCTTTTTTGTCATTCGCGTCATTCCGGGCGATCCGGCCTTGGTAATAGCGGGGATGGATGCTTCCCCCGAGACAGTCCAGTCCATACGAGTGAAGCTGGGGACGGACAAGCCCATGATAGTCCAGTATCTTTCCTGGCTTTCATCTATAATCCGTTTTGATTTCGGCAACACTATGATTTCGGGCGAACCTGTGGCCAAACTCATTCTGGAACGCTTCCCTCTCACGCTGACTTTGGCACTCTTGGGTATTTCGATAGGCATCTTGATCGCTGTGCCTCTCGGAGTTCTTTCGGCCGTAAAGCGCTGGTCTTTCTGGGATTACTTTGGGCTGGTTTTTTCCCAGCTAGGTATGGCGATACCCAGTTTCTGGCTGGGTATTATCCTTCTTCTTATCTTCGCGGTGAAGATACCGATATTCCCCCTCTTCGGTTCAGAGACGCCGGCTCATTATGTACTCCCGGCATTTTCTCTTGGTTTCGCGAGAGCGGCTGTAATACTGCGCCTTGCTCGAGCTTCGATGGTTGAGGAGTTGTCTAAGGAATATATTATAACC
Source organism: Spirochaetota bacterium (assembly GCA_026398595.1). Lineage (GTDB taxonomy): Bacteria > Spirochaetota > Spirochaetia > Treponematales > Rectinemataceae > JAPLSO01. The sequence continues at coordinate 6,307 of JAPLSO010000062.1, read as the reverse complement.
GCGCGAGCCAAAGGTCTGACCGAACGCATGGTTAAGTACAAGCATGCTCTCAAGAACGCCCTTCTACCCGTCATCACTATAACAGGTATTGAACTTGGCTATATGCTTGGCGGAGCGATCATCATCGAGCAGGTCTTTGCCCTCCCAGGGTTGGGCAGGCTCTTTCTCTTTGGCATTTACCAGCGCGATTTTCCATTGATCCAGGGAGGAGTCGTCTTCGTAGCGATCATATTCTCGCTGATCAACTTCCTGGCCGACATTCTGTACAGCATTGTCAACCCGAAGATCAGGTTCGAATGATGGAAGCGACGAACGAACTGTTGCGGGTCGAGAATCTCGGCGTCGTCTTCACTCATGGATCCATGGAGGCCCACGCCTTGAGAGGCATTGATCTCTCTTTCAGCAGGAAGGAGATCCATGGCCTCGTCGGCGAGTCGGGATCGGGCAAGACGGTGACCTCGACCTGCATCATAGGGCTCCTTCCCTCTCCTCCAGGGAAGATCGTCTCGGGCAGGATCCTCTTCGGCACTCAGGATCTTCTCAAGCTTCCGGAAGGTGAGATGCGCAAGGTACGGGGAAGGAAGATCGCCATGGTCTTCCATGAACCCGCCAAGTATCTCAATCCGGCCTTCAAGATCGGGGAACAGATAACCGAGATGCTCATCCTCCACCTGGGCATGAATAAGGCGCAGGCGCGCGAAAAGGCGCTCGAACTGCTCGGCCTCGTGGGGCTGGGCAAGGATGGCCGCATTCTCGACTCCTATCCGCACGAACTCTCGGGCGGCATGAAGCAGAGGGCCATGATCGCGATAGCCATATCCTGCGACCCAGTCTTCCTGATCGCGGACGAGCCGACGACGGCCCTGGACGTAACCCTTCAGCTGCAGATACTCAGGCTCATCAGGAAGCTGAAGGATATGCTCGGCATGGGCGTGCTGTTCATCTCCCACGATCTGGGCGTGGTCAAGGAAGTAGCGGACCGGGTCTCCGTCATTTACGCAGGACGCATCGTCGAATCTTCGTCCAAGGGCAAGCTCTTTGAAAAACCCCTCCATCCCTATACACGACTTCTAATTCTTTCCATACCCGACGCCCGCAAACGGGGTTCCAGGCTGGCAACGATCCCGGGCAGGGTGCCCGACGCTGATAAAACACCGACCGGTTGCGCCTTTCATCCGCGTTGTCCCTTGGCCGACGCACGCTGCGCCTCGGATAATCCTGAGCTGGTTGAATATGAACCAGGGCACGTCGCCGCGTGCCACCATGCAGGTGAGCCATGGAACATCTAGTCGAGTGCAGGGATGTTGTAAAAATCCACCGGGGCAGGGGCATCGGCGGGGCGAAGCATGGCTTCAAGGCCGTGGAGGGCATTTCCCTGTCCATAGACCGCGACCGGAGCTACGGCCTCGTGGGCGAATCCGGCTGCGGCAAGACCACCTTCGCCCGCGCGCTCCTCTATCTCGATCCTCCGACCTCGGGTTCCATTAGGTTTGACGGCGTCGAGCTTTCGACCCTTGGGCGACGCGAATTCCGGAAGTTCCGCAAGCGCATGCAGATTGTCTTCCAGGACCCCAACAGCGCCCTCAATCCCAAGATGAGCATTCATGACAGTCTCTCGGAAGGTCTCATCAACAGGGGCATCGGCGAAGCGGAGCGGGCAAAGCGGATCAAGGACCTTCTCGAACTGGTAGGCATCAGCTATGCCTACCGCAACCGCTACCCCCACGAGTTCTCGGGCGGCCAGAAGCAGCGTATCGTCATAGCCCGCGCCCTCTCGATGGAGCCAGACTTCCTGGTGCTGGACGAGCCCGTGTCCAACCTGGACGTATCAATCCAAGGTCAAATTATCAATCTCCTTACCGATCTCAAGAACGAATTCTCCCTTACCTACCTCTTCATATCCCACGATTTGAATCTGGTCTCCTACATGTGCGACACTATGGGTGTGATGTTCAAGGGAAAGATTGTTGAGGAGGCCGCGTCGGAGATCCTCGTCTCAAAGCCGTCCCACCCCTATACGCGGCGCCTCCTGGCATCCATACCGGGAGGGGCTGAACGCACGGGAGCCCTGGGCCTCGACGAAGAGGAAGAGTCGGTCGAAACCTTGGCAGCCAGGGCGGCGTCGCGTCAGGCAGGGGTCGGCTGCCCCTATTATCCGTACTGCCCCCTCGGGGATGACGAGTGCGTTTCGTCAGCCCCTTCGCTTAGGCAACTGGAGGGAGGACACGTCGTGTCCTGTCATAAAGTGGAACCGGCAGAGAGCCGGTAAAAAAAGGAGCAAAAGATGAAGAACAGAATCGTCCTCGGTCTGCTCATCCTGGCGCTTGCGTTGGCGTCGGGCGGCACTGCCTTTGCTCAGGGTTCCGGAATCCTGACTTTTGGTCTTTCAGGCAACCCTGACACCCTGGATCCGCACAAGACTTCGGGCACCCTCACCTTCCAGGTCATCAAGAGTTTCTACGACACCCTGGTCGAACCTGACCCTGCCGGAAAGATAATTCCCGCCCTTGCCGAGTCCTGGACCGTTTCGGCCGACGGCCTGACCTGGACATTCAAGCTGAGGCCGGATGTCGTTTTCCATAATGGGCAAGCTTTAACTTCCAAGGACGTCAAGGCTACCTTCGATCGAATCCTGGCAAAAGAAACGGCCTCGCCCAAGCGCGGCGATTTTACCCAGATCAAGTCGATAGAGACGCCCAACGCCCTGACGGTCTCATTCACGCTCAACTCGGCTTACGCCCCCTTCCTGGCCAACCTCGCCTCGGGATGGGGAGCGATTCTTCCCTCGGGCTTGATAGAGAAGGGATACAACTTCGCGTCCGAACCTGTTGGCACCGGTCCTTTCAAGTTCTCCAAGTGGATTCGCGACAATAAGATTTCCATGGTGAAGAACGACAGTTACTGGATGAAAGGTCTGCCCAAGCTCGCCGGCGTCGATTTCAATGTTGTCCCCGAGCGGACGGTACAGGTTCAAGGTCTTCTTTCCGGCGCCATCGGCGTCGTGGATATCGTCGATCCGGAAGATCTCCCTGTGCTCCAGGCCAATCCCAAGGTGAAAATCGCCAAAGCGCTTACAGCTCAAATCCTGGTCATGGCCATCAACTGCTCGAAGCCTCCCCTCAACGATCTCAGGGTGCGACAGGCGATCAGCTACGCCATCGACAAGCAGACCGTTCTCGATGTCGCTTACGGCGGCGGCAAGGTCGGATCGACCTTCATCGATACGGGCAACGCATATTACACCGACTTCACCAGCTTCTATCCGTATAATCCCGAAAAAGCCAAACAGCTTATCAAGGAAGCCGGGGTCGGCGATCATGAATTCACGATTCATGCCCCGCAGAATTATCCTCTGCATGTCAAGGCCGCGGAGCTCTATCAGCAGATGCTCGAAAAGGTCGGCATGAACGTGAAGATCCAACTCGTCGACTGGTCTGCCTGGATATCCGGTGTCTATACCGACAGGAATTATGAATTGACGGTTATCGGACACACCGGCAAACTTGACCCCGACGGGACTCTCGCGGGTTACGGAACGGATGCAAGGTACGTGAAGTGGATCAACCAGCCGGTAGCCGACACGTTGAAAAAGGCCGCGACTGTTTCCGATTTCACGGCCCGGAAGAAGCTCTATACCGAGGCGCTGGAGATCATGGCAAGGGAAGTGCCGTTCATGTACCTTGGTACTTCGTATCGCTATGTCGGCACGAGGTCCAATGTGATCGATTTCAGAATGACTCCATCCCTGGATTCATTCGATTTCAGGTGGACAGAGCTGAAGTAGCATGATTTCGACCGGAAAATCCCAGAGGATCCTGTTCGCTCTGGCCGTCTTCTTTCTCCTCATTCTCGGGGCCGCGGCGGTCGCGGCCCCTTGGGTGACTCCCTATAAACCTACCGAACAGTTTCTGGCCAGGCGCTTCCACGCGCCTGGCCTCCAGAACCTTCTAGGTACCGACAACTTCGGCAGGGACATCCTCTCCAGGGTCATCTACGGATCCAGATCCGCCCTCATCGTCGGCATCGTGACCGTGTCCCTTGCTTTATCGGTCGGCGCGACGATGGGGATTCTGGCAGGACTGGGCTCTCGATCCCTGGACAGCTTTCTTATGCTGTTCATGGATGCTATTCTTTCGTTTCCCACGATTCTTCTGGCCATGACCGTTGTATCCTTCATGGGCTACGGTCTCGTGCAGGTCATGCTCGCCCTGGGCATCATCTCGAGCCCCGTCTTCGCCCGTCTCGTGCGGGCCGAGACCCTCTCCATCAAGACCGAAGGCTATGTCGAGGCGGCGCGGGCACTGGGGACTCCCGTCATCAAGATTGTGTTCAAGCACATCATTCCTAACCTGCTTGGCAAGCTTGTCGTTCAATGTTCCATAACTTTTGCTTCCTCTATCGTCATCGAGGCCTCCCTTTCCTACCTGGGCGTCGGCACGCAGCCTCCCATGGCCAGTTGGGGCCTTATGCTCAAGGACGCCCGCAACTACTTAGTCCAGGCTCCCTGGATGGCCATCTATCCAGGGCTCTGCCTGGCATTGACCGTTCTCGCCTTCAACATCATAGGCGACACGCTCTCCGAGCGTCTCAATCCCCGGCTCAATGGTTCCTCCTAGGAAAACGGGCCTGCGGTGACGCGCATCGGACTGATATCCGACATTCATGTCGACCTCAATACGCTCGGTGGGGAAGAAGTCATAACCGGCTTTCTCGCCGCCGAGTCGCGGCGCCGCGGCCTGGACATCCTCCTCGTCGCGGGCGACCTCGCGGGGGACTACGCGGTCAGCCTAAAGACCGTCGACAGGCTCTCAGCCGAGTCGGGGGCGCGGGTTCTCTTCATCCCCGGCAACCACGACATCTGGAACGAAAAGCATCCTGGCCTCAAGGCCTGGGACACCTACAACGCGCTTCTGGCCCATCCCGCGAACCTGGCGCGCGGTCCGGTCTTCATCGAAGACGGCTGGACCATCGTGGGCGACCTGGGCTGGTACGATTTTGCCTTCGGCGACCCCTCCTTCACCATCGAGGACTTCGAGCGGATGAGCTACATGGACCGCACCTGGCAGGACAAAATCATGTCCATCTGGGACAGGGGGACTCTCGAGGTGCACCGGATGTTCATGGACAGGCTGGGGCAAGCCCTCGACGCGGCCGCGGGCGGCAGGATACTCCTCGCCACCCATGTGGTCCAGGTGAGTGAATTCACCGTGCAGAATCCCGGAGCGATGTGGAAGTACTTCAACGCCTTCCTGGGCAGCCCCGAGTACGGGGAACTGGCCATCAAGCGAGGCGTTGCCCTTTCGGTCTGCGGCCACGTACACCATCGCTGCCGCGTGAGTAAGGGCGGTACCAAGTTCGTCTGCCCCTGCCTGGGCTACCGTACCGAGTGGCCCGCCCGGGATGGACGGCCAGCCGACGCTGCCCGGGAGATCGCCAGAACTCTGGCGGTGTACGAGCTGGGCGAAAACGAGGCGATTCCCGTACCTGACGAAAGCGCCTCTGCGGCCTCATGAGGGATCCAAAAGTCTGCGTCAACAACCACCTGCAAAGCAGGTGGTTGTTGACTTTAAAAAATAACCGCAGAAAAATTTCAATTCCTTATTAAGCCGTGATTTGATATCACGCGGATGAAAGTCGCCGAACTGCCGAACCTAGCCTCACGGCGCTCCGAATCGGTAGCTTGATAAAGTAATGGAGGTGGTTATGGTTCGACACGTAAATGATATCAATTCCGTCGACATGATGGGCAGCGGCGTCGTCTGCGTTACGAAACAGATCGCGATCGGTCCAAAGGACGGCTATGACGGATTCCTGCGCGTCTTCATCGTCCAGCCGGGCGGCAAGAGCCCCTACCATTCGCACCCCTGGTTCCATGCCAATTACATCCTCGAAGGCGAGGGCAAGGTTGTCATCGAGGGGGTGGATCACCCGATCTAAGCGGGCGCGGTGGCTTACATCGAAGGCGGCAAGCACCATCACTTCGTCAACACAGGCAGCACCCCCCTCAAGTTCATATGTCTCGTTCCGCAGAGCGGGGATTCGTACTGAAAAGAGAAATGCATCGGGTATGGATTATTTGGGGAGTTGACTGCATTATTGCAGCGTGAATCCGAATGTGGGCGATCTGTTCCAGACGAGCGATATTCGCGTTAAAGACACCGACAAGGCGCGGATCTTTGATATCGTGTTCAATGGCTATGCGAAAAGCAGGAAGGAAATCCTCGAAAAATTCCATTTCAGACCCACCGTCCTCACCAATGCGGTCAGGGAACTGATAGCGGATGGGCTTATAATAGAAGAAAAAAAA
>JAPLSO010000067.1:45809-57295 GCA_026398595.1 Spirochaetota bacterium | reverse complement strand
GAACCGCCCCGGGTTTGCCAGAGTACCGTTCATGTGAGTCCGTCTCCTACGGCCAGAACTTCTTGCACAGTTTACCTGAAAGATGGCACGATAAAATCGATCATTGTATGATGGAAATCCCAGCAGAGGTGAAGGTTTGAAGCTTGTAAAATACGATGAGGTCGGGGAATCCGACTACCTCGACTACGTCTCGGAATGGGAACAGGAAGGGAAGACTATTATTCCCGGCTCAACGGACAGGAAGGGCGGAAGTTTTGCCGAGACCCTCGGGCACTGGCGCTTGAATGAAAGCGATGATATGTATGTGCGCGGGAAAGTGCCTTCGACCCTGTACTTTCTTGTCGACAATGCTGGGAGGATATTAGGCGCCATAGACTTCAGGCACGCGCTTAACGAAAACCTCATGCTGCATGGCGGCCATATCGGCTACGGCGTACGGCCTTCCGAGCGGCGCAAGGGCTGCTGCTCCCTCATGCTGGCTATGCTTCTTCCGAAGATAAAGGCGCGTGGTTATACCGGAGTTCTTCTAACCTGCGACGATGACAACTCAGGCTCGATACGGACGATCGAGAAGAATGGCGGCGTTCTGGAGAACAAGGTCGTTCACGAGGGGAAGTTGTCCCGACGGTATTGGATCGATCTCATCCGCGTCAGAGCGGCACACCCCCCAAAAAGCGCAATGTGATTCCCAGGATGATGAGGGTTCCCAATTCCCCCAGCTCTATCGCCGCGCCCAGCGCGTCACCGGTGAAGCCGCCAAGCGCTTTTTCGTAGGCGTGGCCGACGAAAAGGGCCGACAGGGTGGCACTGAGGACTATAGCCGCGGCGCAGAAGAGCGCGAGGGGCCAGGAGCCTGCGAGGGCGGAAAAAACGAGGGCGGGAAGGGCGCCGACCAGGGCGCCGAGAGAAAGGCGTTTACCTGAAAAGTCTCTCATGAGGGAGCCGAGGCCATCGGTACGGGCGGGCTTGCATTTCAGGGCGACGAGGGCGGCGGCAGTTCTGCCGGCGACGGGTGCCGCGAGGAGGCCGGCGGCCAGGGCGGAGAACATGATGCCTTCCTCGGCGAGCATAGCGATGACGCCGACCTTGGCGGTGAGCACGAGGAGGCCGGTGAAGAAGGCGTAGGTGCCGAGCCTTGGATCCTTGAGGATTTCGAGGCGTTTTTCCCTGGTCGCGACAGGCAGAAGGGCGTCGGCCGTGTCGACGAGGCCGTCGAAGTGGAAGAGGTTGAAAAGGAAGTACTGAAGAGCGAGGGAAACGACCGTCGAGAGGATGAGACTGCCTGAGAGGGCCATGCCGGCGGCGAAGCCCGCTATCGAGGCGAGGGAGACAAGGGGCGAGATGGCGGGAATCCAGAAGTCGCTCTGCGAGAAGTCGACTTTGAAAGGCCGCCTTACGGGTACTCGCGTCATCAGGGTGAAGACGGAGAGGAAACGGGCGAGGCTCACGCCTTTATTCGCTTTTCCGCTCATGCGATCCACCTCTTCAGTGCCTCGAATGAGGCCTTGGTCGCCTCGAGATCGAAGGTCTCGAGGTCGACGATACAGTCCAAATTGCTGACCAGCCCAAGAAGCGCCGGGAGCCAAGGTTCCTTTCCGGAGAGGGAAAGGTGATCCCTGCCCTCCCCGGCGCCATGCAGATGTACTTCGCGGATAGATCCGACCCGTTCCGTTATCCAGGCTGCTGGATCTATGCCGTCGAGGGTGAGGCGGCCTGTGTCGGCGCAGATCGAGACGCCATGGAGGAAGGCCGAGCTCTCCCCGAAGACCTCAGCCCCAGTATACTCCATCGAGAACCGGTCGTGCCCGTACGCCGAAAAGAGCTCGTCCAGCGTGGCGCACCAATCGCGGAACCGCTTAAGATGCCGTTCATCTGCCAGTTCTTCTGCCAGTCCATCCGCCTGTCCGAGGACGTGGCCGCCGGCTTGACCATCGTCCCAGGGATGGAAGACATAGCGTTCGACGAAAACCGAGGTGGCGGCCACGAGGTCGGCGACATCGGGACCGAAGGGATCGGGAAGATGGAGGCTGAAGGCGAAGCGGTCCTGGTACGCGGCGATACGCTCGGCTTCACCCGCGAAGAGGCGCCGCGTCTCCTTGTCCCAAGAGAAGAAAAGGAGTTCGACCCCTTCGATCCAAGCCTCGCCGTCCAGGACTTCGAGGTTTGCGAGCCAGGTGCCGGGTTTTTGCCAGGAGGGGACGAAGATCTTCATTCCGGAGTTTTAATGAGGAGGGGGAGGCCGGCGACCATGAGGACGACCTCGTCGCAGGCCGATGCCAGCTGCGCGTTAACCCTGCCCAGGGTCTCGCTGTAGCGCCGCGACAGAGGGTCGCCGGGGACAATGCCCATGCCGACCTCGTTGGTGACGACGACGATGCTGCGCGGCAGACGCGCTATGAGGGTCTCGACGGCTGCCTTTATTCCCTCTTCCCGGCCGTAATGGAACATGTTGTTGAGCCAGAAGGTGACGCAATCGAGGATCATATTCTCCCGCAAGCAGTCCTGGATCTCGAGGGGTTCCTCGATGGTGACGAAGCTGTTGGGGCGCTGTGCCTTATGGCGGGCTATCCGCTCCCGCATCTCTCCGTCGAAGGCTTCGGCCGTCGCGAGGAAATACCGGGGCTCGGGGAATCTTCGGGCGATCACAAGGGCGCGGGACGATTTACCTGACTTGACGCCCCCGGTTATAAGGGTTCTCATGACCGGCTAAAACGCAGGGCCGACCAATCTCCGTCGATGGCTACGTTGCGCGCCGGGCCGAACCCCAGGGGCTCCATGAGCTTCCAGACGACGTCCCGGTTGAGGTCGGAGTCATACTTTTCCGAAGTCTTCTTGGGAAAGGCAACCCAGAAGACGGTAAAGGCGTCTGCCTTGGCCGCTGCTGGTCTGACTACCGCCTTGAAGGCGCGGATCGAGTCGGCGAAGACGAGGAGGAAGGTGGGGACTTCCTCGCCGAATTCGAAGGCGATGGGGCATTCTTTCTTCCAGACCGAGAGGGTGGCGCTGAATTCAGCCGGGGCGCCTAAAATGACGGCCTTTCCCGCCTTGTAGTTCATTTTCCTGAGAATCTCGTCCATCAGTTCGCTCCAGGCTTGCACAAGGCTTATTTTCGCCAGGTGTCGGTGCCGCTTGCCGCGACGATCTCGCCGAAATAGGCGCGATGATAATCCTTATCGGGATAGTTGGCCTCGATGCCGGGGTCGAGGAAGTGCGCAGGATCGAGGTCCTGCCAGTACATCTTCCTGCACTCGATGACGAGCTCGGCCTCCTCGTAGCAGGGCGCCGCGACGATCCGCGACGCCATTGCCTTGAGTCCCGATTCGGCAATTTTATCTCCGTTCCGACCCGATTTGGAGCCGAGCAGGCTCATGGCTTCCTTGTAGGCGGGCGGCAGGACGCAGAGGGTGAATGAGTCGCCTTTCTCGAGGAATTCACGGGTGTACCTCGAGGGCCGGACGACGGCCTGGAAGAAAGGCTTATTCCAGATTTCCCCGACGCTTCCCCAGGAAATGGTCATGGAATTGAAGGCGCGGGGAGCGAAGGTCCCGGCCGTGAGGACGAGCCAGCGGCTCCCGATGGTCGAAAAATCGAAGGCGAGTTCCCTGACGGGTATATCGTAGTGTTCCATGAGTCAAGAGTAACGGAAAAAAGCGGCCCCGTAAATCGGGATTCCAGGCTACAATGATGGTATGCAGAAAAAAGCTGACGGCCAGAATTACGCGCCCAAGGGGAAAGTTGCATCCGTCTGTTCCTGGGGGGAATTTAAGGTCGGAATCGTAGGCCTGGACCATGGTCATATCTACGGCATGTGCAATGGCCTTCAGGAGGCGGGGGCGATGATGACGATGGTATGGGATCCCGACCCCGCCAAGATCGCCGCCTTCACCGCGAAGTTTCCCGGAGTGAAGGCAGCTGAGGACGAGGCCGAAATACTAGGAGATCCCTCGATCAGCCTTGTGGCCGCCGCCCCCGTGCCCTGCGACCGAGGGGCTCTAGGTCTGCGGGTCATGGATGCGGGTAAGGATTACTTCTGCGACAAGCCTCCCCTCACCACCCGGGCCGACGTCGGCCTTGCCCGGCAAGGCGTCGCCAGGACGGGACGGAAGTTCGCCGTTTACTATTCGGAACGCCTCCACGTCGAAGCTTCGGTCTTCGCCGAAAAGCTCATCGCCGAGGGAGCGATCGGAAAAGTGATCCAGGTGGTCGGCTCAGGGCCGCATCGGATCAGCTTGCCGACCCGGCCGGCCTGGTTCTTCGACCGCAGGAAGTACGGGGGCATCCTCGTCGACCTGGGTTGCCACCAGATCGAGCAGATACTGTTCTTTTCCGGGGCCGGGTCCGCTGAAATAACCGCATCGAGGGTTCATTCCTACAAGTATTCGCAGTTTCCGGACTTCGAGGACTTCGGCGACGCATCCCTCGTCATGGACAACGGGGCTTCGGGCTATTTTTCAGTCCACTGGTTCACGCCCGACGGCCTGGGCGCCTGGGGCGACGGGAGGACCTTCATCCAGGGGACGGAAGGATACTTGGAACTGAGGAAATACATTGACGTCGCGGCCGATCCCGAAGGCGACCACGTGATCCTCGTGAACCACGAAGGTGAGTATCATCACCGCGTCGCGGGAACCTGCGGCTTCCCCTTCTTCGGGCGCCTTGTCCGCGACTGTCTGGACAGGACCTCGACGGCCTTCGACCAGGGCCTCGTCTTCAGGGCGATCGAATTGGCCATCGAGGCTGAGGAAGGGGCGCTGGCTCGCGGCCAGGGTAAAATGACGCCATGATGAAATATTCGGTCTGCAACGAACTCTTCGGCGACCTCCCCCTTGTTAAAGCCTGCGCCATCGCGCGGCGGACGGGATTTTCCGGAATCGAGTTCGCGCCCTACACCCTTTTCGGGGATTTCTCCCAAGGGGCCGTACACACCGGGCTTTCCGGGATGCGGAAGGTGCTCGAAGGCGAGGGTTTGAGCTTCGCCGGCTTCCACTGGCTCATGGCCAGGCCCGAAGGTCTGCATTTCGCCGCCCTGGACGCTTCCCAGCGCAGGCGGTCTCGGGACCACCTGGCCAGATTGATCGAGATGACGGGCGAACTGGGAGGAGGCGATCTCGTCCTGGGCTCGCCGCAGCAGCGGAGCGGTTTTTCCGGAAGGAGCGCCGTCGAGGCGAAGGCCTGCCTGCTCGAGACCCTCGCCGAGCTGTCGCCTCTGGCTGGGGACAGCGGCGCGTCCATCCTCATCGAGCAGCTTTCACCCGACCAAACCGACGTGATCATGACCATGGAGGAGGCCGCCCGGGCGGTCGACCAGATCGGCTCTCCCTCGGTCAGGAGCATGTTCGACTTCCACAACGCCTCGAGCGAGGTCTCGCCCTGGCAAGCCCTCATAAAAAAGTATCTGCCGTATATAGGCCATGTCCACGTGAATGAAATCGACGGACGCGCGCCGGGGACAGGAAATTCGGATTACGGTCCTGCCTGGAAAGCTCTTCGGGCGGGAGGCTACTCAGGCTGGGCGAGCATCGAGATCTTCGAGCTTCCCGCCCAGCCGGAGAGGATGCTCAAGACCGCCATGGGCCTTTTCAGGCGGCTCGACGAGGATGCAGGGCGCGCTGCGCCAGGGAGGGAGCCATGAACTTCGGCATCGTCGGCACCGGTTTGATAGCCGAATTCCACGCGAGGGCGCTCGCCGAGATAGACGGCGCCAAGCTTGTCGCCTGCCTGGACAAGATCCCCGAGAGGGCCGCCGCCTATGGCCTGTCTCACGGCTGTGCCGCCTACGCGGACTTGGGAGCCTTCCTGGCCCATCCCGGCCTGGATGTCGTCAACGTCTGCACGCCTTCCGGGCTCCATCTGGACGCCGCCCTTCCGGCAGCGGCCGCGGGCAAGCATCTCATCGTCGAGAAGCCCCTCGAAACGACCACGGAACGCTGCGCAAAAATCATCGACGCCTGCCGGAAGAGCGGCGTCGTCCTTGCCGGCATCTTCCCCTCGCGATTCCACGGGGCGGCCAGGGCCGTGAAGGCGGCCGTCGGGGAGGACCGCTTCGGGGGGCTCACGATGGGGAGCGCCTCGGTGAAGTGGTGGCGGGAGCCTGAATACTATGCCAAGGGCGGTTGGAAGGGCACCAAGGCCCTCGACGGCGGGGGGGCCCTCATCAACCAGTCCATCCACGCCATCGACCTTCTCCTCTGGTTCATGGGCGAAGCGGAGGAAGTGTTGGCCTGGACGGGAACCATCGGCCACGAGGGCATCGAAGTGGAGGACAACGCCGTGGCGGCCGTCAAATTCAAGAACGGAGCTTTGGGGATAGTGCAGGGATCCACTTCGGTCTGGCCGGGATTCCTCAAGCGCGTCGAGGTCTCGGGCCTCGGAGGCAGCGCCATCCTGGAGGAGGAAAACCTCGCGTTCTGGAGATTCCGCGACGAGAGGCCCGAGGACGAGGAGACCAGGAATCGTTATGCCCAGACGACGGCGACGGGCGGAGGGGCATCGGATCCCGCCGCCATCGGCCACCATGGGCATAAGCTCCAGTTCGAGGATTTCATCCGGGCCGTCGAAACCGGGTGCAAGCCCCTCGTCGACGGAGTGGAGGCTTCCAAGGCAGTATCCTTTATCGAAGCCATCTACGAGAGCGCCGCGACGAGGCGGCCGGCGGCCGTGAGGCACCTGTGATCCGCCTCGCAGGCTTCGCGGACGAAGCAGCGGACGGGATCGAAGGACAGATAGCCGCGCTCCGGACCCTGGGCTGGAAAGGCATCGAACTGCGGAGCGTCGACGGGGTGAACGCCCACGACTTGGACGATCGCCGGTTCGACGATGTCAGGCGTGCCCTGGACGGTGCGGGAATCCAGGTGCCCTGCCTCGGCTCGACGATAGCCAACTGGGGGAATAAGGTCGATGAGGATTTTACCTCGGCTATGGCGACGGTCGAGAGGACTATCGCGCGGATGAAGACCCTCGGTACCAGGATGGTGCGCGTCATGAGCTACGCCATCCTCCTGGACTCAGGCGGCCGCCCCCTGCCCGATCAGGCCTTCGGCAGGCGGGTGGAGCGGCTAGGGGCGATCTGCGCCCGCTTCGAGGCCGAGGGCATGGTCCCCGTGCACGAGAACTGCCTCACCTACGGCGGCATGAGCTGGGCTCACAGCCTCGAACTCCTCGCAGCCATCCCTTCGATGCGCCTCGTCTTCGACACGGGGAACCCCTGCCTGACGCCCGATTTTTCCAAGCCCTTCCCCTACCCGAACCAGGACGCCTGGGAAGTCTGGACCCACCTGAAGCCCCAGGTCGTCCATATCCACATCAAGGATGGCTGGAGGGACCCGGCGACGGGCTCGGAGACCTATGTCTATCCTGGCGAGGGTCCGGCCCGGGTTCCTGAAATACTCGGCGACTGTCTGGCTTCGGGCTACTCGGGCTGGCTGACGATCGAACCTCACATGGCTGCAGTCTTCCACGACAGATCGATCGTCGCTTCCGGGGATCGCAGGATGGCCATCTTTGTCGAGTATGGGCGGCGCCTGGAGGTCCTGCTGAGGGAATTAGGCGCTGCCGTCGAGGGAGACGAGGTGAAACCCTCCACCATGGTTTCCGAGGAGTCGCGACGATGAACGACATCGTGCCGTGCGGACGATTCCGTGCGGACGCCCTGGAGGTGATCGTATTCGGGGACAGGAGGACGATGGGGACGGCAGCCGCGGCGGACTGCGCCGAGGCGATCCGCGACGTCCTCGTCCGTCAGGAAATCTGCCGCATGGTATTCGCTGCCGCCCCCTCGCAGGATGAGCTTCTCTCCGGCCTCGTCGGAGCCGGGGGGATAGACTGGGCCAGGGTCCACGCCTTCCACATGGACGAATACCTGGGACTCGTCTCCGATGCTCCCCAGCGTTTTGGCATCTATCTGCGCGATCGGTTTTTCGGCCTCCTTCCCTTCGGCAGTGTGGACTACCTTAACTCGGGCTGGCTGTCCGGACCGGAGGAAGCTGTCCGCTATGCCGCCCTCCTCGCCGAGGCGCCGATCGACATCGTCTGCCTGGGCGTGGGAGAGAACGGCCATATCGCCTTCAACGATCCCGAGGTGGCCGACTTCGATGACCCGCTTGCGGTCAAGGAAGTATCCCTCGACAGAGAATGCAGGCGCCAGCAGGTCCACGATGGCTGCTTTCCGGATTTCGACGCCGTCCCTGAAAAGGCCCTCACGCTGACCATACCGACCCTGATGGCCGGAAAGCGGCTCTTCTGCGTCGTCCCCGGGTCGAGAAAGGCTGAAGCGGTCCGCAAAATGCTGACCGGGCCGATCGCGGTAGCTTGTCCCGCCAGCGTCCTGCGGCGGCACGGAAACTGCTTTCTCTACCTTGACGCGGATTCGGCGGGCAGGCTGCGATGAGCGCGGGAAACACCGGCGGACCAGTTCCCCTGCTGATCAAGGGAGGACTACTGATCGTTCCGGGGGGCTGCCTGCCAGGGGGCGCCGTCCTGACTAAGGCTGGCCTGATCGAGAGGATCTTCCGCGACGAAGCGGAGACGAAGGTATTTTTGTCGTCGCTGCCCCGAGGGGAAGCCGCCCCCGAAGTCCTGGACTCGGGCGGCGCCTACATCTCCCCGGGCTTCATCGACCTTCACTGTCACGGGGGCGGCGGTCATGATTTCATGGACGGTACTGCCGAAGCCTTCGTCGGCGCGGGCAGGCTGCACCTTTCCCACGGCACTACCTGCCTCTATCCGACCACCCTGGCGAGCTCCGCCGAGGTCCTGGAGCGGTCGATCACTGCCTTCCACGAGGCCATGCGCGATGAAGATCTGCCCGAATTCCCCGGCCTCCATCTCGAAGGCCCCTATTTTTCCCAGGCCCAGCGGGGAGCCCAGGACCCGCGCCAGATCCGGAATCCGGACAGGGCTGAGTATCGCTCCGTGCTAAACCACGCTTCGGACATCGCTCGATGGACCATGGCGCCCGAACTGCCGGGGGCCCTCGAGCTGGGCAGGGAGCTGGTCGCCCTGGGTATCCTGCCGGCCATCGGCCACAGCGACGCAGACTACGATACCGTCCTCGGAGCCTTCGCGGCGGGTTTTACCCTGGTGACCCACCTGTACTCGGGTATGTCGATGGTCCACCGCGTGGGCGGCTACAGGCGCGCCGGCGTCGTGGAGAGCGCCTTCCTCATCGACGAGATGGCCGTCGAGGTCATAGCCGACGGCTGCCATCTCCCGGCCAGCCTGCTCAAGCTAATCTGCAAGATAAAGCGGCCCGATAGGATCTGCCTCATCACCGACGCGATGCGCGCCGCCGGCCTGCCCGAGGGAGAGTATCAGCTGGGTGGCCAGGGGGGCGATCTAAGGGCAGTCGTCAGGGATGGGGTGGCCTGGATGCCGGACGGACAGGCCTTCGCCGGGAGCGTGGCGACGGCCGACCAGCTCGTGGCTACGATGGTCAGGCTCGCCGGTCTGTCCGTGGAACAAGCCGTGGGGATGATGAGCTCCTCACCCGCCCGGGTCATGGGCATCGAGGACAGAAAAGGTTCGCTCGAGGTCGGCAAGGACGCCGATATCGTGGTTTTCGACGAAGCGTTCGCGGTCAAGGCTGTCGTGGCGCGAGGGAGGATCGCAAGATGCGCGTGTCGATGAGGAACGAGACTGAGCTCGAGGAATTCATGTCCAAGCCTAGTCCCCGGGTCATCGAGGCCGTGGGAGGCCTGAAGGGAGACATCGCCGTCCTGGGCGTTGCGGGCAAGGTGGGAGTCACCCTGGCCATGATGGCAGCCAGGGCTGTCGCAGCCTCGGGGAGCTCCGTCAAGGTGTATGGGGTCTCGCGGTTCTCGGACCAGACCGCGCGCGCCAGGCTCGAGGCAGCGGGTGTGACCACGGTGGCCTGCGATCTTCTCGACCCCGAGGAGGTCGGCAGGCTACCCGACGCGGGCAACGTCTTCTTCCTCGCGGGGAGGAAGTTCGGCACGGTCGGGGCGCAGGACCTGACCTGGGCGACGAACACTATAGCGCCGGCCAACGCAGCGAGGCGCTACGCTGAGGCGCGCATCGTGGCTTATTCCACAGGCTGCGTCTATGCCTTCGTCACCGCCGCTTCGGGAGGCTCCACCGAAAGGGACAGGCCAGAGCCAACGGGCGAGTACGCCCAGTCCACGCTTGGCCGCGAGCGCGTGTTCGAGTATTTCTCGCGCACGCAGGGAACGCCCGTCTGCCTGTTCCGCCTCAACTACGCCGTGGACCTGCGCTACGGTGTGCTGCGGGACATAGCGGACAAGGTCGTGGCCGGAACGCCCGTGGACCTTTCGACGGGCAACCTCAACTGCATCTGGCAGGGCGATGTCCTGGAGAGGACGATCCTGGCCCTGGGGCTCTGCGCCTCGCCGCCGGCGGCGCTCAATGTAACAGGGCCCGAGACCGTGTCCGTGCGCTGGGCTGCGGAGGAACTGGGCCTGCGCCTCGGCAGGAAGCCCGTTTTCTCGGGCGCGGAAGATCCCGGCGCGCGCGCCTATCTCAGCAACGCCGCCCTGTCCTTTTCCCGCTTCGGCTACCCCGCGGTGAGCCTGGGCGAGATGCTGGACATGACGGCTGACTGGGTGGCCTCGGGGGGCTCGTCGCTCGGCAAGCCGACCCACTTCGAAGCCCGGGACGGCAACTACTAGGAGGTTCCATGAAGATTTCGGACCTGCCCGGCTTCGTGCGCGACCGGATCAAGAAAGGCGCTGTCATCCCCGCCATGCCCCTCGCCCTCGACGCGGGAAGGAGATTCGACCCGAAACGCCAGCGCGCCCTCGTGCGCTACTACCTGGAGGCTGGCGCGGGGGGACTCGCCGTCGGCGTCCACACGACCCAGTTCGCCATACGCGAGCCGCGCCATGGCTTGTTCAGACCCGTCCTGGAGGCGGTTTCCTCCATGATCGACGAAGGCGCGGCCGCTGACGCCGGACCCGTCGTCAAGATAGGGGGAATCTGCGGCCGCCGGGACCAAGCCCTCACCGAAGCCGAGTTCCTCGTCGGCTCGGGCTACCACGCCGGCCTTCTGAGCCTCGGGGCCCTCAAGGGCGACTCCGTGGCCTCCCTGATCGCCCACGCCAGGGCGATAGCCGAAATTATCCCGATCGTGGGCTTCTACCTCCAGCCCGACGTGGGTGGTCGTATCCTTCCCTACGAATTCTGGAGGGAATTCGCCGTCATCGAGAACGTCCTCGCCATCAAGATGGCTCCCTTCAATCGTTACCGGACGATCGACGTCGTCAGAGGGGTCTGCGATTCGGGCCGCGAAAAGGATGTGGCGCTCTACACGGGCAACGACGACAACATCGTCGTCGACCTCCTCACGGAATTCCGCGTCGTCGCCCCCGACGGTCAGGAAAGACACGTGCGCGTCGTGGGCGGCCTCCTCGGTCAGTGGTGCCTCTGGACCAGGAAAGCCGTCGAGCTCCTAGCCGAACTTCGCAGGATCTCGGTTTCAGGCGAGACCGTGCCCGCGCGGTATCTGACCCTCG
>JAPLSO010000067.1:0-45795 GCA_026398595.1 Spirochaetota bacterium | reverse complement strand
TATCTGACCCTCGCGCAGGAACTCACCGACGCCAACGCCGCCGTCTTCGACGCGGCCCACGGTTTCGCCGGCTGCATCCCGGGCATCCACGAGGTCCTGCGCCGTCAGGGGCTCCTGGCGGGCACCTGGTGCCTCGATCCCGGGGAAGTCCTGTCGCCCGGCCAGGCCGAGGAGATCACGCGAGTCTGCGAGGCCTATCCGCATCTGACGGACGACGAGTTTGTGAGGGAACATCTGGATAAATGGCTGACTTGAATCCAGAAAGGTAAAAAAAGGGAAGCCAGTCCTTCGGGACTAGCCCCCTTTCTATATACTTGAGGCTCTTTCAAAAGTCAGATGACTTTTGAAAGAGCTACCTATTATTGCGGCATTTGCACACGGTTTCTGCGAAACTGGAGCAAATGCGAAGCCAATTTCAAAAGTGACAGACTTTTGAAATTGGCTTACTTCGCTATAAATCCTTTGCTCAATACGCTTCGCAAAACGCCCCGAGCGGGCGGATCATCAAGCTTCCTCTTTCCCTTTCTTCAATTTCCCAAACAGCGTCTTCACCCACTTGGCCCTCGACAGGACGATGAACATCGTGAGGAGGAAGAGGCCGAGGCAGATGGGGCGGGTGAAGAAGGGGGCGAGATCCCCGTTCGAAAGTATCAGGGCGCGGCGCAGGTTCTTGTCAAGGATGTCGCCCAGGATGATGCCCAGGACGAGGGGAGCCATAGGGTACTCCATCTCGCGGAGGATAAAGCCCAGGATGCCGAAGAAAATCATGACGCCCACGTCGAAGAGGCGGGACTGGATGGAAAAGGAGCCGACGACGCAGAGGATGAAGACGATGGGCATGAGCTTCTGGCGCGGCACCTGGAGAATCTTCGTGAGGGGACGCACCATGGTGAGGCCCAGGACGAACATCGCCACCGTCGCGATCAGGACCATCGCTATAACCTCGTACACGAACGAAGGCGACTCGATCATGATGAGGGGGCCTGGATGGACGCCGTGGATGAGCATAGCGCCCAGGAGAACGGCAGCCGGAGCCGAACCGGGGATGGCGAGGGTGAGGACGGGGATGATGGCGCCGGGGACGCAGGCGTTGTTGCCGGTTTCCGAGGCGAGAAGCCCCTCGACCGATCCCTTGCCGAAGAGGGCCCTCTCCTCGGGTTTCGCGCCGCGCTTGGCCAGGTCGTAGGATACCCATGCGGCAATATCCTCGCCGACGCCCGGTATGGCCCCGATGATGGTTCCCACGATGCCCGACCGGATGATGGTCTTCCAGTATTTCAGGATCTCGCGCGGCTTGGGCAGTATTCTACCGATCTTGTTCTTCACGACCTCCATCTTCGAATACCGCATGACGGACATGATCTCGGCCAGGCCGAAGGTGCCGACCATCGCCGGAATCAGGGCTATGCCGCCCGAGAGGTCTGTGCTCCCGAAGGAGAATCGGACGTAGGCGTGGATGCCCTCCATCCCGATCATCGCGACGAAGAGGCCGATGAAACCCGAGATCCAGCCTTTGAGGGGGTCCTTGGGGGCCGTCAGGTTGCCACAGATGATGATGCCGAAGATGGCGAACCAGACGAACTCGAAGGACTGGAAGGAGAGGGCGACGTTGCCGATCATGGGCGTGAAGATGGCCAGGAAGAACATGCCTATCATCGATCCCAGGAAGGATCCCGTCGTGGCAAGTCCAATGGCTTCGCCGGCCCTCCCCATTTTAGCGAGGGGGAATCCGTCCAGGGTAGTCGCGGCGTTGGCCGGCGTACCGGGGATGTTGAGGAGAATGGCGCTCCGGCTGCCTCCGTAGATGGCCCCGATGTACATGCAGATGAGGACGAGGATGGCATCGCTGGGCGCCATCGTGTAGGTCAGGGTGGTGAGGAGGGCGACGCCCATGGTCGCGGTCAGGCCGGGGAGCATCCCTATGATGATGCCCAATTCGGTTGCCCAGACGACGTTGATCAGGGTCTTGAAATTCATGAAAGTGAGGATTGCGGTGCCAAACATTTCAAGTCCGTGGAACATAGGATTCTCCTCAGGGTAGATTGACGAGGAAGAGTTTCTGGAACACGAGGGTGACGGCGATCGTCGTGATGAGGCCTATGATGGCCGCCACGATCACTTTCTTCATCTGGGGCTTGAAGGCGGTCTTGAAATCGTATTCGAAGACGGAAATGAAAATGAATATAAAGAGGAAGGTCGGGATCGGAAACCAGAGCTTGCCTAGAAAAAACGCATAAAGAACGCAGAGGAGGACGGTGAGGCCGATCCTGCGGGTCGTCTCCTGGGTGAAGAAGGACTTGGGCACGAGGCCTTCCTTGATTTCCGCGAAGGCGTTCCGCTTGAGGGAACGGATGAGCATCGAGCCCGAGAGGAGGATGAGCATGACGCCTATGAAGCCCGGGACTATGCCGGGAGCGGAATACTGGCTTTGGTTGACCTCGGCCAGTATCGGCATCTGGATGGATAGGATGAGCACAGCCGCACCGAAGGCTGTCAGCACGAGGGAGGTGAAGAAGTCGGCTTTGAGCATTGATTTTTCAGTCATCGGAATCTCCATCGGTCGAATTACGAAAGAGGCCGCCGGCCGGCGGCCTCTTTCGTTCTGCTACAGGGGAAGCCTCGGTTACGGCTTGGGAATTCCGACCTTGTCCGGAGATATCTTGGCCGATCCCGCCTCGTAATAGAGCCAGGCTACCGGCTGGTAGTAGGCGAAGGCCCTGTCCTGAGCTTCCTGTCCGAAGGAGGGGGCGAAAGCGGCTCCGCGGGAGAGGGCGTAGTCCTGAATTTTCTTCGAATTCATAACGACATCCTGCCAGACCTTGTTGACGGTGTCTACGACTTCCTGCGGCACACCCTTGGGTATGAAGATGCCGAAGTAGTTGGGT
Organism: Spirochaetota bacterium; assembly: GCA_026398595.1. Lineage (GTDB taxonomy): Bacteria > Spirochaetota > Spirochaetia > Treponematales > Rectinemataceae > JAPLSO01. The sequence continues at coordinate 42,910 of JAPLSO010000067.1, read as the reverse complement.
CCAGCCTTGAAGTCCTTAACCCAGTTGGTGATAGGGGGAATGGCTCCGTATCCTTCCAACTGCAGGGGCATGTTGGAGAGGACTGCGAGGGGCCTCAGCTTCTTGCCGCGGATCATGTCCGCTTCCTCGACGGCGAGTTGGGTCGTGACCTGGGTCTCGCCGGAGATGGTGGCGATGACCGCGGGGTTGCCGCCGTCGTAGGTGACATGCTTGTAGTCGATGCCGGTGTACTTCTTGATGAGCTCAATCCCGATATGGCCTGCCGAACTCACACCCGCCGTGGCGACGGTGATCTTGCCGGGGTTGGCCTTGAAGGCGGCGATCAGCTCGTCGAAGGTTTTATAGGGCGTCGCGGCATTGACGCTGACCACGCTGACGTTGGCCACAGTGAGGTAGATGTTCCAGTCCTTCCTGATGTCGGTATTGAGGAAGCCGAGGATGGGGTAGGTGGCGAGGTCGGCCGCCGCTCCCGACGCCCAGGTGTAGCCGTCGCGCGGGGCGTCGAGGACGGACTTGGTCCCCACCGATCCGGAGGCGCCGGGCTGGTTGACGATGACGATCTTGGTGCCGAGGGCAGCCTCGAGCTCGCCCGCCGTGATGCGGGTGATCTGGTCGGTCGAGCCGCCGGCTCCCCAGGGGACGATGATATTGATGGGCTTGTTTGGCTTCCAGGTCGCCTGCGCCCAGATTCCGGACGCGGCCACGCAGAGGAGCACGAGTACGGCGAATAAGCGTGCTGATCGTTTCATGCGTTGATCCCTCCTTGGGATGTAGATGCGAATAGACAAAGTATAGGGGCCTTTTATTTTCGCTGTCAAATAAAAAAAACGCTGCGTCGAAAAAGCCGGGGCGAAAAGGCTGGGGGATTCTTCCTTGACAAAGCCAAGACCCCGTCCCATGCTTTGTCACATGCCGAAATCAGTCCATGGAGAACAGGGAGCCAAAGGCTACCCGCAGCGTCCACCGACAGTTCTCGTGACGGGGTCGAGCCGGGGCCTGGGCCGCGGCGCCGCCCTCGAATTGGCCAAGGCCGGCTGGTCGGTGGCCATCCACTATTCGAAGGACCTCGCCGCGGCCCAGGATACGGCCGCCCGCTGCCGGGAAGCCGCGCCCTCCCCTGAGCAGCGCTTCGAGACCTTCCGCTGCGACCTGGCTTCGGCCGCCGAGCGCAAGGCTCTCGTGGAGGCCGTCGGCGCGGCTTACGGGGAGCTGGACGCCCTCGTCAACAATGCGGGCATGGGTCCCAGGGTCAGGGCCGATATCCTGGATGCGACCGAGGAATCCTTCGAGGAGCTGATGGCGGCCAACCTCCAGGGACCCTATTTCCTCACCCAGGCTTTCGCAAGGCGATGGCTCGCCTCTGACGCCCCTCCTTCCGTCCTGCCCCATGGCCGTAAAATCATCTTCGTAACCTCGATTTCGGCCGACACGGTATCGACGGGGAGGGGGGAGTACTGCGTGTCCAAGGCCGGGCTCTCGATGGCCTCCAGGCTCTGGGCGGTCCGACTCGCCCCCTGCGGTATACAGGTCTACGAGATAAGGCCGGGCATCATGGCTACGGACATGACAAGCGGCGTCAAGGCCAAGTACGACGCCTTCCTCGCCCAGGGCATCGTTCCCCAGAACCGCTGGGGACGGCCCAAGGACCTGGGGTTGGCTGTCTGCGCCCTCCTTGAGGGCAAATTTCCCTTCTCGACGGGGACAGTCATCGACCTGGATGGCGGCTTCCATCTGTCGAGGCTCTAGGAGGATCCATGGTCGACGTAAAGTCCGGAAAGGACAGAAAAGCGTTCGGCCGCGAGGCGGATCGAGTCTTCGCGCTGGCTGCGGCCAAGACCAGGACCCTGGCCGACCGCTGGGCGGGGGAGAAGGGGGCACCCGTCTTCACCATGGGGGGAAAGTATACCCTGCGCGGCTGGACCGAGTGGACTCAAGGGTTCCAGTTCGGTAACGCCCTCCTCGTCTACGAAGCCATCAAGGAGCCCTGGTTCCTCGAATACGGCCGAAGTTCGACGCTTTCCCTTATGACCCTCCACCTCACCAACTTTGGGGTCCACGACCACGGCTTCAACAACATTTCGACATACGGCAATCTCTCCCGCATGATGGCCGAGGGGACGGTTGCGCGCGACGAATGGGAAGCCGAGTTCTATCGCCTGGCCCTCAAGGTCTCGGGAGCGGTTCAGGCCAAGCGCTGGACCCACGTCCCGGACTCCCTGGGTTTCATCTACTCCTTCAACGGCGCGCATTCCCTCTTCGCGGACACGATCCGCTCGCTGCGCGTGCTTGCGGTCGCCCACAGTCTCGGCCAGAGTCTCTGTTGCGAGCAGGATAAGAAGGTGAGCCTCCTAGCCCGTCTCCTGCGGCACGCGGAGACGACGGCCCGCTACAACGTCTATTTCGGCAATGGCCGGGATCGTTGGGACATTCCCGGCAGGGTTGCCCACGAGTCCCTCTTCAACGTGGAGGGCGGCTCCTATCGCTGCCCATCCACCCAGCAGGGCTATTCGGCCTTCTCCACCTGGACGAGGGGCCTGGCCTGGATCATCCTGGGCTACGCGGAGGAGCTCGAGTATCTGGCGACCTTGTCTGAATCGGAATTCCCCTCCCTCGGGCTTCCCTACGCGGCATCCAAGCAGGCCGCTCTCGACCGTTTCGAGGAAGTGGCGCGGGTCACCTGTGATTTCTACATTGAGAACAGCCCGCCCGACGGCATCCCCTACTGGGACACGGGGGCGCCCAATCTCTGGAAGCTGCCCGATCACCTCGACAGGCCGGCCGATCCCTGGAACCCCTGCGAGCCCGTGGACGCCTCTGCCGCTGCCATCGCCGCCCAGGGCTTCCTCAGGCTGGCCGGCTACCTTGCGGCGGCGGGAAGGCAGGGAGCCGAACGCTACGAGGCTGCTGGCCTCCGATTGGCTCTGACCCTCATGGATGAACCTTATCTTTCGACCGATCCGAAGCGTGAGGGCCTTCTCCTCCACTCGGTCTACCACCTGCCCAACGGATGGGATGCCTCGCCGGATTCGAGCGGCCTGCCTCGGGGCGAGTCCTGCATGTGGGGCGACTATCATCTCCTCGAGCTTGCCCTCTTCCTGAAGCGGGCAGCCGAGGGCAGACAGCCCCAGCGTTTCTTTACGGTCGCCTGAGGCGATGCCTAAGGCGATGCCTGAGGCGATGCCTAAGGCGATGCCTGAGGCGATGCCTAAGGCGATGCCTGAGACGGCCCCGATCAAGGAGAGAATGAGCCATGAATGATCTGTCGCGCCTTGCTGTCCACACGATCACCACCAAACCCTGGCCCCTTGCGACAGCCCTGCGCAAGTACGCCGATGCGGGAGCAAAAGGCATCTCGGTCTGGAAGGAGTCTCTCGGGGATATAAAGCCGGCCGCGGCGGCTTCGCTGATCAGGGCCGCGGGACTGAAGACCGTCTCCATGGTCAGGGGAGGCTTCTTTCCGGCACCGATGGCCGGGGAGCGGAATAAAAAGATCGTGGACAATCTCGCCCTCATCGAGGCTTCGGCCGAACTCGGGGCACCCCTCCTCGTCCTCGTCTGCGGGGCCGACCCGAGGGTGAGGCTGGCCGAGGCGAGAAAACAGGTGGAGGAAGGCATCGCGGCCATGCTGCCCGCGGCCAGGCGGGCGGGAGTCAGGCTCGCCATCGAGCCCCTCCACCCGATGTACGCCGACGCAAGGTCCGTGGTGAACACGATGCGGCAGGCCAACGATCTGTGCGAGAGCTTTGCCGATCCCTTCCTCGGCGTCGCCGTCGATGTCTACCACGTCTGGTGGGACCCCGAACTCGAGGCCCAGATCGGGCGCTGCGGGAGCCTGGGTAAAATTTTCGCCTTCCATGTCTGCGACTGGCTGACACCCACAGTCGACTTTCTCAACGACCGGGGTCTTATGGGCGAAGGCTGCATCGACATTCCCCTGATCAGGTCATGGGTCGAGAAGGCCGGGTTCTCGGGCTTCTCGGAAGTCGAAATCTTCTCGGAGAGGCTCTGGGCTCTTGACCAGGACGCCTTTCTGGCCAGGATCGTTGAGGCCTTTAAGGAGTTCGTATGAGCGACAGGACGATAGGCATCGTGATGAACGGCGTGACGGGCCGCATGGGGACGAACCAGCACCTCGCGCGCTCGGTGGCGGCGATCAGGCAGGAGGGGGGGCTGAGGCTCAAGGACGGTTCACGCCTTCTGCCCGACCCGATCCTTGTCGGGCGCGACGAGGGCAAGCTCTCGGCGCTGGCCAAAGCGTATGCTGTGCCCCGCTGGACGACCGATCTCGATTCCGCCCTCTCCGACAAGGCCAACGAGATCTATTTCGACGCGCAGACGACGGCCCAGCGTCAGGCCGGCATAGCCCGGGCTATCCAGGCCGGCAAGGCTGTCTACTGCGAAAAGCCCACGGCCACGACGACGGAGGGAGCCGTGGAACTCTATCGGCTTGCGAAAAGGGCGGGGGTGAAGCACGGCGTGGTCCAGGACAAGCTCTGGCTTCCCGGCCTCCTGAAGCTCAAGTACCTCGTCGACACAGGCTTCTTCGGGCGCATCCTCTCGGTCCGCGGCGAATTCGGCTACTGGGTCTTCGACGGCTTCGACCAGGCCTGTCAGCGCCCTTCCTGGAACTATAGGAAAGAAGACGGCGGCGGCATCATGATCGACATGTTCTGCCATTGGCGGTATGTGATCGACAATATCTTTGGCCCCATCGCCGCGCTCTCGGCCTTCGGCGCCACCCACATCGGCAGGCGCGTCGACGAGAAGGGAATGGAATACGCCTGCACCTCTGAGGACGCGGCCTACGGTACCTTCCTCCTCGAGAGCGGCGTGGTCTGCCAATTCAATTCCTCATGGGCGGTGCGGGTACGCCGCGACGATCTGTTGACCCTCCAGGTGGACGGAACAAAGGGTTCGGCAGTGGCGGGCTTGCGGGACTGCGTGGTCCAATCCGAGGCCATGACCCCCAAGCCGGTATGGAACCCCGACATCCCGAGCCCCATTGACTACTATGAGAACTGGGCCAAGCTGCCGGCGCGGGATCTCCCCGACAATGCCTTCAAGGTCCAGTGGGAAAAATTCCTTCTCCATGTCGTCCAGGACGAGTCTTTCCCCTGGGGCCTCCTCGAGGGCGCCAAAGGCGTACAGCTTGCGGAACTGGGTATGAGGAGCTGGGCGGAGCGACGCTGGGTCGACCTGCCGAAACTAGAAGGCTGAGCAGGGTTTTAGGACCCCATTTTTCTTGACAGATCTCGGGTTGGCCCCTAACATTAGTCTTATAACATTTACACATTCTGCAAATCGGAGGAACCTATGAAGAAAATCGTTCTCGTGCTCATGGCCTCGCTCATGGTCTGCGCGGCCTTCCCGGCCTTTGCCAAACCGGGACAGACCGTGATCGTCTATTCCAGCGTCGATGAAGTCAGCGCGAAAAAAATCCTGGACTCCTTCACCGCCGACACGGGCGTGACCGTCCAGTTCGTCCAGCTGTCCACGGGCCCGGCCTACGCGCGGATCAAGGCCGAATCCTCCAATCCCCAGGCAGATGTCTGGTTCGGCGCCCCGAGCGAGAACCACATCATCGCCAAGGAAGATAAGCTGACCCTGGCCTACAAAGGCCCTGGTTTCGACAAGCTGGGCAAGGAGTTCAAGGATCCCGACGGGTACTGGCGGTCCTTCTACATGAACCCGATGGCCTTCGCGGTCAACAAGGAAGTTCTCACTCGGCTGGGCGCCCCCAAGCCGGCAAGCTGGGCCGACCTTCTCAACCCAGCCTACAAGGGGCAGATACAGCTACCCTCCCCCCAGTCCTCGGGCACGGCATACAACATGGTCGCCTCCCTCGTCGTCATGATGGGAGAGGACAAGGCCTACGACTACATGAAGAAGCTCGCCCCGAACGTCCAGACCTACACCTCTTCCGGCACGGCCCCCTCCAAGGCCGTCCAGGTAGGGCAGTGCGCCATCGCTGTCCAGTTCACGCCCGCCTTCTTTGAAGCCATCGAGAAGGGCTTCCCCGTCGAAGTGGTCTTCCCGAAGGAGGGCGTCTGGTTCGAGGCCCCCGCCATATCCATCCTCAAGGGAGCCAAGAACCTTGAGGGAGCCCAGGCCCTCGTCGATTGGCTCGAATCGGTAAAGGGACAGAGTTCCTTCACGGAAAAGCAGACCTATTTCTACCCCGTGCTTGCCGGGGCCAAGCTCGCCAAGGGCATGCCCGACTTTGATTCGCTCAAGACCATCGACATCAACCCGATCTGGGCGGGCGAGCAGAAGAAGCGCCTTGTCGACCGCTGGGTCCAGGAAGTCCTGACGGTTAAGTGACCGCTCTCTTAAAATCGGAGAATCGTGACTGAAAGCAAGTTGACGCGGGCGATAGGCCGGTTCAGGCAGGTCGCCCGCGATCCTCTCCTCCTCATCGTAGCCCTCCTGACCCTCGTCTCACTCTTTCTTTTCGTTGTCTATCCGATAGCCTGCGTCGTGATACAGAGCTTCAAGCCCGGGGACTCTTACTCATTATCCGTCTATGCCGAGGTTCTGAAATCCGCCTATCTCAGGAAGGCTTTTTACAACAGCCTCATGATGAGCGGGCTTACGGCCCTGGTTGGCACCTTCCTGGGCTTCGCCTTCGCCTTCGCCGTTGTGCGGGCGAAAGTGCCCTTCGGGAAGTTCTTCAACACGATGGCCATCATACCCATCGTATCACCTCCTTTCATCGGAGCCCTGGCAATCATCATGCTCTTCGGCAACAACGGCCTTGTCACCTGGAATCTCCTGAGGATCCAGAATTTTCCGGTCTACGGCTTCAACGGCCTATTCCTGGCCCAGGTGGTCACCTTCTTCCCCGTGGCCTACCTGACCCTGAAAAGCGTCCTTGAAGGAATGAACCCCGTCCTCGAGGACGCGGCCCTCAACCTGGGCGGCTCGAGGCTCAAAGTCTTCCTCAAGGTGACCCTGCCTCTGGCCGTACCGGGGATCGCGAGTTCGATACTTCTTCTCTTCGTCGAGACCCTGGCCGACTTTGGCAACCCCCTCATTCTCGCTGGCAGCAAGTTTCCCGTACTCTCGGTCCAGGCCTATCTGGAGATCGTCGGCATGTACGACCTGCCCAAGGGAGCCGCCATCTCGGTCTTCCTCCTCATACCCTCGGTGCTCGCCTTCTACCTCCAGCGCTGGATTGTCGCGCGGAAGAAGTACACGACCGTGACGGGCAAGCCCCAGACCTCGACCGGCAAGATCGTGAGCCCGGGCGCACGAATAACCCTCTTCGCCTTCTGTCCCTTCATCTCCCTGATCGTCGCCCTCATCTATTTCTCGATACTTCTCGGCGCTCTGGCCAAGGTCTGGGGCTACGACAACCACCTGACCCTCGAGCATTTCAAGTTCGTCTTTGGCGTGGGCTTCAAGGCCGTACGCGATACTTTGATGATAGCTGGCATCGCGACGCCGATCGCGGGACTTTTCGGCATGGTCATCGCCTTCCTGGTCGTGAGGACCAAGGTCCCCGGCAAGAAGCTGATCGGGACGATGAGCATTCTCTCCTTCGCCGTACCAGGCACGGTCATCGGCATCGGCTACATACTCGCCTTCAATCACCGACCGCTAGCCCTGACGGGAACCCTTGCCATCCTCCTTTTGAACTTCGTATTCCGCTACATACCTGTGGGTATAGAATCGGGTACGGCCATCCTCCAGCAGATCGATCCCTCGATCGAGGAGGCGGCCGTAGACCTGGGCGCCGACGCGCGGCGCACTTTCACGAAGATCACCCTCCCCATGATCGTCCCCGCCTTCTTTTCCGGTATGGTCTTCGCCTTCGTGCGGGCCATGACCGCGGTCAGCGCGGCCATCTTTCTCGTCTCGTCGCGCTGGAATCTGATGACGGTCCATATCATGTCACAGGTGGAGTCGGGCAACCTCGGCGCGGCCGCGGCCTACTCGGTCATCCTCGTCGTCATCGTCGCGCTGGCGATTGGCCTGATACGGCTGATCCTGCGCGCCCAATACGGCCGCTTCGGCGGCAACATGCTGCATTTCTGAGGAGCCGCCATGAGCGTCCGACTGATCGATATACGAAAAGAATTCCCCGACCCCGAAAGGGAAGGCGGAATCATGAACGCCGTCCTCGGCATGAACCTGGAGATCAAGGACGGCGAGTTCCTGACCCTCCTCGGCCCTTCGGGCTGCGGCAAGACCACGACCTTACGCATGATAGCCGGCTTCGAGTCCCCGACAGAAGGCGAGATCTGGATAGGCGGCGAGAAGGTGAACGATGTCCCGCCCAACAAGCGCGACACGACCATGGTCTTCCAGAGTTACGCCATCTTCCCCCACATGTCGGTCGCGCAGAACGTGGGTTTCGGCCTGGAGCTCAAGGGCAGGCCCAAGGCCGAGATAGCCTCCGAGGTGGACAAGGTCATGCGGGTGATGGGCATTGCCGAGCTGGGCAGGCGGCGGCCGGACCAGCTCTCGGGCGGCCAGCAGCAGCGTGTAGCCCTGGCGCGGGCCGTCGTCAACAAACCTAGGGTCCTCCTCTTCGACGAACCTCTCTCCAACTTGGATGCCAAGCTCCGCGAGACCATGCGCGTGGAGATACGCCGCATCCAGCAGACCTTCGGGATCACCAGCGTCTACGTCACCCACGACCAGGCCGAGGCGATGACGGTATCCGACAGAATCGTCGTCATGGAAAAGGGGCGCGTGATGCAAGTAGGCACGCCTTTTGAAGTCTATTCCAGGCCAAACTGCCGGTTTGTGGCCGATTTCATCGGCAAGGTCAACCTCTTCCCGGTCAGGATCGCGGCCGTGGCCGACGGCCCGGAAGGCGTCGCGGGGACGGTGCGGGACTCAAGCGGAAGGCTCCTGCCCGTCGGCAGTTTCGGCGCGGGCATAGGAGTCGGCGACGAGGCTTTTTTGACGATCAGACCCGAATCCCTGAAGCTGGGTGCAGGTTTGCCTGGCGAGGTCGGTCTTGGTGAGTCCGTGGAATTGGGCACGGGGAAAGTCACGAAGGCCGTCTACCTGGGCTCGCTCGTCGAATACGAAATCGACTCGGGCGGGGATAAACCGATCCAGGCCGTGTCCTACGACCCGATCGACTCCAGGTTCTACAAGGTTGGCGAAAGAGTTTCATTCTCCTACGCGGCCAGGGCCGCCCACGTGCTCAGGAAGGACTGAGGCTTCAGCGCGGCAGGACGGTTCCCGGTTTCAGGGCGGACACGAGGAGAAATCCAGCGAGGACGGCTGCCCCGGACAGGGCTTTCGCGTCCACGGGGGCGACGACGAGTCCGAGCGCGAAGGAACCCGTGACGTTGACGAAGAGCGTGCCGAGGGGCAGCGCCACGGCCTGGAAGAGCGCGTTGAAGAGTTTCGTGACGCCGTACCGCGATGCGGCCCCGAGGCCGCCGCGCAGGAAGATCAGCAAGAGGTTGCCTGTGGGGGCATGGTACCGTCGCCCGCCGGGAATGCTCAAGCCGTAGCCAGAAATAGCCTCCCTCGTCCATGAGAAAGACTTTCAATTGTAGGGATGGGGGAAAGGGAGCATGGCGGGAAAATATTCTCGAGCGTATAATGATGCCAGAAATAGCAACAAACCGCTCGGGAGAACACAATGTCAACGCCGACACAGGGTCAGACAACCAACTTCATATGGAGTATATGCAACCTGCTCCGCGGGCCGTACAAGCGCAATGAGTACCGGAAAGTCATCCTTCCCCTCGCCGTCCTGCGGAGATTCGACTGCATCCTCGAACCGACGAAAGGCAGGGCCCTGGCGGAACTGGACGCGCTCAAGGGCAAGTCCGAGAACATCGTCAGCGCCAAACTGCGCCAGATAACGGGAGTCCCCTTTTACAACGCGTCGAAGCTGACCTTCAAGAAGCTTCTCGACGATCCGAACCAGATCGCGCCGAACCTCGCCAGCTATATCAACGCCTTCTCGCCCAATGTCAGGCACATATTCGAGCGCTTCGATTTTGGCGTCCAGATAGGCCGAATGAACGAGAAGAACCTGCTCTTCAATGTGATCAAACAGTTCGCCTCGAGTGAAATCGATCTTTCCCCTTCGAACATAGACAGCATGCAGATGGGCTATATTTTCGAGGAGCTGATACGGATAGGCGCCGAGCAGTCGAACGAGGAAGCTGGAGAGCACTTCACTCCCCGCGAAGTGATCAAGCTGATGGTCAACCTCCTGCTTTCGCCCGAAACCGACCTGCGGAAGAGCCATGTCGTGAAAACGATCTACGATCCGGCCTGCGGCACGGGCGGCATGCTCTCCGTGGCCGAGCAGTATATCCGGAAACTGAATACCCAGGCCCACCCCATCCTGTACGGGCAGGACCTGAACGACGAAGCCTACGCGGTCTGCCGCGCCGACATGCTGATAAAAGGGGAAGACCCCGAGAACATCAAGCCGGACGACAGCTTCGAGAAAGACGGCTTTCCCAGAGAACGCTTCGACTACATGCTCGCGAACCCTCCCTTCGGCGTGGAATGGAAGCAGCAGCAGAAATTCATCGAAAACGAGGCACAAAAACTGGGCTATGACGGCCGCTTCGGCGCCGGGCTCCCGCGCATCAACGACGGCTCATTCCTTTTCCTGCAGCACATGATTTCGAAGATGCGGTCTCCGGAGGAAGGCGGCAGCCGCATCGGCATTGTGTTCAACGGATCTCCCCTCTTTACGGGCGATGCGGGGAGCGGCGAATCCTGCATTAGGCAGTGGATCATCGAGAACGACTGGCTGGAAGGCATCGTGGCCTTGCCCGATCAGCTTTTCTACAACACGGGGATCTCGACCTATCTCTGGATCCTCACCAACCGCAAGGAAGCCCAGCGCAAAGGCAAGATACAACTCGTCGATGCCCGCGAATTCTACGTCAAAATGCGCAAGAGCCTCGGAAACAAGCGCAACCAGATCGGGGACGGAGAGGAACACCGCCCGAACCAGATCGCGGAGATCACCAGAATCTACGGCAATTTCCAACATGAGGAGACGCGTCTCATCGAAGCCGATGGCATGAAGAAACAGGTAGTCGTCTCCAAGATCTTCGACAATGCCGATTTCGGCTACAGCAAGATCACCGTCGAGCGCCCCCTGCGCCTCAATTTCCAGGCGAGCGCCGAACGCGTCGCCCTTCTGGACGAGGTCCGCGGATTCCGAACCATAGCCGAAAGCCTCAAGAAAAGCGACGTTGCGCGGCAAGAGGAAATCGAATCCGGGCTCGAGCGCCAGCGCGCGATCAAGGCGATGCTTTCCGATCTGGGAAAGGCAACGAAGAAAAAGCTTTTCAAGGATCGTAAAACCTTTCTGAAAGAACTGAAGGGCATCGAACAAAAGGCGGGCTTGCGCCTCTCGACCCCGGAATCGAAGGTTGTACTGGAAGCCCTGGGCGAAAAGGACGAAACCGCGGAGATCTGCCGCGACGCCAAAGGCAACCCCGAGTCCGACGCCGATCTGCGCGACACCGAGAACGTGCCGCTCAAGGAAGACATCGATGCGTACTTCAAGCGCGAGGTCCTGCCCCACGTGCCCGACGCGTGGATCGATTACGGCAAGACCAAGGTGGGCTACGAGATTCCGCTGAACCGGCAGTTCTACCGCTACGAACCGCCCCGGCCGCTGGAAGCCATCGAGGCGGACATCAAGGTTCTTGAGTCCGAGATCCTCTCGATGCTCGCCGACATCACCGGAAGCGCGGAAGGCTCGAAATGAAGCGGAAAGCCTATCCGAAGTACAAGCCTTCCGGCGTGGAGTGGCTGGGGGAGGTGCCGGAACATTGGGAAATTGAGAGGCTAAAAAGAATATCAAAGCGATTGACGGATGGTTCTCATATTTCTCCAGATTTAAGTGGCAGTGAATTCCCCTTTGTTTCTACGGTTGACATTAAAAATGGCAAAATCAATTTTGAAGATTGTATTAAGACATCTACTGAATGTTATGAATACTTAGTGCAAAATGGCTGTCAGCCTTTTAAAAATGATGTCTTGTTTAGCAAAGATGGGACTATAGGGCGCACAGCAGTCATTGATTCTTCAACAGATTTTGTTGTCGCTAGTTCTCTGGTTATCATCTCGCCTAAAGTTTTCGCAATTGTACCTAAGTATTTGGATTACTGGCTCAATAATTCTATGTTGCAGCAAGAAGTTTCGCTTCAAGTATCAGGGGCTGCATTAAAAAGAATTTCTGTTGAAAAGATCGGACGTTTTTCCGTTGCATTTCCTCCTCTTTTCGAACAGCAATTAATTGTTGCCTACCTTGATTGCGAAACTGCCAAGATCGATTCTCTCATAACAAAAAAGCAGCGTCTATTGTCGCTTTTATCCGAACGCCGCACCGCGCTCATTTCCCGGGCGGTTACCAAGGGCCTGGACGCGAATGTACAGACGAAGCCTTCCGGCGTGGAGTGGCTGGGGGAAGTGCCGGAACATTGGGAAGCGAAAAAGCTAAAGTACATTTCATCACTTAAAAGTGGTGAGGGAATTACTGTTGAAGATATTGAAGAAGAAGATGAGTATCCTGTTTTTGGCGGCAATGGGCTTCGCGGCTTCACAAAACAATACACTCATAATGGTGAATATGTGCTGATTGGAAGACAAGGCGCTTTATGTGGAAATATCAATTATGCGAAAGGGAAGTTTTGGGCCTCCGAACATGCAGTCGTAGCAACTCCTGTAGAGGCTTTTTCGGTCTTATGGCTAGGTGAATTGCTTAGCATTATGAACCTAAATCAGTATTCACTTTCTGCTGCACAACCGGGGCTGGCAATCGATCGGATAAAAGAGCTTTTTATACCTGTACCCTCTCTCCCCGAACAGAAAGCTATAGCCGCCTACCTCGACCGCGAGACTGCCAAGATCGACGCGCTCTCCGCCAAGGTGGAGACGATCATTAAACGCCTGAAGGAGTATAGGACAGCACTGATCAGCGAGGCGGTTACGGGGAAGATCGACCTGCGGGAGGCGGTATGAGCATATCAGCTATTGGAGAAATTGTCATTTTTAACGCTCCCGATGGCAGCGTACAAACCGAGGTGCGCCTGGAATCCGATACGCTCTGGCTGACCCAGCATCAGCTGGAAGAATTATTCGATACTGACCGTACAGCGGTGGTAAAGCATATCAGGAATATCCTCGACACCGGAGAGCTTGAGGAGGCGGCAACTTGTGCAAAATTTGCACAAGTTCGTCAGGAAGGATCGCGAAAGGTGAACCGGGCGATACTCCACTACAACCTCGACATGATTCTCTCCGTGGGTTACCGCGTCAATTCGAAGCGCGGCACCCAGTTCCGCATCTGGGCCAACCGCATTCTCAAGGAGCACCTGGTCAACGGCTACACCATCAATCAGAAGAGGCTGTTGGAGCAGCAAAGTAGGCTGCGCGAGCTGAAGGAATCCATAAGCCTGGTCGAGAGAAGCTTGCTTTCGGAAGCGCAAAATATCGAAGAAGCCCGGACGATCATCCAAGTCCTCGCCGATTTCGCCGGCGGTCTCGCAATCCTCGACGACTACGACCACGAGACCCTCGAAACGAAAGGAAAGTCGCCGGCTCAGGCGGTCAAAATCGATAAGGATGAATTCCTGAAGGTCGTCGAGACGATGCGCCATGATTTTGATTCCGAAATCTTCGGCCGGCAAAAGGACGACAGCTTCGGCAGCTCCGTAAGCCAAATGTATCAAAGTTTCGACGGCAAGGAACTGTATCCTTCCATCGAGCATAAAGCCGCCATGCTCCTGTATCTCGTCATCAAGAACCATTCTTTCGTGGATGGCAACAAGCGCATCGCCGCCGCCCTGTTCCTCTACTTTCTGGAAAGAAACGGACTTCTGTATCGCGCCGGGGGGGACCGCATCATCGGTAACGATGGTCTCGCAACATTGACCTTGCTGATAGCGGTGTCGAAGTCGGAAGAAATGGACACCATGATTAAAATTATCGTGACCATACTCAATCGAGGGAACGTATGAACCTGAATCAGCGGCAATTGCGGACATTGCTTTCTGACTTCCGCATGAAAAAGTCCGAAAATGAGGTGTTCGAATTCAAGGAAGCCAAGAGAGGCTTCAGCTTTAGCGAGATAGGAAAATACTTTTCCGCACTATCGAACGAAGCGAATCTCAGTAATGAGGAATGTGCTTGGCTCATTTTTGGAATTCGAGATAAAGACCATGCGATCGTGGGAAGCCAGTACAGGAGCAATCGTCCCGACCTTGACAGTTTAAAAGGCGAGATAGCCAACAAGACGACAAATCGTATTACATTCATTGAAATTCATGAACTCATGGAGCCAGAGGGAAGAGTCGTGTTATTCCAAATCCCCGCGGCTCCACGGGGAATACCGGTATTGTTCGAAGGGCACTATTACGGCAGGGATGGCGAGGAATTGGCACTCCTGAACCTTGAAAAGATCGAGCGGATTCGGTCCCAATCCGCGGCACATGATTGGAGCGCCGGTATTATCCCTGATGCAAGCCTCGATGATCTCGATCCCCAAGCATTGGCTGTCGCAAGGGCTAATTTTATGAGCAAATTTCCGGACAAGGCCTTGGACGTCGAAAGCTGGGATGACCTCACTTTCCTTAATAAAGCCAAACTGACCAACAAGGGGAAGATGACGCGGACAGCGATCTTGCTGCTTGGGCGTGAAGAATCCGAACATTACTTGAATCCCTCCGAGGCAAAAATCAGATGGGTGCTCAAGGACCTTTCCAACAACGACAAGGATTATGAAATTTTTTCGATTCCCTTTCTGCTGTCCGTTGATAAAGTGAATTCAAAGATACGCAATCTCAAATACCGCTATCTCAAGGAAGGCACTTTGTTTCCCGAGGAAGTTCTTAAGTATGAACCTTTCATAATCCGCGAAGCGCTCAACAATTGCATTGCGCATCAGGACTACCAGAAAAGCGGAAGGATAAACGTCATCGAAATCGAAGATGAAGAATTAATTTTTACCAATTATGGTTCATTCATCCCGGGATCCGTGGAAAGAGTAGTCATTGAAGACGCTCCAGAAGAGCAATACCGCAATCCTTTCCTCGTCACGGCGATGTTCAATTTAAAAATGGTGGACACGGCTGGAGGTGGGATCAAGAAGATGTTCGGCTTCCAAAGGAACAGGTTTTTCCCTATGCCGGAGTACGACATCAGCGACGCAAAAGTAAAAGTGACGATTATCGGGAAAGTTTTGGATATGGAATTCGCCCGCGTACTCGCGAAGAATCCTTCTTTATCGCTTTCCGATATAATTTTACTGGATAAGATCCAGAAAAAGCAGACCGTTACCGAAGAAGCCGCTAAGCACTTGAGAGAGCTAGGATTGATCGAAGGTCGCAGACCAAATTACTTTATTTCATCGAACCTTGCAGCTAGTACTTCCAATGATACTTTGAAAGCGCAGTATGTAAAGCAGCGCGGTTTTAACGATGAGCATTATAAAAGCATGATCGTGGAATATTTAAAAACCTATGGATCGGCGACAAGAAAGGACCTGGATCTGCTCCTATTAAGTAAGTTGCCAGATATTTTAACCGACAAACAAAAGAGCAATAAAATTAGCAATCTCTTAGGAGCGTTGCGTAAACGTGGCAAGCTAAAAAATTGCGGCACAATGAATAAGCCAAAATATATTCTCATAACTTTATGAGAACTTATGAGAACTTATGAGAACTTATGAGAAAATTCGAGTAAAAAGGGGCGACCATGAAAGCTACGACGGAGAAGGCCTTTGAAGCGTATGTTCAAGAGACCATGGCCTCGCGCGGCTGGATCGCCGGCTCGAACCAGCTGTGGGACAAGGACAAGGCTCTTTTCCCCGAGTACGCGATGGCCTTCATCAAGGACACCCAGCCGCGGCTTATGGCGCGGATGGAAAAGCTCCACGGCGGCGAGCTTCCCGCGAAGCTGATCAAAGCGCTTATGGAAGAGCGCGATATAAAAGGCACGCTGTACGTCATCCGACACGGCTTCAAGTTCAACGGGGAAGTCTTCAAGCTCGCCTACTTTAAGCCTGCGCACGGGCTCGTGCGGGAAAACGTGGAACTGTTCTCGAAGAACATGCTCCACGTAACGCGACAGGTAGCCTGCCATCCCGCCGATTCCGGCACGATCGACATGCTGCTCTCCCTCAACGGGATTCCCGTCGCCACCATCGAGCTGAAGAATCCCGCGACCGGACAGACCTGGAAGGACGCGGTCGCCCAATACACTCGCGACCGGGATCCCAGGGCGCCGCTTTTTCAGTTCATCAAAGGTGCGGTCGTTCACTTTGCCGTCGATCCCGACGAAGTCCATATGGCTACGCGCCTCGACAAGGACCTGACCTTCTTCCTGCCCTTCAACCGAGGCAGCGCTCCAAATGAAATCGACTGCGGTAAAGGCAATCCTCAGCATTCTTCAGGTCACCGCACAGGATATTTCTGGGAAGAGGTGCTCGAACGGGGAAGTTTCCTCGATATAGTGGGCAACTTCATCTTTCTGGAAACCAAGGAGGAAACAGTTGATGATGGGGCGGGCGGCAGGAAAAAGGTGACCAAGGAAACCATGATCTTCCCGCGCTACCATCAACTCGACGCGGTCAGGGCTTTGATACGGGCAGTGAAAACCGAAGGTGCGGGCAACAATTACCTGATCCAGCATTCGGCGGGCAGCGGCAAGACCAACAGCATTTCATGGCTTTCTCATCGGCTTTCAAGCCTGCATACGGCAATTGATGAGAAAATATTCGATTGCGTGATCGTCATCACGGATCGCCGGATCCTCGACAGGCAGCTCCAGGACGCCATCTATCAGATCGAGCATGCCCAGGGGGTCGTCAAGGCGATCGATAAAAGTTCGCGTCAGCTCGCCGAGGCTTTGGTGGACGGCACGAAGATCGTCATTACGACGCTGCAGAAGTTTCCCTTCATTTTACAGGGGCTCTTGCATATCGCCGGCGCCGACAACCTGGACAATCCCGACGATGAATCGATAGCCCGCGCCAAGGAATGGCAGGATGCCATAGCGGCTCGAACCTACGCGGTGATCGTCGACGAGGCCCATTCCAGTCAGACGGGGGAAACCGCCCGCGAGCTGAAGCGCATTCTGGGAGCGGGAATGGCGACGGGCGTCGATGCCGAAGCCAACGAAGAGAATGGCTTCGACTGGGAAGATGGCCTCAACGCGGTGATGGAATCGCGCGGCAGACAGAAAAACCTGAGTTTCTTCGCTTTTACCGCCACGCCGAAAGGCAAGACTCTGGAATTGTTCGGCCGGATAGGGTCGAGCGGCAAACCGGAAGCTTTCCATACCTATTCCATGAAACAAGCGATTGAAGAGCATTTTATCCTCGATGTATTGCAGCGCTATACCACCTACAAGACTTATTTTAAACTGGTGAAGAGCGTCGAGGACGATCCGGCCATGCCGAGCAAGAAGGCCCAGAAGAAGCTCGGTAAATTCATGGCCCTCCATCCCTGGAACATCGAGCAGAAAACCGAGATCATAGTCGAGCACTTCAGGGAGCATGTCAGGCACAAGCTCAATGGCCGAGGGAAAGCCATGGTGGTCACCGGCTCGCGGCTCCACGCCGTGCGTTATATGCGCGCCTTCCAGAAATACATCGAAGAAAATCGCTACACCGACATCAGACCTCTCGTCGCCTTCAGCGGCACGGTGAAGGATCCCGATAATGAGAGAGAATACACCGAACCTTCTATGAACATCGATGTCGTGACCGGCAAGAATATCCTTGAGAAGCAGCTGCCCGACAAGTTCGATTCATCCGATTACCAGGTGCTTCTAGTCGCCAACAAATACCAGACCGGCTTCGACCAGCCGCTTTTGTGCGCGATGTACGTCGACAAACGGCTCGACGGAGTGCAGGCGGTCCAGACGCTCTCTCGGTTGAACAGGATGAAATCGGGAAAGGAGCTTCCATTCGTCCTCGATTTCGTCAACGAAGCGGAAGATATCTATAAGGCGTTCAAACCTTATTATACGGCGACGACGCTGCAGGAACCTTTGAATCCCGGAAATCTCGAGAAGTTGAAGCATGAGCTCAACGCGTACCAAGTATATGTATGGTCGGAAGTCGTCGGCTATTGCCATGTTTTTTATCTTCCCCAGTACAAGCAATCGCCTTCGGACCATGCGCGTATGGAGAAGATGGTTCAGCCGGCCGCGGATCGTTTCAAGGCTCTCGATGCCGCGAAGAAGGAAGCTTTTTACGAAAAGATCACGGCGTACGCAAGCCTCTATTCCTTCATCAGCCAGATACTGCCGTATTGCGATCAAGAGCTCGAGATGTTGTATAGTTTTGCTCGGCATCTGATTCCGAACCTCGATCGCGGCGGGGACGACACAATCCCTCACCCCGAGAAGGACGTCGAGCTGCAATACTATCGCCTCGAGAAAGTGATGTCCGGTTCGATCGTATTGGAAGGAGGAGATCAGTACGGGGTCAAATCGCCCACGGCAGTCGGCACCGGGAAATCAATGGATGAGGACAAGCCGCTTTCCGAGATTATCCTGGCGCTCAACGACAGGTTCGGCACCGATTTCTCCGAAGAGGATCGGTTGTTCTTCGAGCAGATAAAGGAGAAGGCTTCCAAAGATGAGCGGATCATCCAGACGGCGCAAGCCAATCCCTTGGACAAGTTTGAGCTCGGCATCAAGGCTATCATCGAGACGCTGATGATGCAGCGGATGTCGGAAAACGACGGCATCGTGACGCGATATATGGATGACCGGAATTTCCAGAAAACGGTCTTTCCCATTCTCGCTAAAGAGATTTACAAGACCATCCTCGAAAAAGAAATCGAAGTATGATCGACGAATCGAGCGCCATCTACCAAATCTACCTGAGGAACTTCACGCTGGAAGGGACCTTCGCGGCCGCCCTCCCCGAACTGCGGCGGGTCGCCGACCTGGGTTGCGACTGGGTCTGCCTCACCCCGATACACCCCATCGGCATCGAGGCCCGCAAGGGCAGCATGGGCTCGCCCTACGCCATAGCCGACTACCGTGCGATCGACCCCGAACTGGGGACGATCGACGATTTCCGCGCCTTCCTGGCCGCGGCCCACGACCTCGGCGTCAAGGTGATGATGGACGTGGTCTACAATCACACGTCGCCCGACTCCGTCCTGGCTCGGGAGCATCCCGAGTGGTTCATGCAGGAGGGAAAGGGGCCGGCGGCTTCGCGGGGCGAGCTTGAGGACCCGGCGCCTGGATCCCGGTTGGGACGCAAATGCGAGGACTGGTCGGACGTCGTGGACTTCGACTACTCGTCCTCGCCGGAGCTCTGGATGGAGCTGATTTCGACCCTCGCATATTGGCGCGACCAGGGGGTGGACGGCTTCCGTTGCGACGTGGCCTCCCTCGTGCCCCTTGACTTCTGGAAGCAGGCCCGCCAGCGGGTGAACCAGTACGACCCGGGGACGCGACGCGAGCGATACCCCCTGGTCTGGCTGGCCGAGTCGGTTCACCCCGCCTTCCTCAAGAAGATGCGCGAATCAGGCTACGGCGCCTGGTCGGAGCCCGAGCTCCACGCGGTTTTCGACTTGACCTACGACTATGACGGTTGGGAACGGCTCGAAGCTGTCTGGGCCGGGAGAAAGCGCGCCGACTTCTACCTCGACTACCTTTACGTCCAGGAAACCCTCTACCCCAAGGGAGCGAAGAAGCTCCGTTTCCTCGAAAATCACGACCAGGAGCGGGCAGCCGGAAAATTCGTAACGCGGAGCCGTTTCATGGCCTGGACGGCCATGATGTACTTCGTCCCCGGCGTCGCCTTCGTGTACATGGGCCAGGAGTTCGCCCTTGAGCACAGGCCGAACCTCTTCGAAAAGGACCCCGTGGACTGGGCGTCGGGCGATTCGGAGTTCAGGGAATGGTTCGGCAAGGTTCTCGCCTTCTCGAAGAAGGCCAAGAGGGAGGCGCCTTATTTTTCCTGGAAAGACGCGGGAAAGGGCCATATCCTTCTTGAGCGTCCGGCCGTCCCCGGTGCAAGGAAACCGAGCTTTGTCGCCTTCGTCAATCTGGAGGGCTGGAAAAGCGGGATTGTGCTGCAGGAACCTGTTTGCGGCTTCGAACTGCTTTCCGGGGAGCGGATTTGCCTTGAAAGCGGCAATAATGCCTTGGAGGATCCGCTCATCCTCTCCATGGAAGACTGAGCCAAAGCAATAGGCTAAGGCTAGGTACGGAACGCAGAACCGCACTTGCGTCCGGGTTTTAAAAGGGCAATACTCAGGGCGTAAACATAAGTAAAAAGCAGCATGCCGATGCGTCGACCATCGTTTGCTTCCCTCTTCGTGATAATCCTTCTTCTATTCATCATAGATACGGGAATCACTTTCCCCCAAGCCGCCGGCAGGCGCGTCGCCCTTGTCATCGGGAACTCGACCTATTCCATGGGACCATTGCGGAACGCCGGCAACGACGCGACGGACATGGCCGCCGCGCTTCGCGGCATCGGATTCTCGGTGGCCCTGGGAATAGACGCGAACAAGAAGACCATGTATCAACTCATCGACCAGTTCGGCACCGATTTCCGCGGTTCTGAGATAGCGCTGTTCTACTATTCAGGCCATGGCGTCCAAGCCGGGGGCGAGAACTACCTGATACCTGTCGGCACTGATATCAGCATAGCCTCGGATGTAGAGATCGAAGGCGTCCAGCTTCAGCGGCTCATCGGGCGGATGAACTCAGGCGGGGCCAATACCAATGTGGTGATTCTCGACGCATGTAGGAATAATCCCTTTCCCCAGGCGTCGCGCGACATGGAGAGAGGATTGGCCGTCATAGGACAGAAGCCGCCCGAAAGCGTGATCGTGTACGCGACCGAGGCCGGCGAGACGGCCGACGACGGAAGCGGGCGCAACGGCGTATTCACGGCTGCACTTCTCAAGCATATCGGAAGGAACGAGGAGTTTACGGCGATACTGCGGGATGTAAATGCCGAAGTCCGAAAAGAGACAAACCAGAAACAGAAGCCAGCGAAGTATGACAACCTGACCCGGGCGGTATACCTTGCGGGCAGTTTAGGAGTGTCACAGGTTCCGCCTGGACCGGCCACAACGATCTTCCAGCCCTCGAAATTGGCTGGCACTATGTTGATCCGGGTCGAGAGCGCAGGGGCTTTATTCGTGGACGGCAAGCCGATGGGCGATCTTCGAAAGGGCGGAGCGAAGCGTCTGACCGACCTCGAGGTCGGCTACTACGAACTCGAGATCCGCTACACCACGGGCGAGCGCGAATCGAGAAGCGTCCAGGTGGAAGATGGCAAGGAAATCGAGGTGCAGTTCCTCTGGAAAACCTTCATACCGCCCTCGACCACGACGACGTCGACAACGACGACCATCGCGGTAGCCGCCTCTACTACAACGACGGTGAGAACCGCGCTTCCGACGACGACCACGACGATAGCGGCGCCTGCCAATAGAAAATCTATCGGAATGATCCATATCTTCGGGGGGAGTTTCCCCATGGGCTCGAAAAGAGGCGATGCCGAGGAGAAGCCTGTCCATCAGGTGACCTTGTCCCCGTTCCTGATAGGAAAGTACGAGGTGACCCAGGAGCAGTACAGGCAGGTTATGGGGATGAATCCTTCCTATTTTGCGGACTATCCGCAAGCCTTGAGACTTCCGGTGGAGAATGTCACGTGGTTCGACGCGATCGCGTTCTGCAACAGGCTGTCGGAGATGGATAGTCTGCAGAAGGTGTATACGATCACGGGGACCGACGTGCGTGCGGATTTCTCGAAGAACGGCTACCGCCTGCCGACCGAAGCTGAGTGGGAATACGCGGCCAGGGGAGGAGCTTCGTCCCGGGGATATTCATATTCAGGACCAAGCGACCAGTATGGGGAGCCAAGTATAGTAGCTTGGTGGAGTGCTAATTCAGTATACACGACACGCGTGGTGGGGACGAAAGAGTCTAACGAGCTCGGGCTGTATGACATGAGCGGGAACGTCTGGGAATGGTGCGGGGATTGGTTTGGAAGTTATTCGGACAATCCGCAAATTGATCCCACGGGGCCGTCCTCAGGAAGCTCGCGGGTTATCAGGGGCGGGAGCTGGAACTATCCTTCCGGTTACCAGAGGACTGCTTTCCGGAGTAGTACTAGACCAGACTTGCAGTACAACACTCTTGGTTTCCGCGTCCTTCGTCGTCCCTAAAGTTCAGGCAAGGGGTCTAGGGCGGCCGGAGGCCGCCCTAGACCGTGGGGAGGGTCGCGGGCGGTCCCCGCGCGCGAGTTGCCTATTCTAAAGCACTACTTTAGAATAGTTACATGGACATCGACCGTGCGATTTTCCCTATACTGGAGAAAGAGATAGCCCTGCCCTTCGTTTCCGTCCTCATGGGTACAAGGCAGGTCGGGAAGTCGTGGCTAATGCGGAAGCTCCACCGGACTTGCCTGGAGCGGGGAATAGCAGCTTCATATTTCGACCTCGAGGACCCGTACACCTTGCGGAGTTTCAATGCCGACGACGGTTCCATCGTGGAGCTTCTCAGGAAAGCAGGGAAGGTCGTTTTTATAGACGAGTTCCAGTACGCGAAAAACGTGACACGGATCTTCAAGGCGATATACGATAAGGGCGAAGGTCCTAAGCTCTTCGTCTCCGGCTCCTCCTCCGTCGAGATGCATCGCCATCTTAAGGAAAGCCTCGCGGGCAGATTCAGGCTCACCATCGTGACCCCCCTGGAGTTCCAAGCTGAATACTCGACTATTCCAGGAGCTTCATTTCCGGAGTACCTTCGTTTCGGGGGACTTCCCGGACTCGCCTCGCTGGAAAGCGAGGGAGAAAAGATGCAGGCCCTCAGGGATATTCTCCAGGCATATATCTTAAAAGATGTTCGGGGGCTGTTGCGGGAGGAGAACATCAGGGCCTTCAATTCGCTGATCTACCTGCTGGCCGAGAATCAAGGCTCCGTCACGACGGTCGCCTCGCTCGCCCGGGAGGTGCGACTGTCCGAGCCGACGGTCCGCGCACATCTGGACATCCTCGACCAGACGTATGTCGCATTCTCCCTCGATTCGTACGCCACGTCGCTCGGCAACGAGCTTAAAAAGTCCAAGAAGTATTACCTGTACGATCTCGGGATGCGCAACGCCATCCTGCGGGATTTCTCGGCAGCGGAGGAGAGACCCGACAAGGGGGCGATTGTCGAGTCCTTTATCTTTCTCGCCCTTAAGCGAAGGCTCGAGGCGAACATGGAGCTGCGGTTTTGGCGGAATAAACAAGGTGAGGAGGTGGACTTCGTTCTCGTCCGCGACCGCGTCCCGATGCCTATCGAAGTGAAGTACAGGCTCGAGATGCCCGAGGTTCCTTCTGGGGTCAAGGCCTTTCTGAGGGCTTACCCTAAGGTCGGGGCGGCCTTCGTATTCTCCACGGACCTCCAGGCCGACGTGGAATGGGAAGGCCGCAAGGTGTTCTTCAAGCCGCTCCTTGAGGTCGAGGGCTTTACGGGTGTTTTCTGACCCAGACGATGTTCCCTTGCCGCCTTCAGAAAGCAGCATGATAATCGAGACAGAATCTGTATCAAAAAATAGGAGCAAAGTATGTCCAGACCGTCCCACGCTTCACGCCGCGCATTTCGACGTGGTATAAGCCTTGCCTCCTGCGCTTTTTTGCTTACAGTTGCCCTTTCGGCGGCCGACTTTGGTTCGGAGACGGACCAGGGAAGGCGCCAAGCCCTCCTTATCGGCAACTCCGCCTACCAGAAGAACGCCCTGCCTAACCCGGTCAACGACGCGAAGGATTTCGGGGCGATGCTTAAGGAGGCGGGCTTTGAGACGATGGTGAGGACAGATCTGGATCTGCGGGGCATGGAGATGGCGATCAGGGAGTTCTCGGCCGGCTTGGGCCAGGGCGACACGATCCTCGTATTCTACGCGGGACATGGGGTGGAGTCTGGCGGGATCAATTATCTGATTCCGGTGGACAATGCTGGCCTTGAGAGCGAGGCCGACCTTAAATACAAGGCGTACGCGGCATCGAGGATATTGGATGAGGCAGCGGCGAAGAAGGCCGGGCTCGTCATGCTTATCCTGGATGCCTGCAGGGACAATCCCTTCCCTTCCAGAAGCGGAGCGGGTTCGAGGGGCCTTACCGTCATGGCGGGACCTCCTCAGCTTGAGAGCCTGATCCTGTACTCGACGGCTCCGGGCACGACGGCGGCCGATGGCTTCGGGCGGGGCTAGATCCAACGTCGTCCCTGTCTCAGCCTAACCGGGCAACCATTTCCAGACATTCGCGGAGACCGCAGGCGGTGACCGTAGCCGAGACGGGGTAGGCTCCGTCCACGATGCCAACCAGGAAGGCCCTTTCGGGCTCCAGATCGGCTAGGGCGGCGTGGAAGCCGCGCGTCGGCGCGGGAACCGAAGAGGCTTTAAACTCGAAAGCGATTCGCCTGGGTCCCCTTTCCAGGACCAGATCGAGCTCGGCGCCGCCCGACGAACGGTAGAAAAAAGGAGCCCAATTCGCGAAGCTGTCGCAGATCGTCTCCACGCACCATCCTTCCCAGCTTGAGCCGAAAGCGGGGTGGCCCATCAGGTGGTCGGGGCTTCCGATCTCGAGGAGACTATGGCATAGCCCTGTATCCCGGATGTACAGCTTGGGGGCCTTCACCAGTCGTCGCTTGAGGTTTCCAGCCCATGCCGGCAAGAGACGTACGAGGAGAGCTTCCTGAAGAAATTCGAGTCTTGCCCGGACGGCGTTGCCGCTCAAATCGAGCGAAGCGCCCAGCTTGGCAGAATTCAGAACCTGGCCCTGGAGGTGGGAGCACATCGTGATGAAACGCCTCCATGCCAGGGGACTGACCCGATTGCCGAGCATTGGAAGGTCGCGCTCGATGAGGCTGCGGACGAATGCGTCCCTCCAGCGAAGACTCGTCTGCCCGTCAAAGGCGAGGGCGGACTCCGGGTAGCCGCCTCGCCAGAGCCCTTCGAGCATGGAGGGGGGAGAGCCCGGCAGGTACTCGTCGGCTAGGAAGGGGCTCAGCTCCAGGTACTCGATCCGGCCGGCCAGGCTTTCCGCGCTGCGGTTGACCAAGGCTTTGGACGCCGAGCCAAGGAGAAGAAATCGTCCCGGCCGCCGGTCCCGGTCGATCTCCGCCCTCAGAAGAGGGAAAATATCCGGCGCGAGCTGGACTTCGTCGAGGCAGACGAGTCTTCGCGCGTTGGCCTCGAAATACAGAAGGGGATCGGCGAGCTTCGCCAGGTCGCGTGGATTCTCCAGGTCGAGGACGACAGCCCCAGGCATACTCTGGACGAACTGCCGCGCCAGCCTGGTCTTGCCGCACTGGCGCGATCCCGTCAGGACCACGGCCGGAAACCTCGAGAGGCTGTCTTTCAGCAGAGGCGTAATCTTTCGTTCGATATAACCTTGCATATCGTAAGTCTAACTTCATATTTACAAGGATGCAACCTTGAAGAGGGCCTGTTTTTCACGTCCCAATCGGACCCTCGGCAAAAAATGGATTCCCGCCAACCTGCGCTCACTCGTCTTCGCCTCCATTTGGTGTCGGGAGCCGCCCGTCGCGAGCTTGGCCGGGGATGGGGCATTATTATCCTAATAACGCAAGAAATTCCTCCGGACTATATACTTCTACTATCACCAATCATGGTAAGGAAGTTTTTGCGTTACTGCGCTGGGATACCTACGAGAGTATCGCCGAGACTCTGGAGATTATTTCCGACCTAGCCTTGTATGATGAGCTAAAAATTGGAATCAAGCAGTTTGAGAATAATAGCCTTGTTGATTTTGAAGATTTCAAGAAGAGCTTTGATGTATAAGATAAGGCTAACTATAATCGCGGCTGACACGATCAAGAAGCTGGATAGCAGGACCCGGAATCAAATAATCAACAAAATCGAATCATTGAAAGAAGAGCCTCTATTATTAGGTAAACCATTAAAAGGTCCGTTAAGGGAATTTCGGTCCATTCGAGCCGGGGGGCAGGAATACCGGATCATCTATAAAGTTCTTGAGAAAGAAATAATCGTCATTGTAGTCGCCATTGGAATAAGAAAAGAGGGCGATGAAAAAGACATTTATGAATTGATGAAGAAATACATTAAGACTGGATTGCTCGACGCCTAACGCTCTTCGCCATGGTTCGCGTGGAGCGACAATACGCCTACCTCACTTGTATGGAATTTCGAAGATGCCCTCCAGGACATGGCGGGGGGCATAGGCGAAATGGTCCAGATCCTCCCTTGCGGTGACGCCGGAGAGGACGAGGACAGTCTCCATGTCCGACTCGATCCCGGCGATGATATCGGTGTCCATACGGTCGCCGATGATAGCCGTCTCCTCGCGCGTGACGCCGAGCTTGCGGATGGCGTGGCGCATCATGAGGGGATTGGGCTTGCCGATGAAGTAGGCTTTCCTGCCCGTCGCCAGCTCGATGGGGGCGAGGAGGGAGCCGCAGGCGGGCATGATGCCCTTCTCCGTGGGCCCGGTGAGGTCGGGGTTGGTGCCGATGAGGCGGGCGCCCCCGTTCACGAGGGACACGGCCTTTTCTATAGTGTCCAGGTTGTAGGACCTGGCCTCGCCCACTACCACATAATCAGGATTGACGTTGTTCATGGTGTAGCCGGCCTCGTAGAGTGCATTGATGAGGCCCGGTTCGCCTATGGCGTAGACCGAGCCTTTCGGCTTCTGGCTGGCAAGAAAAGCGGCCGTCGCCAGGGCGCTCGTGTAGAAGTGGCTCGAGTCGACCTCGATGCCCAGACGTCCGAGCTTCTGGGAGAGCTCGGCGGGCGACCGCTCGCTCGAGTTGGTGAGGAAGAGGAAGCGCTTGTCCCTGGCCTTGAGCCAGGCGACGAACTCCGCGGCTCCCTGGAGAAGGCGGTTTCCGTGGTAGATCACGCCGTCCATGTCGACGATGAAGGCACTCTTCGAGCGTAGTGCGGCTAACTCCGCGTTCTTTAAATTATCCATACGCGACTCCTATATCCGTTTTATTTCATTTTCTGTAAAGGACAGCCAGGTCGCTTCGTCGGCGCCGACGGCGGCCGAACGCTTTTCAGCCCTGACTACCGGCGTGCGCAGAAGCAGGGGATCCTGGAGCAGTTCTTCTCTGGCATTGTATTCCATGAAGGCCAAACCTCGCTCCCTGGCCTTTTTCCCAGCCTTATCGATGAGCTTGTCATAGCCGCCGACCGCTTTTGCAACGTCATCCAGCTCGCCCGGGCTTGGAGCCTTCTCCATAATGTCGCGGAATTGGATGCCGACTCCCCTGTCCTTGAAAAAACGAAGCGCTTTCTGCGTGTCCATGCATTTTCTTGAGCCAAAAATTTGTATCATGGGCGCCTCCTTCCGGATTCACTCAGTATACGGCATGTTGACAGTTCCGGGTATGACACCTATAGTTGTCTCGTTGCGGCGCCATATGGCTTAATCGGGAAGTCGGTGAAAGACCGGCACGCCCCCAGGCACTGTAAGGAAGCTTAAAACCCTGTTCACGGCCACTGCGAAAGTGGGAAGGCCGGGAACCGTGCGAGGGATGCTTCCGAGTCAGGAGACCGACCGCACAGCTGCGTCGTGCGCGCGGATATCGCGATTATTCACTGGGTGTTGAATAATGAAGGTTGCTATTTCCCTCATTCCCCACAAAGATCCAGTGTCCTCGCTCTCCCGTGGCCGCTAAAGCCATAATGGTGCAGGGCACCGCTTCCTCCGTCGGCAAAAGTCTCGTTGCCGCCGCCCTCTGCCGCATCTTCGCGAGAACCGGCCTGCGCGTCGCGCCCTTCAAGGCGCAGAATATGTCCAATAACGCCGCGGCTCTCCCCGACGGCTCGGAGATCGGCCGAGCCCAATACCTGCAGGCCTTGGCTGCCCGCGCCGAACCGCGAGCGGAGATGAACCCCATCCTCCTCAAGCCCGAGAGCGACTTACGGTCCCAGGTCATCCTGATGGGAAAGCCCTACGCGACGCTCAAAGCGGCTGAGTATTACGGCCGGAAAGCCTTCCTCTGGGAGGCCGTGGTCCAGGCCTGCGCCGTCTTGAGCGCCGACGCCGACCTCCTCGTCGTCGAAGGCGCGGGGAGTCCGGCCGAGATCAACCTGGCAGCTTGCGACATCGTTAACATGGCCGTCGCGCGCCACCTAGGATCGCCGGTCATCCTCGTGGCGGACATCGATCCGGGCGGTGTTTTCGCCCAGGTCGTGGGAACCCTCGCTCTCCTTTCCGAAGAGGATCGGGCGCTCGTGCGCGGCATCGTCATCAATAAGTTCAGGGGCGATATCGGGCTTCTGGAGCCGGGGATCGGTATGCTCGAAAGGCTTTCGGGCATACCTGTTCTTGGCGTCATCCCGATGCTCAAGGGACTGGCGCTTCCGGACGAGGATGGGGCGACGATCAAGGTCGGCGGGTCGGCCGCAGGCGATGTACCTGGCGCGAGCGGCGAAAAGCGCTTGGATATCGTCATTATCAAGCTGCCCCATATCGCCAATTTTGACGATTTCGATGTCCTCGCCTTGGAACCCGCTGCCGCGCTTCGTTATGTCGATGAGGCGGGGGACCTGGGCCAGCCCGATGTCATCATCCTGCCGGGAACAAAATCGACGATGGCCGATCTGGCCTGGCTCGAAGAGCGGGGCTTCGCCGACGGCATACGCTGGCTCGCACGGACAGGAACAGCCGTCGTCGGCATCTGCGGCGGGTTCCAGATGCTGGGTGAGTCGATCGACGACCCGG
Organism: Spirochaetota bacterium; assembly: GCA_026398595.1. Taxonomy (GTDB): domain Bacteria; phylum Spirochaetota; class Spirochaetia; order Treponematales; family Rectinemataceae; genus JAPLSO01. The sequence continues at coordinate 14,225 of JAPLSO010000067.1, read as the reverse complement.
AGCGTATCGAGGGAGGGGGCGGCAGCATGAAAGGGCTATGCCTGCTCCCCGTCCGCACGGTCTTTAAACCCGACAAGAAGGTTTCACCGCGGCGGGGGCGGGCGGAAACTTCCCTCGGGGGGAGACTTGCGCCGCTGGCGGGAATCGTCCTCGAAGGTTACGAGATCCACAACGGGGAAGCCGAGGTGAATGGTCCTTCTTTTGCTCAGCTCGAAACCGAAGAGGGGATTGTCGGCGACGGGGCGCGTTCGTCCGATGGGGGCGTCTGGGGAACTTATCTCCACGATATCTTCAGTTCGGATGAATTCAGGAAGGCATGGCTCGCCACCTTTGGCGCGCGCGCGAGGGAGGAAAGCCGGAAAGCGGCGCTCGACGCTTCCATCGACGCTCTCGCCGATGCCGTCGAAGCGGCCCTCGACCTGGAAAAACTGCGCGAGATCATAGGATTGGCCGGCCTTGAGCCGAAGCGAAAAGGAGAACCATGATGAATGGACTGCGGGCGACCCTGGCAAGGATCGCCACGACGGATAAAAGGGCGGAAGCCGCGGCCCGGGCGAGGCAGGCCGTCCTTACCAAGCCGGCGGGAAGCCTGGGCGACCTTGAGGAGCTGTCGATACGGATAGCCGGCATCCAGGGCCGGGCAGACCCCTGTGTGGATCCGGGCGTCATCTTCGTCATGGCCGGGGACCACGGGGTCTGCGCCGAGGGTGTGAGCGCCTATCCGTCCGACGTGACGGCCGAGATGGTGATAAATTTCACCCGGGGCGGGGCTGCTATAAACGTGCTCGGGAGACAGGCGGGCGCCAGGGTCGTCGTCGCCGACGTCGGCGTCGCCTACGATTTCGAAGCGAGCCTCCCCATCTACCATAAAAAGATAGCCGGAGGGACGAGAAACATGGCGGTTGAGCGGGCCATGACACGCGAGGAAGCCGTCAGAAGTCTTGAGGCGGGCATCGAGGTATTCGAGGCCGAAATGGCGGCCTCTTCCTTCGGTATCTCGGCCACCGGCGACATGGGCATCGGCAACACGACGGCGTCGACCGCCATGGCTTCCGCCTTCCTCGGCCTAAGCGTCCGCGCCCTCGTGGGGCGCGGCACGGGGATAGGCGACGAGGCACTGGATCGGAAGATCGGCGTGATCGAAAAGGCTCTCGCCCTGCACCGGCCTGACCCCGCCGATCCCATCGGCGTTCTATCCATGGTGGGGGGCTATGAGATCGGCGCCCTTTCTGGCGTCATCCTCGCCTCGGCGGCGCACCATGTTCCCGTCCTCATCGACGGCTACATCTCGGGGGCGGCAGCCCTCATAGCCAAGGCTCTGTCGCCGCTTTCGGCCGACTACATGATCGGGGCGCATCTTTCCGGGGACTCAGGCCATGGCCTCATGCTCGAAAACCTGGGCCTGAAGCCCCTCCTCAGGCTCGGAATGCGGCTGGGGGAAGGCACGGGCGCCGCGCTCGCGATGATACTCTGCTCGAGCGCCTGCAGACTATTGAATGAAATGGCCACCTTCGAGTCGGCCGGAGTGAGTGTGAAGCAATGAAAAAGCCTATGATCCTGATCGCGGTGCTCTGCTGCGCCGCAACCTTCGCGTTTGGCCAGGTCAACCCTGGCGTAAAGGCCGTCGATTCGCTGGGAATGACGATCAGCCTGCCGAAGGCGGCAGCGCGCGTGGTGTCACTCGCGCCCGCCTCGACGGAAATCCTCTTCGCCGTCGGCGCCAAGGTGGTGGGCGACACTACCTATTGTCTCTATCCCCCCGAAGCCCTTGAAATTCCGAAAATCGGAGGCTTCTCAGCCGATTCCATGTCGATAGAAAAAATCCTTTCCCTGAAGCCCGACCTCGTCGTGAGCAACGGCAAAATACACAGGGCGGTGACCGAGATCCTCGCCCGCTATGGGATCGTCAGCTACGCCTATGATCCGGCCGCCTTCGAGCAGATAGGCCAGGGCATGGTGAATCTCGGCCGGCTGACGGGAAACGAGGCGAAGGGCGGGGCCGCTGCGGCCGCCTTCCTGGACAAGATCGAGAATGTCAAAAAAGCCCTTTCGGGGCTGACGGCCGACCAGAAACCCACGGTGTTTTGGGAAGTGTACGACGAGCCCCTGATGACCTGCGGATCCCCGACTTTCCTGCACGAGATCATCGAGACGGCCGGAGGGCGGGACATATTCTCCGACCTCAAGACGGCCTGGCCCGTTGTCAGTTCCGAGGCTGTCCTGGCCAGGGCTCCCCAGGTCATCATGGGAGCCGACGACCACGGGGAGAAGCTGACTTTTGAAGCCCTCTCGAAGCGGCCGGGCTGGCCGGGGCTGCCCGCGCTCAGGAACAGACGCATCATTCTTCTGCCCGCAGCCTTGGTCTCGGCGCCCGGCACCCTCATAGCCGACGGCGTCCTGGCCGCGGCCAAGGCCCTCCATCCGGAGCTCTTCAAGTGAAGAAACTCCTGGGCACCCTGGGCGTCCTCTTCCTGGCCGCCGCCGCCCTCGTAGGCAGTCTCTGCCTGGGTTCTGTGCCGATCAAGCCGGGACAGGTCTTCGCCGTCCTGGGCGCGCACCTCTTCGGGCTTAAGGAAGCCGTCGATCCGGTGACCATGACGATCGTCTGGGAACTCAGGCTGGCCAGGACCCTCCTCGCGGGCGCGGCCGGGGCCGCCCTCGGAGCTTCGGGAGCCGTGCTCCAGGGCCTGTTCCGCAATCCCCTGGCCGATCCCTATTCCATGGGCGTTTCCTCGGGCTCCTCCCTGGGCGCCGTGATCGCGATCGTCTTCGGGACCAGGATTGGACTTGGCTTTGCTGGTTCCATCGAGATCGCCTCCTTCGCCGGGGCCCTGCTGGCTGCTTTCCTCGTCTACGGCGTGGCGAGGGTCAATAAAAGGACTTCGCCCACGGCTGCCCTGCTCCTGGCCGGAGCGGCCATCGGTTCCTTCATCTCGGCTATCGTCTCCCTGATCGTCGCCCTCAACGACAAGGATCTCCACACCGTATTCTTCTGGATGCTGGGAGGCTTCGGCGGCAAGGGCTGGAGGGATCTGGCCACGGCGGCGCCCGCCGCCGCCCTTTCTCTCGCCGCGGCCTTTCTCCTGGCCAGGCCCCTCGACGTCCTCTCCGCGGGCGAGGAGACTGCCGGAACTCTCGGCCTCGACGTCGCCCTTCTGCGGCGTCTCGCCGTGGCCGCCGCCTCCCTCGGAGCCGCCTCGGCGGTGGCCGCGGGCGGCGTCATCGGTTTCGTCGGCCTCCTGGGCCCCCATTTCGCCCGCCTTTTCGTGGGTTCCCTCCACCGCCGCCTCATCCCCCTTTCGGCGGTGGCGGGCGCCATACTCCTCATGCTCGCGGATGCCCTGGCCAGATCCGTGGCGTCGCCCCTCGAACTGCCCGTCGGCATCGTCACGGCCTTAGTCGGAGCACCCGTCTTCCTCTACCTCCTGGCTAAATCCAGGGAAGGGAGGATAGCGTGAGCGAGCAGGGAATACCGGCCGATAACGCGGCGGCAGGCTCCGTAGCCCTCGAGGCCGATACAATCGCGGCCGGATATACGGGGAAACCTCCCGTCTTCGCCGATCTCAGCCTCAAGCTGAAACGGGGCTCGATCCTCGCGGTGATCGGCCCCAACGGCTCGGGCAAGACGACGCTCTTCAGGGCATTGACGGGTGAGCTTCCCCTTCAGGCAGGCAAGGTGCGCATAGCTGGAACCCAGCGGAATGACGAGGCTTGGATCGATATCCACAGGCTCTCCCCCAGGGCGCGGGCGCTCAGGCTCTCCCGGGTTCTCCAGAACGAGCGGTCGGCCTGGGCGGTCCCTGTGGCCGACTACGTCGAGGCGGGCCTCTTCGCCGGCGAAGGCTGGTTCTCTCATGATCCGGTCAAAGCATCGCGCAAGGTCAAGCGGAGCCTGGAAGCCGTCGGCATTGCCCAGCTTGCAGACAGGCCTGTCACCGAACTCTCGGGAGGGGAATTTCGCCGCGTTGTCATAGCCCGCGCCCTCGTGCAGGATACTGACATCATCCTCCTCGACGAACCGACGGCCGATCTCGACCTGGCTCACCAGATGGAGACCCTCGAACTCCTTCTGGGCCTGGCGGCTTCGGGCAAGGCTGTGGCCTTCTCGGTCCACGACCTCAATCAGGCGGCCATGGTGGCGGACGAAATACTCCTCCTCGCCGGAGGCGGAACCGCGGCCTTCGGCTCTCCGTCCGAGGTTCTGACGCCGGAAATCATCGGGAAAACCTACGGGACACGCGTCATCGTCCGCAGACATCCCGTGGCCGATATCCCCCAGATCATCCCCGACCCGGACTGGATCGCCGGCCGCAGCGGTAGTTAACCACGAATTTGGCCTTTTTTCGCATTGACAGCGACTTCCTCTGCATATATATTTCAGGAACTTCAGTATTTGTTAAGAAGGGCAGATGAAATACCGTTTTGGGGACAAGATCAGGACCGTACGCGAGCGCCGCTCGACCACGCTCAGGGAAGTCGCGGAAAAGGCGGGCGTCAGCGAGAGCCTCGTCTCCCAGATCGAGCGGAACAAGGTCTCGCCCGCCATAGATACACTACTCGCGATAGCGGACGCCTTGGATATCGACCTCGAGTATTTGTTCTCGGATTATAAAAAAGAAAGGGCGATACGGATCGTGCGCTCAGGAGAGAGGCAGGTTATTTCAAGGCCGGGTGTCGTCTACGAGCGCTTCGCCCCCCTGGACAGCCTTCCCTCCGGGGGCCAGGGCATCGAGGCCTACAAGCTCGAGCTGGAGCCCGGGGCTTCGACGGGTAACGACGAATACGGGCACGAGGGCTCCGAGCTGGGCGTCATCGTGGAGGGCAGGGCGGAACTTGCCGTCGGCACGGAAAAGTACCTGCTCGAGCCCGGGGACTCGGCGAGCTGCGCCTCGGATTATCCCCACAAGCTTCGTAACGCTGGAGATGGGCCGCTGCGGGTATTCTGGGTGATAACCCCTCCCAAGCCGCAGCTGCCTTCGAGGAGTTGAGATGGGCAAGACGCTGGCCGAGAAGATCTTCGAGACCCATCTCGTGGACAAACCTTTCGAGGGAATCTGGGTCCTGCGGCTGGACACGGTATTTTGCCATGAGATCACGACGCCGATAGCCCTGGCCGACCTGGAAGCCAAGGGGATGGACAGGGTTTTCGACGCCTCGAAGATCCGGGCTGTCATCGACCACGTGAGTCCGGCCAAGGATTCCAAGACCGCCGAGCAGGGTAAAGCCTTACGGCTCTGGGCACGTCGCCATGGCGTGAAGGACTTCTTCGACATAGGGCGTAACGGCATCTGCCACGCCCTCTTCCCGGAGAAGGGCTTTGTTCGCCCAGGCTACGCCCTTGTCATGGGCGACTCCCACACCTGCACTCACGGGGCCTTCGGCGCCTTCGCGGCAGGGGTGGGGACGACGGATCTCGAGATCGCCGTCCTCAAGGGCGTTTGCGCCTTCAGGAAGCCCGCGACGATGCGGATCGAGCTCCAGGGCTCTCTCCCCGAGGGAGTCTTCGCCAAGGACGTCATCCTCGCCGTGATCGGCAGGATCGGGGCGGCTGGCGCGACGGACATGGTCATGGAGTTTGTCGGTCCGGTTGTCGACGCCCTTTCGATGGAGGGCAGGATGACCCTCTGCAACATGGCTGTCGAGGCGGGCGGCACGAGCGGAGTCTGTATGCCCGACGCGACGACGGTCGACTGGCTCTGGCCCTTCATCGGTCCGGAAGGCGAAGGTCTCTTCTCCACGAAGAAGGTGGCTTTGGCCATTTATTCCGCTTGGAAGAGCGATCCCGACGCCGTCTACGAGAAGACCGTGGAGATCGACTGCTCGAGCCTCGAGCCGCTTGTCACCTTCGGCACCTCGCCCGACAAGGTTAAGCCAGCTAGGGAGATGGCCGACGTAGCGGTCGACCAGGTCTACATCGGCTCCTGCACCAATGGAAGAATTGAGGACCTAAGGGCTGCGGCGGCTGTCTTGAAAGGAAGAAAGCTCCACTCCGAGGTGAGGGGCATCGTCTCGCCGGCCACACCGGGGGTCTTTGCCGCGGCGTTGAAGGAAGGTATTATCGAAATCTTCATGGAAGCGGGATTCTGCGTCACCAACCCTACCTGCGGGGCCTGTCTCGGAATGTCCAACGGGGTGCTGGCTTCGGGCGAAACTTGCGCCTCGACGACGAACCGGAACTTCTCAGGCCGGATGGGCAAGGGAGGCTCCGTTTACCTCATGAGCCCGGCGACGGCGGCCGCGACGGCCGTAGCCGGACATATCGCGGCAGCAGCCTCCATCACCGGAAGCGGATCTGGGAGGGATAGATGAAACAGCTGGGCGGCAAGGTACTCTTCCTCGACAGGAAGGACATCAATACGGACGAGGTCATCCCCGCGCGGTATCTGAACGAGGATTCCAAGAAAGCCCTCGGGCCCTATCTATTCGAGGACCTGGAGCTTCCCGGCTTCGACCGCGCCCGCGATCTGGCGGGTAAAGGCGTCATCCTCTCGCGATCGAACTTCGGCTGTGGCAGCTCGCGCGAGCACGCGCCTTGGGCTCTCGAGGCGAATGGCATCAACGTTGTCGTCGCCGAAAGCTTCGCCCGAATCTTTCGCGGCAATATGAACAACTGCGGCATGGTAGCCCTCGAGCTGCCTGCCGAGACCATAGCTCAGCTCTTTGGGCGCTTCGCCGGTCGCGAGACCGAGCTCGAGCTCGATCTCGGGGCGGGGAAGCTGCGCTTTTCCTCAACCTCCGGGGAGGAACTCCTCCTCCCCCTTAGTCTCGGCGAGTTTGAGCTCGCCATGGTCCAATCGGGAGGCTGGGTGGAGTTCGCGGCCGACAGATACTGAAAGGCTGGACGCGAAGAAAAGAGGGCGGCCAGACGCAAGGTCAGGGCGCTCCCGCGGCTGAGGCTATATTCAGGAGACGATAATGACTCGAAGGATTAGAATATTCGATACAACGTTAAGGGATGGTGAACAGGCTCCCCGCTGCAGCATGAATCTCGGCGAGAAGGTGGAAGTGGCGCGCCAGCTCGAGAAGCTGGGTGTCGATGTCATGGAGGCCGGTTTCCCGGCGGCGAGCCCCGGCGACCTGGCCGCGGTGAAAGCCGTGGCGGAAGCGGTCAGGAGCTCCACGGTGGCAGCCCTCTGCAGGGCCTCGAGGGGAGACATAGACGCCGGACTGGAGGCCCTGAAGAATGCCGCTCACCCGCGCATTCATACCTTTATCGCCACATCGCCCATCCACATGGAATACAAGCTCAAGATGACCCCCGACGAAGTCCTTGAGCGCTCGATCGACTCCGTCGCCTATGCCAGGAAGTATTGCGGCGAGGTGGAGTATTCGGCCGAGGACGCCTTCCGCAGCGACCCCGATTTCGTCTGCAAGGTGTTCGGGGAAGTAATAAAGGCAGGTGCCACGATCCTCAACATTCCCGACACGGTGGGCTACGCCCTTCCCGTGGAGTTCGGCCCCTTCGTGTCCTACATCAAGTCCCATACTCCCGGCATCGAGAAGGCCATCATCTCGGTGCATTGCCACAACGATCTCGGCCTCGCCGTCGCCAATACGATAGCCGCGGTCCAGGCGGGAGCCGACCAGATCGAGTGTACCATCAACGGCCTCGGCGAGAGGGCGGGCAACGCCTCCCTCGAGGAACTCGTGATGATCCTGATGACGAGGAGGGAATACCTCGGCATCGAATGCGGCATCGTGACGCCCCAGATCTACGCGACGAGCCGGCTCGTCTCCAAGGTGACGGGCGTCAGGGTCCAGCCCAACAAGGCCGTCGTGGGGGAGAACGCCTTCGCCCATGAGGCGGGTATCCACCAGCACGGGGTGCTCGCCAACCGGGCCACCTACGAGATCATGACCCCAGAATCCGTCGGATTCCCCTCGAACCGGATGGTTCTGGGCAAGCACTCGGGGAAGCACGCCTTCGATGAAAGGCTGAAGGACCTCGGATTTGAGCCCGCCAACCTGGCCGTCGACGAGCTCTTTGCCCGCTTTAAAGTCCTCGCCGACAAGAAGAAGACGGTGAGCGACCGGGACATCGAAGCCCTCGTGGTCGGTTCGACCAAGACCGTACCCGACACCTGGATGCTCGACCGCTGGGTCATCAACTCCGGTTCCACCTTAAGTTCCACCTGCACGATAAAGCTTAAGAACAAGGGCGGGGAGTTCCGCGAGGAAGTAGCCGTCGGCGACGGACCCATAGACGCGGCCTTCACCGCCATCGACCGGATAATCGGCAAGGATCTGGATCTCGATTCTTTCGAACTAGGCGCGGTAACAGGCGGCGAGGATGCCCAGGGCGAAGCGACGGTCAAGGTCTCCCTGAATGGCTTGCAGTGGAACGGGCGAGGCCTCTCTACCGACATCGTGGAAGCCTCGATCCTGGCCTACATCGCGGCCATCAACTCGATGGAGTGGGAACTTTCGGCGGCCCATGGCGGCGCCGCTAGAGCCGAGACGACAAGGGTCGCGGCAACCAAGGAAAGCTCGGGTGTCTGAGTCAGGCTTCCTGCCCCAAGTGGAAGTCTTCGATACGAGTCTCCGCGACGGAGCCCAGGGAGAAGGCATCGCCTTCTCGGTGCGGGATAAACTGGCAGTAGCCCAGACCCTCGACGAACTCGGGGTTGCGTGGATCGAGGCCGGCAATCCCGGTTCCAACCCTAAGGACCTGGAATTCTTCCGGATGGCGAAGGGGCTGGGCTTGACCAGCTCCAGGCTTTGCGCTTTCGGCCCGACGCGGAAGAAAGGCGTTTCGCCTTCCGAGGATGACAGTGTTCTGAGCCTCCTGCGGGCCGAGACCGACGCAGTCGTCATCTTCGGCAAGAGCTGGGACCTCCATACCCGTGAAGTCCTGCGGGTGAGCCTTGAGGAAAACCTCGCCATGATCGGCGAGACCGTAGCCTTCTTTAAGGAAGCCGGCAAGACGGTGATCTACGATGCCGAGCATTTCTTCGATGGAAGAAAGGCTAACCCCGATTACGCAATGGCCACCTTAAGCGCTGCCCTCGACGCCGGGGCCGACAGGATCGTACTCTGCGACACGAACGGGGGTTCCTTCCCCCTGGCTATCCAGGGGGGGGTAAGGGCGGCAATCGCCCTGGCCGCGGCCAAAGCGGAGAATAGAAGTGCCCCGGTCATCGTGGGGATACACGCCCACGACGACATGGGCCTGGCTGTCGCCAATACCATCCTCGCCGTCGAGGCGGGAGCCCGCCATATTCAGGGGACCCTCGTCGGCTCCGGCGAGCGCTGCGGCAACGCGGCCCTCGCGGCCACCGTCCCGAGCCTGGAACTGAAACTGAACCTGTCTTGCCTGCCTGAAGGAAGACTCGAGCGCATCAGCGCCCTTGCCCGGCGGGTAGCCGAGATAGCCAACGTGGCCGTGCCCGAGGGCATGCCCTATGTCGGCTCGCGAGCCTTCGCTCACAAGGCTGGCATGCATGCCGATGGCATTCTGAAGGTTAAGTCCTCCTTCGAGCATGTCGATCCCGCCAAGGTAGGAAACGACCGGCGCTTCCTGATGTCCGAGGTGGGCGGAAGGGCGGCTATAGCCGAAAGGGCGAAGAAGGTCGATCCCTCAATAACCAAAGACCATCCCGTAGCTGCCGCCGTGGCTTTGCGGCTCAAGGAGCTGGAGGCCGCCGGATGGCAGTTCGAGGGGGCCGACGCCAGCTTCGAACTTCTCGTGAGGCACGAACTTGGAGCCAGCAAGCCCCTCTTCTCCATCGAGCGCTACCGCGTGGTGAGCGAGCATCCCGCGCCAGACGCCAACTCCTGCTCCAACGCCTGGGTAAAAGTCCTCGTAGACGGAGTAACCGAGATGGCCGCGGCGGAGGGCGATGGACCGGTGAACGCCCTGGATAAGGCGCTGCGTCGCGCCCTCGAAGGGTTTTATCCCGAACTGGGAAGGGTGCGGCTCTCAGACTACAAGGTCCGCGTTATCGATGGGCAGGACGCAACGGCGGCTAAAGTCAGGGTCCTCATCGAGTCCACCGACGGGAACGAAGCCTGGACGACGGTGGGTGTCTCGACCGACATCATCGACGCGAGCCGCGCGGCCCTCGTCGATTCCATAGAGTACAAGCTGATCCGCGACATGGAGCGGAGTCTCAAGACCAACCTCTAGGAGCCAGAAATGCGGTACACGATAGCCCTTCTCCCCGGCGACGGAATCGGACCGGAGGTCGTCGCCCAGGGCAGGCTCGTCCTTGAGGCCGTGGCGAAGAAGTTTGGCCACGACTTCGAGTTCAAGCAGTATCTCTTTGGCGGTTCGGCCATAGACGCCAGGGGCCTCCCCCTTCCCCCCGAGACCCTCGAGGGCGCCAAGGCTGCCGATGCCATCCTCATGGGGGCAGCCGGCGGACCGAAATGGGACGCACTGCCCGGAGCCATGAGGCCGGAGAAGGGCCTTCTCGCCCTGCGCGCGGGCCTGGGCGTCTACGCCAATCTGCGGCCAGCCGCTCTCCTGCCCCAACTGAGAACCGCCTGCCCGCTCAAGGATTCCGTCCTCGCGGCGAGCTCGCCCGATGGTTCTTTCACCTTTGACCTTCTCATCGTAAGGGAACTGACAGGCGGTCTCTACTTCGGAAAGCGGGGGAGAAGCGCCGACGGGCTCTTTGCCTTCGATACCGAGACCTATCGCAACCCAGGGCCGCCGGAAAAAGCTCTGCGTCGTGGACAAGGCCAACGTCCTCTAGATCTCGAGGCTGTGGAGGGAGGTAGCGGCGCGGGTCGCTCCCGACTACCCCGACGTGGCTGTCGACTACCTGTACGTGGACAACTGCGCCATGCAGCTTATCCGGGCGCCAGGGCGCTTCGACGTCATCGCGACCTCGAACATGTTCGGGGATATCCTCTCGGACGAGGCTTCGGTCCTGACGGGCTCCATAGGCATGCTGCCCTCGGCCAGCCTGGGTGACGCGGCCGCCCAGGGCGGGCGACCGCGCGGACTCTACGAGCCCATCCATGGATCAGCACCTGATATCGCCGGCAAGGACCTGGCCAATCCCCTCGGGACTATCCTCTCGGCTGCCCTGCTCCTGCGCCACTCCCTCGGCCTCGAAGCCGAGGCCGAGGCGGTCGAAAGGGCTGTCAAGGACACCCTCTCTTCGGGGCTGAGAACAGCCGATATAGCCTCATCCGACACGAAAAAGGAGCAGGTGGCGGGGACGTGGAGGATGGGTTCGGCTGTGGTGGAATCACTCAGAAACGCTTGATCGGGTGCTCCGCCAGGATCTTGGCGCCGATAAGGACCAGAACTGAGCCGCCGATCACGGCCGAGATGGAGACGGCGAAGGCGTCCATGGAAAGGGCGAGGCCGACAAGAAAATACCTCAGCATTTCCTCAAACGCTTTGGCTTCGTAATCGGGAAGGGTCCCTATCTCCTTGCGCGCCCGTGCGGTGAAGCTCCTGGCCACCTCGCGCGCCCTGTCGAGACCTTTCGTCTCCCGCACCCTGTCGAGTATGAGGGCTACCCTTGCGTCATCCATCCTTCCGGCGCCCAGGAGCGGCTTCAGTCCTCCGGGGGCTTCTTCGAGGGCGAAGATGAGGGGAAGTGTGCAGAGTCCCTCCTTGAGGTCGTTGCCGACGGGTTTCTTGAGGGTGAGGTCGTCGGACTCGTAGTCGAGGATGTCGTCGATGATCTGGAAGGCCATGCCGATGTCGTAGCCCGCCCTCCTGAGCGCCTGGGTGACAGCGACATCGGCCTTGGCTTCGCTCGCCCCCACGTGGAGGGAGAGAGAAAAGAGGGCGGCCGTCTTGCCCGCTATCGTCCTGAGATACTCCCGTTTGGATGTCGAAAAAGTGAATTTCCCGAGATCCTGACGGATCTCCGAGGAACATATCGCGCCCACGAAGCGGGAGAGTATCCTGGCGCTCTTTGCGTCGGCGTAATCCGCCATAAGCCTGAAGCAGGAGGAGAAGAGCCAATCCCCCGCGAGAATGGCGTCCACCGTGCCGAATTTCGTATGGAGGGCAGGTGTGCCCCTCCTGAAGTCCGCGTCGTCGAGAATATCATCGTGGATGAGGGTGGCCGTATGGAGGAGTTCGACGGCGGCCGCGATATGGGGGATTTTCTTCGATCTGCCCCCGGACCGCTTTCCGGCGCCGAAGCCGGCGCCGATGAGGACGAAGGCAGGCCTCAGCATCTTGCCGCCCGAGAGGACGAGGGCCTTGGTTTCCTCGGCTAGGGGATAAGCTGGGTCATCGATGGTCGAAATGAGTATCGACTCGACTTCGGCGAGTTTCTTGCCCATCGCCGGGCTTCCGTTCCAGAAATCCGTCATACAGTCTCGAAGGCTCCTCTTTCGTCCAAAAAAAATCCGGGCGCCCGGGGCGATCGCGTCGGGAAGCGTCCGGAATGTATGCTGGGCCCCGAAGGGCACGGCCGGGGATCAGTGATCCCCGGCATTAGCCGACAAAGCAAATCCACGCCTTTACGCTCATTTCGTGGGGTCGTCGCCGTAGAAATGCCACTTGCGCGCGAAAGGTGTCCCGTTCCACCAGCGCTTGACGAAGGGCACGACCCAGTAGTCGAAGCCAAAGGTCCTGCCTGCGCCGCCCAGCATCAGGATGCCCGCGAAGACGAACCAGAGCTGGTTCCAGGCGAACATGCCCGAGAAGGTGAAGAGAATGCACATACCGATGCTGACTACGGCAGCCAGCCAGGTGAAGCAACCGCCGAAGAGAGCCAGGCCAACCGCTATCTCCATGACGACGACCATGACCTGGAAGAGGGTGAAAGGCAGATAGGCGAAGATGCCGTCCATGAAGGTCGTCCTGAACCAGGTGACGAAGCCGGAAGTCGGGGAGATGATCGGCTTGGTGAGGTCCCAGACGTCCCTGAAGACCTTGGCCACGGCGTCGGCAGCGGGAGCGGCCGCGCCTGAAGCCGCGGTAGCGGCACTCGTCGCTGCCACGGTCGTTGCAGTCACAGCGCTAGCCGCGCTGGTAGCCGCCACTGTCGTGACCGTGGCTGTCGCCGCGCCGGCGGCGACGCTGGTCTTGAGGCACTTCGCGCCACCGTGCGGATTTTCGGCGACCCACGCGGTGTGATGCGTCGCATCATTTTCGTCGTGATGCCAGCCCGAGGGCGCGTCACCGCTGCCGGCTTCCATCCCGCCGTTACGCAGCCCCCCGATTGCTTCCAAAAAATCCGGCACGGGCCATGCCGAGGGATTATCAAAATAGACATGAAGCAGCGTGCTCCTCTGCGCCACGCACTCGACCGGGATGGTCAGCGTGCTGCCGGTGGAAATTGTGCCTTTACGAATTGGTTCACCGGAGGCGTCGCGCAATGCCCAAAGTAGTTCGTTGCCATTCGCGTCGCAGACGCGCAGCGCATCGGCACTCGCACCCGCGAGCGCACCGATTTGCAATTCCACCGACGCGCCCGCCACAGCGGTACTTCCGGCGTTCGTCACAGCGATCGGAATCCGCTGCCGCCAGTAATCGCCGCGGCCCAGATATAAACTCTGCGGCCACTCCGCCGCCTGCGCCGTACCCAGCAGCGCGCATACCGCCAACAAAACCAGCTTGGTCCATTTCATAGCTACTCCTCACGATTCAAACTGCGCGCAGTTTTCCAAGGGTTGGCAGCCCAAGGTTGCCCGTCTCGCAAAGCTCGGCTGGAAAACGCGGGCGCAGCTTTTTCCAAACCTTGGAAAAACACAAGCCCTGCTTTTCCAAACCTTGGAAAAGGCTGGCAGGTTGGCACGGATGGGCCTATGGTTGCGGTGAGTTCTGATGCTGGAGTACACGATGAAGACATCGCGGATTCTGCTCGCGGCGATTCTGATGGTGATGATCGTGGTCGCCGTCGCCATGCTGCTGCATAACGACAAGCAGAAGCGCACCAAGGCCAGGGCACCCAAGCCACCAACGGTCAAGCTCGCGCAAGCCGCGAAACAGGTGCGGCCCACTGCCAAGGCGGAGTCGGCCCGTCCTAGGCCATCCCCAGCTAAAGCCATGGCCGGCAACGGAACTAAAGCCGTTCCACCATCGCGGGAAGCTCGCAAGGAAGCTCCTCCGCAGCCCGTTACCGTTGCGCCCGTCCAGTTCGCCGTCATGCCGCCGGCCGAGGCCGCGGACAAGAATGTGCCGACGCATGTCGCTCGTGAAGCGCTGAAGTTGGTGGGTACTGATCCCGTTGCCGAGACCATCTGGATTGACGCCATCAACAACCCGGCGCTGCCTGCGGCGGATCGGAAGAATTTGATCGAGGATT
>JAPLSO010000038.1 GCA_026398595.1 Spirochaetota bacterium | reverse complement strand
GCGACCTCGGCAACACCCTCATTGTCGTCGAACACGACGAACAGACGCTTCGAACGGCGGATTATATCGTCGACCTGGGACCGGGGGCCGGCGAGCACGGCGGGAAAATTGTGGCTCAAGGGACACCTGAGGAGGTCATGAGGTCAGCTAAAAGCCTGACTGGTCAGTATCTTGCCGGGGTCTTGAAGATAGAAGTACCGGCGGTACGCAGGGCAGGGAACGGCACGGCAATCATCGTTCATGGGGCGAGAGAGCACAACCTTAAAAATCTGGACGTAACCATACCGTTGGGCGAATTCGTCTGCATCACAGGCGTCTCGGGCTCGGGGAAGAGCTCCTTGCTTACGGATCTGCTTTTTCCTGCCATATCGAACCGCGTGATGAAATCCTCGAAAAGGGAAGGCGACTTCGACGCAATCGAGGGCATCGAGCACATCGATAAGATCATCAACATCGACCAGAGCCCGATTGGGAGGACTCCCCGGTCCAACCCGGCGACCTATGTCGGCGTCTTCACGGCCATCCGTGAGCTATTCGCGAGTCTGCCCGAGTCCAAGGCGAGGGGGTGGAAGTCAGGGAGGTACAGTTTCAACGTCAAGGGAGGCCGCTGTGAGCACTGTCAGGGGGACGGCACGATTAAAATCGAGATGAATTTCCTGCCCGATGTCTACATCACCTGCGACGTCTGCCATGGCAGCCGCTTTAGCGCCGACACGCTGGATCTCAGATATAAAGGCAAAAACATCGCCGACGTCCTCAACATGACCATCGAGGAAGCCGCCGGCTTCTTCGCCAACATCCCCAGCGTAGCTCACCGCTTCAACACCCTCCTCTCCGTGGGTTTGGGTTACGTCAAGGTGGGACAATCGGCCCTCACCCTCTCGGGGGGTGAAGCTCAGCGGGTGAAGCTGGCCTTTGAGCTTTCAAAACGTCCCACAGGTAAAACCCTCTACTTCCTTGACGAGCCGACGACCGGCCTCCACTTTGTCGACGTCAAGCAGTTGATGGAGGTCATACAGAGATTGGTGGACACCGGCAACTCAGTCGTGATGATCGAGCACAACCTCGATGTTATTAAACAGGCGGATTGGATCATCGACTTAGGACCGGAAGGTGGAAGCCGCGGCGGCTTCATTGTGGTCCAGGGGACACCCGAGGATGTTGTTAGGTGCAAGGCCTCGTATACGGGGAAATATCTGAAAGCCTGCCTTCGAGGTTGAGCATCCCCAAGGTTGCGCCGCTTCGGGCCGCACGATAGTATCCGAGTAATGTTCCGCAGGATTCTGCTCCCCTTCATCCTCCTGACGATAGTCTTCACGGCCGCCGCCCAAGACGGTGGAGCGATAACCCAACCTGAACCATCGGGCCAGTTTGCAGACAGCTCAGGAGGGAGTGAGGAGCTCGGCTCAATGTCCGAACTCGAACGTAAAACCCTTGCGCTCGACATAGCTGTGAGCAGCTATTACGAACTCAGATCCCTTGCAGCTTCGAAAGGTATTTCTGCGGAGGGTTCTGCCGCAGATATACGGGCGAGGCTCTACGCATATTACGCCCTTACGGCCCCCCAAGGTTCCGCTACGGATTCAAGCCTCACCATCGAGAACGCCTCATCCTTCGAGTACTTTACCATGGAAGAGGGAGGAGACAGAATCATCAGCTTCCACGGCCCTGTTTCGATTAACGTGCGAACCCAGGATGGCTTTTCCCATACCATCAAGGCGGATGAAGTGCTCTTTGACTGTGGTAACAACCTCGTCGAGGCGAAGGGGAAGGTCACCTATACCCGGGCAGGGCAGGATAGGCAGGACGAATTCAAGGGCGAGACCATCGTTGTCGACCTCGGCAATTACTCGGGCGTCTTCATCGACGGTTCATACGATATGGCTCCCTCGGGGAGCTTCCCTCGAGTCCTCTCCTTCAATTTTAAGAGACTTGCACGGAAGAGCCAGGACCTCACGGTTCTCGAAGATGCCAGTATCACGGGCTGCGACGACCCCGAGCCTCATTACCACATCCGAGCAAAGAAAGTATGGCTTTTCGGCAACGGCGACTGGGCTCTTTCGGGAGCAACGCTCTACGTCGGCATCGTTCCCCTCATTTGGCTTCCCTTCTTCTACTACCCTTCGGACGACATTCTCTTCCATCCGACCATAGGCTATCGTTCCAGGGAAGGTACCTATGCCCAGACGACGACCTACCTTCTGGGGGAACGTCCGGAAACTCAGGCAGGGAAGGACTCATCATCCTTAAGCCTGTTTGAGTCGCCTGTTACGTCACGGGAACTGAAGGGTATTTTTCTCAAACGTATTCCATCATCGGGCAATGAGGCGGCGAAGAGTCAGGCTGAAGGCTCGAAGGACAGGCTTGCCGTTATGGCCGATATCTATTCAGCCCTCGGATTCTACCTCGGGATTGCGGGACACTTTGAGGCCGAGACTCTCAGCGGACTAGATTTCAGCCTTAGCGCCGCGGTGAGCCGTTCCCTGTTCCTCGAGACTAACGGCAATTACTCGCCTTTCGACTACTCCAATTCCTACGCTTCGGTCTGGAACGATTCATCCCTGTTTGGCCTCGAGCTTCCGCTACGCTTCGGCCTCGATCTCAACTACAAGAAATCGGGAGGATCGGGCGGCATGCGCTATTCGATTGCCTTCCTTTTTCCGTTCTATTCCGATCCCTACTATCTACAGGACTTCTCCAGAAGAACCGAATCCTCATCGATAATCTCGGAATTTACAGGTAAAACAACGACCGTTTCGAAGATGAGTTCACTCATGCAGAGCTTCTCTTCCTCTTTATCGTGGAACACCGGAAGGGATGCCCAATCGGCACTCCTCGCCAGCGCCAGCGTATCGAAGCTGGGTGCGCAGATGACGTGGAAGACGCGATCCCAGTCGACAACAGGGCTTACTTCCGTGAATAAACGGCTTCTCGCCGTTAATCCGCAGAGGGACTTCTTCTACCCGGATGACCTAAAATTCCTGGACACCGCGTTCTCTCTATCCGGAGTACTGGCGCGCTTCGGCGTCGGCGACAGTCCTAAGACCTCGGATTCCTCTGGGCAGGCAAAGACCGCCGCTATCTCCTCTTCCTTGACTTGGACAGCTGCGGGGTCGGCGAGCGCAGACGAGAAGTTGCTGTCGACTTCCTGGACGAGGCCCGAGGAGATAAATGGATCAGCTTCCTATCTCCTCTTCGGATGGAATGGGAATCTGAACCTTGCCTCCGAAACGCGAATCCTTGAGAACCTGCTTGATTTCAAGACGAATCTGATCGTTGGGACACAAGACCAGTGGAGACCCCAACTCTACGACGAAAGAAGCTCCCCGACGACTGTTCATCCCTATAAATTGTCGGATTATTCATACAGGAGCAACTATTCAGACCTGAACTCGGTCCTTACCTTATCGCCTTTCAATTCGGAGTCGCCCTTCGCCTCCTCATCCCTGAGCTACAATATCGGGGGTAGGCTTTTTTCCTATGACTATACAGGCCTTTCGGGGAGCGGGGTCGACGCCACGCCCCTGTACGCCAGCACGTGGATAGGCTGGAACAGTTCGACCTTGACCACCCACACTGCCTCCGCAACCCTGGGATATCTTTCCCCAGCCAAACTGACCCACAGGTTGAGTTTCCTGGTTAATCTTCCGCCCCAGCTTGAAAAGTATTCAGCCTCCTATTCCTTGAACCAGAGTATCGTAAGGGCCAGCATCCAGGGCGCGGTCTCGAGGCTGACTTCGACGGCAGACCTTTTTCCCTCGAATTTCACGGCTTCATTAAGCCTCGGGGGAAAGCCATATCCTCTTTTTAAATCGGACTTAAGCTGGGATTTTATCGCCAATGCGCCTTCCTCGAGCGTCACGAGCCTCGAGTATCTCTGGGCCAAGACAGCGTTCACGGCCAAGAAAGCCAATGGTTACAGCTTCGCATCCGGGCTTTGGAGCACGGATGGGACCAACTACTTCAGGCCCTACGAGGCATCTTTCACCTTCGGACCCCGAATAACCGTCGCTCAAGGGAGATTTACGATCGATATGGGGGAAATCGATCAGACCGAACCGACGGAGCAGACCGCTGAAGAAAAGGCAGCGGCCGGCACCACCTTTGGCCTCAAGCTCAACCCCAGACTCAGCTATACGCAGAATTTCATCAAGTATACGGATTCGACCCTCGGAGCCGGTCTCGATTTGGCTCTCACGAACACGGACGGAACCTCCTTGAGTGTCTTGGCCGCCTCGGCCAACAAGTCGGCGTGGAGGTATTGGCCTTCACTCTTTACCTCCAGTTCGAGCTTCGATCCTACGGACTATTACAAGAACATTTTTATCGACCTGGGGGAGGCTTTTTCCATCTGGGACAGCGGGGCCCTGAAGCGTAGTCTCTTCAAGCTCCAGAGCCTGAGCCTTACGCTCGCGCAAGACCTCCATGACTGGAATCTCGCCGCTGCGCTGTCGATGAATCCTCTCCTCTACACTCCCGACTCGGGCCGACCCTATTATCAATTGGATTTTTCCTTCAGCATCGCCGTAACCTGGAAGGATATTCCGGAACTGAAAACATCGCTCAACTACCTGGAGGGCGCATTCGAGAACTGAAAGGCCCCGATTGGCTGGATAATATACAAATGCTCCCCGAACGTTTATACTGAACCGAAAGTGGCGGATATGGCACAGTAGTGGCTGATGTGCCGCACTGTTGAGGAGCAGATTTGAATTCCGAGAGCATCGTGCTCGAAAACACCGAGATACTTGCAGAACTCTGCGGGGCAAACGACTACAACCTGTCGATCATAGGTGACCTCCTCGGGACGAGGGTGTTTAGCCGCGGCAACGAGTTGCGCATCGAGTCCGAGGAAGAGGATAAGCGCCGTCTGTTCTCCTCCCTCATCGACGCCCTCGCCGCCTCGATCGACGGGGGGATGCCCGCTACGCCAGACCTCATCATTGCCTTGCATGCCGAACTTACTCCCCTCGGGGACAGAGCCGAAGGTGAGAACAGTCTCTGGGGCGCATCGTCCTGCGACGACTTCTTCGACACTTGCATACAGATCCCCGGCAGCAACGCGAAGGTCTATCCGCGGAGCAAAGGACAAAGCCTCTACCTCAAAGGTCTTGCGACCCACGATCTCACTTTTTCCGTAGGTCCCGCAGGGACTGGGAAGACCTACCTGGCGATGGCTTGGGCCCTGAGGGAACTGCAGGCCAAGGCGAGGCGCAAGCTTGTCCTCACCCGACCGATCGTCGAGGCAGGCGAGAATCTCGGCTTCCTTCCAGGTGACTTGGTCCAGAAGATCAACCCCTACCTGCGTCCTCTCTATGACGCCATGGAAGCCCTTTTCCCCTTTGATTCGATCCGGAGGCTCGAGGAGACGCGATCTATCGAGGTGGCTCCCCTGGCTTATATGAGGGGCAGAAGTCTTTCGAACTGCGTCGTTATCCTCGACGAGGCACAGAACACCACGAAGGAACAGATGAAGATGTTTCTCACCCGATTGGGGGAGAACACAAAGGCCATAGTGACAGGCGATATTACCCAGATTGATCTGCCCAAGCGGACCGAATCGGGCCTCGTCCATGCTCTCGAGATACTAGCCTCGGTCGACGGCATCTTCGTATCCAGGCTTGACGCCAGGGATGTTGTCCGAAGCCCTCTCGTCAGAAGGATAGTCGAGGCATATGAGAACGAATGAAGGTGCCAGGCCTCGGTGGAGCTTCCTCGTCCAAGGAACCAAGAGTGAGAAGTTTCTAGCGGCTAACTTCCTGACGAGCTTCGTCCTGGCAGGCCTTATTCTTTTCTTCTTGGGGCCTGGGGCGGTCGTCGTCCGAAGAGACTTCGAAGGTATCGCTCCCGGCGTCATGGCCAACAGAGACATCATCGCCAGTCAGAATGTCGTCTATATCGACAAGGACGCGACCCGCCTGAGAATAGAGGCCGAGGAGCGTCTTGTTCTCCCCGTTTTCCAGATCGACACAGCGGTGACGTCGCGAGCCAAGTCCCAGTTTCAGGACTTCGCTTCGGCATTCCGGGGCTTGGCCGAACAGAATATAGCTCAGGGAACGGCTATCCTCATGCTCGAAAGCCGATTCCCTGGTCTTCTCTCCCGCGATCTCCTTTCATCCCTTGCCACGTCCTCGCTCAAATCCCAGATTCTCGCCTACGCCGATGACATCCTTTCAACACTTCTAGAAGGGGGAATTTTCAGCGTACCCGCGGAGGGACTCTCGAGGTTCAACCCCGACTACTTCGAATTGAGACAATCGACGACTAATACATCGGAATCCGAGCAGAAGCCTCGCACTTCCATGGTGACTAAGGTTGACCTTAGGGAGGCAATCGGTGAGGAATTGGGCAAACGGCACCTCGCGCGGCCGCTCTCGACCATCGTCCAGGGACTGGCCATGGCCTTCGCCGTCGAGAACGCCTTCTTCGACGAGTCGGCTTCCCTGGCCAGGCTAAAGCGTGTGGCATCCAAGGTCGAACCTGTCTCCCGATCCATCGGAAGGAACGAACTTCTCGTCCGCAAGGGTGAAATTATCACCGACGAGGCTTTCGTCCGGATTCAGACTATTCGCGGCGCCATGTCCAAATCGGATATCGGCCTCTTTCTCAGAGGAATCGGCATACTCCTCGCCGCGGCCGGCTTGGGCTATCTCCTGCTGCGGCGCGACAGGGGGAAGGGAGGACGGGAGGGGGAAGGGGCTTTCCTCTTCGGCATCTACGCTTCCCTCGCTTTCTACCTTGTTGTAATCCTCGCGGCGCGGGTAAGCGGGGAAGGGGAGGGGCTGGCCGGTGCCTACCTCCTGCCGACGGCCCTCTTCACGGGAATCGCCGCGGCTCTCGTGAGTCAGAGTTTCGCCGTCTCCTACTCTGTCGTCCTCAGCCTCCTTGCGGCTTCGGCGGCTAACCTCAATCCTTTCTACCTCATCTTTGTCCTGCTTTCAGGGATTTTCGCGAGTTTTTCGATAACGACGGCCAAGACCCGAATCGATCTCGTGCGAGCCGGGCTCGTCCAGGCGGCTCTGCAATTCCTCATCGGCATCGTACTCCTCGCGCACTTCGACCTGCGTTTCGGTGAATTCCTCGGCTCCGCGGGCTACCTTGCCTTGAACGGATTCGTCTGCGGGGTTCTTGTCCTCGCCACCCTTCCTATCCTCGAGCAGTCCTTCAATCTTCCCACGCGATTTCGCCTCCTCGAGCTTTCGGACGTCAACGCTCCTGCCTTAAAGGAACTCCTCACCCAGGCCCCTGGCACCTACGCCCATTCGATGAATGTCGCCCATCTCGCTGAAGCAGCGGCCGAAGACATCGGGGCAAACGCCCTCCTCGCGCGCGTAGGTGCCTACTATCATGACCTGGGCAAGCTTGGTCAGCCCGACTACTTCATCGAAAATCAAAAAGGTGTGAATAAACACGACGACATGAACCCAAGGCTCTCGGCGACGGTTATCCGAAGCCATGTAAAGCTTGGCATCGAAAAGGCAAAGGAACTCCACCTGCCCAAGGCTATTGTGGACATCGTGGGCCAGCACCATGGCAATTCCCTCATCGTCTGGTTCTACGATAAAGCCAAGAATGCCGATGATGGCATCAATCGGGAGGATTTCGTCTATCCAGGCACGCCGCCTATCGACAAAGAAGCGGGCATCGTCATGCTCGCCGATGTGGTCGAGGCTTCGACGCGGACTCTGAAGAATCCCTCGGTGCCCCGACTGGACGCCTATGTACGACAGCTGATACTCGACAAGGTCAAGGATGGACAGCTCGATCGTTGCGCTCTCACCTTGAACGATCTTGAGGCCGTGCGTCACGCCTTCGTGCGGATCCTCGCCGGGCAATACCACTCGCGTATCGAATACCCTAAGCAGAAGGAGTCCGGCCAGTGAACGGGGCGAGGTTTTCCTGGAGGGATATGGACGAGCCTTCCTGGCTTGGGGCTGCTGAAGGTTTCGTTCTTTCGGCCCTCGATGTCGTTGGCACCAAGGATTGGGAAGTGTCGATCCTATTCTGCGGCGACGAATTCATTAGGAATCTGAACCGCGACTACAGGGGCATCGACGAAGCGACTGATGTTCTCTCCTTCGGTATGGGCGAAACAGTAACGGAAGGGGATGAGAAGATCTATATTTCAGGTGACCTCGTGATAAGCCTTCCCGCTTGCGAACGTAATGCCCATGAATTCGGGGTAGAACCCGACGAGGAGCTCAAGCGTCTCATCCTGCATGGGCTTCTCCATCTTTTGGGCATGGACCATGTCGACAATGCAGCCGACGAGCCCATGCTCCTCAGACAGGAGGCCATCCTGGCAGCTATAGCCGGAGAGAGGATCCTGTGAATCCATTCAAGGGTATATTCGGGGCAAAACAGGGCGAGGAATCTCGGAAAACTGAAGAGCCAATGCTCCGCGAGCAAAGGCGAATGATCGAAGGCATCGAACAACTCGCCGACACGACCGTTAAGGAAGTGATGATACCGCGGACAGACACGGTCTTCCTGCCCCATGATGCGGCCCCAGAACTCATATTCAGCACGCTCCTCGAATCCGGGCACTCGCGTATACCTGTATACCAGGAAAGCATGGACCACGTGGTGGGCATCCTCTATGCAAAAGACCTCCTCGCCGCCCTCGTGGGCGGGAAGCCCGTCGTCCTCTCCGCCCTCGTCCGAAAGGCGTTTTTCGTTCCAGAAACCAAACGCATCGACAGTCTCCTGCGCGAATTCAAACGCCGCCGGGTCCACATCGCCATCGTCGTCGACGAGTATGGAGGGACTTCTGGCATCGTCTGCCTCGAGGACATCATCGAGGAGATCGTAGGCGAGATACAGGACGAGTTCGACAACGAGCCCGAGGAGATCATCCAGATCGGACCCTCGGCCTGGCAGTGTGATGCCCGCCTGAGGCTGGACGAGATAGACGACAAGTTGAGGCTCGGGCTGCCTTCGGAGGAATTCGACAGCCTTGCGGGTTATGTCTTCGAACTTTTCGGCAGGATTCCCGAGGAGAAGGAGAGCGCCGAGGCTGGAACCGCCCGTTTCACTATCGTCGAGATGGAAGGGCACAGGATACTGACCGTGAAGATAGAAAAGCTGGCCGAAGTCCTCAGTCCAAATTCTGGTGAAACGACTGCCTGAGCCTTAGGTCATCGATGGTTTCAGCGCCGGCTTTTACTTTCTTGAATAGGTGAATAAACATGCAGAGATATTTCGATATTTAAAACACCGTTTCAAATTTTATTAAAGCTTGCCGGATTGGATAAGTCAGTATAGAATAAAACCTGTTACGGATACATGCTTTTGGACAAATATCAATGAAACGGAGGAGGCTTTGATGAACGCCTATATTAAAAGCGTGCTCGATGAGCTGCGCTCACGGTATCCCTGGGAGAGCGAGTTCCTCCAGGCCGCGGACGAGGTTCTGGAATCCATCGCTCCCCTCATCGAGGCGGAGCCAAAATACAAGGCTCAGAAAATACTTGAAAGGCTTGTAGAGCCGGAGCGGACCATCCTGTTCAGGGTTCCCTGGATCGACGACCAGGGTGAGTACCGCATCAATCGTGGCTATCGGGTTCAGTTCAACTCCGCGATCGGCCCCTACAAGGGCGGATTGCGTTTCCATCCGAAAGTCACACTCTCAACGCTCAAATTCCTCGCCTTCGAGCAGACCTTCAAGAACAGCCTCACGGGACTTCCCATGGGCGGCGGCAAAGGTGGCTCGGATTTCGATCCAAACGGCAAGAGCGATAACGAGATTATGCGTTTCTGCCAGAGCTTCATGTCGGAGCTTTTCCGCCACATAGGTCCTGACACCGACGTTCCGGCCGGAGACATAGGCGTAGGCGGAAGGGAAGTGGGATTTCTCTTTGGCCAATACAAGCGACTTGCGAATGAGTTTTCAGGCGTTCTCACTGGCAAGGGACTGTCTTTCGGTGGATCCCTCGTCCGTCCCGAAGCCACAGGTTTTGGTGCCGCCTATTTCGCCAATGAGATGCTCAAGCTCAAGAAAGACTCCCTGACCGGCAAGACCATCTCGGTTTCCGGATTCGGCAACGTGGCTTGGGGCGTCTGCATAAAAGCAAGCCAGCTAGGCGCGAAGGTAATAACAATCTCAGGTCCCGATGGCTATGTAGTCGATCCCGATGGCGTCGGTACAAAGGAGAAATGGGAATACCTCAAGGATATGCTCGTTATCGACAGGAACAAGGTCGAAACCTATGTCAGGAAGTTCCCCAAGGCGCAGTTTGTCGCTGGAAAGAAACCCTGGGGCCAGAAGGTTGACATCGCTATGCCTTGCGCCATCCAGAATGAACTGAACGGAGAGGATGCTAAGACTCTCATCGCCAATGGTGTCATGACCGTGGTCGAGGTGAGCAATATGGGATGTACTCCCGAAGCTTGGAAGCTCTTCATCGAGAAGAAGATTCCCTTCGCCCCCGGGAAAGCAGCCAACGCTGGTGGCGTCGCGACATCCGGTATCGAGATGAGTCAAAATTCCATG
Source organism: Spirochaetota bacterium (assembly GCA_026398595.1). GTDB lineage: Bacteria > Spirochaetota > Spirochaetia > Treponematales > Rectinemataceae > JAPLSO01. Next base: position 15,003 of record JAPLSO010000038.1, on the reverse strand, counting down.
CGGCTGTCTTGGGGCACCGAGGAAGTGGACAACCGACTCCACGAGATCATGATCAACATCCACCGGGAATGCGTCGAGACCGCGGCCCTGTATGGCTTCGAAGGCAACTATGTGGTCGGTGCGAATATCGCCGGGTTCAGGAAAGTAGCCGAGGCCATGATAGCCCAGGGCCTGATCTGATTCGTAGGTATTGCGTCTGATAGCAGGAGCCGGCCGCGAACTGCGGTCGGCTTTTTTTTACTGATGCAGCGTTCAATCTAGGGCTTCTGTATTGCCATGGGCAAAAGTTCACGTAAAACGATGAACATCGAAGCAGGTGCGAGATTCGAGATATAGCCGGCATGCCGCTGGTTCGATAGGATATTCATCGTGGCAACGACATGCTTTCGGCTGAAAGAGACTTCCAAGAGAAATAAACGCCTATGATCAGAAGCTGCGAAAAGCACGAGATACGAGGCGGGATCGATGCTCCTCCCTCCAAGAGTTCCCAGCAGCGGGCCATAGCCTGTGCGGCCCTGGCCCAGGGGGAATCACGAATACAGGGGATCCAGTTCTGCGAGGACTCTCAGATAGCCCTCGGATTGGCGGAGGCTCTCGGCGCTCGGGTAAAAGCGGATGGGAGGGCTATTATCGTTTCGGGTTCCCCGCGTTTTTCCGGCGGTCAATCCGACAAATCAACGAGCGCTGTCCTGGCAGGCACCAAATCCGAACTAGAATTCGATTGCGGCGAATCGGGGCTCTGCATGAGGATGTTCTCGCCTATAGCCGCCCTTCTGGATATTCCCGTACACATGAGGGGACGAGGCTCTCTCGCCGCGCGGCCCATGAACATGGTCGCCGAGCCCCTTAAGGCGATGGGCGTATCGGTTGAGACGAACGGAGACAGGTCACCCCTGCGCATCCGCGGCCCATTGCGCGGAGGCGGCTATGCGATGGACGCGGGCGAGAGTTCGCAGTTTTTGACAGGACTCCTCATAGCCCTTCCCCTCGCCGTGGGCGATTCGGTGCTTCGGGTTGAAAGGCTGGTCAGCAGGGGTTATATCGATCTGACTATCGAAACCTGCGAGGCCTTCGGAGTCTCGATACTCATGGATAACAATTACTCGCGTTTCATCATCGAGGGAGGGCAGCGGTACAGCCCCGTCGACTTCACACCCGAGGGCGACTGGAGCGGAGCCGCCTTCCTCGTCGCCGCGGCGGCGATAGCGGCTGGAGAGGGAGGACTCGCCATTCGGGGCCTTCGGGACGATTCGAGCCAGCCCGATAAGGCGGTAATCGACGCCGTCATGTCGGCCGGCGTCCCTCTTTCCTGGGTCGGGACTAGTTTGATCGTCGGACGCGGTTCCCTCTCTCCCTTCGAATTCGACGCCACGGACTGCCCCGACCTCTTTCCGCCCCTCGCAGCTCTCGCCGCCGCCTGCCCGGGCCGGTCGATTTTACACGGAACGTGGCGCCTTGCATCCAAGGAGAGCGATAGAGCCAAGAGTCTCGCCAGCTGTCTTTCACGCATGGGCGCCAGCGTGGAACTTCAGGGTGATAAAATGCTGATCGGCGGTGGAAGGCTGCACGGTGCAGCGATTGATGCCAGCGGCGACCATAGGATAGCCATGGCCGCCGCCGTGGCAGCCCTCGACGCCTCGGACCCCGTACATATCGCGGGAGCGGAATGCGTGGCAAAATCATGGCCCGCCTTCTTCGAGGATCTGGCGAGCATCTCAGGGGATCCGGGCTCTGGCGTACCGCAGGAACGTACTACCTAGGCTATGTTCGACCTTAGGGTATCCAGGAACTTCTTCATTTCCTCGTAGTCGTGCTGGCCGATGATGTGGCTGAGGTAGGCAAGCTTGGAATTGATGAGTTCGAGTTGGCGGATAGTGAATTGGTTGAACATGATTTCGGTGAGGAGACGGTCATCCTCGGCGAGGAGTCCTTTTGCGATCGCCATATGACGCTTGAAATTGGTTCCCGGGGCGTCCTGCTTCTTCATACAGGCAGCGAAGACCATGCTCGAGGCGAAGGGAGTAGCCAAGGAGTAGGCGACCGTACGGTCATGTTCCTTGAAGCTGTAGTTGAATATCCTGATGTTGAGGCCCGAATAGAATTCCCTAAAAAATGCCTTTCCTTTCTCACAGGATTCAGAGATGATGATCGCGCTCTCGTCATGAAGGTCGCGGAAGTTGGCGAGGGTCGGACCGAACATGGGGTGGCTCGAGACGAAGGGTCTGCCGGACTTAGCGTAATAGTCTTCAAGGCCGTTCTTCACGGATGCTATATCGGAGATGATGCAGTCCTGGGGAAGATGCGGAAACACGGCGTCGAAGGATTCGGTTGTTGCGCCGAGAGAAACGCAGTTGATGAAGAGTTCGGGCTTCACGGCGTCGAGTTCGTCGAGGCTCAGAATCCTGTTCACTTTGATGAAGTACTTCATCTTGATGAGGTCGGAATCATGGACCCATACCTCGTGATTCCAGCAGAGTTCCTCGGCCAGCCAGGCTCCCATCCTTCCAGTTCCAAGTATGAATATCCTCATCCTCACAACCTCGTTTCCTTGTAGCAGCCAAGGAGCCTGAAATCTTCGGCCAATGCGGAAACCTTTGCCAAGGCCCCAATCACTTCGGAAGACTTCGCCGAGCCCTCGAAATCGATGAAGATGGCATACTTACCGGGAGTATCCGGGACGGACTCGATGCGTGTCAGATTGATGGAGGCGTCGGCGAAGACCCGCAAGACCGAGAAGAGCGAGCCCGCCTTGTCACCGGCCGTGAAGACAGCTGAGCATTTATCCCCTGTTTCTTCCCCTGCCGCCATGGCGACGACGAAGAATCGCGTTCTGTTGTGCGGAGAATCCTGGATATCCTCCTTAATTATATCGAGTCCGAAGAGATCGGCGGCGAATTTGCTCGCTATGGCCGCGACTCCCTTGGGTCTCGTCTCCGAAACGGCCTTGGCGGCTCCAGCGGTATCGTAATAGGGGACGGCCTCGAGATGGTTCCGCAGGAGGAACTGTCTGCACTGGGCGAGGGCCTGGGAGTGGGACCATGCATAGCGGAGTTCCCTGTGGTCAGTCCCCGGGGGGCAGACAAGGCAGTGCCGGACAGGCATGTCCACGGCGGCAACGACCCTTAGGTTGGTGTAGATAAGGATGGAATTGACCGGGCCGACCATGCCGCCGAGGGTATTCTCTACGGGGACGATTCCGTAGTCGAAAAGGCCAGATTCGACAGATTCGAAGACATCGGAGAACTCAATGCAGGGTATGGTCGCTCCCTTGGGCATGAGGACCCTCGAGGCGACCTCGCTGTACGCTCCGTGCTCGCCCTGGAAGCCTATGGTTTTGTAGCCTAGGGTCTGGAGCCGCTTGCTCTCCGAGAGGATGGATCCATACATCGTCGATGAGAAACGGGGGTCGACGAGGCCGTGGCTCGCCCTGGAAATTTTATCGAGGACAGCTTCCTCTCTTCCCTTGTCCTCGGTTGCGGGCTTGAATTTCCGTGTCAGGATCGCCTTCTCCATCCTCTCGTTGAGGAGGGAAAGTATCTTCGCGTCGATCTTGTCGATCTCCAGCCTCAAATCATCGAGCGTCATGAATTCCTCCCTGTAAAGCCTGAAGCTCCGTGCGCGTCGATTCCCGCCGTAAGCATCAGGTCAGCTAAAGCTATGGCCGTCGCCGACTCTATAACAACGGCGCTCCTCAGACCTATGCAGGCATCGTGCCTGCCCTCGACCATAAGGTCACCCATGGTCTTAGTCGAAAAGTTGAAAGTTCGTTGAGGAAGAGAGATCGACGAGGCTGGCTTGACCGCGGCTCTGAGGACGAGTTCGTTTCCGTTGCTGATTCCTCCGTTCATGCCACCCGCACCATTTCTGCCTGTCCTGCCCTTGGCGTCGATGATGGGGTCGTTGTGTTCCGAACCCCTCATTTCGGCTGCATTGAAGCCGTCGCCGAATTCCACGCCTCGGATGCCGGGTACGGCGAAGACGATTTGGGCGATGAGGCTTTCACAGGCGTCAAAGAAGGGTTCGCCCAGGCCGGCGGGAAGACCCCGGACCCTGACTTCGACGAGGGCGCCTAGGGAATCGCCCGCAGCCGCCGCCTCGGCCACGGCGTCCGCGATGTCGGTCCTGCCGCCCGCCTTCACGAGTCTTGTCGAGAACAGGGCAGGGGAAAGGATTTTCTTGGCGATCGTTCCGGCAGCGACGAGTCCGACCGTAACGCGTCCCGAGAAGTGTCCCGATCCACGGGGGTCGGCAAATCCGCCGTACTTGATCCTGGAAACGAGGTCGGCATGACCCGGCCTCGGCATGGCTTGGAAGGTGTCGTAATCCGAGGATCGCGTGTCCGAATTTTCAAAGACGAGGCTGATGGGCGAACCCGTGCTCCTGCCCTTATAGAAGCCCGAAAGTACCTTGGGGACATCGGCTTCCCGTCGCGGCGTCGTATTGGTGGCACCCGATCTCCTTCGCGCCAGGTCGGCCTCGAAATCCTCGACGCCGAGGGCTATGCCGGGGGGGCAGCCATCGACGAGGATGCCTACGGCCAGACCATGGGATTCGCCGAAGATCTGGATTCTGAAGTTTCGGCCGAAACTGTTCATCTCCAAGCCTCCTCGAGAAAACGCCTCAGTTCCTCGACCGGGACCTTGGCGACTTCAACTCTCCCGATGCCCCTGGGGAGTACGAAATTCATGGCGGCTCCCTCGCGCTTCTTGTCCATATAAAGGGAGGAGGCGACCCTGGACCGCAGAGCTCCGTCGGCGAGAATGGAGAGGTTTATGGGAAGGCCGAAACCTTCAAGGAGACGAAGAACCCTGGACGCTTCGCCCTGGCTGATGAAGCCCTTCGAGAGCGAGTAGCGCAGAGCGAGAGCCATGCCTAGGGATACGGCGTAGCCATGGGGCAGGCCCGTCTCCAATTCCAGGGCGTGCCCGAAACTGTGGCCAAGATTCAGGACACGCCTTCCGCCTTTTTCCAAGGGGTCGGCGTCGACGATGCCCGTCTTTATTCTCTGCGATTCGGTTACCAGTTTCTTCAGGCTTTCGGGATGACAAGCCTTGTGGGAAAAGGCTTCGGCGCCTCCGCCATCGGCGAGGAGTGCCTCAAGGAATGAAAAATACGACTCACCGTCGATGACCGCGTGTTTGACAGCCTCGACTATGCCCGAAGCGAACTGTACTGGATCGAGGCTCGACAGGACGGTGACGTCACAGAATATGCGTTCCGGCCTTTGGAAGGATCCCAGGGCGTTCTTGTATCCCCTGAAGTCGATCCCGTTCTTGCCTCCCAGGGAAGCGTCAACCATGGCCAGGAGGGTCGTGGGCGCGCAGGAGAAGGATAGACCTCGCATCCAAAGGTGGGCGGCGAAGCCAGCGAGGTCTGAGACAGTGCCTCCGCCCACGGCCAGCACTTTCCAGCTCCTGTCCACGCCCAGTCTGAGAAAATCTTCGAAGAGCAAGGAGAGCGAATCCCAGGACTTTGCCTTTTCGCCTTCGGGGACAATAAGAATCGGGGAGTCAGAAAAAAAGGGTCCGAAGTCCTCGGCGAGCCGCGGATCTATCACGACAAGGAGTCTCTCTCCTGCGAAGTACCAAGGGACGGCAGCGAGGGGGAGGAAGAGCAGTTCTTCTCCCCTTATGGGCTCAAGACAAGTACTCAATTCCCTATCCTTCAGTCTACGGCTTCCGAGAAGGTTTTCCCGGATGGCTGGGCAGAAGTGTTCCCCTCTATGGAAGCCACAGCCTTCGGGCCCAGGTCGGCCATGAACTCTCTGAGCATGGCAAGTTTCTTCATGAGCAGGGTGAACTGCCCGGGGGTGAGCTGTTGGTCCTTGTCGCTTAAGGCCGAGGGAGGATCGATATGGACCTCGATCTCGAGTCCATCGGCTCCGGCGACAAGGGCTGCCAGGCTCATGGGCTCGATCATCGACCGTATGCCTGTGCCATGGCTGGGATCGACGAGGATGGGCAGATGACTCTCGGTGTGGACAGCCGGGATCATGGAGAGGTCGAGAGTGTTCCGCGTGTAGGTTTCGAAAGTGCGTATCCCGCGCTCGCAGAGAATCACATTGGGGTTGCCCTCGGCGAGGATGTACTCGGCGCAGTTGAGCCATTCCTCGATGGTGGAGTACATCCCGCGCTTGAGGAGGATGGGCTTTCCCGATTTTCCAACTTCCCTGAGGAGGGAGAAGTTCTGCATGTTTCGTGCACCGATCTGGAGGACATCGGCGTACTCCCCAACCCAGGATACGTCCCGCGTGTCCACTACCTCCGTGACGATGGGCAGCCCGGTCTCCTTTTTTGCCTTGTCGAGTATCTTGAGTCCCTTGAGACCCAATCCCTGGAAGGCATAGGGCGAAGTTCTGGGCTTGAAGGCTCCTCCCCTGAGCATTTTAGCCCCCGCTTTCTTGACGGCTATCGCTGTCTCGATCGTCTGTGTCTCGGTTTCCACGGAACAGGGGCCGGCTATAACGACGAAATCCTCCCCGAACCTGACCCCGTTGACGTCTATGACACTTCGGAGAAGGTTAAGGCGAGCGGCGGCCAGCTTCAGGTTATTCATCGTTCTCATCTCCGACAGCGGCCCGAAAGGCCGAACTTGATCCACGCTACTGCGCGGAGTATCACGATGATATACGCCCCTGATCCTGAGGTCAAGGAAAGCCGATCGCTTTATTGACCGCGAAAACTAGGCTAGGATATGCCCATGTACTTCAACCAACTCGTCGCGGCCTACGACCAGCAGCGGCGCGAAAGGAACGTCTACCACGACCTCATGCGATTCAGGGTCAGGGAAGTCCTTCTCGTCGGCAGCCTCTATGATTCATTCGTCGTGGAATCGGACGGTGTCCTCACCGAGCAGATCTACGGCGAATACTTCAAGCTCAACCTGAATACCATTCCCAGGGTTGTATGCGCCTATACTGAAGATTCGGCTATGGATCTCTTCAGGGGGGGCAGTACCGATCTTGTCATCCTTATGGGTGGCATTGATTTCGATGTACCCCTGCGCCTCGCCCAATCCATGAAGCATATATGGCCCGACATACCTATTCTCCTCATGGCCACGAACAATTCGAGCCTGGAGAATCTCGACTTGGCTTCGCCTTGCCTTGCCGCCGTCGACAGGATATTTGTCTGGAACGGCTATTCCAAGCTCTTCGTTGGAATGATCAAGTATGTCGAGGATGTGCGGAACGTCGAGCCCGACACCCAGGTGGGAAGAGTTAGGGTCATCCTCCTCATCGAGGATTCCATACGCTATTACTCACGATTCCTTCCCGTCCTCTATAAGGTTGTCATGAAGCAGACCCAGAACCTTATAGAGGAGGAGAAAGTCACAGAAACCTACAAGCTCCTCTCGATGCGGGCCAGACCGAAGATTCTTCTGGCTTCGAGCTACGAGGAGGCTCAGGCGCTTTTCGATACCTATGAAGCCAATATCCTCACCGTCATTACCGATCTCCGCTTTCCCAGGAAGGGCGTCTGCGACGAGGACGCCGGTTTCGATTTCCTGCGCATGGCCAAGTCGCGGATCCCCGACCTGCCCATACTTGTCCAGTCGAGCGAGCCTAGGATACGGGAGAAGGCCTACGTCCTCGGCGCGTCCTTCGCCGACAAGAACTCCGAATCCCTTGAGATGGAACTGGCAGCCTACCTCCAGGAAAACCTGGGCTTTGGCGCCTTCCGCTTCTGCATGCCGGACGGGAGGGAGATTCAGCGGGCGAAGAACATGAAAGAGTTCATCGACATCCTCCACATTCTTCCTCCCGAGAGTCTTGCCTACCACGCCGAACGCAATCACTTCTCGGCCTGGCTTATGGCCCGCGGGGAGATTGGCATGGCCAAGGTCCTGCGTCCCTACCGCATTGCGGATTTTCCCGACCTCACTTCATTGCGCGACTTCATCGTTCGGATCCTTGATAATGTCAGAAAAGAAAAAACGAGAGGCATCGTCACCAACTTCGACGATGCGATGATGCGCGAGGAGAATTATGTCTGCAGACTTATCGATGGCTCAGTGGGGGGAAAGGGAAGGGGGATCATCTTCATCCATTCCCTCCTCGAAAACCTCGATTTTACCCGCTATATAGAAGGCATCGACATCAAGATCCCGAGAACAGCCTTCATCGGGATCGACGAATTCGAAAGCTTCCTAGAAGCACATAATCTCTGGTCCGAAGCCTACTACGGTCCCTATACCGGTGAACTGCGCAGCACTTTCTTATCCATACCACTGTCGCGGCAGTTGATAGCCAAGTTGAGGAGTTTTCTGGAGGTCACGCAGAAGCCGCTTGCAGTACGATCGTCCGGTCTCTTCGAGGATATGCTCATGGTCCCCTTTTCGGGGATCTACGATACCTACATCATTCCCAACAACCACCCCGATCCCGAGGTGCGCCTCAACCAGCTCTGCGACGCCATAAGGCTCATTTATGCCAGCCTCTTCTCCAATGATGCGAGATCCTACTTCGAGATGGCCAAGTACAACCTCGAGGAAGAGCGGATGGCCGTAGTCATCCAGGAACTGGTCGGCACACGACGAGGAGATCTGTACTATCCTCATATTTCGGGAATAGCCCAATCCTACAACTACTATCCCTTCTCCTATGTCAAACCCGAGGATGGACTCTGTGTTGCAGCGCTGGGATTAGGCACATGGGTCGTGGGCGGAGGCACAGCCTATCGCTTCTGTCCACGATATCCAAAACTCGACGTGCTCTCCCCCGAGCAGGCCCTCGAGAACACACAGCGTTCCTTTCACGCCCTCGACCTCCGTGCCATGAGCCCCAATCTCGTGGGAGGGGAGATGGCAAGTCTCTCCACGCTTCCCATCTCTGACGCCGAGAAGGACAGGTTCTTTTCCATGTTCGCCTCGACCTGGGACAGGGAGGACCTGCGCTTCATACCAGGCAGCACAGGAAGGGGACCCAAGGTGATCAATGTCGCCAACATCCTCAAATATAATGCCCTGCCCTTTGCCCAGGCTATTTCGATGGTACTCGATATCGGCTCGCGGTCGATGGGGACACCCGTGGAAATCGAGTACGCCTTCAACCTCGACGAGCCGGGGGGGAAGCCGGCGCTCTATATCCTTCAGCTCAAGCCTCTTATCCATCTCGAGGATAAGGTCAGGGTGGAAGTTCCTAAGGTTATCTCCAAGGAAAGTTTCATATACTCTGAAAAGGCGATGGGCAACGGGAGAGAGCAGGGGCTTACCGACATCGTCTGGGTCGATCCCGAACTCTTCGATCGCTCCAAGACAGAGGAGATGGCCTCGGAGATAGGCCGACTCGATGCCGAGATAAAAGCTCAAGGGAGAAAATATATCCTCGTGGGCCCGGGAAGATGGGGCACGCGGGACAGGTGGATGGGTATACCTGTCACCTTTTCCCAGATTTCTCAGGTGAAGATCATCGCTGAGGTTGATCTTAAGGATTTCGTCATCGATTCCTCCCTGGGTTCGCATTTCTTCCATAATCTTACGACCATGGACATCGGTTATCTCAAGGTTTCGGCCCGAGGGCGGGATTCCATAGACTGGGCATGGATCCAAGCCCTCAAGCCCGAGATAGCCACGAAGTACTGCCGATGGACCAGGCTGGATCATCCCCTTGACGTGCGGATGGACGGCAGAAACGGCAGAGCTTCGATACTCAAACCGGTGCAAGTAGTGCCTTGACGATGCGGGGCGCCCGAGGCCACAGCAGCCTATATCATTGACGGTTGAGCCCGTTTCGGGTAATACTCGTGCCCGCCGGGAATTCAAGCCGGCCACGTATCGGTAGACCGCGCTATTCTCCCATCATGGAGTCGTTCACATGGATGCCGCTAGCGTCGCGAAAACTCTTCACCCCTTGGAGGTCCGGATTCTTCTCGCCTATGGACCGGGAACCCTTATTGACGGCGCCAAGGTGCGCGGGGACCTGGGCTACCGGGAGGGGCAGGAGAACCAAGCTTTTTCCTGGCTTGTCGGGAAAGGTCTTATCGAAGAGACCTCCAGGACTCAATCCCTCTGGTTCGAGATAACGCCCCTGGGCCAGGAATATGCCGCCAAGGGAAGTCCTGAACGGCGCATCTATGAGCTTGTCGGCTTGAGCGATCCTTCATCACTTCCAGAACTCGCCGCTAAAATGGGTTTGGAACAGAAGACAGTCGGCTCGGCCTTCGGCCTTCTATCCAGGGCCGGCGCCATGGTGATGGATGATTCCAAGCGGGCTGCCCTGATCCCAGGCTCGTCGCTTCCGAACCGCGTGCAGCTCCTTGAAAAACTCCTTTCCAAGGCTTTAGCAGAGGGTGGTATGATAGCCGAGGCGGCTCTCCTCCCCGATGAACTTGAGGTGGTTAAATCCGTAGCCAAGAAGCGCGGGGCAGGGGACTCTCCCTTCCGCATCGCCGAACGGGAAAAAGTCGAATTCAGGATAACGGAAGAGACTGCCGGGGTCAGACAGGCTCTTGTGGCTCTTGGCCTTACCGGCGAGGAGTTGGGGGCCCTGACACCAGCCATTCTCGAAACCGGATCGTGGAAAAACGCCATGTTCCGTCCCTATAACATAGGTGTTGCCCCGGCGCGAACCATTCCGGGGAGAAAGAACCCCTATGTGGAGTTCCTGGAGAGTGTTAAAGACAAGCTTGTATCCCTCGGCTTCGAGGAGTTCGACGGCAACATGGTTGAGACCGAGTTCTGGAACTCGGATGCACTCTTCATGCCCCAGTTCCATTCGGCTCGCGACATCCACGACGTCTATCACATCGACGAGCCGCAGAAAGCCAAGTTCATCGAGGAGCCCTATCTATCGAGAGTAGCACAGACCCATGAGAACGGGGGAGGCACGGGAAGCAGAGGCTGGAACTACCACTTTGATCGGGAATTTACGAAACGCCTCATCCTGCGAAGCCAGGGAACCGTTCTTTCGGCGCGCCAGCTGCCCAAGGCCAAGATCCCGGGCAAGTACTTCGGGATCGTGCGCTGCTTCCGCTACGACAAGGTCGACGCGACCCACCTCTCGGACTTCTACCAGACAGAAGGAATCGTCCTCGGCGAAGAGGTGAACCTCCGGACCCTCCTGGGTTTTCTAGAGATGTTTGCCGTCGAGGTGGCGGGGGCCAAGGAAGTCAAATACGTTCCTGGCTATTTTCCCTTCACCGAACCTTCGGTCGAAGTCCACATCAAGCATCCCGTCCTCGGTTGGTTTGAGCTGGGCGGTTCGGGGATATTCAGGCCTGAAGTCACAAAATCCCTCGGCATCGACGTGCCTGTCCTCGCCTGGGGTATCGGGATAGACAGGATGGCCCTCATGGCCCTGGGGCTCAACGACCTGAGGGAGCTCTTCAGCTCCGACCTGGAATCCGTAAGGCTTCGTCGCAGCAACCAGAAGACGCGCTGAGGAGTTGGAATATGCCAAAGATTGAAGTCAACGAAAAACTCTTCTTTTCCCTCCTTGGAGTGAATCTGGACGTCGATGCCCTCGAGAAGATCCTGCCCACCGCGAAAGCTGAGCTCGACGGCTGGGAAAAGAATTCCGAAAATCCGGAAAACAACACGATCAAGATCGAGCTCAATGATACGAACAGGCCGGACCTCTGGTCGACCGCCGGCCTTGCGCGCCAGCTCCGCATTCACAGGACCAAGGTCAGACCCGAATATGACTTCTTCGTCCCACTGGGGAAGACCGTCCAAGCCTTTTATAAAGTGGAAGTATCGGAGAGCGTGAGGAAGGTCCGACCATTCCTCGCCGGTTTCGTCGCGCACGGAGTTCCCATCACGGACGCCATGCTCAAGGACATGATCCAGACTCAGGAAAAGCTCACCTGGAACTACGGGCGAAAGCGAAAGACCGTATCGATAGGTCTCTATCGACCATCGGTAATCGCCTGGCCCGTCCAGTACAAGGGCGTCGATCCCGACACGACCTCTTTCGTCCCCCTCCAGGAGACGCGAAAGATGACCCTGCGCCAGATCCTCGCCGAGCATCCCAAGGGAAAAGATTACGGATTCATACTCGAGGGAGAGCCAGTACATCCCCTCCTCCTCGACGCCAAGGACAGGGTTCTTTCGTATCCCCCGATAATAAATTCCGCCGATCTCGGCGCCGTTCTCGTCGGCGACGAGGACCTCTTCATCGAGGTCACCGGCAGCGATTACCCCTCGGTTGCCCTCACGGCCTCGATCATGGCTTGCGACCTCAAGGATATGGGCTTCGCGATAGAGAACGTCGAGGTCAACTATCCCTATGACACTCCATTCGGCAGAAAGGTAGTCTTTCCCTCCTTCTTCCAGAAGGAAGTAAAAGCCGAACTATCGCAGATCAACAAACTTCTGGGGACCACGCTGAACCTCGATGAAGCGAAAGCGGCGGCAGTATCCATGGGCTTGAAAGTCGAAGTATCCGGGAGCGTCCTCGTTATCTCTCCCGCAGAATACAGGAACGACTTCCTCCATCCCGTCGACGTGATGGAGGATGTCCTCATCGGCATAGGTATGGAGAACTTCAAACCCGAACGGCCCAGAGACTTCACCATCGGCAGACTCTCCCCCATCGAGCTGTTCTCGCGTCAGGCGAAGCTCGCCCTCGTGGGCATGGGCTATCAGGAGATGATCTACAATTACCTGGGAAGCGCCAAGGACTACATCGAAAGAATGGGGATCGAGCCTTCCACGCTCGTTAAAATATCGAACCCGATGAGCGCGAATTTCGAGTATTTGAGAAACTCGCCCCTCCCCGGTCTCCTTGGAACCGAGACCGTTTCGGTCAAGGCTGCAAAGTAGCCGTGAAGTCCGACACCGAGAACTACGGCGTAGCGACGCGGCAGTATCTGGGTTTTCTCAACACCCATGCCGAGGCGGGCTACAACGAATGCGCATCCCAGATCTCTACGCTCTTTTATTATTTAGGAAAGGAGTACGGCGTCAGAGAAGGTTCAGACTCCCGTTTCATTGCGGGAAGACAGGCCGAAATCTGGTATTCGGGGAATAAGATAGGGATCTTCGGAGAGATCAGCCCCTCAGTACTCGGAGCGTTCGGACTCACCGTTCCGGCCGCCGGGGGTGAACTCGACCTCGATCTTCTTTTACTCTAGACTCTGAAGCGAAGAATCCCTTTTCACGCGTTATCGACGTGGAAGGGGATCTATGCATATCTATGCTTATGAACCGCTGGGAGTCGAGGGAGCCCTTGTAAAAGTCGAAGTCGACATCCGCAGAGGAATCCCTGGCGTGGATATCGTCGGCCTGGCAACCGCTTCCGTACGGGAATCGAGAGAAAGGGTGAGGGCGGCGATCAGAAACTCGTCCTTCGCCTTTCCCCAGGACAGGGTGCTAATCAACCTCTCTCCAGCCGACCTTCCCAAGGAAGGCTCCCTTTACGACCTGCCCATAGCCGTCAAGATACTCGCCGAAAGCAGCCAGCTGCCCGATCCGGGCTTTCCTCTCCTGATCATAGGTGAATTGACCCTCGACGGATGCATCAACCCGGTGAGGGGAACGCTTCCTGCTCTCCTAAAAGCCAAGCGTTGCGGCCTCAATCACTTTCTAATACCTGAAGGAAACACAGATGAAGCCAAGCGGCTCGAGGGAGCGCTGATCTATGCAATCAAGGAATTATCGGAACTTACGGGCATCTTTGAGGCGCTCCGGGAGGGGAAGGCGCCTTCACACGGATCTTCGGAAAATGATGCGGACCCCGTAGCCGAAGCTGATACTGGACAGCAGCTTCCTTCCGGTTTTTCAGATTATCTCGGAAACCCCGCCGTGCTACGCGCCCTCTGTGTCGCCGCAGCCGGGCGGCACAACGTCCTTCTTTTCGGTCCGCCCGGCTCGGGCAAGACCATGGCCGCGCTCAGATATCCCTCCCTACTCCCCCCCTTAAACGAGGTCGAGGCCCTCGAGGTAGCTGCCATATGGTCCCTCAGAGGCAGGAACCTCCCGAGGCGCGGTACCTTCTGCCATCCTCCCTTTCTCTCCCCCCACCACTCCGCTTCACTGGAAGGGATAATAGGAGGTGGCAGGCCGCCCTTGCCCGGCGAGATCAGCCTCGCTCATAAAGGGGTCCTCTTTCTCGATGAGACTCCCGAGTTTCGCAGGGACGTGTTGCAGGCTCTCAGGGAGCCGCTCGAAAGGGGTGGCGTCTCTATTGTCAGGGCTGGGAGGGTCCTGTTCTTTCCCGCCGATTTTCAACTTCTGATGGCCGCAAATGCCTGTCCATGTGGAAACCTGGGTTCGGCGACGAAATCCTGTCTTTGCTCCCCCCTGGAGATACAAAGGTACTGGAAGAATCTGGGAGGTCCCTTGCTCGACAGGATCGACCTGCGGATGCCCTTATCCATGCCTAACCTGGTGTCTTTTCAGGGCATCAAGCGTCCCGACCAGGGGAAAATGGTTGGGAATGTGGTCAAGGCCGTGAGAAGGCAGCATGAGCGAAACTCGAAGACAGGTCTTGCCAGCAACGGAAGAATGACCCTCGAGGGAATAGAACGATTCTGCTTGCTTTCGCCGAGCTGTACCCGCCTGCTCAAAGAAAGAACCGAGTCATTAGGCCTTTCTGCCAGGGCCTTTCATTCCGTCCTCAGACTTGCCCGAACGGTGGCCGACCTCGATGGTCTCGAGGATATCGATGAGGCATCCCTCGCGGAAGCCATAGGATACCGGAGCTATGGAGATGCTGATGCATATTGGCCGTTCTAGCTGAGAACCTCGGCTTTCGACCCTTAAGCCATCGAATCAAGGACTTGCCCAGCCACTATTTGCGGGCCCCGTTGACAAGCTCATCGATACCCTATACCTTGCTTTTCGCGTCGGACGCCTGTCTAGGAAAGCCGCCGAAAAGCGGCTCGAAATAAATGGCGAAAATCGAAGCTGACCGGAAAAAGGCTTGACAAGAAGGCAAGTAGTTTGCTACCTTCATCGAGCGCTTGAGGGGGGACCCGAGGGCGAGTGATCTTCAACAGTGAATAGGGAAGGGATAGGAAGAGGTAAGGGATCGACATGTTGCCTTCGGGTGGCATGAAGAAT
>JAPLSO010000061.1 GCA_026398595.1 Spirochaetota bacterium | reverse complement strand
GAGTGATGCCTATACAGCGTCTCGGGGTCAACTCCTCGCCGAAGAGGAGGATCCCTGCCGCTACGACGAGAAGCACCGTGGCGCTCGTCATCAATGGGCCGATTTTTGACAGCTCACTCTTTCTAAGAATCAAGGAATATAGAAAAAAAGAGACCCCGTAGAAAAGGGCGGCGCCACCCAGGGCGCTGAACCAGGGGAGGGTCCACATGGCGGGCTTGGACGAAAGTTTAAGAAGGACCTGGGCGAGGGCGGAACAGAGAATACCGGAGACCAGGAGGACGACACTCATTGATCTGTCCCGCTATTCCGCTCGCCGCTTTCTCCCCGCCTGCCGAGTTCCAGAAAGGATTCCTTGACGATGTAGCCGGGTCTGCCCTTGGCTTCGATAAAAAGCTTGCCCAAATACTCGCCGACGAGGCCCAGGCAGAGCAGCTGTATCCCCCCCACGATGAGGACGCTGACGAGGAGGCTCGTCCAGCCTTCCACGGTCCTGGAGGTAAACAGTCTCATGCAGAGAGCGTAGAGTGCATAGACGAAGCCGGCCAGCGATATGAAGGCTCCCGCGATGGATGCGAGCCTTAAGGGTCTCACGCCGAAGGAGGTCATCCCGTCGAGGGCAAGGGTCCACATCTTGGCGAAGGAGTATTTGGTTGATCCGCTCCGCCTCGGCGCGGCTTCGTAGGTCACCGTCGCCGTGGGCAGGCCCATCCAGGGCACGGCTCCTCTCAGGAAAAGTTCCCGTTCGCGCATCGAGACGATGATGTCAGCCGCCTTGCGAGAGAGGAGGCGGAAATCCGCAGAACCCGGTTCGAGGCGCTGACCGGAGAAGGCGTTGGCGAGGGCGTAGAAGAGTCGCGAGGTTTTTCGCTTCAGGAACGAAGGTCTGCCGGAGGATCCCCTTGGCGCTTCGTTCCTGATTGTGGCGACGACCTCGATGCCGGGCTTCCAAGCCTCCAGGATGCTTGGAAGCAGGGCGGGGGGATGCTGGAAGTCCCCATCCATCGTGATGACGCAGCCGCCCCGGGCAGCCTCGATCCCCGCCTTTAAGGCTGTCTGATGGCCGAAATTGCGTGAGAAACTGATATATCCCAGCCTGCGATTTCCGGAAACCAGGTGGCGCAGGACCTCGAGGCTCCCATCGTGGCTGCCGTCGTCCACGAAGATGAGTTCGTAGTCCCAGGCGGGCAGGAGGGCAGAGTCCACAGCCTGGGCCAGCGGCTCCAGGTTCTCCTTCTCGTCGAGGACGGGTACGACGATGGACACAAGCATGGAAGGCTTCCTTGCGCGGCCTCAGCCACGGTCGAAATGGGGTATTTCGTCGGGGAGAGGAATCGATATCTCCACGAGACCGCCGACCGATCCTCCCGACTTCCAGACACCCTGCCAAATGAGCTTCTTGCTCCCCTGTTTAAAGACCGTATAGACGTTGGGTTTTTCAGTCGTGAGCATCTTCCGCATCGCGGCTACCGACTCAGGTTTATGGCAGGCTTCAAGGTTCGAGCCGACGAGGGAGAGCCCGCCCTGGGAATCGAAGGCGGCGCCTGATTTGTCGTTCATATACAGGAGCACGAGATCCTTGTCGCAGATGGTCAGGGCGGCTCCGATGGTGCCGAAGGCTTCGATAATAGATTCCAGATCTTTGGATTGCTGATCCATGTACCCATCCTAGCCTGCCTCCTTGGCGGACGCAACCTGTTTCTGCGGGTCGATCCCTTGATCGTCCTGCCCGGGCTTCGGTAGGATGGTGGCCCCAGGAGGCCCGGGATGGTGGCTGGCGATGGTTCAGGTTCCCTCGCATGGAAGACCCTTTCCAAGGAAGAAGTCTATTCGGGGAGCGTCTTCACGGTGTTCGAAAAGCTTTGCGAGGGGCCCGGGGGCCGGAAGGGAAGATTCTCCGTACTCGAGGCCAACGATTGGGCAGTCGTCGTTCCCCTCATCCGGTCGCCGGGCTCACCCGAGTTCCTCATGGTTCGACAATACCGTCACGGCTCGGACGCTTCCAGCCTGGAATTTCCCGGCGGCCTCGTCGAGACGGGCGAGGAGCCTCTGGCGGCGGCGGCGAGGGAACTCGCCGAGGAGACGGGCTGGGTCTCAGAGACCATCATCCACGCGGGATCCGTCTATCCAAATCCAGCGATTCAATCCAATAGATTCCATGTCTTTCTTGCCGTCGATCCTGAGCCTTCGGTCGAACGGAATCTCGACGAGCACGAGGTAGTGGATGCCCTCCTCGTCCCTGCAGCCTCGGTGATGGACGCCATGGGGGAGGGGGAGATGAGCCATGCTCTCATGGCGACGGCCCTCTTCCTTGTCCAGCGGCTGACGAGGAAGCTCGGTCTCGCCAATTTATGGGTTTGAGGTTCGTCAGAGACGTCAGCGGATCGTATTCAGTTTTTTCTCGTGGGTCCCGTAAAGGACAAGACTCAATACGGCGAAGATGCTGAACGAGGCGAAGAGCCAGCGGTAGCCCAAGGCCTCGACGACGATTCCCCCCAGAGCCGAACCCAGGACGGCAGGAAGGCCGAGGCCGAAGCCCAGGAAAAGGGCCATGCCAGTCGTTCTGTAGACCGGCGGTGTCTTCAGATTGATGAAAGCCACGGCTGCCGGCAGGAACATCCCGTAGCAGAGGGAATGGAGAAGCTGGCCGGTGATGACTCCCAGCTTCGTGGGCACGAGGGCGTAGACGAGGAGCCTCGCCACGATCGCGGCCGACGCCAGGGCTACGATAGCCATCGGGCTTCGCTTCTTCATGAACCACCAGGATAACATCATCGTCGGTATCTCGACGGTCGCCGACAGGGCATTCATCGCCCCAATGGCGTGCCAGGAGAGTTCCTCGACGAGGTAGAGGGAGAAAAAGGAGTTGACCGAGGACATGGCCAGCCTGCCGAGGGCCATCACGCCGAGGCCTACGACGAAATCGCGGTCGACCCAGCTCAGGTTGAGGCTCTTTGTATTCCGAGAGGGTACGCGAGAACCGGGTTCGGGAAGGCTTTGAACGCCGAGAAGATAGACGAGGACCAATGCGGCCGCGCTTCCGGCGATGACCCATGGCGGGCTCTGGTCAAAACCGGGAAGAAGCTGGACACTGAGGGTGACGAGGACGAAACCCGCCGAGCCCAGTGCCCTGAAGGCCCCATATTTGTGCGTCTTCCTGCCTTGTGCCACGTTGATCTCGATGGTCTTGAGGATAGAAGCGTCGAGAATGGGAATGGGTGTCTTGAGCCCTAGCGAGATGAGTGAGAGGCTGAGAAAGGTGAAGACTGGCCACTTGAGCGTGACGAGAAGGGCGAGTCCCGCAATGACGGAGAGACCAGCGCCCCAGAGATAGGGCTTGGATCGGCCCGAGGCGTCGGCGATGCGGGCGAGATAGATGGGGCCGCCGATCCCCACCAGCTCGTAGGTGGCGAGAAGGGCGCCTATAGCCGAATGGCTGTAGCCGATCCCCCGCAGAATAACAGGCAAGTAGGGCGAAGTGATGCCATAAATGGCGAAGAAGAGAGAGTAGCAGATCCCTAACTGGAGGCCCAGGTTACCTTTCTTCACGATCATGCTCATTCCGGTTCAAGGGTAAAAGCTATCGCCTCGGGCGTCAATGACGACGAGAGCCGGCAGGGACCTCAGGCGGACCAGCCGGACAGCCTCCATACCCAGGTCATGGAAGTCTATCACCCTGCTCTCGACGATATGCTCTTTCGCGGTAAGGGCGGCCGCTCCCCCGATGGCTGCCAGGTAGACCCCTCTCGCCGAGGCCAGAGCCGCCCTCGCCTCAGATCCCCGCCCGCCCTTGGCTATGGTCACCAGGGAAGCTCCCGCCGCGGTGAAGGGCGATAGATAGACATCCATCCTGGAGGCCGTCGTGGGGCCGAAAGATCCCGTCGCCTCACCTGGGGCCGCTTCGGTCGGACCGGCGTAGAATATCGGATGTTCGACGAAGTAGGATGGAACTGCCTCGCCTCGGGCGAGGGAGGCCGCGATGCGCGCGTGGGCCTTGTCCCTGGCGACGGTGACCATCCCCGAAAGGGAAACTCGTGTCCCTGGCTCAAGATCCCTGAGTCGCGAGAGCCAGACTTCCTTCGGGGCATCCAGGTCTATATCCACGGCCTTGTCCGCGCCGTGGCCGACACCTTCGCCCAAGCCTTGCAGCAGTCTCTCCGGGTCCTCCTCCAGCTTTTCCAGGAACCAGCCTTGTTCGTTCACGATGGCCCTGCGCTTGCGGTGGGCCGAGCAGGAGACGCCTACGGCCAAGGGAAGGTTGGCGGCGTGCCGTGAGAGTCGAATGAAGCGGGCGTCGAGGGCGAGTCCCTTGCCTCCCCATTGGGCACCGATGCCGGTGCCTTCCGCGATTCCGAGGATGCGTTTTTCCCATTCGCGGCTCCGTAAGGGGCCGCCCTTCCCGTCGCCAGCTTCAGGCAGGGCGTCGAACATGCCGTAAACGGCGAGCTCGAGGACGGTGAAAACCTGGGAAGGGCTGGTTCCGCCGAGGACGATACCGATCGTGTAGGGAGGGCAGGCTGAGGCGCCCAGGGCTCCGATCCTGGCTGCGAGGATCCGCTCCAGCCGCGTTTCATCCAGGATCGAGGGGGGCTCCATGCTTAAGGAGAACTTGCTTGTCGAGCCTCCCCCCTTAGCGGCGAAGAGGAAACGGTATTCCGAGCCTTCGACCTCCCTGATATCGATACCGGCGGGGAGATTATCCTGAGTGTTCTTCTCTTCGAGGGCAGAAAGCGGGCCAAGCTGGGAATTCCTGAGGCCTTTGGCGGCCCAGGCGGCCGCCGCCCCCGCGGCGAGAGCCTTTGCGTCCCCGCCAGAGCCCGGAGTTTGGAACAGCCCTCCTTTCCATCCGTAGACTAAGGCGGTACCTGTGTCCTGACACATGGGATAGAGCCCCCGGGCGGCGGCCGCGGCGTTGCGGATCAAGGTTTCCGCGACGAAACGCTCGTCGGTCGAGGCATTTTCATCCTTGGCCAGGGCGGAGAGCTTCTCGAGGTGACCCTTTGGATACCTGAACGCTATTTCCGAAAAGGCTCGCTCAGAAAGGGCGAAGATCTTTTCTTCATCGACCACAAGTTTGTCTTTGCGCCGTTTCGGGGCTTCGATGTCCAGCCGCTCGTAGAACTCAGGCTCTCCGAAATCGAGGTGGAGGAAAGGGTCGTCGTGGCTCATGGTAGCTTCCTCGCCTTTCCTGGCCTTCGGAGTACCTTGCCTATACGTATGGCATGGGCAGGACACACTTCGTGGCAGCAGAAACAGCCGATGCAAGCCTCGTCGTCTATCAGTATCCGGTTTGAATTCTCTTTCCGGAGTTCTAGGGCCTTGGCTGGGCAGACCTTGACGCAGGCGGAACAGCTTTCACAGCGCCTGGGATCGAAGATGGGCCTGTCCGCGAGGATTTTCTTGAGAAAGCTCCGCGCGAAGGAAGGAATCGCGCGTATATCCGCCTGTCCTTTCATCTCGTAGGGCAGGAGCCTGAAATCGACGGCTGCAAGTTCGGCCACGCTCCGGGGTCCCACTTCGATTGAAGGCTTTTCTGGATCGCGTCCCGTCCTTTGGAGCGCGTCGACGAGATAGGGTATGCGGCAAGGATCGTAGCCTATACAGGATGCCGCCGTCCAATCCAGGGCCGCGAGGTCCGAGGATGCCAGGATGATGCCCAAGGCGTAGGGATCACCATCGCCTGGTCCCTCGCCCTCCATGGCGACGATCCCGTCCATGAAGGTGAAGCAATGGGGCACGGAGGCAGCCAGATCGACGAGCATGGTTCCAAAATCAGCGCTGTCCGGGAAGCGCAGATGGAATCCGCTCTTCCCGAGGCTTGGGACCAGGCCGAAGAGATTCTTGATGGCTCCTGTGTACTTCATGAGCCGGTGCGTCTTCAGTTTGGGGAGATTGACAACGAGGTCGCAGTCATCCAGGGCCGCGGCGAGGGCGAAGCCTCTGACGAGATGGGCGCCGGGAGATTGCCGGGCCTCGCCGGTACTGAGTTCCACCCATTCCACCCCCTCGCTGGATGCCGCGTCGAAGAGGCCCGAAGTCTTGGCCGCTGCCCTGCCGCCCTGCCAGGCGGGAGAATCCCCCGCGACGATCCGGGCGGCGCCCTTCGATTTAAGGAACCTGAGGACGGCGCCGAGGAACTCGGGATGCGTGCAGACGGCTTTCTCGGGTACAGCGGCCTTGAGGATATTGGGCTTTACCAGGATCCGCTTGCCGCCGATTTCGGGAAAGCCCGCAGCCTCGGCCGCTTCGCGAATGAGGCCATCCAGTCTTTCCCTCCCGTAGTCGGGGCAGGAGAGGAGAGCGACGTCGCTAGCTTTGCGGGATATAGTTGCAGTATTGTTCATTCTGGTTTCGAACAATACCCCAAGACTCGAGACAGGACAAGATGAAAGACTGTGGTTGCTTAGGTCAAGGCTTGAAAGTATACTTACTTTTAGTTTTTTCCAGAGGTGGCGCGTGAGAGGTCGATTCAGGATAAGCCGAAACGATATTCTGCTTCATTTCACCAATGGCCCAACCTTCATGCGGATGGTCTTTTCTTTCGTATGTCTTCTGACACTGGTCGGCTCCAGCTTCAGGCCGGCGCCCGGACTGATTTACACGATCGCAAACATCGACGCCCCATCTGAGTCCGCCAGGGCGACGACTTCGGATTCCGAGTCGAGCGAGAGCAGCCTCTTCTACACGGTCTACCAGGTCGGAAAGGGAGATACGGTCTCCGGCATAGCGGATTCCTTCGATGTTTCGCCGGATACCATCTTCAGCGCCAACAATATCTCCTCAGCGAGGACCCTGAAGCCGGGGCAGCTTCTCAAGGTTCCCAATCAGTCGGGCATCGTCTACGAAGCCAAGGCGGGTGAGAGTGTCGATGCAATTGCCCAGAAATTCAGTATTTCGGCCGATAAGATGGTAGAGGCCAACGGCCTGCTCTCCCGGGTCTTCGAAGCCAAATCCACCATCTATCTTCCCGACGCTCACCTGCCCAGAGCCGTTTTGAGGGAGATATCGGGCGACCTCTTCCGCTGGCCGGTGCGGGGCGTGATAACCTCCTGGTTCTCTTGGCGAAGAGATCCCTTCACCGGCAAAAACAGCTTCCACAATGGTTTGGACATCGGGGTGCCTATGCGGACGCCGGTAGGCGCGGCCATGGAAGGCGTCGTCGTCGAGACAGGCTATTCGGCATCGCTGGGAAGATATGTCATCATGAAACACTCGGGAGGGTGGAAGACCCTCTACGGCCACATGAACTCGATTTCCGTCAATGCGGGCGACTATATCGAAAGGGGCGCGAGACTCGGCTATTCGGGAAACACGGGATACAGCACAGGTCCACACGTCCATTTCACCGTGTATAAGAACGGAAAGCTTACTAATCCCGCCAACTTCCTCAAATGAAGCCAGGGGCTTCACCCGCTTATTTGACGATGCGGTGAATATCTGCTACAGTCTCCTTCTATGAGAGAACTTCGGGGCATCGCAGCGTCTCCGGGCACGGCCCTGGCTCCGGCCTATTTTTTCTTCGATGATTATAGTTCATCCATTCCTTCCTTCTCCATATCCAGCGAAGATGTAGCTTCGGAGTTCTCGCGCTTTCTCGAGGCGACTGAAGAAGCTAAAGCCGATGTAATCGTCCTCCGTGATAAGGCCCTCAAAGAGGCGGGCGAGGAACACGCGGCAATTTTCGACGCACATCTCATGATGCTCGACGACCCGGAAATAAAAGAAAGTGTCGAGCTCAGGCTTTCCAGCTTCCTTTTAAATGTAGAAAGCATCATCTTCTCGCTCGAGCGAGAGATGATCGACAAGCTCTCTTCCTCTCAGGATCCCTACATGCAGGAGAGGGTCACCGACATCCACGATGTTGTACGGCGAATCCTGGGTCATCTGCTCCATCGCGAGCGTATCGATCTGGCTGATATCGACATGGATGTAATCATCGTGGCGAGGGAGCTCCTGCCCTCCGACATGATCACCATGGCCAGGGAGCGGATAAAGGGAATCGTCACCGAGTCAGGTGGTAGAACAAGCCATGCCGCCATCCTCGCTCGGGCCTTTCAGATTCCCGCGGTTCTCGGTGTCGGGGCTTTCGTCTCGGACGTCAAAGCCCTCACTCCCCTCATCGTGGACGGGGACAGGGGCGTCGTTGTCATAGATCCGGACGGAGAGGCCCTCAAAAAGGAGAGGGCGGCCCACAGCATGAGGATACGGAAGGAAAGCGCCTTCAAGAGCATCAGGGACCTACCCGCCACCACCAAGGACGGAGAGAGGATTTTCCTCAAGGCGAATATAGAGGTTCCCGAGGAGGTTAGGTCTGCCGTCGAGTATGGGGCGGACGGCATCGGCCTCTTCAGATCAGAGTTTTTATTCCTCGGAGGTCATATACCCGGCGAGGAAGCCCAGTTCAAGGCCTATAAGCAGGTAGTGGAGGCAATGGGGGACAAGCCTGTCACGATTCGTACCCTGGACATAGGGGGGGACAAAGTCCTTCCCGAGTTCGGCGCGCAGGATGAAAAGAACCCCCTCCTCGGATGGAGGGCCATACGCTTCTGTCTCAGCAAGCCGGAGATATTCCGCACCCAGCTCCGCGCCATCCTGAGGGCGAGCGTCTATGGCGACGTCCGTATCATGTTCCCCATGATCAGCGCGCTCGGGGAACTCGTCGAGGCAAGAGGCATACTCGAGCAGGCCCAGTGGGAATGCAAAGCGAAGAGCCTTCGGGTGCCCGACCACATCAAGGCGGGCATCATGATCGAGGTGCCTTCGGCTGCCCTCTGTTCGGATATCCTGGCTCGCAGCGCCGACTTCTTTTCGATTGGGACGAACGACCTCACCCAGTACACGTTGGCTGTCGACCGAGGAAACGAGAAGGTCGCCTACCTCCACAACCCCCTCGATCCCGCCGTGCTCCGTCTCATCAAAATGACCATAGATACGGCCAGGAAGGCTGGCATAGAAGTCAGCCTCTGCGGGGAGATGGGGGCCGATCCGGCCGCCGCAGTTCTCCTCGTGGGCCTCGGCCTCAGGGAGTTGTCGATGTCCTCAGTCTCCATCCCCGCCGTCAAGAGCCTTTTATTATCCGTGACACTAAAAGAAGCCCAACAGACCGCCGAGGTCATCATGACCATGACGAGTCCTTCCGAGGCGGCATCCTTCCTGGCCGACCGATTCACCTTATAGGATTCCTATGAACAACGAAGAGCATAAGAAGAGAAAAAGCGGCACGAAGTCCGGCACGAAGCCCGGCTTGGAATCCCGGTCGAAAGGTACTAGAGGCCGGAAGCCAGCTATTGTCCAAACCGATTCCTCGACAGCCGAAGAGACTGTCGCCGATGTCGAGATAAAGGATGTCAGGTGGGAAAACCTGCCCCTGGTCGCCCTGGTAGGCAGGCCCAACGTGGGCAAGTCCACCCTCTTCAACAGGCTCCTCCACAAGAGGCGTTCCATCACCGACCCCACGCCGGGTGTGACGCGAGACCCCATCGAGGAGGTCTGCGAGCTGCCCGGATCGGATAAGCGCGTGCTTCTCGCCGATTCGGGCGGCTTCAAGCTTGAACGCGAAGGCCTGGACGACCTCGTCGTCGCGCGAACTCTCTCCCTCATCTCCAAGGCCGATCTCATCCTCTTCATTGTCGACGCGGTCGAGATAACCCCCGAGGATGCCGAGTTCGCCGAACTTCTGCGTCCGCTGGGCCGTCGTCTTGTTCTCGTCGTCAATAAGGCGGACAGCCCCGAGCGCGAGCCCCTCGTCTGGTCGCAGATGAAGTGGGGTATCGAACCCGTCGTCTTTGTCTCGGCCGAACACAACCGCAACATCGATGAACTTGTATCCCTGATCGTCTCGAAGCTCGATTTTTCGGCCGTGAGGGCCGTGGACTTGGAGCGGGCCGATATACGCATCGCGATCATGGGCAAGCCCAATACGGGCAAATCCAGCCTCCTGAACCTCCTCCTCGGTGAGGAGCGGAGCATCGTGAGCGAAATCCCCGGAACAACCAGGGATGTCGTGGAGGGCCGCTTTACTTGGAAGGGCCGGGGTATCATTGTTCTCGACACCGCGGGCATCCGCCGCAAGAAGAAGGTGACAGACGACGTCGAGTACTATTCGGTCACCCGTTCCATCGCGGTGGTGACTAGGGCCGACATTGTCGTCCTCATGATCGACGCGATTGAGGGCCTCACCGAGCAGGACAAGAAGATCGCGGCCTTCGCCGTCGACGAGGGGAGGGGAGTTATCTTCGTCCTGAACAAGTGGGACCTCATGCCTACGATGAAGAATGCCTTCGAGGCTTCCAGGGATAAGCTGCGCTGGTTCTTCGGCCAGATGGCCTATGCTCCAGTCATCGCCATGTCGGCCAAGGAAGGAAGCGGTCTGGACAAGCTCATGAACTCCGTCGTTACCATGTACTCCAAGCTCAACAGACGGGTCGAGACATCGAAGCTCAATCGAGCGGTAGGGTCCTGGATAGAAAATATGCCGCCGCCCGCGGGGCCGAGAGCTCGCTTCAAACTCCGCTATGCCGTCCAGACGAGCGTTAATCCCCAGAAATTCACCTTCTTCGTCACTCGACCCGACCTGGTTTCGGACTCCTATGTCTCATTCCTCAAGAACAAGATCAGGGAGGAATTCGACCTTGATTCGATACCTGTCGGTCTCGGCCTCAAGGCTTCCCGCGTCGACTGGAGGGATCGCCAACGATCATGAAGGGCTATTCGACGGGCGATGTGGAACTCCTTCTCGATCTTCCTGCCTCTACCTTGCGGTTCTGGGAGAAGGAGGTTGCCCTCCTGGCTCCTCGAAAGGATGTCTTCGGCCGAAGGCTCTACACATATCTCGATATCTGCATCATCTCGCGTCTCAAGCATCTTGCCCTCGATAGAAAGTTCGGGCTCAAGGCCGCCAAGACTGAGCTGGAGAGGGAGCTTTTTGTCGGCGATCAGGATATGAAAGCCGATATAAACGCCCTGCGCATTACCCTGTTCTCCCTTGTCTCGCGCAACGGAGAACTCCTCAGGAAGGCCTCAGGCGTGAAAGTCGAAGGAAAAGATCATGACATCTGCCAAGAATCTCTGTGATTTTATAGATTCCTCACCTACGAGCTTTCATGCCGCGGACAACATCGCGGCCCATCTTTTCGCCCACGGGGCAAACATCCTCGATGAAGCCAAGTCCTGGGCTCTCGAGCCTGGAGTGCCCTATTTCGTGTCCAGGGGTGGGAACTCGATCATAGCCTTCAGGTTGGGGACTGGCAGGTTCGGGGAAACAGGCTATGCCCTCGCGGGCGCCCATACGGACAGTCCGGGACTGAAAGTACGCTCCAAGGGTGAACGTCTCGATCACTCGATCCGCCGGATTGCTGTCGATGTCTATGGAGGGGCTATCCTTTCCTCCTGGCTCGACAGGCCCCTTTGCCTCGCGGGCAGAGCCCTCGTACGCGAAGACGGGGAAGCGCGGGAATTCCTCTTCACTACGGGCAAGCCCATCGGCATCATTCCCAACATCGCCATCCACCTCAACAGGGAGATCAACAAAGGCTTCGAATATAATGCCCACCAGCATCTTCCCGTCTTGGTTGAAACCTTGAAAGCCGAGCCTGTCGAGGGAGGGCCTTCCTGGGTCGAGGCTATCGTGGCATCCGAATTAGACATCGATCCTGGAAAGCTCGCTGGCGTCGAGGCTTTCTTCTTTGACGGTCAGAAGGCAGTTATTTTTGGAGCCCATGAAGGGATCGATGGTGGTCTTGTCAACGCTCCGAGGCTGGATGACCTCGCTGGCTGTCAGGCCATCCTGGAGGCATTCTGCGCCTCCAAGCCCGGCATCGGCACCCAGGTCGCCTGTTTCCTCGAAGCCGAGGAGGTGGGTTCAATGACTGCCCAGGGAGCCAATTCGAGCTTCCTGCGCGATATACTCGCCCGGGCAGCTTTAGCCTCAGGTTCACCTTATGAGGATTTCTACCGGGCGACGCCCCGCTCTCTCTGCCT
The DNA here is from genome assembly GCA_026398595.1 of Spirochaetota bacterium. GTDB lineage: Bacteria > Spirochaetota > Spirochaetia > Treponematales > Rectinemataceae > JAPLSO01. The sequence continues at coordinate 25,648 of JAPLSO010000061.1, read as the reverse complement.
ATCCATGGATTTGGCCCAAGCCCTCAACCCAGCCTACGCCGACAAGTACGACGAAACCTTCTCCCCTCTTCTCGGTAAAGGACCAGCTCTCAAGGTCAACGTGAACCAGCGCTACGCCACTGACCTGAGGGCGGAAGTCCTCTTTGCCGAGCTTTGTGCCGAGGCAGGGATTCCCTGGCAGAGGTACATGGCAAAGGCCGATTCCCAACCTGGGACTACCATAGGGCCCATCTCCTCTTCCCGCCTAGGCCTGAGGACCATGGATGTGGGTCAGCCTCTCCTTTCGATGCATGCCGTGAGGGAAACCCTTGATGCCGGAGACCAGGAGGCGTCGGTCGCCCTCGTAAAGGCTTTCTATGGAAGGTACGGCGGGCTTTAAACCCAGGAACTGGGTCCCGCTGGTTTTCAGCTATCTCGAGTATAAGAAAGGAGCCGCCCAAGGGCGGCTCCTTTCTTATACAGGTCCAGCAGTAAAAGCCTTTCGGCTTCCACGGCTGCCTGTACTCATTTAGCGAGAGATTGATAGGTTTTGTTCGGATTCCACATCCCTTCCCTGGTCTCGCCCTTGATGCTCGGTATGACGAGAACCTGTCCCGGGTAGATCAAGTTGGGGTTGGAAGGATCTTTGAAAGTTCTTTTATTAGCCTCGTAGAGAACTGGCCACTTGAGCGGATTGTTGTAGACGAAACCGTACTCCGCGATTCTCCACAGGCAGTCCCTGCGTTCGGGGATGAGCCTGACCGTGTACTTCCCCGGCAGCGGGGCGAACTCCGAAATGTCGGACAAGGTAGCGTAGGAGGCTTGGGCCTTGGTCGAGGCGGTCTTGTAATCCTTGCGGTCAAAGGCGAACTTCGCGGCATCCAACTGGCCGGCACCCTGGGCCCACAGAGCCGAGTAGTTGTTCTTGGCGTTTTTGGAAACCGCCCAGTCAAGCTTGGACTGTGCCTTGTCGATGTCGGTCTGCGCCGCCTGTTCTGCCTTGGTTGCTCTATCGGAGGCTACCTTGGCCTCGCGAGAGGATAATCCCCATTCGAATAGGTGAACTCCGCGGCCTGCATGGAGGAGGAGGCATCGCTGTACTCCTCGGGGTAATCGGCCTTTATGCCGTTGTCGTTGGCCCATGCCATCCTGTTCCTGGCGTCGTCCATGGCCGGATCGGCTGCGGCTTTATCCGCGGCAAGCTGGGCTTGAGCGGCTTTCTCAGCGGCGGCTTGCTCGGCTGCAGCCTTGTCAGCTGCAGCCTTCTCGGCCACGGCTTGATCAGCGGCCAGCTTGTCAGCGGCTGCCTTATCCGCAGCCGCCTTCCTGTCGGCCGCCACCTTAGACTGGAACTCGTCGGAGAGTGTCGCTGAAGCGTCCTCGGCCAGGGATTTGGCCGAAGTGTAGCGGCCATTGTTATAGGCAAGGTCGGCCGCGCTTATGCTCGTCTTGGCGTCCTGGTATTCCTTCGGATAATCCTTGGCGATGTCGTTGTAATCGGCCCAGGCGAGCCTGGTCTTGGCGTCAGCCATCGCAGGATCGGCTGCGGCCTTGTCCGCGGCGAGCTGGGCTGCGACAGCCTTGGTCGCTCTATCGGAGGCTACCTTGGCCTTGAAATCGTCGGAGAGGGTTGTGGAGACGGCCTTGGCGTTGGTCGTCCGCGAGAGGATAATCCCCATTCGAATAGGTGAACTCCGCGGCCTGCATGGAGGAGGAGGCATCGCTGTACTCCTCGGGGTAATCGGCCTTTATGCCGTTGTCGTTGGCCCATGCCATCCTGTTCCTGGCGTCGTCCATGGCAGGATCGGCTGCGGCTTTATCCGCAGCAAGCTGGGCTTGAGCGGCTTTCTCGGCTTCCCTGGCTTTTCTGTCGGCGATTACGTTCGACTGGAAATCGTCGGAAAGGGTCGTGGAAACGTCACCGGCAAGGGCTTTCGCAGGAATGTAGCGTTCATTCTTGTAGGAAAGCTCGGCGGCAGACATGCCCGCCTTGGCATCATTGTACTGCTTCGGATAATCCGAGCCGAGTTTGTTGGTATCGGCCCAGGCGAGCCTCGTACGCGCATCGGCCATCGCGGGATCTGCATCCGCCTTCTCGGCGGCAAGCTTCTCAGCGGCCACTTTCGCAAGCCTGTCTATCTCGGAAGCAACAAAGTTATCGGACATAGTGGAGTAATTAGCGGCTTCGTTGGCGTTGGATGTGGAATCGGAGAAGAGCTGGTCGCCGTACTGGACTTTGGACTTGTCCAGACGATCCTTGGCTTCCTTGATATAGACATTGTCGCCGAAATCGGCTTCGGTTGCCTTTGCGTCGCTCTTCTGGACACTGTCCTCGGCGTTCGCTATGGCATCTTCGGTCGTGGCTTTAAGGTTCTGCGTCGAATCGTAGGCGGAGCCGAATGCGGCCGCCGCGTCACCGAACCACATATAAGCGCTCTCGTAGGAGCCCTTTTCCTGGTTGGAGAGGCCTTCGGCGAGGATGTCCGAGGCGCCTGAGTACTCCTCGGGGGCGTTTACATCGGCCTTTACCGAGAGGGCCATATTTTGGGCTTCGAGGGCCTTGTCCTTGCCTTCGAAGGATTTATACTCGGCTCCCTTATCCGCCACGAACTCATAGTAGGAGTTGGCGATCTTGAGGTCTGCGACGCCCGCGGCCAGATCGTCGGGCGAACCTGTTGCCCAGAGCGCCTCTTCAGCCGCGTACTGATCCTCACCCATTTTGAAGTAGCTGCTGGAATACTTGGCATAGCCGTTGGAGAAGATCTTTTCGCGCAGGGCGTTAGCCTTGGCCTTCTCGGCCGCGTCTTCATAGGCTGAGGCGCTGTACTTATAGGAGGGAATGGCCGCGGCATAGTCCTTATTTTCCGAGGCCGCGTTGGCCTGGGTCAGACGGTCTTCAGCCTTGGCGTACCGGTCGGCGGCGAGGGTGGGGCCGTCTGCCTCCATGGCCTTAGCGCGCATATTCACAGCCTTGTCCCGTTCGGCGTCGGTCTTGAGGGGCATGCCTTTGCCGTTGAATGACTCCCAATCGGCTACGGAAGCCTCCAGTTTAGCTTTAATCGGGAAAGCCTTGGTTCCGTCGAAACCGCCGGATGTGACGGCCTTATATTCCTCGGCGACGGCTGTATAGGAATCGTCCACAGCCTTGTAGTCGTCGGGAAGAAGGATATCGAGTTCGTATTTCTGGGCGTCGACCTTGAGTCCCTCGGCCTGGGCAAGAAGGTTGTTCATCTCAAGTTCCGAGACCGTAGGCAACGCGACGGTCGTTGTTGTTGTCGTCGTCGGTTCGACCGGCGTCACTGTCGTCACGGTCGTCGACGTATCCGTCGGCGCTGACGGTGCCACTGTCGTAGAGGTAGATGGTACCGTTGTGGTCGTCGTTGCCGTCGGCGGCGTTGCGCAGGAAGCCAACCCTATAGCCAGGATTGCCATCAGCGCAAAGAGCGATTTCGTAGCTTTGGACATACACCCTCCTGCAATATTATTTTACTTATGATAAACCGCAATCCGATCGCCGTCCATATCGATTTATTCAGCGAAACTGTCAGGAATGGACGGTGGCGTGGCCGCCTATTGTGGCATCGCGGTCCTCTGCCACCTATACTATACCACGGATTCGGACATGGAACAGATGGATTACATGGAAATACATGACGCGATTAGCTTCCTTATTAATATCGGAACATGGCTGGGGATCATGAGAAGAATGGCAACTCTGAGTTTCTTGGTGGCCGTGGTCGGCCTCTGCGTCCTCCTCGCCTTGCTCGCCGCCGGCTTTGATCAGGCCAGCGGCCTCTGGAGAAGCGGCGGAACCCTGATCCACCTCGTGGATAGTGATGGGCACGGCTTCTCCCTCCTTCTTCAGGAAACTTCGGATAAAGCCTGGGGTTTTTTCGAATTGCCCGAGCGGCGGCTCTATGGTTTTGTCTCCTTTGCGGGAAAAGAGGGAAAGGTCAGAAAAGGCCTGGTGAACTCGGGGACGGCGAAGGGGTCGACCTTGGAGCTTGAGGAGAGGAAACCCGGCGGACCTGTCTTGCTCGGCTTCTCGGGACCCGACCTTCCGCAGGGAGAAACAACACTGGTTCGTTCGGCTGATGGCGGGCTCCCCCTGCTCAAGAGCTTTACGAAGCGAGGAGGACGGCTCTTCCGTCTCGATCTTTTAGCCAACCCGGTCGATCAAAGCTATCCCTTCCTGGATGCGAGGTTGAGGAGGGGGAAGAGCCCTCCTGCCTACGCGAGGGAACTCATGGCCCGAACAAGGCGGACGCAGGGGCTCGAGGAGCGCCAGTACTGGCTTTGGTGCGGAAAGGAAAGGATTTCGATAGCTACCGAGCGCTGCCTTTCGGGAGCGAATGAGCGCGGTGAGAGCTTCTTCGGTTTCATGACCGTGGACGCGGCGACGGGGAAAGAAATCGACGAGTCTGACCTTTTCCTGCCAGGATGGAGGGAGGCCCTTTCTCCCCTTATATGCCGCGAGGCGGCGAGAGTCCTCAAGCTCGGAAGCGGCCGCGACGGGTCTGGAGGAACCGAAACGTCCCCCGGCCTCAGATCCTATGGTCTCTTCGACGAAACGATCGCGCCCTCGAGCAGCTTCTTTCTCTGCGAGAGCGGCATAGGTTTCCATTACGACCGCTACGAGCTGGGGCCCTATTCCCTGGGAGACTTCACCTTCATCCTGCCCTGGAACGATGTCGCGGGCCTTCTTGAAAAATGACGGGGAACCCGAGGAGTCCCGCTATTCTGGAAGTAGTGGTCTGAGGCCTTTTTTAGATTTATTTCTTCTTCAGAAGCACTTTCCAGGTCTTCTCGCCCGCTTCAATGTCGATGGCTTTTTCGGACTGGGCGGCTGACCATTCGATCGAGTCGGCCAGGGTCTCCCCGGCGACGAAAGCCTTGAAGGTCGTGAGGGCTTCGGCCAGTTCAGGGTCGCCGCCGACGGTCAGAACGACCCGATCCGTGACCTCCAGCCCGGATTCCTTGCGCAAGTTCTGCACGCCCCGGACGAGATCGCGCACATAGCCCTCGGCGAGGAGCTCGGGCGTCACCAGGGTGTCGAGGGCGAGAGTGAGGCTTCCCTCGTTGAGGACCTTGAGGCCTGGCTTCTCGTTTCTTCTGACCTCGACCGATTCCACGTCGAGGGCGACCTTCTTCCCGGCCACATCGATTTCCACGGATTTCCCGGCGACGATGGTCGCTATCGAATGGGCGTTCAGCCTCTCTATTTCGGCTGCTGCCAGTTTCATGTCCTTGCCGAGAATCTTGCCCAGGACGCGGAAATTGGCCTTGGCCGTGTACTCGACCAGATCCTCCTCGTCGTCGTGGAAGTGAATGGTCTTGACGTTGAGTTCCTCGCGGAGGATTCCCTCCATGCTGAAGAGTACGGCCCGCTCCTCGGGGCTCTTGGTGACGAGCTGTACCGAGGCCAGAGGCTGGCGAATCTTGAGGTCGTTGGCGACACGGAGAGCCCTGCCCATCGACACGGCATGCCGTACCGAGGACATTTTGCGTTCGAGACCGAGGTCGCGGAAACGCTCGTCATACTCGGGCCAGTCGAGAAGGTGGATGGATTCCTTATCCCCGGGCTTTTTGAGATTCTGGTAGATGGATTCGGTGATGAAGGGTATGAAGGGCGCGGCGACGGTGACGAGACGCTTAAGGACCCTCCCCAGGGTCTCATATGCCTGGGCCTTGTCGAGGTCGTTTTCGGACTTCCAGAACCTGCGCCTCGAGCGGCGGATGTACCAGTTGTTGAGACTGTCGATGAAATCGACGATGGGTGTTATAGCTCCCTGCATATTATAGGCCTCGAGCTCTGCGGTCACCTCCTGCACCATTTTCTCGCAGGAAGAGAGTACCCACTGGTCGAGGAGATTGGCGACCTTGACAGGATCGGGTTCGCCGGGCCTCACGCCGTCGATATTGGCGTAAGTTACGAAGAAGCCGTAGGCGTTCCAGAGGGGGAGGATAATGCTCTTGAGGACATCCTTGACGCCCTCGTCCGAATATCGCAGGTCTTCTCCGCGCGTAACGGCGCTGTTCATGAGGAAGAGCCGCAGGGCATCGGCCCCGAACTTGTCAACGACAGCGACGGGATCGGTGTAGTTGCGCAGGGACTTGGACATTTTCTTGCCGTCTTCGGCGAGGACGAGGCCCGAGCAGATGCAGGCGTCGTAGGCCTGGCTGTCGAAGAGGGCGGCCGCCAGCACGGTGAGGGAGTAGAACCAGCCCCTCGTCTGGTCGAGGCCTTCGTTGATGAAGTCCGCAGGGAAGCGGGATGCGAATTTATCCTTGTCCACGAAGGGGTAGTGGACTTGGGCGTAGGGCATGGCCCCCGATTCGAACCAGCAGTCGAGCACCTCGGGGATACGCCGCATGGTGCCGCCGCAGGAACAGGGATAGGTGACCTCGTCGACGAAGTGCTTGTGCAGATCGTGGAGTTCGACCCCCGATTTCTCCTTGAGTTCGGCTCGCGATCCGATGCATTCGGTCTTGCCGCAGGACTCGCACTTCCAGATGGGAAGGGGATTCCCCCAGTACCGGTTGCGGCTGATGGCCCAGTCGCGGGCGCCCTCGAGCCACTTGCCGAACCTTCCGTCCCGGATGTGCTCAGGCACCCAGATCACCTTCTTGTTGTTGATGACCATGGAGTGCTTGATAGGTTCGATCTTGACGAACCAGGAGCCCACGGCCCGGTAGATGAGGGGGCTGGAACAGCGCCAGCAATGGGGATAGGCGTGGAGGATCTGCTCACGTTTCACGAGCTTGCCCTCGGCCTTGAGGCGTTCCAGGATGTCCTTGTCGCAGTCCTTGACGAATCTCCCCTGGTAGTCCGGGACCTCGGACGTGAACTTGCACTCGGCGTCCATGGGGCAGGCTACGGGGATGCCTGTCCCTTTTAGAACCTGATAGTCGTCTTCGCCGAAGCCAGGGGCCGTATGGACGATGCCCGTGCCGTCCTCGGTGGTGACGTAGTTGCCCGTCACGGTGACGAAGGCGCCCTGTTCCGCGTAGTCGGCGAAATAGGGGAAGAGCGGTTCATATAGGATGCCGACCAGCTCCGAGCCCTTCTTCTTCCAGGCGACCTTAAGGGATTCGGGATGCCTGTAATAGGCGGCGAGCCGTGATTCCGCGAGGATGTAGCGCTCGGAGCCGTCCACTACGCAGACGTAGTCGATGTCCGGCCCGAGAGCCAGGGCGAGGTTGGAGGGAAGGGTCCAGGGCGTCGTTGTCCAGGCTACGAGGTAGGTCGAACCGTCGGCGAGGCCGGGGAGCGATGAAGGGGAGCTTGTCACTTTGAAGCGGATGGTGACGGCCGGGTCGTGGACGTCCTTGTACCCGCCCAGGGAAAGCTCGTGGGTCGAAAGGACGGTGGAACAGCGGGGGCAATAGGGAAGGATGTAGTGGCCTTCGTAGACGAGGCCCTTGTCCCAGAGCTGCTTCATGATCCACCAGATGGTCTCCATATAGTCGGGGTCCATGGTCTTGTAGTCGTGGTCGAAGTCGACCCAGCGGCCGAGGCGGGTGACGATGGTCCGCCATTCCTTGACATAGCGGAGGACGGCCGTCCTGCAGGCCTCGTTGAACTTGGCGACCCCGTATTTCTCGATGTCGGTCTTGGAGTTGAGTCCAAGATTCTTCTCAATGAGGTTTTCGACGGGTAGTCCATGGCAGTCCCAGCCGAAGCGGCGCTCGACATGGTAGCCGCGCATGGTCTTGTAGCGGGGGACGATGTCCTTGATGGTGCCTGGAACGAAATGGCCGAAGTGGGGCAGACCCGTAGCGAAGGGGGGGCCGTCGTAGAAGACGAATTCTGGTCCTCCTTCCCTCTGGGAGACGGATTCCTTGAACGTCTCCCTTGCTTCCCAGAAGCGGACGATTTCCTCCTCCTGCTTGGGGAAGTTGACTTTGGGGTCCACACTTTTGTACACGACAGCCCTCCTGCGAACTATTCTGACTACTATGCCATAAAATGGGCTGTCTGTTCCAGTAAGGCAGCCTAGAAGTCGAGTCTGGCCGCCGCACTCGCGAGGAGGGTCCAGGAACCTGCCGCGGATCTGAGGCCTGAGGCCGAAATACTTGCCGAAAGACCGGCTGGGCCCGAGATTTCGAGGCCGATGCCGCCCGATCCCGATCCGTATTCGGGGAGGACGCTGAGGCTGAAAGCCAGGGAGGTCCATTCGTCGAAGGGGAGAGATGCCGAGGCGAAAAGAGAGTGGAAGGGAGCCGCGTCGGGGGAATAGAGGTATTCACCCATGAGGGTGAGGTCGCCGACGCGTGCGGAAAATCCTCCCATCGCCTGGATGGTTGGGTAAGCCTGATCGTCGGAGGGCAGTCTCAGGAAAAACTCCCCATAGGGGGATGCGAAGGGCAGGTCGATGGAACAGTCGAGGGCTCCCAGGAAATGGGGGCCTGAGCCTGATGGAAAGCGGAGGCCTAGCGCGGCGCCGCAGGCGATCATATCGCCCGCAAGACCATAGGCGCGGGAGGCTATGGTGAGTCCTTCGGGTCCCGAGGGGTCTATGACGAGGTCAATGCGCCCCGTGGCCGTGGGAAACCAGGACAGCCTTCCCAGAAGCCGCGCGAGCCGGCGGAGCTTGCCTTCCGCATAGTCGATGTCCGCGAAGAAGTCGGCGGGGGAGAAGGCCTTGCCCACGCCCCAGTTGACCGTGGTAAAGCCTGCCTCAGCCCCAAAGGCTCCGCCCGACCACCGCAGGGAAAGATTTTCGAGAGCGGCGAGGGCAAGGATGTCAGGTGCATCGGTCGAGGTATCGAAGGCTGGGAAGAGGAGAAGAGCCGCCATACGCCAGGGGTGGGTAGTAAGCGAAGCCCAGAGGAGTTCGGCTTGGCGGCCTGTCAGGACGGACAGGCTGAGCGCTGCTTGGGTTTCAACGCTGGAATCCCCCGCCTCGAATGAAAGGGAGAGGCTCGTGCCGGTGCCCGCGTCGATTGAACCGCTCGACAGATCGAGGCTTCCCGAAACGGATTGGATGACATCGCCGGTGAGTTTCGGCTCCTCAGCCCCCGCTGGCGACACCGCGAGGACGAGGGCTGCCAGAACGAGGACAAGACCGGAACCGCGCCTTCCTTTCATTTTGTCAGTGTCTGGAGGCTGAATCGGGAGTCGTCGATCGACTCGTCGAGGGAGAGTTCGTCCATGGTCAGAACGGTGCGTGAATCCTTTTTTATCGCGTCCGCAAGTTCTACTACCGAAGGGAAGTACCGTGTACCCAACTTGACCACTTTCAGGGTCCGCGAGGTCTTGAGGAGGAGGCTGCTCTTGGCGTAGAGCTCGGCCTTCAGGATAATATTCCTCTCCTCGTCGACCCAGAGCCTGCGGCGGGCATAGGATGAATCCTTCGACTTGGCCTTAAGCTCCAGGACGACGCAGGGCCTGTCGTCGATCACTTCTTTCCCGGCCATCGATGCCGAATATCCCGTTATCAGATTGTCCGATTCCATGGCTTCCTCGTAAGAAAAGTCGGATCCCATCATGCCCTGCCTGAGGAGGGCTCCGGCTATCTTCACCGTGTCCCTCTCCTTCGGGAAATACATCCAAAGGTTCTTTCCCAACTTGAGGAATCGGACGCCCCTGTCCTCGGGGTTGTTGTATTCGATAAAAGCCTTGTCCTTTCCCGAAGCCCAGGCCTTCATCGTCTTCACCTTGGTCTTTTTGCCCGAGATGATTTCCATCCTTCCCTCGTAGTAGATCGTCCGGTAGCTCTGATTCCTGTCGATCTTCGCCAGCAGGACTTCCGCGTCGTTCTCCTCGGCGCCGACGGTCCCGAGTGCCAGGGCCGCGAGCGCGAGGACGATGATCCTGAGAAATCTGCCTGCCTGCCTGTCGTCATTTTTCCACGCCATGGTTTACTGCCCCCTTATGGCTTCCACCGGCGCCATCGCTGCCGCTCTTCGCGAGGGAAGATAGGCCATGACGGCCGAAACCGCCGTTCCGACGAGGATCCCGGCCAGGAGCGGTCCCAATCCGGTGGAAGGATAGATGATGTTGTCCAGAGGCCAGGCGAAGCCGGCCATGGCGCTCGTCATATCGAAGCCGCGTTTCGAGAAGAAGAGATTGAAGGCAAAGCCGACCAGGACTCCAGCGGTCGAACCGATGAAGCCGAGCATCGTCCCCTCGAGGAGAAAGACGCCCAGGATCCGCCCTTTGGGCATGCCCATCGACATGAGGATGCCTATCTCCCGCCTGCGCTCCAGGATCACCATCATCATGACATTGGCGATGATGAAGGCACCGAGGAAGCCGACGACGAGATAAACCCAGTCATACACGATCTCCATGAGCTTGACAATCTTGGGATACTCGCCGATCGCGGTCCATGGCAGGACCGAGAGGCCCGCGTTTCCAGAGGCTTGGGCCACGTTCCGCACGATATCCAACGAGGGCCCGAGCTTGGATCGGCCGGATAGGATGACAGCGATCTGCTGGGCCCCGCCTTCCATCCCGAGAAGCTCCCTCGCGTCCTCGAGCCCCATCTGGACGATCGAGCCGTCGAGATCGTTGACCCCCGTCTTGAAGATGCCTGCGATGCGAAGACGTTTGAATCCGAGTCCGCCGTCGGTCTTCTGGGTGACGAGTTTGAGGTCGCCGCCCCGCTTTAGCCCGAGATCGGCGGCTAGGCTGGCCCCGACCAGGGTTTGGCCAGGACCGCTCAGGTAGCTTCCGCCCGCCTCGATGCTGCGGTCGAGCATGAGAAGCCTGCGTTCGGTTTCGGGATCGCCGGCTATGGCCAGGGCTTCCCTGGTGCCCTTTTCCGATGAGAGCAGGACACCGAAGCGGATGCGTTCGGCGACGATGGATCCGGGAGCAGTCTTTTCCAGGGCTGATTGAATGGCTTTTACAAGGGGGGGTGAATCCTCGATGTACTCGTCGACGGGGAGGAAACGAAAGCGATCGCGGTACGCCTTGGTCGCGATGTTGATATGTCCCGTCTCGTTCTTGGTATAGTTTTTCACGATCGAGTCGAGAAAGCCGTCGGCGAATCCCCGCAGGACGACGATCATGAAAATGGAGAGGAAGACCGAGAGAGCGGCCAAGGCCGAACGCCTCCGGTTACGGAGCAGGTTTCGCGCCGCGAAGGAAAGAATGTTCATATGCCGCCCCCTTTACACGAAGCGGAGGGCTTCGGTCACTTCGAGCCTGCCCGCCCTAGATGCGGGAATCCGCGCCGAGATCCAAGAGGCCAGGACGCCGAAGATAAAGCCGGCCGCGATGATCGAGGGATGCCATTCGCCGCGGATGGCTCCTCCCAAGGGTATGACGCCCAAATCCATACCGCCCAGCATTTTGTCGATGCGTATGCCCCAGACAGCCGATGCCCAGACGCCGAGACAGCCCAGAGCCAGTCCCCCGGCGCTGCCTAATAGACCCAGGAAGAAACCTTCCAAGGAAAAGAGCCTGCGTATCTGGGATGGCAGCATGCCGTAGGCACGCAGGACACCGATCTCCTTGATTCGCGAGTAGACGCTCATGAGGATGGTGTTGACGATGCCGACGCCGGCGATGAGGAGAACGATGAGGATGATGAGGGTCGAATATTTGGCCTTCATGTTGCGCATGGCGAGGTAGTCCTTCGCCTTCTCACCTATGGGCAGTGCGATCGTCCCCGGGAAGGCCTTTTCGACGGCAACCGCGGCCGCTGCCGCCTCCTTGAGCTGGGCATCGAGACTGGGCGCCCTGGGCAGGGCGACCGCTATCGAAGTGACGGGCAGATCCTCGCCGAGGAGGGATCGAGCGGCGCCGAAGCTCAGGAAGAGTCCGCTCTGGGTGATATCCTGAGCCGGCACGTCCACAAGGCCTGAGATGACGAATTCGTCGGCGTTGAGGTAGTCCCCGGTCGTCCTGGCCGAAAGTACGAACCAGTCGCCCACGCTCAGACCCAGATCGGCCGCCAGCTTGGCGCCGAGGACGGCCTGGTTGCCGCCGTCGGCCGATCCGGAGGAACCGAACCAGGTTCCGGCCTTGATGCCGCCCGCGACACCGAAGACCAGCGCGTCGGCATGGGGATCTACGGCCGTACCTAGAACGGCGAGGCTGTCGATCCTGTTGGACGCGAAGGCCGCGAACGTTGTCCTGGGCGCAGCCGCGGTCGAATGGGGAAGTAAGGTCTTTAGGGCTTCCAAGGTGTTTTCGGGCGAAGACAGCCCATAGTCGGGGCCGATGGGAAGGGCCCGCGATTCCTTTTCATAGGCAGGTGTCATCAGGGTGAGGGAGGCTTGGCCGTAGGAGATCATGGAATCGATCGTCATCCTGTCCATACCAGCCAATAAAGAATCAAAAAAAATGAACATTCCGATGCCGACGGTGAGAACCAGGGAAGTGATGAGGGTCCGCTTGCCGTGCCGAGCAAGATTGCGGATCGCGATGGAAGCAAGTATCCCTGTCATGCTTCCCTCCTTGTGTCTGCCACGATCCGACCATCCTTGAGTTCGACGACGCGCAGAGCCTCGGCCATGATCATCTTGTCGTGGGTAGAAAAAATGAAGGTCGTGCCCCGCTCGGCGTTGATCTTCTTCATGAGACCGACGATTTCCTCCCCGGTGCGGGAGTCCAGGTTGGCCGTAGGCTCGTCGGCCAGAACGACGACGGGGTCCTTGACCAGGGCCCGGGCTATGGCTACCCGCTGCTCCTGGCCGCCCGAGAGCTCCCTCGGGTAACGGTTGGCTTTGTCGACTATACCCACGGCATCGAGGATCTCGAGGGCCTTAGCCCTCATTGCCCTCTTCGAGAGTTTCCCCGCTATGCTCAAGGGGATCTCGACATTTTCGGCTACCGTCAGGACGGGGATGAGATTGAAGGACTGGAAGATGAAGGAAACATGCTCCCTTCGATAGGCCGATAGTTCCTTCTCTCCGAGAAGCCTGAGCTCCTTGTCCAGGTACTTCATGACGCCCGAAGTAGGTTTGTCCAGACAGCCGATGATGTTGAGGAGGGTTGTCTTGCCCGAGCCCGATGGGCCGACGATGGCCAGGAACTCTGCCTTGTCCACCCTAAGGTCGACGCCTCCAAGTGCCTGAACCTCGATCTCGCCTTTCCTGTAGATCTTGGCGATGCCGGAAAGCGACAGAATGCTCATCCCTACCTCCTCATCGCCTGCCTCTTGCGGCGGCGAGCATACTTTCCATCTCATCGAGATATTGTTCCAGCGCCTTATCCCCCGAAAGGGTCAGGCTCACTCCCGTGAATGGCTTTTTCCCGATGAAGGTCTTTCTGAGGGCTATGTAGCCCGCTTCCTCAAGCGTGGACAGCTGGGCCGAAAGATTGCCCGCCGTCATCCCCAGCCCCGACTTCAGATCGGTGAAGCCGGTTTCGGATTCCGCCGACGAGGCGAGGAAGACCAGTATCCTCAACCTTGCCCTCTCGTGGATGACCTTGTCGAGGTCAGGGATCTGCCGCTCATTTCCGCCCATCGTTTCCCTCGACGTCTTCCAGCTTTCCGAAGGCGCGGCCGAGACCAGCCAGGCCCGATGCCGTGAAGCCGAGGCCGAAGACGAGGCCGCACCAGAGCCAGGGCGCCGTCCCGACAAAGAAGAGGGAGAGGATGCCGAGCGCGAAGGTCGACCAGCCCAGGACCTTGTATTCGAGAAGGTCGACAATGAGGATGAGGGAATGGGCCGCGAAGGAGAAGAATACGCCTACAAGGGGGATGATGTATTCAGGCTGACCCTCCCTGAGGAGGAAGACTACACCCGTGGCCATGGCTAAGCCCGCGCAGACGAGGAGGGAGGCCGATTTGTGGCCGTATAAGGCTTTTACGAGGGCAATCCAGCCTAAGGAATCGTACTGCCTCATTATCCGTTTTGAAAGGACGATTTTCACCGTTCCACCCAGGGCGGCAAAGAGGACGAAGTAGACGAGGGCCGTTGTCGAGAGCAGCGTCCGGGCTTCGTCCGGCCAGCCTGCTGCCGCTTGGGCCAGGAAGCAGAATACCGAGATCGACAGACCGAGGAAAAGAATGAGAATAGGATAGAGCTTGGATTCGCCCACCCTCCTCAAGAGGGGGTTGCCCCTGCGCACCGCCCGCCTTAGCTCGGCCAGGTTTTTCACCAAGGCATCTATTTCGCCATCGATGTCGGTTCGGTCCGGTGCTATCATGATATTCTCCATATAAACAAGTTTATATTACAAACCAAACTTTACTAGCAGATAGTTCCAGCGTCAAGCCCAATCGGCGCAAGGTAGTCAAAAATCGTCTTTCGTGCTATGATGCCATTTAGCGGGATTTCCGCGGCGAGTCAAGGAGCAGCTATGAGGAGCGAGGCCGCAGACCTCGAGATACGATATTTCCAGGAGACCATCGAGCCTGAAGGGGCCGAACGCATGGTCTTGCGAATGCCCGAGGGGGCGATAACCTTAGGGACATCCTCAGACGGCCTCATCCATGCCGAATTCGAGCTGCATGGCGAACCCTCGATGCTTTCCACTTGGAAGTCCTCGGTCCGCAGGCACGATTCCATACTCATCATGACCAACGAGACGCCCGCGACGATCTATACGGCCAATATCGTTGTCAAGATTCCCCAACAGATACAGGATCTCGAAGTCCATTCGATGAAAGGGGAGATCGATATACGGGACTGCCCCATCGACATCCTCGCCATCTCGGAACTTGGTCAGATCCACATCCATGGCGCGAGGAATGTCGAAGCTTCGAGCATCCAGGGTTCCATCACCCTCCTCAACTGTGGATCGGCGACCATCAACACCATCGACGGTTCGGTCAAATGCTCCAAGCTGAACGGTTCTCTCCATATAGAGACCCAAGGGGGCGACATTCAGGCCTCGCGGATTAAAGGCAATGTCGTGGCCCTCTCGACCAAGGGCGATATCTCCGTCTTGAAGCCTGAGGGCAGAATACGCCTCATCTCCCATGACGGGGACATCGAACTCGATCTGTCGGGGGTTTTCGGCGGCGGCGAAGCCAATACATATTCGGGCGACATCAACCTCATGCTCGAACAGGCGAACGTGGAGTTCAGGGCCGAGACCCTCTCCGGTCAGATATCCTCCCCGGGGACGATGGTGGCTTCGGGCTCGGGGCCTCGGCGCTGCGCCTACAGGATAGGCCAGGGAACAAAGCGCCTTCACGTGAAGAGCGTCCTCGGCGACATAGAGGTGGAGTGACCGGTCCCGCGAACTCCCGAGTCCTAAAACATCGCTTGTATCTGCTTCTTGTACAACTCGTTGACAGCATGCCGCTTCAGCTCCTGCTTGGCCGAAAGCTCCCTTCCCTGCTGGAAGGCCTCGGGCAGGATATCGAACTTGAAAATCCTTTCGAAAGCCTTGAAACCAGCCTTGGGAGCGATAAGCCCTGAGATCTCGCCATCGATGAGTTCCCTCACTTCCGGCTGTTGGACCAGCGCCTCGTAGTCGTTGAAGGGCACTTCATTCTCTTCGGCCCAGACAGTCAGGCTATCCTGGCGAGGAACGATGAGGGCGGCGAGGTATTTCTCGTCCTGGCCGAGGACGACAGCCTGGAGGATGTAGGGGCTTTCGCAGAGTCGCTGCTCTATAGGCGCAGGTTCGACATTCTCCCCGCCGCGAAGGACGATCGTGTCCTTGGCCCTCCCTGTTATCCGCAGTTCTCCATGGAAGGTGAGGATGCCTAAGTCGCCCGTGTCGAGCCAGCCGTCCTGGGTCATAATCCGAGAAGTCAGATCGGGCCGCTTATAGTAGCCGAGCATGACCTGGGGACCGCGCACCTGAATGATGCCTTTCCTCCCAGCCGGAAGGATGCCGCCTTGATCATCTACAATGCGGATCTCCGTACCCCGGTGTATGGGTCCCACTGTACCCTGGACGGGATGGCGCCGCAGCCGTATCCCCAGGACGGGAGCCGTTTCGGTGAGTCCGTAGCCTTCCAGAATGAGGACCCCTATCGCGTCGAAGAAGCGGTCGACCGCGACGGGAAGAGCACCGCCGCCGGATACACCGGCGATGAAATTCCTGCCCAGTTTGGCCTTTACCTTCTTGAAGACGAGGATGTCGCCGAGTTTCCAGAGCGGAAAGAGAAGGATGAAGGGGATGATAGACATGGCTATCTCAAGCGGCCGCGAGCGCCGCTTGAAATCGGGAATCAGCCCGAGCAGGTGGTTGCGGAAATAGGCGTAGCTCTTGCCGACGCCCACGAAAAAGCCGAAAAGGCCGCGCACGAGGGGGCTGGCCTGCCTCATGCTCTTGTACACGCCATCCTTCACCGACTCCCAGATGCGGGGAACCGAAGGGAACCAATGGGGCTGGACCGCGGCCATGTCGGCGAGGAGGATGGAACCTATCGGCTTGGAATAGGCTATCGTGCCGCCTCCCTTGAGGATGAGGTACTGGACTATTCGTTCGAAGGAGTGCCAGATAGGCAGGACCGAAAGGAAGATATCCTTGGCTCTCAACTCCATGAGGGCGGGCAGGTAATCGGTCTGGTGCAGGAAGTTACCGTGGCTCAGCATGACGCCCTTGGGCTCCCCTGTCGTCCCTGAAGTGTAGATGAGGGTGGCGAGGTCGCCCCTAGTACCCTTGGCGGCCTCGGAACGGAAAAAGCCTGGCTTTTCCGCTTTTTTACCTGCTGCGTAGACTCCGGCGTAGTTATGGAGTTCGAGACCGGCTTCAGCTGCCTCCACCGCGGCTGCCTCGCCCGGCTCGTCGAACAGTATAAGGCTTTTCAGAAGCGGCATCTCTGATCGGGTTTCAAGTATCTTTCTCAACTGCTTTTCGTTCTCGAGGATGGCAAGTCCGCACTCACTGAAGGCGAGAATGTACGTAATCTCCTGGATCGTCGCGTCGCAGCCCCGGGGTACGTCGGCTCCGCCCAGGCCGAGGATAGCGAGATCGGCTACCAGCCATTCTTTCCTGTTGTCGGAGATGAGGCCCACCTTGCCGCCCCGCTCAAGGCCCAGGGTGGCGAGCCCGACTGAAAAGATTTCGATGTCCCGCAACAATTCGGCGTAGCTTCTGGGCCTGAAGATTCCGTTCTCGTCCTTGGACAGCTGAGCGTCGACCTGGGGCTGGACCTCGGCGACCTCGATGAACATCTGGGGTATCGTCTCTGCCATATTCGCTCCTCCATCTATCGAGATTTACACAATAACTAATAATGTCAAAGTGTAAGTCAGCCTAGTTATAAACAAAAACGCGAGGCGGCGCAAGGGCTCGGCGAGCAGGCGGCTGAGACGTGGAGGTTTAGAGGGTGAAACGATCCTGCGGGACCTGTTCGAAGTACGTTTTCAGGTTCTCGAGGGCGGCGCCCGGGTCGGGGGCGTTGATGAGGCTGTAGGTGATATGGTGGGAAAAGCTCCAGCCCTCGCAGAAATAGCCGAAGAATCGTCGGGCAGTCTCCTTCCGCCAGGGCGGGGGAAGGAGGGAATCGGCGAGACCGAGAAAACGTTCGGCGATCGCGAATCGATCGAAGGGAGCGGGCCGGGGAAGGCCTTCGAGCTCGGATTTGAGGAGGGCGAAGATCCAAGGGCGCCGGACGGCCTCCCGCCCGATCATCACGGCACAGACTCCTTTTCCCTCCATGAGACCGTGCGCCGTACCGGCATCGATGATGTCGCCTGAGGCCACGACGGGGATAGGAAGATCGGCGGCCAGCATTCCAGCGATCTCGAGTCTGGCCTTGCCCTTGAACTTCTGCCGATCGGTACGCGGGTGGAGTGTAAGAAAGTCGAGACCGGCCGAGGCGAGCGCCAGGCAGAAGGTCAGGAGGCGGTCGTAATCCTCGTCGGGGCCCATGCGGAGTTTGACCGAAAGCGGGCCATCCCAGGCGGCCCTCGCCGAGGCCACGAGTTCCACCGCGCCTTTCCTGTCCGAGCTCCAGGCCGAACCGCCGCCCGCCCGCCGGATATGGGGGGCCGAGCAGCCGAAATTGAGATCGATGCCCGCCGGCCGGCTTTCAGTCGGGCGGGCGGCGGCGAGCGCGCAGGCCGCGGCCAGGGCTTCAGGTCCCCTGGCGAAGAACTGCAGGGAAGTCGCCCGAGGTTCAGGCTGTGGGTCGGTATAGTATTCCTCGTACTGAGCCTTGGCCGCGAAGGCTTCGGCCGAGGCCATCTCGGTGAAGGCGTAGTCGGGCTTCCCGAGTTCTGAGACAAGAGTCCTGAAGGCGCGGTTCGTTATTCCCACCATAGGGGCAAGGATCAAGGCGCCGCGCTTGAATGGAAGCATGGGAAGATACTATCGGGCCAAGGAATAAAACTCAATCACGGCCGGACGGCCAAGCCCTCGATACATTGACTTTACCTGAGGCTTGGGATATAAATCCTGAGCATGTTACCCCGATCCGGGCCCTGATCCGGGGGTCAGTGATTCTAAAGCAGGGTCCGAACTTCCAAGTCTTCCAGGAGGAATCCGTGAGCGTCAAGATCAGGCTCAAGAAATTCGGCGCCAAAGCCCGTCCCTATTACCGCATCGTCATCATGGACATCAAGTCCGCCCGCGACTCCAAGACTGTCGACGAGATCGGCTTCTACCACCCCATCGAAGCCGAGGACAAGCAGCTCGTCATCGACGAGGGGAAGGCCAAGCTCTGGCTCTCCCGAGGGGCCCTGCCTTCGGACACAGTCCGCTCCCTACTGAACAAGAAGAACATCCAGGTCAAATAGAACTACGGGAACCCTGGCGGGCTCCCTCGACCTGCGTTGTTTCCGAAGGAGAAATGAAGTGGAACGAGATCTTGTGGAATATATCGTCAAATCCCTTGTCGACGACCCAGCTGCCGTCGAAATCAAAGTGATCGAGGGCGAGAAATCGACCATACTTGAGCTTAAGGTGGCGGAAGCCGATGTTGGCAAGGTGATCGGCAAGAACGGCCGCATCGCCAGGGCCATACGCACTATCCTCTCGGCCTCGGCATCCGCTCAATCCAAGCGCGTCATCCTGGAGATCCTGGACTGAAGCTTGCCCATGGTTGATGCAGGGAAGGAAGGCCTTCTGGCCGTGGCCAAACTCGGCGCCCCCCGCGGGCTGGGCGGCTTCCTCAAGCTCCAGAGCTATTCCGGCGAATACGGACATCTCATCGGCCTCAAGAAGGTACTTGCCGCTCCAGGGTCTTCACCCGAAAAGGTGAAGACCCTGACCGTCAGGGCAGTCATGAGCGGGGATTGGGGCGCAAGCTTTGCCTTTGAAGGTTACGATACGCCCGAAACAGCCCGGGCCCTCACTGGTCTTGAAATCTTCCTCCCCCGATCCGAGGCCTCCCCCCTGCGAAAGAACGAGTATTATATCCACGATCTCGTGGGGCTCTCCGTTCTCCTCGATCACAGACGTGTAGGCGAAGTCGTCGCGGTTCTTGATGGCGGTGCCGATCCTCTTCTGGAAATATTGGTCGACGGGACGGGTGCCAGGCCGCTGGTGCCCTTCAGGACGATTTTCGTCGGCGGGGTCGACCTTTCGGCACGGAGCCTCGAGCTTCTTGCCGGGTGGCTCCTGGAATGAAAATCACGGTCTTGAGTCTCTTCCCCGAAATCATGAGGGGCTTCTTCGAGGTCTCGATCATGAAGCGGGCGATCGTAGCGGGCCTCATCGAATATTCCCTTGTCAACATCCGGGACTACGCGACGGACAAGCACCGCAAGTGCGATGATGAGGTTTTCGGCGGGGGTGCCGGCATGCTGATGAAGCCCGAACCCCTTGACGCGGCCCTTTTGGCGGCTGGATCCCCCGGCGTGAGAACGATCTACGTCACTCCTTCGGGCAGACTCTTCAACCAGGCCATGGCCCAGGAGTTGGCGGCCGAGGATAACCTCGTGATTCTCTGCGGCCACTACGAGGGAATCGATCAGCGGATCATCGACTCGAGGGTGACGGACGAGATTTCGATTGGCGACTACGTGCTTTCGAGCGGCGAGGTGGCCGCCATGGTCCTCGTCGACGCAATCTACAGGCTGAGGCCTGGCGTGATTTCAGGGGAATCTCTCGAGGAAGAGAGCTTCTCCAAAGGAATTCTCGAGTATCCCCAGTATACACGCCCGGCGAAATATGGTATTTTACGGGTCCCCGATGTCTTAGTCTCGGGGAATCATGCACAGATCGCGCGGTGGAGGCTCAAGGCGAGCTTAGCCAAGACCCTGGCCTACCGCCCCGAGCTCCTGTCGAAGGACAGCCTGCCCGGCGAGGCGGCCGCCTTGTTGCGCGAAACGATAGATGAAGGGGGATGGCATGAACCTGGTACAGGCTATACAGGCCGAACAGATCAAGAGTGAGATTCCCGCGTTCAACGTGGGTGACACTGTCCGC
Organism: Spirochaetota bacterium; assembly: GCA_026398595.1. Classification (GTDB taxonomy): domain Bacteria; phylum Spirochaetota; class Spirochaetia; order Treponematales; family Rectinemataceae; genus JAPLSO01. The sequence continues at coordinate 5,430 of JAPLSO010000061.1, read as the reverse complement.
GTGAGCTTCAAGATCGTCGAGGGAAAGACCGAGCGCGTCCAGGCCTACGAGGGCCTCGTGATCGCCATGAAGAACGCCGGGATCGGCAAGACCTTCACGGTCAGGAAGAACTCCTACGGCATCGGCGTCGAGCGGGTTTTCCCCCTCCATTCACCGAGGGTCGAGAACGTCGAGGTGCTGCGCCGCGGCAAGGTCAGGAGAGCCAAACTCTACTACATCCGCGCTAAGGTCGGCAAGAAATCCAAGGTCAAGGAACTCATCATTTCCAAAAAGGAAATCGAGGGCCAGAAGGCCTGAAGCGACTCCACCGTCAATACGCAAACCCGGAAGCGATTCCGGGTTTTTTATTGTCCGAGGACCGGAGCTTTATCCGGATTTGAAGCGCAAGGCAGTCCTTTGCGCGTCTTTTCGTTGTGGAGAACAGGGAATCGACGTCAGCCTTTGGAAGGACGGGGGAGGCCGAGGCTGCGGCCTTCCTCGAGCTGGAGGGCTGGCGGATTCTGGCCAGAAACTTCAGGGCCGGTCAGGGAGAGATCGACATTGTCGCCGCGAGGGGGGACACCCTCGTCTTCGTTGAAGTCAAGAAATGGACACGCAACGGTCCCGGCGACCTCCTTGACTCGATAGGTCGGGCTAAAACACGGCGGATCATAGAAACCTCTAAGATATTCCTCGCGAAATATCGACAATATAGGGGGAAGCACATCCGGTACGATGTCCTGTTTCTCCCTTCGAAAGGGGAGCCCCAACGCTACGAAGGAGCGTTTGACGAGACAATATGAGGAAAACTGAAGCTGCATCCAGAGATTCGCTGTCCTGGGCTGGATCCCATCCCGGTGGTAAAAGAGGATCGGATGGGCTCATTCCCGAAACTATGGGTAGAGATATATACAAACTCCACGAGATCAGGCATAAACTCGAGGATGATGCGTATGTAGACGACGCGGTCACGGGAATAGCCAATTTCCTCACCAATACACTCAAGAAGAAGGAAGGGCATGAACGATAACGGCAAGAACCAGGGCCAGCCCAGAAGCCCGGGCAGAAGGAACCAGCCGAGGCAGGGCCAGCAAAGACATGGCGGCCACCCGCGCGGCCAGGAGAGGACCCCGGGCAAGGCTCAGCGGGACACATCGACTTTAGGCGTCAGGACGGATGAACCCCGGAAACCTATGCCCTTGATGGACTGCGTCATCTGCGGCAAATCCATCTTCGATCTCTCGGGGGCCTTGGCCGACAAGGAAAGCGGTGCTCCCGTCCATTTTGACTGCGTCTTTGAAAGGCTTTCCGCTTCTGAGCCCCTCGAGGCCGGCGAGAAGCTCGTCTATCTCGGCGCCGGCTGTTTCGGCGTCGTCACCTTCAAGAACGGTACGGAAGGGGTCTTCGTCATCAATCGGAGGATCAGGTGGGAGAAAGAGGGTGAGAAGCAGGCGTGGAGGAAGGATATGTCCTCTTACATCACCAAGATCTGATCCCCTCCGCGGCCAAGGTGTAAAGATGGAATCTCCGAAAAGCGAAGACAGCCTGGAAGGCGCCGCTACCGAGTCGCGCAACCCCCATTCGATGCACATTGATTCCCGCGAGGTGCCGGAAATCCTCCGTCTCATGAACGAGGAAGACGCCCGGGTGCCCGAGGCTGTGGCAAAGGCCATGTCTTCCCTCGCCGACCTCGTCGATGACGTCGTCGCGGCTTTCCAGAAGTCCGGAAGGCTCGTCTACATCGGCGCCGGCACATCGGGGAGGCTCGGTGTTCTCGACGCCTCGGAATGCCCCCCCACCTTCGGCGTTCCCGCCGGCATGGTCGTCGGCCTCATCGCCGGAGGGGACGCGGCCCTCAGACGATCGATCGAAGGGGCAGAGGATGACCCTGCAGCTGGGGAAGAGGCACTCAAGGCGATAACCTTCTCCTCCGACGATGTACTCGTGGGTATAACGGCCTCGGGTTCGGCGCCCTATGTCCTGGGTGCCATGGCCTACGCCAAGAGCCTAGGCGCCCGTGTGGGGGCCATCTCCTGCAACATCGGTTCGAAGACCTTCGATTATGCCGACCACAGGATACTTCTGGACGTGGGCCCCGAGATAATCACGGGCTCGACGCGGATGAAGGGGGGTACGGCCCAGAAACTCGTTCTCAACATGCTCACGACGGCGAGTATGATCCGACTGGGCAAGGTGTATGGTAACCTCATGGTCGACCTCACGCCCGTCAACAAGAAACTCGTCGAGCGTTCCAAGCGGCTCGTACGGCAGGCGACGGGCTGCGATAGAAAGACGGCTGAGAAGGCCTTCGCCGAATCGGACGGCAAGCCCAAGGCGGCTATCCTCATGATCCTTCTCGGCATCGGAGCCTGTGAGGCTGTCGGACTCCTTGCCAGGGGCGGAGGAAGGATTTCCGACGCGGTTAAGCTCGCGGGCGGAGACAACGGCAGGCAGGAGCGATGAGCAGAGCTTTCGTCGACGAGGACGCGGGCCAGGACGAGACCGAGGACATGCATGAAATACCTCTTCCCCTCGCCCCGGGAGCCAGGAATTACATGACGCCCGAAGGAGCCCTCCTTATGAACGACGAATTGCGGCGGCTCGACGAGGTCGAACGGCCGCGAGCTTCCGCAGCCCTGGCCGCGGCCGAACCCGCCGACAAGGCCGATTACCTCAGGCGGCTTTCGGAGATCGACCGGCGCGTATCCTATCTCGGCAGGATGAAATCGATACTCGAAGTGGTTGAGCCGCCGGCAGCTACCGATCGCGTCGTCTTCGGTCTTAAAGCCAGAGTGCGCGAGGCGAGCGGCGCCGAGACAGAATACCGGATCGTGGGCGTGGACGAGAGCGACCCCGAGCACGGCCTTGTCTCCTGGGCCAGCCCGGTCGCCAGGGCCCTCCTCGGCAGGCATGTCGGCGATACGGCTGTCGTGAAGCTGCCCCAGGGCGAGAAGAGGCTGACAATACTCGAGATCAAATAATTCCAAATTCGTTCAAGTTGAAGTGCTGATAAAACAGCCATATTACTATAGCGAGGGGCCCCGACTGGCGCGGACAGGGATCAGACTGGTCCTCGGTTCTTCGAACCTGCGGAATGTCTGACCCCTGTCCGCTCCGTCGCCCCTCGCTGACTGGGTGGAGATCCTCATTTCAGTCTTATACTTGATCTTCGAAAAAGCTGTATCATTGAATAGGATTCGATAGGGTTCTTCCGTCCATGCGTTTTTCGTCCATCCTCCGCCATCCGGGCGCATGTATGCTCATGAGCGCCTTGAAGAGCCTTCCATGGGTCGGAATGCGCAGGTGGAGAAGCTCGTGGACGATGACGTAATCCTGGAAGGGCTCATCCTGATCGACGAGGTCTTCCGCGAGCGTGACGGTGCCTCCAGTTGAGCAGGAGCCCCATTTCCGCTTCATTTTTTGAATACGAATCGCACGAGGATGTACATGGAGGACGATTGACCATCGCAGCACCTTGCGTTTGAATTCTTGTGCGGGATTGGGGGAACTCGTCATTCCTGAATGCTCCCGAAAAGCGACTCGATGGTTTTTTCCACGATGCGTGTGCGATCCTCGAGCCCGAGGTTCAGTAGTGGGCGGTACAAAGCCGACCGCAGACGGCGGCCTTCCTCCTGGTTTTCCGCCGCGTTCGGGTAACGTGTTAAAAGATGCTCGGCATCGCGCGCGAATTCCATCGGGGAAATACCGGCGGAATACAGGACAGGATCCTCGTGAAGCGTCCAATACGCGGAAAAGGCGCGTTCGCTCAGTCCGCTCTCGGATGCTGATTTGAGGGCGGCTTCCCGCTCGTTCGCGAGGCCCATCAAGCCGTCGAGCGCCTTGAGCGCGTCAATCTGTTTATCGGAAAGGTCCCTGACAATGCGCTCCGCCCTCTCCTTGAGGGGAAGGAGGACGCTCGCCATGTCCGGCTTGTCCTCGAGTTCCTTCTGGAGTCCCCGCACGAGGTTGAACACCTTGCTTTCGTCGGATCCTTTCTCCCTTCTGAGCGTTTCTATGGTTTTAGCGTCGAAGGTCACCGCTCTCGTGAGGCGCGAAAGACCGGACTGAAGCGCGCTCGATTCGATGAGTCGCTGGGTCTTGTGCGCCAGATCGGCGATGTAGCCGGCTTTGTCCGAATACGCGTTGCGCGTTACGCTGTAAAGAGCTGTCAGGGTCTTGTAATCTTCGATATAGTCGCGAAGTTGGGGATCCGGAGAAAGAATTTCCCAGAGGTTTTCGATTTCCTTGAACGCTTCATAGAAGGCCTTGCGCTCCTCGATTTCGAGGAACTTCCCGAACACGATGCGTTCGAGCGACTCGTCGGGATCGTCCTTATCGATATCTGCGTGGTCCAGCCAGGAAACCCGCGCCGCGGCCATCTTCTTCTCGAAATCCCCCCTGAGCAGGTCGATGTCCTCGATGGCTTCCCCGACATCCTCGGAATCGAAACTGAGCGCCTTCTTGAGCTCGCGCAAAACTCCGACGAAGTCCACGATGAGGCCGACCTTCTTTTCGACGTCGTCGGCGTCGACATAGGGGCGATTCGCGCGGGCGAGGGCCTGAAGGAGGACATGGTCGCGCATCGGCTTGTCCAGGTAGAGGCAGTAGAGGATGGGAGCGTCGAAGCCGGCGAGGAGCTTGTCGGTGACGATGAGGATCTTGGGATCTTCCTTCGGCTTTTTGAAGAGAGCTTTCACGGTCGCCTCGCGCTCGGCGTCGATCTGAAACCTCGCCACGAGGGGCCTGTCGATCTTGTCGCCCGCGTTTTCGGAGTAGATCGCCTCCGACCAGGGGGGCGGCAAATGCTTGTCCAGGGCGACCTTGTATTTGGCGCAGGCCTCGCGGTTCACCGCGATGAGGAAAGCCTTATATCCCAGGGGCAAGACGTTTTCCCTGAAGTGATTAGCGACGAAGGCGGCGACTTTCTCGACGCGATCGTCCGCCGACAGGAAGCTGCGCAAGGCGACCGCCCTGTCGAGGACTCGGTTGAGTTCGTCGATATCCGTGACGCCTTTGGATCCCGCGAGTTCGAAGAACTCCTTGTCCAGGCGGTCGGCTGGAACCGTCATGTCGCTCGGCGCGAGCACATGCTTGATCGGGAGCGTCGTGCCGTCGGCTATAGATTCGACGATCGGGTACTTGTCGAGGTAGCCGCGTTCGTCCTGGGCGCCGAAAATCTTGAACGTTCCCTCTCCCTGGCTGTTGTTGGCTATCGGCGTGCCCGTGAAGCCGATGATCGTGGAATGGGGGAGGGCGGCCATGAGATAGGTTCCGAGGTCCTTCGCGACCGATCGGTGGGCTTCGTCGATGAAGACGAACACGTTGTCGCGTTCGCAGGCTGCACTGGGCATTCCATCGAACTTCTGGATCGTCGAGATGACGAGGCCGCGGAAATCTACGTCGATCAGGGCCTGGAGATCGGTCTTGCTGCTCGCCCGCCTCGTCGCGATG
>JAPLSO010000011.1 GCA_026398595.1 Spirochaetota bacterium | reverse complement strand
GGACGAACCGACCACTATGCTCACTTCGCACGAAATCGAAATCCTCTTCAAGCTCATGCGGAGCCTCAAGGAGAAGGGGGTCACGATCATTTACATCTCGCACAAGCTCAAGGAAGTCAAGACGATCTGCGATCGCGTCATGGTGCTGCGAGATGGCGAGTACATCTGCCTAGAGGAAGCTTCCACGCTCGAGATCTATGAGATGGCACGGCGCATGGTGGGCCGCGAGCTCAATCAGGTCTTCCCGCAAAAAAAGGCCCCGCGAAGTGAGGTCATACTCGAGGTTGAAGGCCTCACGGTGCCGGGCGCCATTTCCGACGTCAGCTTCAAGCTTCACGCTGGCGAGATATTGGGCGTCTCGGGCCTCATCGGCGCGGGCCGCACCGAGCTGGCCGAGACAATCATAGGTATAAGGAAGGCACAGGCGGGTAAGGCCATCGTGGCTGGACGAGAGTATACGACGCGTTCGCCCGCCGATGCCGTCGAGGCGGGTATCGCCTATCTCTCCGAGGATAGACAGGGCTCGGGCATCATCACTTCTTTCGAGTTGAGAAAGAACATTACGCTCGTGTCGCTGAAAAACTACACCCACCCGCTCATCGACCGAGGGAAAGAGCTCGAGAAGACGCGCTTCTACGTTGGGCAGTTCGATATCAAAGCCCCATCGCCGGAAGCTCGGCTGGACAGCCTGTCCGGGGGAAACCAGCAGAAGGTATCACTGGCCAAGAGTATCGATACGGCGCCGAGGATTCTCATCGTCGATGAGCCTACACGCGGCGTCGACGTCAAGGCGAAGCGTGACATCTATGCCTTCATCCGCAATCTGGCTGACGAGGGCATCGCGGTGATGTTCATCTCAAGCGAGCTCGAGGAGATCATCGGCATGTGCGACCGGGTGGTCGTGATGAGAGAAGGCCGGGTTCAGGGCGAGCTGGAAGGAGACCGGATTAACGAGGAAGAGATCATGTACTACGCCACGGGTATAAAGGGAGGCTTATGAGATGAAGGTCCAATTCCTCAAGAAAATTAAGATCGAGTATTCGCTGGCTCTCGTCGCCCTGGTCGTGCTCTTCATCCTGTCATCCATAGCGAGCCCCTATTTCCTGCAGGTCGGAAACCTTCTCAATATCCTTAAGCAAGTCTCATACTCAGGCATCATCGGCCTCGGCATAGCTTTCGTGATCATCGCGGGCGGCATTGACCTTTCGGTTGGATCGATGACGGCTTTCATCGGCGCTATCGCCATACTGATCGTGAACGCCCTCGGCGGCGGTCTCTGGGCTATCGTCTGTGCCTGGGTTGGAGCGGTGGCCCTTGGAGCCATCTGCGGCCTTTTCAACGGCTTCCTGGTTACGAAGGGCCGCATCGCGCCTTTCATCGTCACCCTCGGCACGATGGCCATCTTCCGGTCGCTGACGCTCTATATAGGCAACGCCGGACAATTCGTGTCGCACAGCTCGATGTACGGCGACATGGGCATGAGCTCCGTGCTCGGCGTGCCGACCGCGATCTGGATCTTCTTTTTACTGGCCTTTCTCCTGAGCGGCCTCCTGAACCGTACCCGTTTCGGGCGCTACTGCTGCGCCGTGGGCGCTAACGAGAAGGTGGCCGGGTACTCGGCTATCAACGTCAACTTCACGAGGATGGTGACCTACGTGATCACCGGCGTGATGGTTGGCGTCACCGGCCTCCTGCTGTCGAGCCGCATGAACTCGATCAACAGCTCCAACACGGCGGTTAACTTCGAGATGGACGCGATCGCCGCTGTCGTCATCGGCGGGACTCCGATGACGGGCGGCCGCGGCACGATATGGGGCGTCGTCATCGGCGCAGTCATCCTCGGCATGATCAATAACATGCTGAATATGCTCTCGGTCAGCGCCTACCTCCAGGGCACGGTGAAAGGCCTTGTGATCATCGCGGCGGTATTCATCCAGCGCGGCTCGGGGAAAGGAGCGAGAGCTTAATATGTGTTCCAAGGCCGGGGGAGTCGAGCCGTTGGCTTCGAAGCTCTCCGCGGTTCCTAGCATTCATTGATTTCCAAGGAGGGAAAGATGAAGAAGTATCTGGCTATCTTGCTTGTCATCCTGGCTATTGGCATCACGCCAGCGATGGCGCAGAAAGTTAAGATCGGCGTATCGATCCCCAGCGCCGACCATGGCTGGACTGGCGGCGTAGTCTACTACTCCCAGATGGCCATCAAGGACATCACCGCCAAGGACAAAAATGTCGAGTTCACGCTGACCCTCGCCGACTCGCCGCAGAAGCAGTTCTCCGACGTCGAGGACTTGATGGCCAAGGGAGTCAACGCTCTCGTCGTCCTGGCCTACGACTCTTCCACCCTTACGCCAGTAATCAAGAAGGCGAAAGAGAAGGGAATCTACATTGTATCCGTCGACCGCGGCCTCACCGAGCAGGTGCAGGATGTGTACATCGCGGGCGATAACCCCGGCATGGGGCAGGTATCAGCCGAGTACCTCGGCAAAGTATTGGGAGGCAAGGGCAAGATAGTCGTCCTCGAGGGCATTCCCTGCGTGATCAACAGCGAGCGAGTGGATACTTTCAACGCGGTCATGAAGGCTAAGTTCCCGGGTATCGAGATCCTTGATTCGCAGCCTGCCAACTGGAGCGCGCAGCTAGGGCTCGAGGTCATGCAGACCTACCTTCAGAAGTACAAGCAGATCGACGCCGTGTGGTGCCAGGATGACGATATCCTCATCGGCATTCTCCAAGCCTACAAGGAGTCGGGCCGCAAGGAAATTAAGTATATGCTCGGCGGCGGCGGGTCCAAGGAGATGCTGAAGAAGGTTCTAGATGGTGATCCAGTGGTTACCGCCGACGTCACCTATCCCCCTTCGATGGTCTATCCCGGGATCCAGATGGCGGTACTCGGTGTCAGAGGCCAGAACCTCACCGGTTTCATCCAGACGAAGATTCCCTCGAAGATCATCATCGCCGCCGAGCTCGTGACCAAAGAGAACGCCAAGAAATACTACGATTCTAAGTCCATGTATTGAATCGAAGTATCGGTCGTACGCCGCGCCGGTATAAAGCGTACCTGCGTGGGACAAGTGACGGAGGCCGCCCGAAAGGGCGGCCTCATTTTTCACGGCCATTGGGCTAAAAAAACCGGAAACAGAAAAACACCCAGTAGTTGTTGAATGTACAATTCAATTGCTCGCATATCAAATTTACTTTTTGCTTTATTGACTAATAAAAAATGCAATTGTACAATAACCAATATGAACACGAACGGAATGGAGCTTCGCGCTCAAGCGGTGGTCAGAAACGGCTGCGTCAAAATCGCCATCGAAAAGGGGGAGATTCCCCAGTTTCAGGCAGTATCGCTGGCAGAAGCGCTGGTTATCGGGCTGTTGAACCAGGGGGTGAAGAAATTTCTTGGCGTATTCGGCCACGGGAGCACCGTCCTTGGGGAGGTGCTCTCCTGCTATGAAAGGGCCAGGGCATTGCGCATGTGGAACCTTCGCAACGAAACGGAGGCGGCCCACTGCGCCACCATGCTGAAGTGGCATTACGGCGAGACCGCCGCGGTCGTGACGTCGATAGGCCCAGGCGCCCTCCACGCGTTTGCCGGCTCTTTGGGGTCGGCCTCGAACGGGATCGGTGTCTACCATATATATGGAGACGAAACCACCCATGACGAGGGACCCAACATGCAGCAGATTCCCATCGGCAGGCAGGGAGGCTTCCTTTCCCTGGCGAACACGATGGGATCGGGGTACCAGATCCATACACCGGAATCGGTATTCACGGCCTTGAGGCTGGGAGCCTCCACGGTTTTCAACCCCGATTTTCCGGGTCCTTTTTTCCTCCTGCTTCCCATGAATATTCAGTCGGCGGTGATGGAGACCTGCAACCTTCTGGAACTCCCTGCACCTCCCCGGTACGCTCCCGCTGCCTGCCTCGACCGGGAGATTTTCTCGGAAGCCACCCGCCTCGCCAGCGCCGCAAGCGCCGTGACTATCAAATTCGGAGGGGGCGGGGCGGACTGCGGGCCCGAGATGCTCGAGTTGGCTGAGCTTCTGGACGCGGTGATCGTTCCCGGGGCCAAGATGAGCGGCGTGGTTCCCTATTCCTCCCGGAGGTTCATGGCGGTGGGTGGCTCGAAGGGGAGCATCTGCGGGAATTTCGCCATGAATGAAGCCGATCTGGTGATCGTCATCGGCGCCAGGGCCGTATGCCAGTGGGATTGTTCGGGAACAGCGTGGAAAAAGGCGCGGGGCGTGGTCAATTTCAATACCCGGCCTTTGGACGCGGGGCATTACAATCGAACGGTCGCGGTCATCGGCGACGCGCGGACCAATCTTCGGTCCTGGATAGACTATCTCAAGAAAGAGGGGTTTGCGCCGAAAGTCGGTAGCTCGCCCTGGCTCGAGGCCAATCTGGCCAAAAAACGGGAATGGCAGGAGCTGAAGAGAAAGCGCTTCGCCAATCCCACCCTTTTCGATCCAGTCTGGGGAAGGAAGGTGCTCACCCAACCCGCGGCCATAGAGACAGCCTACCGATTCGCGGTTGAAAAGGGGGCTGCGCGGTACTTCGACGCCGGCGACGTGCAGGCCAACGGCTTCCAGATCGTGGAGGACGAGGCCTCCGGGCTCACCTTCTCCGACACGGGGGCGTCCTATATGGGGCTGGCTGCGAGCAGCCTCCTCTGCACTGCCATAGCGGACCGGCCGGTCTACACCTTCGCTTTCAGCGGCGACGGCAGTTTCACCATGACTCCACAGGTAATTTTTGACGGGGTAGAGCATGGCGCGCGCGGATGCCTCATCATCTTCGACAACCGGAGCATGGGGGCTATCGCCGGGCTCCAGATGGCCCAATATGGGCATACCTACCGGACGAACGATTCCGTGGAAGTCGATTACACGGCCCTGGCGGGATCGGTGAAGGGAGTGAACGCTCTCTTTGGCGGGTACGATACGGTCTCGTTCAAGGATGCTCTGAGAAAAGCCTACGCGTACGACGGGCTCTCCGTGGTCACCGTACCCGTCTATATCGGAGATGACGAACTCGGCGGCCTCGGGGTCTATGGAAACTGGAACGTCGGGAACTGGTGCGCGGAAGTGCAGAAAGAACACCACCGGATCGGGCTTTGAACCCACGACAACCGCAGCGATTAAAAAGGAATAGATGAGGGTAGCCGTAGTAAACGAAATCAGCGCGGCTGACAAGAATGCAGCCATCATGTCGGCGCTGAAGGGACGAGGCTTAGAGGTTCTCAACGCGGGGATGGCGAGCAAGGGTGACGAACCCCAGTTACTCTATACCCATACCGGCTTTATATCCGCGCTGCTTATCCACCTGAACGTCGCGGACCTGGTGATAGGGGGCTGCGGCACAGGCAAGGGATATCTGAATGCCGTGATGCAGTACCCGGAAGTGACCTGCGGTCATATCCTCACCCCGCTGGACGCCTGGCTTTTTGCCCGCATAAACAGCGGAAATTGCGTATCCCTCGCCCTCAATTAAGGGTACGGCTGGGCTGGCGAAATAAACCTCGGGTTTATCTTCGACCGTCTCTTTTCGGTCGAATGGGGCTCGGGATACCCGGAGGAGCGGCGGGAACCGCAGAGGAAGTCCCGGGAAGATCTCAAGGCTATTTCCAAAGCGACCCACCGGAGTTTTACGGAAATCATTCTCTCGCTTCCCGACAAGATCGTTCTTCCCGCCCTTGAACGCCTTGTTTCCGGAGTAATCCTGGACATCGGTTCTCCAGGGCATGAAGAGATTAAGCAGGCCATCGGAAAAAAGGCTGGGAAGGAAGTGAAATGGAAGCTGAGGCCATGAATGAAGGTTTTCTTTCCCTGCTGAGGATAAAGGACTCCGACATCCGTATCCTGTGCCTTGAGCAGGGGAGGGACGCGATCGACAGGGGGATCCACATCGGCGGAGCCTTTTCCTCTGTCGTTCCGTTGGTGGCTCTTTACCGCGGCGGCGTCATGCGGTATTCGGTGGAGGAGCCGACCAAGGTTGGGCAGGACATGTTCGTCCTCAGCAAGGGCCATTCCGTCGCCGCCCTCGCTTCGGTCTACGCCGATCTCGGCTACTTCGACAGGAGTGTGCTGAAGAATTCCCGTTCGCGGGAAAGTATCCTGAACGGTCATCCCGGTCCCCTGCTTCCCGGCATCCATATCGCGACGGGGCCGGAGGGGCATGGCTTAGGCGTCGCCCAGGGCTTCGCCCTGGCAGGGAAGGAAGATCCACGGTTCGACGTTTTCTGCCTGACCGGGGACGGAGAGCTCCAGGCAGGGATGATCTGGGAAGCGGTGATGTTCTCCGGAGGCAAAAAACTTGACAACCTCTGCCTCCTTATAGACCTGAACGGAGGGCAGCTGGATAATCCGCGGGCCATGGCCTTTCCCATGAATGGTGTGGAAGGCTGGTTCGAATCCTTCGGCTGGAACGCGGCCTTGGTTGACAGCTCGGATTATGGCGCCGTCCTGCAGGCATTGCGAGAATTCAAGGGGAAAGCGCGGAATGGGAAGCCCACCGCCATCATCTGCCGTACTCGGAAGGGTTTCGGAGGTTTCTCGAGCTTCTGCGTGAGCCACAAGGGGGAGATCTCCGACGAGCTGGCCGCCCAGGAAATCGGTTTCCAGGAGCGGCGGAGGCGGCTCCGCGTCGAACTCTACCGGGAAATTCGCGATTCCCTTCCTGCCGATCAGGCGGCCCTGCTGACCCAGCAGGAAAGAAGGATGGGCATAAAAGCGGAGACGGCTCCTGACCCTGGCGCGTCGGCTCGCGAGTCCGGAAGGCCGTGCCAAGGGATAAAAAGATCCCCTACGACCCGGCTCGGCTTCCCGTACTCGATCCTTCCCGGACCTACATGGCGAGCTGGGTCGTGACCGGATGCATGAAGGAGTTCGGCAGGTCGGGGAAAATCGCGACGGTCGACGCCGACCTTGCCTCCACCAGCGGCCTCGAGGGAGGCCTTTCATGGGCCGATTCCACGAAAGCCTTCAATGTAGGGGTGGCGGAATCCAATATGATGAACCTGGGCGAGGCCCTGGCGGTGCTCGGCTACAATACCTGGGTCAGCACCTTCTGCCCCTTTTTCGACTGGCGCGTGATGCGAAGGATAGCCATAGGATATTAGGAACGCAGTGAAGTGATTGAGGCTGGAAGATGGCTTTCGGATGGCCACAACCTCGATCTGACTTTCCTCGCCACCGCTCCGAATTTTGAAACCAGGACGAACGGATCTACCCACATGGGGAATGATGATTCCCTTGTATTCAGCGAAATCGCCCATCTGAAAATTGTCGACATTTCATGCCCGAACCAGCTGATCGGGTTCATGAAGTGGGTCATGGAGGGAAACAGAGGGCTCGTCTATGCCCGGATCATGCGGGCTGCATCAGCCGTCATTCACGGCCGGGATTTCGTCTTCAGCTACGGAACGGGATACCGGATCAGGGGAGGGGCGGACGATGAAGCCGTCATCGTCTCCAGCGGCCGCGGGGTTCACGAGGCGCTCTCGGCGGCGGCGCTCCTGGAAAAGGAAGGAATCAGGGCTGGCGTGATCGATATGCCTTCTTTCGACCCCAGGCTTATGACCAGGCTCTGGAAAGATGGAAAACTCATCATCCTGGCGGAGCAGAACAACGGATTTATCTATAAAACGACCAGGGAGACTCTTTTTGGGGAAGAGGGAACCGGGCGCATCGTTCCCATCAACGCCCTGGATACTGAGGGGGAGCGCCGGTTCATCCATTCGGCGACCTATGATCAGCTTCTGGACCAGTTTGGGCTTTCCCCCGCGGGGATCGCCCGCATGATTCACGGGGAGCTGGGCCGCTGACGCAGGTGGTGACGGGGAATGGAAACCATCGGCATTGGAATCATCGGATGCGGAAGAATCGCGGATATGGCATTCGAAGGCTACCGGAGCGTTCCGGGAGTCCGCATAGCCGCAGTCTGCGACTCCGACGAAGCCACAGCCTTTCGCCGCCGTACCGAATGGGGGGCAGCGAAGCACTACACTGATTACCGGAAGCTGCTTGAGGATCCATTGGTCGACGCCGTGGAGATTCTCACCCCGCATACCGCCCATGTCGACATAACCCTGGACGCAATATCCGCCGGAAAGCATGTCGCCCTACAGAAACCCATGGCTGTAAGCCGGACCGACGCCGAACGGCTGGTCAGCGCCGCCGCCTC
>JAPLSO010000020.1:27115-37391 GCA_026398595.1 Spirochaetota bacterium | reverse complement strand
AACGAAAAGTTCGATCCGAAGGTCTACATCCCCACCATCACCGCCTACTATTCCACCTCCGACGGCAAGATGCTCTCGATGCCCTTCAATTCCTCCACGGCCGTCATGTACTACAACAAGGACGCCTTCAAGAAAGCCGGACTCGATCCCGAGAAGCCGCCTGTCACCTGGCCCGAGTTCTTCGCAGTCGCCAAAAAGCTGAAAGCCTCAGGCATGGAAGGCGGATTCTCCACCAACTGGATCTCCTGGATCCAGCTCGAGAACTTCTCGGCCTGGCACAACCTTTCCTTCGGCACCCGCAACAACGGCTTCGACGGCCTCGATACCCAGCTCGTCTTCAATTCGCCTCTCGTTCTCAGACACCTGCAGACGATCTATGATCTGTCCAAGGACGGCACCTTCATCTACGGCGGACGCGAAGGCAATGCCAACCCGCTCTTCTCCTCCGGCAAGGTGGGCATGCACTTCGAGTCTATCGGCGGCTACGCGAACTTCAAGAATACCTGCAAGTTCGATTTCGGCGTCGCCCGTCTCCCCTATTATCCCGACGTCCCCGGCGCCCCGCAAAACTCCATCATCGGCGGCGCGAGCCTCTGGGTCTTCAACGGCAAGTCCAAGGCCGAGTACAAGGCAGTGGCCGATTACTTCTCCTTCATCTCCCTGCCCGAGAACCAGGCGTTCTGGCACCAGAATACCGGCTATCTGCCTATCACGATGGCCGCCTATGAACTAACCAAGTCCCAAGGCTTTTACAACACCAACCCCGGCCCCGAGGTCGCGATCAAGCAACTGCTGAACAAGGCGCCCACCGGCAACTCCATGGGCATCCGCTTCGGCAACTTCAGCATCATCCGAACGATCGAGGACCAGACCTGGGAAGACATCCTCGCCGGCAAGATCTCGGTCAAGGACGGGCTCGACAAGATGGTCACCGAGGGCAACAAGACCCTGAGGGAGTTCGAACGTCTCAATAAATAGCGTTTAAAAAGAACGCGTTTCTTGCTATACTGCAAGGGCCGCCTTAGGGCGGCCCTTTTCGTGGGAAGAAGGCTTCCCCGTAAAATCCTTAAGCGCTAGGATACAGCATGTCCAAGCAGTATGAATTTCCGAACAAGGGATTACCCTATTTACTCGTCCTGCCCCAGATGGTGGTCGTCTTCATCTTCTTCTTCTGGCCATCGGCGCAGGCCATCTGGCAATCCTTCTTCCTCCAGGACCCCTTCGGCGGCAAGGTCATCTTCGTCGGTTTCGAGAACTACACAAAGCTCTTAGCCAACCCCGATTACTGGGCCTCCTTCAGGGTCTCGGTTGCCTTCGCCGCGGCCATAACCCTGTCCTCGATGGTCATGGCCCTCTTCCTGGCTATACAGACGAACAAGAAGATCCGCTTCAACTCCTTCTACAAGACCATGATGATCTGGCCCTACGCAGTCGCGACTCTCGTAGCCGGCGTGCTTTGGCTTTTCCTGTTCAACCCCAACGTAGGCGTCGTCGCCTGGTTCCTCAAGTACAAGCTTGGCTACGACTGGAATCACCTGCTCAAGTCCGGCCAGGCCTTCGTCCTTCTCACGATAGCGGCCACCTGGAAGCAAATATCCTATAACTTCGTGTTCTTCCTGGCCGGCCTTCAGAGCGTTCCCCTCCCCCTCGTGGAGGCCGCGGCCATAGACGGGGCTGGTCCTGTCAAGCGATTCTGGAAAATCATCTTTCCCCTCCTATCGCCGACGACCTTTTACCTCCTCGTCATGAACCTGGTCTATGCCTTCTTCGAGACCTTCCCCATCGTCCACAAGGTGACGGACGGAGGCCCAGGCAAGGCGACCGAGATTCTCGTCTTTAAAGTATGGAAGGACGGCGTCATGAACCTCGATCTGGGGAGTTCCTCGGCTCAGTCCGTCATCCTCCTGATCATGGTCAGCGCTTTGACCGTAGTCCAGTTCCGCTTCATCGAGCGGAAAGTCACGTACTGAAGGAAGACATCATGATCGAACAAAGGAAAAGCGCCCGAGCCTTCCCCCACATCGTGCTCTGGATCGCGATACTCATCATTCTTTTCCCGATTTACTTCGTCTTCGTCGCTTCGACCCGGACGAACGCCGAAATCCAGGCCGCTCCGATGCCCATCTATCCGGGCACGCATTTCTTCGAGAATTACGGGCGAGCCCTGACCGAGGGTGCCAAGACCATGGGCGGCGTCTCGGCCTTAACCATGATAAAGAACTCTTTCATTATGGCCATGGGCATCTCCGTGGGTAAAATCCTCGTGTCGCTGCTTGCCGCCTTCGCCATTGTCTTCTTCGATTTCAAGGGACGCAACTTCTGCTTCTGGGCGATCTTCATCACCCTCATGCTGCCGGTGGAAGTGCGCATCATGCCCACCTACAAGGTGATTTCGCAGCTGGGCATGCTCAACACCTACGCGGGCCTCATCCTGCCGATGATCGTCTCGGCGACGGCCGTCTTCCTGTTCCGGCAATTCTTCATGGCCGTGCCGCGGGAGATCGCCGAGGCCTCGCAGATCGACGGAGCCAGCTCGATGCAGTTCTTCCGTACCATTCTGCTGCCGATGACCCGCACCCCCATAGCGGCGATGTTCGTCATCCAGTTCATCTACGGCTGGAACCAGTACCTCTGGCCCCTCCTCATCACGACCAAACAGGAGTATTACACGCTCCTCATCGGCATCAACCGCATGCTTACGGGCGCCGATGTCTATATCGAGTGGCAGATCGTCATGGCCACGGTCCTCCTGGCCCTGATTCCGCCCGTCATCGTGGTCATCGTGATGCAGAAACAGTTCGTCGCGGGGATGACGGACACGGAGAAATAGAGAATACAAAAAACACCCCGACCTAGAGCTGCGGCGCCGGGATGACTCTTTTTTACGGATAAAGAAAAAGATGCCCGACGGGGCATCTTTTTCTATTACGTGAAATTCGCGTCAGCGGCGTGAAATTCGCGTCAGCGAATTTCACGAGCCCAGACCGGTACTTCGACGCCGAAGTAGTCTCGGGCGTTGAACCAGGAGACGTTGCGGACCAGGGATCGGGAGTAGGCTTCGTCATCCGGCAGCTTCCCGTCTTCCACCCAGCGCCCGACCACCCTGCAGAGAATGCGTCGAAAGTACTCATGCCGCGGGTACGAGAGGAAGGACCGCGAGTCCGTAAGCATGCCCACCCAGCTCCCGATCGAGGCGACCGAAGCCGTCTGGGCGAGGTGCCGGGTCATCCCGTCAAGATGATCGTTGAACCACCAAGCCGCGCCGTACTGGAGCTTGCCGGCCATCCCGTTGCCCGTGCCTCCGTAGGTTCCGGCATAGCATTGGGCTAGGGTCGCGAGGCTCGCGTTCTTTGTATCGTCGAGGGAGTAGATGATCGTCTTGGGCAGGGAGCCCTCCGAATCGAGGGCATCGAGGAAGCCGGCAAGGGGGGCTATGACTACGACGTCCGAGATGGAATCGCCGCCTCCGTCGGGCCCGTAGGATTTGAACAGCCGCGTGTTGACATTACGCAGGGCTCCGATATGGAGTTGCATGACCCAGCCGGCCTTGGCATTCAGTCGGGCGACATGGAGGAGGACGGCCGTAGCGAGTTTTTCACGCGCCAGAGAGTCAACTGACCGACCCGTTAGCAGGGTAGCAACGATGCCGTCGAGTTCGGCTTCCGAAGCAGGGGCGAAAGGCGGCGCGAGGAGGGCATGGTCTGAGAGCCTGCAGCCCCGCTCGTGGAAGAAGGCGTGACGGCGGGAAAGCGCCTCGGCCAGGTCGGCGAATCGGCGTATCTCGACGTCCGCCGTCTCTCCCAGAAGGGTGACGTATGCCTTCCAGGCCGCGGCGTCTCCTGAATTCATCGCCTTGTCCGGCCTGAACGCGGGCAGGATCCGGGCCACGCGAGCCCCGGTCGCCGCGACCGCGGCCCCGTATGCGAGCTCCCCGGCTATAGCCTCGTGCCATCGCAGATCGTCGGCGGGGTCGTCTGTCGTACATACCACAGCCACGCCGTACTGCCTCAGCATCGATCGGGGTGAATCGCCCCTCTCCTTGATGACGGCGTTGGCCCGTTCGCGGATCGCGAGGGCGTTCTTCGTCGTAAGCACATCTCCGATGCCGTAGGCCCTCCGCAGTTCCAGGTGGGACCAGTGGAGGAGGGGATTGCCGGGTGATCTCTCGAGGGCTGAGGCGAAAGCGAGGAACTTATCGGCCCAGGGAGCCCCGCCCGAACAGAGGGACTCGTCGGAGCCATTCGATCGCATGATCCGCCACTTGTAATGGTCGCCCTTGAGCCAGAGTTCGGCGATATCCGAAAAGGGCCTGTTCTCGGCGATTTCCCTGGGGGAGAGATGGCAATGGTAGTCGAAGATAGGCAGCCCATCGGCTCCCGGCGCTCCCGCCGAGCCGTGGAAAAGTTCCCTGGCTTTGCCCGTGTCGAGGAGGAAATCCTCGTCCATGAAGGCTTTCATATGTTGTCCGTCAGGTAACCGCCGTCAACGGGGATCGACACCCCCGTGACGAATCCCGAAGCCGCATCGCTGGCGAGGAAGAGGGCCGCTCCCCAGAGTTCCTCGAACTTGCCGAATCTGCCGAAGGGGGTGCGCCCGATGATGGCTTTGCCCCGCGTGGTCAAGTCACCCGTCTTCTCATCGATGAGGAGGGCCCGGTTCTGGTTGCCGACGAAGAAACCCGGCGCTATGGCGTTGACACGGATACCGTAGGGCGCGAGTTCCTTGGCCAGAGCCTCGTTGAGGTTGAGGACGCCAGCCTTGGCAGCGTCGTAGGCCCAGGTGCCGGAGAGGGCCTTGTAACTCGTCATCGAGGTCATATTGATCACGTTGCCCTTGATGCCCTTGGCTATCCAGTATTTGGCAAAGGCTCGCGTCGGCGTCACGAGGCCTGCGAGGAGGTTCAATTCGAGTATGCCCTTGAAGAGCAGCTCGTCCACATCGATGAAAGGCCCCCTGCCGCGGTTGCCTCCGCCCCCGTTGACGAGGATTTCGAGGAAACCGCCGGTGAGACGCTCGGACTCGGCGATGGCGGCTTCGCAAGCCTCCCTCGAACCCGTGTCCACCGTGACGGCGAAGATTCGGCCGCCGCCGGCTGCCTCGGCTACCTGCGCCGCGGCTTCATCCATCGGATGGTTGGTACCGCGCCCCCAGAGGACGACGACGGCTCCTGCCTTGGCAAAAGCTGCTGCCAGGTTGCCAGGTATGCCCCCGCCGCCGCCTGTGATGACAACTGTTTTTCCTTCAAGCGAGAACATGGATTCGATGAATGACATGACAACTCCTCTCAAATCTTTATGTCGATTTCAAAATATCTAGGCGACAAGCCGATAGCCACGCACGATTATCCCAGGAAAAGCGGAGTCAAGTGCCGCTCGAACAAATTGACGCTTACGTTGCGGCTTATGCTGACTTTGTATGTCTCCAGGGCCTTCAGGTACACATCACCCATCTCCGCGGCGACCTTGAAGCCAATATGGAGAAGCTGGCGAAGGTCGGGGTTGTAGCGGGGATTCCTGTCGTCGTGCCGGAGCGCGGCCACGAAAGCTGCGGAATCCCAGCCATCCACGACGGAGGGCTTGGGCAGCCTGGCCATGGAGATATCGATGACCGTCGCGTAGGGCTTCTGGAGTTCGTCATAACGGGCGTATGCCTGCGCGTAGATGCGCTTGGCTATCGCAAGTCCTTCGCCTCCTGCCTCCGCAAGGCCGACTATCTCTTCCAGCCATGAAGTGCCTGCTGTTTTCAGATGGAGGCCGCAGCCGAGCTTCTTTATGATCTTCCCGATGCCGGGATAGAGGCTGAACTTGTCGCTCCCGGTATGGATGGAGAGCTTGAGGCTTGCGGGGAGCTTGAAGGCGCCGATGGCCCACAGAGCGATCTTGGCATCCTCCTCGAATTCCACGAGGAAGTCCTGCGTTTTGCCGACATAATCGACGCCCTTGTTGAAGCGTCCGGAGAATTTGGGCGCAATGGTCTGGACGGGAACGCCGACCTCGGCGAGGCCTGCCAGGATGACGGCCATTTCGGCCGGGGACTGGGGCTCGTCGGTCTCGTCCATGGACACTTCGATGTGGAAATTGCCGTCGGGCTTGGCGGCGAGAATATGGGCATAGACCTTCGCCGCCTCATCAATGGCGTAGAGGTACTTTTTCGCGCTCTTTTCCATCACTTCGGCAGAGATCGCCACGGGCGCCGTCCTGTCGCCGACAAGGCTCACATGGGTGGCCAGGAAGGCCTTTATCCTTTCGGGTAAAGCTGGCTTGCCGATGAAGTCGGCGACATCTATCGTAAAGAAATCGCACCAGGCCATGAACTTGTCGACATTCTGCAGGCCGATATGATCGGCATCGACGCAGTAATGCCCCTTGAATCCGGTGGCGGCGACGGCGGCATCGGCGGCTTCGCGCTGATTCCTCGGCTCCGTGCCGATGATGACATGTTCCCTATTGCTCTTGTTCCAGACAATGGATACCTCGACGCCCCTGGCGGCGAGCTTTTCGAAGGCGTGGATCTGGGCGACTCCCTGGTTCCCGAATCTGTCCCCTGCGCCTACGGAATACTTACTCAAGACTTTCATGGTTCCTCCGGTCCTATCTGCTATACTCCTTTGGGCGGGGAGTGGTCAAGCTCGGGCACTTGCACGCGCTTGAAGTCGCGATTCCGGGCCGCTACAATTATCCGAAAGATGGCGCTTTTGCGTCGAGGAGAGACTATGACGTCCGTTGTCCGCGGTTCGAGCAGAGATTCCATAGACGATGAAGCCCTCGAGAAGCTGGTGGGCAAGGCCCTGGAGTTCCTGGTTGGGGCTCGCCGGGTTGTGGTCCTTCCCCCCGACATCACACGGGTCCATTCCCGCGCCGGAGCCATAACCGATATCATCCACGCCCAGTTGGGGAAGCGGCTCGCGGCTGTCCTGCCCGCCCTGGGCACCCACACCCCCATGACCGACGCGGAGATAGTCTCCATGTTTCCGCGGACGCCCCAGAGCCTCTTCAGGGTCCATGACTGGAGAAAGGATCCTGTCGAACTGGACCGTATTCCCGCTGAGTTCGTGCGAAAGGCGGGCGAAGGTGTCGTGGACTATGATTTCCCCGTTCAGGCTAATCGGAGCCTCGTGGACGGCAGCTATGACGCCATAATCTCCATAGGACAGGTTGTCCCCCACGAGGTCGTGGGCATGGCCAACCATGCCAAGAACATCTTTGTCGGCACGGGAGGAAAGGAAGCCATCGACAAGAGCCATTTTCTCGGCGCGGCCTACGGCATGGAACGGATGATGGGGAAAGCCGACACGCCCGTGAGGCGCCTTTTGGATCGGGCTCTCGAGCTGGCTTCCCCTAAATTGCCGCCTATTCTCTGGATCCTCACCGTGACAGGACCCAATGGCCGCGGAGGGCTCGCGATGCGGGGTTTCTTCGCGGGGAACGGCCGCGAATGCTTCGAAAAGGCCGCAGCCCTCTCGGGCGAAGTGAACATCGACAGACTCGACCGGGGCATCGAAAAAGCCGTTGTCTGGCTCGACCCTTCCGAGTTCCGCTCGACCTGGCTGGGCAACAAGGCGATCTACAGGACGCGTATGGCCATGGCGGATGATGGGGAACTCGTCATCATGGCCCCGGGCCTCGCCCATTTCGGCGAAGACTCCGGAATCGACGCCTTGATACGGAAATACGGCTATAGGACATCGGTGGAAGTGAGGGAATTTGTCCGATCCAACGCCGACCTTGCCTTAAGCCTCTCGGCCGCGGCCCACCTCATCCACGGCTCGAGCGAGGGACGCTTTAGGGTCACCTACGCCCCCGGCCCCGGGCTTTCCCGGTCTGAAATAGAAAGTGTCGGCTACGGCTGGGCTTCCCTGGACGCGATGAAAGCGCGCTACGATCCCGAAAGACTCAGACTCGGCTGGAACAACCTTTCGGATGGCGAGCGGGTCTTCTTCGTCCCCAATCCCGCCCTTGGACTCTGGACAACCAGGGAACGCTTCAGCGCAGGATGAGGCGGGCTTCGGCCCCTTCTTTCCCATCCTTGCGCTTTCCGATCGTCACGGACCAGCCGTGGAGGTCGGCGACGGCCTTGACGATGGTAAGGCCGAAACCGTGCCCCCCGTCCGATCGGGACGAGGATCCACGATAGAAGGCATCGAAGACATAGGGTTCGTCATCCTTCTTTATCCCGGGCCCATCGTCGGTGATCGAGAATGCCAGGACTCCGTCGACCAGGATAAGCCTCAGGCCGATGTTGCCTTCGCTCCTCGAATACTTGAAGGAGTTGGTGACGAGGTTCTCAAGGGCCCGCTCGACTAGGGACCTGTTCATAGTCTTCAGGGGAACCGGGAAGTCCGGGGTCGCGGTGAATTCGGGGCCAAAGCCCCAGCTTAAGTTGCGCTTGAGGAGTCGCGCGTCGCTTTCAAAGCGCCGGCCGAGGGTTTGAAGCATCTCTGCCGGGTCGACTTCCTCGACGGCCATAGTCCCGTCGCCGCCTATCTTGAGGAAATCGATGAGTTCACCCGTCAGGTCCTCGAGCTGCCGCGCCTTGTCCCTGATGATGTTCAGGTACTTGGCCCTGGTCTCGGGGTCGGTGGCCACATTATCGGCCAGGGCATCGGCGTAGCCCTGGATGAGGGCGATCGGCGTCTTGAGGTCGTGGCTCACCCCCATAAGCATCTTGGACCTCCGGGCGAGCATGTCCTTGAGGTTGAGGCGCATCGTGTTGATGGACTTGGCCAGGAGGAGTATTTCGTGGCTGCTCGCCCCGGCAACTTCGTGGTCCAGGTCCCCCGTAGCCACGATAGCCGTGTCCGTTTCGATGGTCTTGATAGCCCTCGATATCGACCTCAAGATGATGAGGGAGATCACTCCCGCGACGACGAAGAGGATGAGGACGCAGCCTGAGATGAAGAGGACGTTCCTGTTCTTGATGTCCTGCCGCGTCCAGAAAGGCTGGATGTCGAAAAGGACGAGGGGACTGTCCTTCCTTGTCGAATCCAGGGGGTTGAGCTTGAACTCCGGCCTCGGACCTTCGATTGAGACTTCGGTCTCGCTGTCGGGGGTCGCCCTCGCTCGGGGAGGTTGATCGCCGATCCTCGCAGGAGGCGCCAGATCGGCGAGCTTGATACTTTCTCCGGCTTTAAGGTGGGCAAAGGTCGAGGCGAGCACCGTTCCCTGCGGGTCGATGAGGGCGATGTCACGAAGGGGCATTCCTGCCTTTTCCGCCTCGGCCTTCATCGCCTCTACGCTCAATTCCGTCCCTGAATGCCAGCGAGTCGCCAAGGCCTCGATGAAGCCCCGCGTGGGCACGCGTGGATCATGCGGCGTCTGCTGAAAGCCGAAAAAGACGACGGCGAACAGTACGGGCAGAATGGTGACCGCCCCCGTGAGAATGGTGAACTGAGTCTTTAGCTTCACGGCTTCCCCCTAGGAGACTGTCTCCGGATTGAAGCGGTAGCCCAGGCCGTACTGGGTCTGGATATAGCGCGGCGAAGCGGGGTTGTCCTCGATCTTGCGCCTCAGGCGCTGGATGTAGACGCCTACGGCGCTCACGTCCCCGAAATTCTGCCCCCAGACCTTATCGTACAGTTCCTCCGGGGTGAAGGACTTCCCCTTGGCCTCGATGAGGGTCTGGAGTATGCCAAACTCCCTCGGGGAAAGGTTGAGGGGTGTTCCGTTCTTGGTGAGAAAGAGGGCTTCGGCGTCCAGTTCGTAGGGTCCGAACTTCCAGAAGGAGCCATCCTTGCCGACAAGGGGCACCTGGGATCGGCGGATGTACGCTCTCACCCTCGCGGCGAGGACACGGGGCGGGCAGGGCTTGGTGACGAAATCGTCGGCTCCGACGCCGAGGCCGTGGATGACATCCTCCTCGGTCTCCCTGGCTGTCAGGATCATGACGGGAATCGTCGATGCCTTCCTCAATTGTTCCAGGAACTCATAGCCGTCCATCCCAGGCAGGTTGATGTCGAGGACGATGAGGCTCCAGCCCTGCTCCTTGGCCAGGGCGAGGGGCAGTCCCGTCTCGGCGTCGGGGGCTATGCTGCATTCAAAACCTTCCCTGCTGAGGTAGAGGGCATAGAGGTCGGCGAGTTCCTTCGTATCTTCGACGATCAGAATCTTTCCCTTCATAGCGTGGTTCCTCATTTCTTGTCGAAATCGACGGCGTTCCAGACGAGACTGAAGCTCATGCTGGCCTTTTTCAGCGAATAGTCGGCATTGAGGAGGATCGGCGCGGAAACCGTGGCGACGAAATCCTGGAGTATGGTCATGCTGAGCGCCGGGGTCGTCGT
>JAPLSO010000020.1:0-27080 GCA_026398595.1 Spirochaetota bacterium | reverse complement strand
AGCGTCATGTCGAGCTTGGAGCCCTGGTCGCCGTAAGAGTACGCGAACGAAGGCTTGGCCCGCACCGAATTGTCCGAGAAGTTGGCCAAGGCGTAGGCGCTGAGCGTCCAATCCGACACGTTTTTGCCCTCGCCCCATTGTCCACCCACCGAGGCGCTTCCCGCAAGGTAGTACATGCCCGTCTGGACGAGGTCGCCATATTTGTAATCGCTGTTGTTCCTGATTATGGTTCTGGCCGCGGTTTTCTCGAGAATGGACGAATCCTGATACCCCGCCCCGTTGTAGTAGCCCTGGACCTGGGTCGAGAAGGAAAGCCCGTTGGTATCGGAATAGGAGTATTTGATACCCAAGGTGGACTGGAAGACAAGCTGGTCGTCAATGGTAGAGAGGGTATAACCGCCCGCTCCGTCAGACTGGACGTATGTCCTGTCCGCGCCATAGGCGAGGACGTTCTCACCGTAGACATCGAAGGGACCGACAGCTCCCGTGAACATCGCCATGAGCCGCGGCTTGGACTGCATATCCGTCCTGCCGTAGGCGCCGAGATTGAGTTCGAATCCGCCCAGGACCACGTCCGCCTTGGCCGCCGCCGAGAAGGCCTCAGGATTCCCGTTGAGGGGAGGAACAACGTAAAGGGTGGCCTGGTTCAGCTTGCCGAAAGGCGCGTCCACCTTCACGGCGTAGGGTCCTTCAGTTGCCGTAGTCGGAGAGTCGGGATTGATCGCGGCAAGGCTGAGGACGTCGGCGGGCTTATACCAGTTTCCTACCCCCCAGCTGACCTTCTGCTTTCCAATCCTGAAGAAAACCTGACGGCCGATCGCGGCGTCGACGAAGATCTCGTTGAGGGCGAGCGTGGCATCCTGACTCGTCGTGGAATAGATGCTCGATGTAGAGGGCTTGTAGGTGAATGAGCCGGCGGCGTAGAGCCGCGTGAACTCGCTTGCCCGCAGGTCGGCGTAGGCGTTCGCGGACACGTTGCTCGCCCCTTCCGTCGTGAAGACCCCGCTCGCCAGCGTGGCGTTGAAGTGCAGATCCCTGGCCGGCAGGAAATCGACCGATAGGCTGTTTACGGTCACGCCACCGAAGATCCACTGCCTATCCGTCGTGGAAGGGGTGGGATTATAGGGAAGAAATTGTCCAAACACGCCGCCTCCCGCGCTTCCCCCGAGGGTGAAGACGGGATAGGTCTTGGTGTCGGCCACGAGCTGTACGCCCTGGGCGGCTGTCTGCTCGTCGATGGTCGTCACGATATCGCCTGAGCCGCCGAACATGGCGTTCTCGTCGGGGATAGCCGGCGGCGTTAGCGACGACTGGTCCTGGGCCCCGGCCAGAGCCAGCGGCAGGAAGAGCATGGCGCAGAGAGCCATGACGAAGGCGACCTTTGTATGGTTTCATCGCCGGCTCCTTATTGGCTCATCCTCTCGAGATAGTTCTTGGTGAAGACATCGTTGGGGATTGCCTTCGTCGAGATATTCGTGTAGGTCATCTGGCTGCGTTTTTCCGGGATGAGACCGTCCTGGGAAATCTGGACCGTGGGAACATAGGACTTCCCTATCTGGACGTAGTTCGTGTAGTAGGTCGTCCTCAGGAGCTTCTTCGAGAGACTGTACTCCTCCTGCTTGAGGACGATCTGCCTGTCCTTCTCCAGCCAGATCTTGATATAGGGGAAGGGAACCTCGTCGTTGTTGGCCTTGAGTTCGGCGATCCAGACCGGGTATTTACCCAGGGTGCCCGAGTCCACGGTGCTCACGGAGTAGTCCATGGCCCTCTGGAAGCGCTTGAAGTCGGCGTTGCGGACCGTGGAGTTCTCATAGGTTTCCTTGAGATCCGTATGCGTGTATTTCCGGCTCGTCGGATCGTATCTCCACATGTTCTGGTCCACGAGCAGAAGCCCCTGGCCTTTCCTGGATTCGGGCTCAACGGTCATCATGAGGAAGGCGTTGTCCTTGTCGCGGCGGTAGATCACCTGCTTCCGCGTCTGCGTGCCGCGGTCCGGGCTCACCATCACCATGTTGATCGTGGCTGTCATGTCGCTGTCGTAGAAGCTGGATCGAATATCGGTCTGGCGGATGAGGCTCAGGAAATCTGTCGCCGAATACTGCTTGATGTCGGAGGGTTTTGGTGTCGTGGTGGCCGTACTGCCCATCATGCCAGGGAATCCGCCCCCTCTCTCTGGTCCTCCCTGGGCCTTGACGCCGGCGATGGTGAAAAACAGCAGCAGGAGGGTGCCAGCCTTGCTTGCGAAATGTGATGTGGATTGTCTCATGTTCTTCTCCTTATGCGGTCATTCGGATGGCTTCGACAGGCTGGAGTTCCGAAGCCTTTCGGGCTGGCGAGTAGACTGCCAGCATCGAGGCGGCCAGAACCGCCGCCACTATGATGAGAAGGGTTCCGAAGGTCGGCGCATAGACGAGTCTCCCCCGCGAAAGCGCCTGCCCCAGTTCGCCCGAAGCGTTAAAAGGTATGGCATGGATCAGCCAGCCAATAGGGTAGCTCAGGAGGATTCCCGTCAGGCTGCCAGCCAGGGCGAGAATGGCCGATTCGAAAAGGAAGACTTGGAAGATTTGGCTTCTATGGAAGCCTATACAGCGCATCATGCCGATTTCCTTGGTGCGCTCGAGCAGAACCATCCTGTAGGTGTTGGTGATGCCTGTGGCAGTGAGCATGAGCATGATGAGAAATATCGCTACTCCAATCCACTTCACCGAGCCAAGGACGGCGCCCACCTGCCCCGACAGTTGGGTGATGGTTGAGACCCGGTAGAGCGACTTGCCTTCCGGAATATTCATGGAGTTGAAACCGCCTTGGCCGAAGCCGCCTCTGGCCTGATCGCCTGCCGGCTGGCCGCCGCCCATTTGTGCATCCGTTTGTCCTCCACCACCCTGTCCGGTGGCGGCTGGAGCCTGCTGCGTTCCCATGCCTTGAACCATAGCCGTGCCTGTTGTGCGCGAGGCGGCTTGGACGGCAGAGGCCTGGCCCTGGGCTGATCCGGCCTCGGGCTGCGCGCCCGAAGCGCGTCTCCTCCTCGTCAATGCCGACCCGGCACCAGATGAGGTCCCTCCCTGGGCTGCCGCGCTTCTTCGTGCCGTGGTTATCGTCGATGTCGTCGTCCCCAGAGCCTCCTGCTGCGCCTGCACAGCCTGTACCGTCGTCGGTACCGTCTGGCTGGCCTGGCCAGCCTTAGTCGTCAACGTCGTCTGTGCCGTCTGGCTGGCCTGCTGGCCCGCCTGCCTTGCCTGGGCCGCGGGTACGACCAGGTAGCCCTGTCCCGTCATGTTCTTCTGGAGCTGGGCGGCCACCTTGTCCGCGCCGGCCGCGTCAGGAAGAAAGACCGTGAGCGTCTGGAATTCGCCTTTCGGGAGGTTGAGATCCTCCTGGAGGTTGCCGAGCGGCACGAGGACGGTGTTCATCCCGCCGGCAGCCGTGTCGTCGTACACTGCCCCAAGCTTATACTCCGTCACATTCTGCTGGCCCGAGAAGGTCGAAAGCCTGACAAGGAGGGAATCGCCGAGTCCGAGACCGAATCGCTTGGCCGACTGGGCTCCGAGAATCATCTGCCGGTCGGCTTTGGCAGTCTGCCAGTCACCCTGCTTCAGGATGAGACTTCCGGAGAAGAGTCTGTCCGCGCTCCAGTCGACTCCCCTCAGCCTGAGCTGCTGCTCCCTGGAGCCGAAGACGATGGTCGCCTGGGACTGGGCAGTCGCCGAAACGCTCAGAGCCTGGGGAATATCTTTCTTGACCGCTTCCGCGAGGGCCTGATCGGAGATCCGGTTCTGCGCCCTCCCGCTTTCGCTGCGGACATAGCCGTTGATGAGGATATGCCCAGCCGAGAAGAGGGTGACATTGTCCTGGACCGACTTCTCCATCCCCTTGGTGAAGCCCATCGCCAGAGAGATTATAAGCACGCTGAATGCAATGGCGCCGCCCAGAAGAAGGGAACGGCGCGGCTGGCGTAGCGTGTTCTTGCTTGAAATCGAGAATAACATCTTCATATTGCCGTTTTTCATTCACTCACCCTGCATTGCCACGACTGGCTTTATCCGCAGCGCCAACATGATCGGGTACAACGAGGAAATGATGCTCATCCCGAAAATCCAGGCAAAAGCCTTGAGTGCCGCACCCAGGGAAATCTGGGGCATAAGCTTCGGACCGCCGAACAAGCCTTCGAAGAAGAGGTTTGGCGCCTTAATTCCCGTTTTGCCGAGTATGAAGAGGATGATAAAGCCGACGACCAGCCCGATGAGGCCCGCGAAGATGGCGAGGAAGCTCGTCTCAAGCAGGATCATCTGACGAATAAAGCTTTTTCGTGCCCCGAGAGCCCTGAGCGTGCCTATCTCGGGTACACGCTCACTGATGGAGATGACAAGTACGTTCATCGTGATCATGATCACGACGATGGCGACGATCGACACGAGGAGGTCGAACACAAGCCGAATCGTGACCGCCGTGCGGGCTACGGTGCCGGCGCCCGCTATCCAGTCCTGGACGTGATCGCTCTGATCGAGACTCGCGACATAGGACGTGAGATCCTTCTGGACGGATTTCGCGTTGGCGCCCGGTTTGATCTTTATGAGCAGATACTGCCAGGCGGGAGGAACCGCGGCAGGACTGGCCGCGGCGTTGTCGGCCGCGGCATTATCTGCAAAAGCCGCAGGGACCGTTGTGGCTGTTTCGCCCGCTTGGGCCGCGCCTTGACTACTGTCGCCGAAAAGGGCGTCAGGGTTGAAGTTTTCCACGAATTGCTGATCCTTCGCGTCGAGCTTGACCACACCGTCGCGGAGGCTTGCGAATCCTAAAAGGTCGCGCAGGGTGTCGGCGTCGACCAGCGAAATATTCGAAAGCTGCTGGTTGCTTTGGTTGAACTTGACGATGCCCTTGACCGTCACTTCGCGGATCACTGTACCAGCCGAGTCTCCGATCGCGCTTAAGACCACCTTGTCGCCGGGCATTATCTGCTTGCGCGCGGCTCGGGAGAGGACGGCCTCGGACTGCTGAGATATCATCAGCCATCCCGAGTCGCTCTCGGAAGGCCAATCTCCCTCTACGAGCGTGAGGTTATTGGAAAAGAAATTACGGTAGCTCTTAATGTTGACGCCGAAGGCTGAGCCCCTGCCGATGACGTTTTCGCCAAGCCCAATGGCGGCCTGTCCGCTCAGCATGGGCATCGCGGCCGCTACATCTTTGTTCTTTTCAAGATAGGCGGTGTAGGAGTCAAGCTTGGCGATGTGGGGCACGACGTTCTCTCCTCCCGCTGTCTCGCCGAAGATAGTCGTTGGAAACGATGTGGGGCCGGTCACCATGAGATCGCCCGTGTAGCCGTTCACGAAGAGATTGTGCAGGCCGTTCACCGCCGTATCGATGAGGGAATTGCCCAGAAACAGGACGGCTATGCCGAGGCTCATGATGACGCCCAGGATTATCGTCTTGGATCTGTGAAGGAAGAGGTTGCCATAGGCGATTTGTGTGACGATCATAGTTCCGCCTTTTCTTCCACCCTGCGGTTCTCGGTGATGCGCCCGTCCTTCAGACGGATGACATGATCGGCGATGGATACTATGTCGGGGTCATGGGTGCTGAAGATGAAGGTCGTGCCGAATGCCCGGTTCATGCGTTTCATGAGGGCGAGTATGCTCTCGCCTGTCGCCGAATCGAGATTGGCCGTGGGTTCGTCCGCGAGCACTATAGGCGGGCGCATGACGAGAGCCCGGGCTATGGCGACACGCTGCCGCTGTCCGCCTGACAGCTCGTTGGGCTTATGGGTCGCCCTGTCGGCAAGGCCCACGCTCTCTATGAGGTGGTCCACCCACTCCTCCTGTTCCTTTTTCGACATTGAGTTGCCGCTTGAGTCGAGGAGCTGTGGAAGCTGGATATTCTCGCGTATGTTGAGTACGGGAATCAGATTAAACGTCTGGAATATAAAACCCACGCTCTTGTGGCGCAGGTTGGTGAGTGCTTCGTCGTCGAGCTTGTCGGTACGCTGGCCCAGAACAGTCACGATTCCGCTCGTGGCCACATCGACGCAGCCTATAAGGTTCAAGGCTGTTGTCTTGCCCGAGCCCGAGGAGCCGGCAATGGAGATGAAGTCTCCCTTCATTATCTCGAAGCTTATACCCTGGAGAGCCTGGACCGTCGTCTTCCCCAAAGGGTAGTCCTTGCAGACATCATCCAGTTTGACTACGATTTCTTTTTCCTGGTTCACGAAAAACCTCCACCAGTCGTAATGGGATGAGCATACTTACGCCTTGAATTCTTTGCTATAAAAACGCGATGAAAGAAAATAACATATCGTTAACAAGCCTTCCGTGAGTATGACAATACCTATGGAAGCCGGCTTTTCTCAGGTATAGTATATCCCTATGGCGTATTCAGGTTTGCGGGAGTTCATATCCCGGATCGAAGCCTCAGGCGAGCTCAAGCGCGTCTCTGTCGAGGTCGATCCCGTTCTCGAGATAACGGAGATAGCCGACAGGATCATGCGGGAGGAGGGGCCTGCCCTCCTCTTCGAGAAAGTCAAAGGCTCGCCCTGGCCCCTTCTCATCAACGCGATGGGCTCGGAATCGCGGATGGCCGCGGCCCTCGGAGCCGAAAGCCTGGACGCCAAGGCCGCTCAGATTGAGCATCTCATCGCCTGGGTCTGGAGCCAGCTCAGGGATTTTTCCCTCCTGGCGGCCATCCCCGGAGCCCTCCCGAAACTGCTCATCGCCAAGTCCCTTCTTCCCAAGAAGGTGGGCAGGCCCCTCTGCAGGCAGGTGATCGACGACAAGTCCGGATTCGACAGCCTACCCGTCCTCAAGTGCTGGCCAAAGGACGGCGGACGCTTTTTCACTCTCCCTGTCGTCTGTACGAAGGATCCCGAGACGGGAGCACAGAACTGGGGCATGTACAGGATGCAGGTCTACGACGACAGAACCGCGGGCATGCATTGGCATCTGCACAAGGACGGCGCCCACTTTTTCGAGAAGTACAAGGCAAGGGGCGAGCGGATGCCTGTCGCCGTCACGCTCGGCTCCGATCCCGCCGTCACGTATGCCTCCACGGCTCCCCTTCCCGAAGGCCTCTGGGAAGCTGTCTTCGCGGGCTATCTCCGCGGCAAAAGCGCCGAGGTGACCAAGGCGAGCCTTTCTGAAATCCTCATACCAGCCGACGCCGAGTTCGTCCTCGAGGGCTATGTGGACCCCGAAGAGACAAGGCTCGAGGGCCCCTTCGGCGACCACACGGGCTTCTATTCCCTTCCCGATCTCTATCCCGCCTTCCACCTCGAGCGCATCACGCGGCGGAAAGACCCCATTTTTCCGGCCACCATCGTCGGCATTCCCCCTAAGGAGGACTGCTGGATGGCCAAGGCGACGGAACGACTCTTCCTTCCCCTCCTCAAGCAGCTCTGTCCGGAGATTGTTGACCTCGTCATGCCCCTCGAGGGGGTATTTCACAATTGCGTCATCGTCTCCATCAAGAAACGCTTTCCGGGACAGGCCAGAAAAGTGATGAACTTCATCTGGGGCATGGGGCAGATGATGTGCACCAAGCTCATCGTGGTCGTCGACGACGATGTTAGCCTGAAGAATCTCTCCCTCGTCGCCTGGAAGGTCTTCAACAACATCGACGCGGGACGGGACCTCGTCCTGTCCCTGGGGCCCTTGGACGCTCTCGATCACTCCTCGCCCCAGCCGAGATACGGCACCAGGCTCGGCGTCGACGCAACCGTCAAGTGGCCCGAGGAAGGCCACGGGCGCGAATGGCCGGAACCCCTCGTCATGAGCCCCGAGATCGTCGCCCTCGTCGACGGTCGCTGGAAGGAATATGGGCTTTAAAGTGAAGACGGTAAACCGCCTCGGCGCAAGACTGGGTGCCGTCGGCAGTGCCGTCATGATAAAGCATGCCCTTTTCTCCCTGCCCTTCGCCCTCGCTGCCGTCCTCCTCGAGACGGACGGAAGGCCTCCCTGGGCCAAGCTGCTCTGGATCGTTATCGCGGCCTTCGGCGCCCGGAACGGGGCCAACGCCCTCAACAGATTCATCGATCTCGAGATTGATGCGAAGAACCCCAGGACCGCCTCACGTCCCCTCGTCACGGGGCTTGTGTCGAGGAAAGAACTCATCATTTTCACGGCCCTCATGCTCGGCCTCCTCGTCCTCGGCGCCGCCATGCTCAACACCCTCTGCCTTGCCCTTCTGCCCCTGGCCGGGATCCTTGTCTTCGGCTACTCCTACACAAAACGTTTCACCTGGCTCTGTCATTACTGGCTGGGAATCGCCTGCTCGGCGGCGACAATGGGCGCCTTTCTAGGCATCTCGGGCGCCTTCCACCTCAGGTACTTCCCCCTCGTCGGCGGGGTAGCCTTCTGGGTAGCCGGTTTCGATATCCTTTACGCACTCCAAGACATCGAATTCGATCGGTCAGCGAACCTCAAGTCAGTTCCGGCGCGCTTTGGCAAGAAGGGTGCCCGCGCCTTGGCCGCCCTGAGCCATGTGGGAGCGACTGCGGGATTCGCAAGCGTTCTGTGCTTCTGGCCTGAAACAGGGATAGGCACCATCGCGGCCTTGGCGGTCTGCGTCGTTCTCTTAGCCGCCGAACACGTCATCGCCCTGGGCGGCACCGAACGCCATATAAGCATTGCCGCCTATGGCCTCAACGAAATCCTTCCCCTCGTCTTCCTTGTCGGTGTTGCCCTCGATATCTATCTGATATAAACTGTCTGGGACATGGTACGGTATCTGGTCTGCATAACGGGCGCGTCGGGCTCGTTGTATTCTCTTCGCCTCCTCTCCGCCCTTGGTGCCAGGGGTTGCGGCATTCATCTTGTCTGTTCGCACTGGGGTTCACGCGTCATACTCGAGGAGACAGGCAGGGCAATAGGCTATTGGCTTGGAAGGATCAGGACTTCAGGTGGTCCCAAGGGCGGCCCGGCCGTAGTTAACTACCATCCCAGCGGCGATTTTGCCTCTTCCCTCGCCTCGGGTTCATTCAGGCTCGACGGGACGGTCATCGTCCCCTGCTCCATGGGCACTATGGGAAGCCTGGCTTCGGGATCCTGCACCAACCTCATACACCGGGCCGGGGCCGTAGCCCTTAAGGAGGGCTGGCCCCTCATCCTCGTCCCGAGGGAAACCCCCCTCTCCCTCATCGCCATACGCTCGATGCAGAGCCTCAAGGAGGCAGGCGCCGTGATTCTGCCTGCCTGCCCCAGTTTCTATGACAAACCCCAGACCATTGAGGAAGTCGTCGACTCGGTCGTGTACCGGATCCTGGACTGCCTCGGGATGCCGGCTCCTGGAACACCGCGCTGGGATGGGTCCCGCCTTTAAGGAGCGTACGGTCATGAAGCATTTCTCGATCTCATTTCTGGCGGCCTTCGTTTTTTTCTTCCAGGCTCTGCTACCTTCCTGGTCCCAGGCGTCATCCCCCAGTCTGAAGCTCGGCGTTTTCGCCGACGCCGACTCCCTCCCCCTCATGGTCTGCGAATCCGAAGGAATCTTCTCGTCTCTAGGCGCTGACGTTTCGCTCCTGCGCTTCCAGAGCGCCGTCGAGCGTGATTCGGCATTTCAGGCGGGAGCCCTGGACGGCATCATATCGGATCTGCCCGCCGTCCTCCTGGCCGCCCAGGCCGGCTTTCAATTGGGCATAACA
Organism: Spirochaetota bacterium; assembly: GCA_026398595.1. Lineage (GTDB taxonomy): Bacteria > Spirochaetota > Spirochaetia > Treponematales > Rectinemataceae > JAPLSO01. Next base: position 17,455 of record JAPLSO010000020.1, on the reverse strand, counting down.
AGTTTGACCGATGGACGATATGGGATCATAGCCGCGCCTAATTCGGGAGCGAAAAACCTTTCCGATCTCGCGGGAAAACCTATAGGGATATCGAGTAATTCTGTCATCCATTTCATGGTCGACAGTTTCCTCGATGAAGCCGGTCTTGGACTGGAACAGCGCGTCTACCTTCCAGTTCCCAAGATGCCCGTCCGACTCGAGATGGTCCTGACGGGACAGCTGGCGGGAGCCGGCATGCCAGAACCCTTCCTCACCATGGCGAGGACAAGGGGCGGTATACTCCTTGCGGCCACCGACGACAGGGGGCTTGGTGCCGGCGTCCTCGTCTTTTCGAAGAAGGTTCTCGCCTCCAAGCTCGAATCGATAAAGCTCCTTTATCGAGCCTATTGGACAGCGGCCCAAAGGATCGACGCCCACCCCGATGACTATCGTCCTCTCCTTGTGGAAAAAGCCGGTTTCTCGCCCGAGGCAGCCGCTGCCTTTGTTTTCGTAGTCTACAAAAAGCCCAGGCTTCCCGGCCAGGCCGACATCGACAAGGCCAAAGCATGGCTCTTTTCGAAGGGTCTTCTGAAGCGCGACGTTCAGGCGGGCGAAATCCTCGATCCAAGGCCAATTGCCCTTTAGGCTTAAGCCAATGATACGGCTCGAGGGAATAAGTTTCTCCTACGCTTTGAAGTCAGGGAATATACCCGTCCTCTCGGGCGTCGACGCCGTCTTTGATCGAGGCAAGATAACAGCTATAGTCGGCCGCTCGGGGTCGGGCAAGACGAGCCTCCTTAGGCTCTTGGCCGGTCTTTCGCAGCCTTCGGCGGGCAGTGTGGCGATAAACGGCCAGCCGGGAGGTTCGATCCGCCAGGGTACATCTCTCATATTCCAGGACTATGGGCTCCTCCCCTGGGAGACAGTCGAGGGGAATGCCGAACTGGGACTCGAGGCTCGCGGCATAGCTCAGGAAAAACGCCATTCCCTTGTCAGCCCTATCCTCAAGGATCTCGGTCTCGAGGAATTCTCCGATCTTTATCCGGCCAGACTCTCGGGCGGAATGCGTCAGCGGGTCGCCGTCGCCAGAGCCTTGGCGTCCCGGAGCGACCTTCTCCTCATGGACGAGCCTTTCTCCAGCCTCGACGCTTTCTCGAGAGAGGCCCTCCAGGACAGCCTCCTCGAAACTCAGGTCAGATACGGGACAACTATCCTCCTCGTCACTCACTCCATCGAGGAAGCCGCCTATCTTGCCGATTTTGTCTACATCCTCGAGGGCAGGAACCCCTCCAGGCTTTCGGAACGCTTCGATACCTTTAAAAGCAGGACAATGAAGGAGCCGCGCCCCGCGGCGACTTTCGCGCCAGCTGTTCCTGTTCCGGTCACGCCCAGCCCAAGCTCATACAGGGAGAGCGAAGCGTACTTCGCCGATTTGGCCGCGCTTAGACGGCGTTTCTTCAGTTCGGAGAAGGATCGGGAAACGCGGCCTATCGCCCTCCAAGGCGAAAGCTCGGTGTATGGAAGGGCAGGCTCGGCATTCCTGTCCAAACTCGCGAAGACAAGCCTAGCCGCCTGCATCGTCCTCGCATTATGGGAAATTCTCGCCCTTATCGTATCGAAGCCCTTCCTCCCCCTTCCCGCCTTGGTCTGGACGCGCTTCGCCCAAGGCATCGCCCAAGGAAAACTTTTCGTCCATGTCTGGGCTTCGCTGCGGCGCGTATTCGGCGCCATCCTCCTGGCCGGCCCGCCGGCATGGGTCCTCGGCCTCGCGGCGGGAAGAATTGGAGCCGTCGACACAGTTTTCTCTCCCCTAGTCTATTTCCTCCACCCCCTGCCCAAGGTGGCCTTTCTCCCCCTACTGATGCTCTTTCTCGGCCTCGGAGACGCCTCCAAGCTCGCGCTCATGGGTCTCGTTATCTTTGGCCAGCTCTTCGTCGGGGCAAGAGACTCGGCCAAGGCCATCCCCCCTGTTCTCGTGGACACCGTCAGATCCCTGGGCGGGGGAAAGCCGTTTCTCGTCTCTAAGGTCATTTCCCCCTCCACCCTCCCGGCGCTTTTCTCTTCCCTGAGGATAAGCCTCGGAACCGCTATCGCCGTCCTCTTCCTCTCCGAAACCTTCGCCTCGATGGATGGTCTCGGCTGGTACATCATGGACTCCTGGTCTAGGGTGGATTATCCGGACATGTACGCCGCCATCACCGGCCTCTCCCTTCTGGGCCTCGGGCTGTATATCGCCCTGGATGGTATTGAGGCCCTTCTCCTGCGCTGGCGGGAGTCCTGAAAAAGGCTTCGCCGATTCATGTATATCGTCATCAGTTCTCGTTACGGCTATGCGGGATAAGTCTTTTCAACCAATTGTTTCTTTTCAACACATAAGAGAGTGTCTTTTTAATACATATGTTCGAGTACTACACAGTCCCTGGCCGCTTCGCGCGCAAATCGTCGCATTCAGCCTGAAAACCCCAAACTCCAGTCGCCCTGGTTTGACCGCATAGCCTAACCAAGGAAAGAATATGATGTATTCAACTTTCTATATTATAATGTATTATCAAATATTACCATTTTTTTCTACAAATACTTATCACTTGGCACAGAAAATGCATATAAATAAGTGGGTGCCGTAAAGGACCCCGCCGAAATGGAAGAGATCCTCGGGATCGACTCCAATCGGCGATTACCGGCAATGCCGGAAATAAACGATGGAGGTTTTACCATGAACGCTCTCAGTTATTACGGAACCAGCCCCTTCGATCTCATCGATAGGATATTCTCGGATGACCGGACCATGGAAGAAGGCTACAGGATGCCGGCCATCGACGTCCTCGAGAAGAAAGACAGCTACGTGATCGAAGCCGAGCTCCCTGGACTCAATGAAAAGGACATCAAGCTTGAGATCAAGGAACGAGTGCTCAGCCTCAGCACCGAGAAGATGTCGAAGAAAGACGGGCAGGATGATAATGGCACTTGGATCCGGCGCGAGAGGAGCGATCTTCGGTTCTCCCGCACATTCACCCTTCCTGAGGACACCGATGTCGACAAGATCGAAGCGAAATTCCGCGATGGTCTGCTCAGCATCGAGCTTCCCAGAAAGCCCGAGTCGGCACCCAAGGTTCTCACCGTTAAAGTAGCCTAAATACGAGAGTTCGGTGACGAAAGCGGCCGGGGATTCCCCGGCCGCTTTTTCATTTCGTCTTGGGAAAGCCGGGCGTTCTGGACAAGGCATCCTTGTAGATCAAGTACGATTGTTTCCTCACTTGGTGCCAGGTTGGTTCCTCCCACGTGCTCCAGGTGAAAAGCGGCGGCAGCGGAATCCTGCCTTTGCTCAAGCCTGGCACCGACCGGAGGAATGAGGCATGCGAGGAAAAAGCGTCTCCGGAATAGGAAGCGAGAACAAAGCGCATGCCATCGGTCTTGCCTAGAGCCTTTGGGCTCCTTATACCCCCTTCGGTCGGTTGAACGATCGTGCTCGACGAAGGATCTCCAATATTGAGCATACCCCAGGGAATACGCGCCTCCAGGAAGCCGGGACCGCTGTTCCATTCGGCCAGGCTGTCGAAGCTGGAGGAAGTCCTGTCCTGTGTTCCGCGGCGCAGCCAGCCTATTACTTCCATGCGCGCCTGGTAGACAGTGCCATCTCTGCCAATTCTCAGCGGATTGGTCTCAGCCTGCGGGATGATGAACTCCGGATTTGCGCCTCCATCCAGGCGGAATAGGCCATGCTCCTGGAACGCAAACAGGTCATATCGCTGGTCCACGAATAGAGCCGCCTGAGCCCCCTGGAAAATCGCTGCAAATTCAAGCCCGGTCTGGCTCGTAGTCCCCAGGCCGAAAGGAAGCTTCTGGTTGCCTTTGGATGGGTCGTCGATATTGATGCCAACCATGTACCCTTTCGCGGCTGTATCGTCTTTCGGCCAGAATATGCCCAGGTGGAGCCAGCCCTCATCGGCGAGGGCCTTGACCGTCAAATTGCCTTCCGCGGCATAAACTGGAACATTTGCCCAGTCTCCGGCATTTCCATCTATGAGAATCGACGGCCCGTTCTTCCCCGGATAGCTGCCTATAAGCCCATAATTTTCTTCCGCATCCAGAAAGTTGTACCAGAGGGGCTTTCGGTCGATAGGCCGCTCGAAGTTATAGACGAGCCAGTTCTTCTTGAACCATTCGTCCATCCATTCAAAAAGCACGGCGCCCGCACAGCCGGAATCGTAGATATTCGATAGAAGGCGCGCGTCCAACTCGCCTTGCTCCTTTTCGGTATGGCGGCCGTGAGTTATCCCCTGAGGCTGCCAATGCGCGGAAATCCGGGAGGATGGAATGCCGAATTCGCTTATCACGACAGGATACTTGGCATGGTGAGCCACGAGAAGATCCAGGTACGCCTTGTAGTTGTTCGGCCCTTGGGCATCAACTCCCTTCTTGAGTGCCGGATCGTTGTCGAGAAAATCAGGGTAATACGGATAGGCATGGTAGCTGGCGAACAATCCAGCCTTGTTTGCCTGCCCCAGGCCCAACTTCTCCATATCGATACTTTCCGAATCCTCATCATACGCCAAGAGCGGGTCTATCACGGCATCGGGGTCCATCATGCCGAGTTTCTTCTTCCAGGCGCCTTCTTCCACCTTGCCGCTTTCCGAGACATGATACAAAGGATCGAGGGTCGGCCAATTCGTGAACGCCACGGGGCGTTGGGCATTATATGTATCGCTCTCATAGGACATGAAATAATCCGCTCCTCTCGCGAGCAGGATTTCCATGGGCGTCCCGGAAGGACAGGTTACGAATTTCCCCATATACCCGGTGCTTTCAGGATGCAGCTTGTTGAACTCCCTCACGCTGGGCGCTTCCCACTCCCGGCCGAGAATGATGCCAGCGGTCCAGGAACTCACGTCAGACTGGTAAGAGCCTGAAGAGTGCCCCGGTCGCGCGGGGATCTTGGCGTGGCCATGGAGGAGATCGATGACCCTGCGCATTTCTTCTTTCCAGTCTCCGAGCCATTCCGCGTCGAGGAAATCATCATTCGGCGGTAGTTCCGCCCAGACTCCATGCACGAGATAAAGCGGCTTTTCATGTTTGAGATTGTAATCCCGCAAAGCGTCGTAGAATGCGGGCGGGTGGATCGTATACACTCGGAGCACGTCGAATCCCATTTCGCCGATGTCCGTCAGCCATGTATCATAGACTTTCCTGCTTGGAAACTCGGAAGGAAATTTCCCCGGCAAAGCCGCGCCGATATTCACGCCTTTCCAGAAGAAGGATCGCCACTCCCCCTTTTCGAATACCTGGAAGGTCTTATCGGGTCCGATCCGGAACCCCATCTGCAGGGTAGCGGGGCGAACGATGACCGACAATTCCTTGGTGGCTGCGGGAAGAAGCCTGGTCGCCGCTTCGGTGAAGTCCGCTCTGTCCGGAGCTAGTTTCACCGCCTTGGCGATGGCAGCCATGGCGCCTTCTCTATCTCCAAGGCGTTCGAGGACGAGCGCAAGGCCATAGTGCGCATCAGAATAATCAGGAAATAATTGCGTCGCTTTTTGAAAATATCTTTTGCTGGCGGCGATATCCCCGTCACGCAAGGTCGCGAAGCCATTCCCCACGAGCGCGTCCGAGTCATTTGGATTCACGGCAAGGTAGTCATCAAAAAGGCACCTGGCTTCCTTGAAATTCCCCTGACGCAGCATGCCATAAGCCGAATCCAGACTTATCTGCGGTTTTAAAGCCAGGCCTCCTGCCCCGTCGTTTCCGGCGGAAGAGGAGTTCTGGGAAAACAGGCAGACGACACAAAAAATAAAAAACGCCGCCGTTCCAATCGTTCTTTTTATCGGTATCATATTCCCACCATCTTTTCGACGACTCTCAAGCGCAACGAATTATGACAGCAGCTTGTCCTCGTTGAGACAATCCAGTTCGGGCACGACGAAGCGTCCATTTTTGCGTATTAAAACCTCATCCAGCCATATTTCTCCTCCACCGGAAGCCTCATTCTGCATGAGCACGAGATCCCAGTGCAGACTTGAACGATTGCCGTTGAAGCAGTCATCGTAGGAATTCCCAGGCGTTATGTGCACCGATCCCGCAATTTTCTCATCGAAGAGCGTGTCGAGAAGCGGCTGATGGATGTAGGGATTCAAACCGAAGGAGAATTCGCCAAGATAGCGGGCGCCTTCATCGATGTCCAGGATTCTGTTTATCCTGATCGTATCGTTGGCATTCGCGTCCACTATTTTCCCGTTCTTGAACTCGAACCGTACATTCTCGAATTTGAAACCATCTTTTTCGCTGGGAGTGTTGTAGCTTAAAATACCATTGACTGAATCGCGGACGGGTGCGGTGTATACTTCACCATCGGGGATGTTCATCGTTCCATCGCACTTGATGGGCTGCAATCCCTTGACCGAAAACTCAAGGTCAGTGCCGGGACCGATGATGTGAACCTTGTCCGTCCTCATTAGGAGGTCGACGAGAGGATCCATGGCCTTGGACATTTTGGCATAATCCATCGTACAGACATTGAAGAAAAAGTCCTCGAAGGAGGCTTCGCTCATGCCCGCGTTCTGGGCCATGGCGGGTGAGGGATAACGGAGTACCACCCACTTTGTATCGGTGATTCTCCGCTCGATATGCACTTTTTTCCAGATATGCTTGTTGTAGAGATCCATTTTTTCGGAAGGGACATCTTTCCAGGCGAAAGCGTTCCGAAGACTCGTGAAGCCGATGTACGCATCCATCTTCTCCATCCGCGCAAGTTCGAATTCGGCCTGGAGGGCGAACTGCTCCTCCGGACCGCGCAGGTAGAGCTCGCGCTCGACGGACTTGTCCCTTAAGGTCACGAAGGCCAAGCCCCCGGCGTCGTGCACGGTCGATATGAGGGCCTTGACGAACTCGGGTTCGGGATTGGTGTTCTGGATGAGAACCTTCTCCCCCGGCTTCACCTTCACTGAATAGTTCACAAGAATATCCGCCAGCCTGCCTATCCTTGGGTCGCCCATAAAACTTCCTTTCCTGAGTCTCGATCGCCCCGGCACCGAGGCGCGCCTTGGTTACCGGGGCGGCATCTTCTCGACAAAAAAAGCCTGATCGTCCATACTCCGGCCATGAACGAAGACTTCCCCTCCTGCCCTGGCCCCTTCGGAGGAGCCGAGCTGGAATACCCTCTCCACTTCGACCTGCGTGTCATCTACAGGCTGGCCGACACCGCCGACTTCCAAAAGGAGTTCGAGGCCGCCCTGACCAAGGTCGGCGTTCCCTGGACTCTCATCCAGGGGGTCGTAAAACCGGGGGCTTCCTACGGAAGGATGGGCGCTCGCATCATCGTGGATTCCAAGCCGAGGATGGACCTGCTCTATGCCGCCGTGGCGGCCATCCCCGGCGTAAAAGCCGTTATCTGAATATCCCATCCGCCGCGGCGGATGCGGCCCAGGCTTCCTTTATAATATAATAGCTCTTCTTGTATCGCTCCTTGTAGGCAGGAGCCTCCTCCCAGCCCTTCCATGCATAGGGTTTGGACGGGTCGCCCTTCAGGGTTCCGACGGGGGATTGCGTCTTCCGGTTCCAGGCCAGGGCCTGTACTACAAAGCCGTCGGTCGTTTCCGTCTTTATGCCGTCGCGCTCGGGATTGTAGTAGTCTGTCCTCTTGTCCTGGATGACCTGGAGGGAGGAGGGATCGCTCACGTTGATGAGGGTCCAGGGCAGCCTTACGGATATCCTGGAGCCTTCGATCTTCCAGAGATTGCCCGCCTCGTCAAAATCGCCTTTCCGCAGGGAGGAAGCGTCGAAGCGTTTTTCCGGTATCTTTCTTCCGTCTTTCGTCGTCACAGCCCCGTTGACCAATAGGGAGATGCGTTCGAAGATTCCGTCGTTCCGCGCCGAGGTGGCGTAGCGCGAGTAGGCCGCGTTATAGGAAGGCAATACGAGTAGGTCGGCAGACTCTGTCGAACGAATCTTCAGGAGGTACTCCATGCCCGATGGAGAGCTAAGGCTGCCGACGGGCCAGCCTCGCTGGCCCTGAGCCCTGTCGTAAGTGTCCAGTCCGACGAGGATCTCCTCGGATTGGAAGTCGGCGGGCCGTGTCAGGTCGATGGTCAGGTTGAGGTAGGAGGCGTCGGCGGCCATCCCGATGGAGCTTATGAGCCCTCCTCCATTGTAGGAAATTTCAGGTTTCTCGGACGGAACTACATCGTTAGCCATCAAACCGTAGTTCTGCTCGGGGTCGATGGCGTTGTGCCAGAGTACGTGCCTATCGTAGGGGACCATCAGGAATTCGGTCGTCCAGGCCTTATTTACCCACTCGTCCATCCACTCGAATATGATTCCGCCCGCATAGCCTTCCCTCTTTATGGCTTCCAGCATCCTCAGGATGCCTTCACCTGCTTCCGTCTCGCTATGGCCGCCGTGATCGAGGCCATCCGGGGCGAAATGGGCGACTCCCGAACCGTTCGCGAGGCCAAATTCCGCTACCAGAGCCGGATATCGCCTGTGGCTTTTCATGAATTCGGAAAGATAGCCGCCGTAGCGAAGAACTCCCTTTTCGTCCCTATAAGATCCGTACGCCGCCTCGTTGTTCATGAAGTCAGGGTAGTCGGGGTAGATGTGGTAGGCGCCGAAGAGCCCGGCTGTCATCGTCGGCGTTATCTCGAAATGGTCGATGGTGACGGAAGCCCGGTCGTTGCCTTTATTCTTCTTGCCTGTAACCGGATCCCATTCCGAGGGATGCTCGACAGGATCCAAGGTAGGCCAACTGACGATAGCCACGGGGTGAAGGGCACCGTAGCGCGCTGCTTCGATGGAGGCCACTTCGTCCAGTGATTCGGCCAGCCAGGCCTCGGTGGGCGATGCGGCCGCCCCAGCCGAGATATAGCGTCCCGAATAGGTCGCGCCCTTGTTTCTTGAATCGGTCGCCATGACTTCCGCACTCTCCAGCTCCCTGCCTACGAGCCAGCCCAGGAGCCAGGGCGAGACATCGGCCGTATAGATGCCCCAGGCTCTCCCCTTCCGCTCGGGTACGTTGGCCCTGCCGTAAATGGCATCGATGCCGTAGTCGATCTCCTTGAGGTAGCTTTCGCGGTACGCGGAAGCCAGGTAATCGCCCTTGGGAGGATTCTCCTCCGGCCAAATTTCCTGGAGCAGAAAAAGCGTCTTTTCAGGTTTTTCTGTATTGTGGATGAAGAGGGCCTTGTAGAATTCCGGGGGAGGCAGAGTGTAGATACGGATAGTGTTGGCGTTCATTTCGGCGATGCCGTCCACCCAGCGCAGATACGTAGAGACCGAATCCGGAAATTCCGTGAAGTATTTACCCGGCTCGGCCAGCCCCATATTCACCCCGCGCACGGAAAAGTCCTTCCATACGCCTTCCCTGTCGCGCATCTGAAAGCCCTTGCCGAAAGCCCTCACCTTGATTTTGGGCTCGCCAGATTCCCCGGCTATGACAGCCCTCGCCTTCTTGGCCGCTTTTGCATCCTTGAGGATGGATTCCATGAGAGGCAGATAGGCTTTCCAGAAGAAGTATGCGTTGCTGTCGACGGTGTCGTCGATCAGAAGCCTCTTGAGTTTACCAATCCCCTTCATCCTGAAGGGTGTTGCTACGGCCCTAAGGTCCGCGAAGTCTCCCGCAAAGTACCAGCCCGTATACTGGCTATTCAGCTGCCGGACTGCGGCGGGGAAGATGGCTGGCAGGCCCAGAACCTTCAGCTTCTCCGCGCCCGCCGGCTTTAGGTCGAAGTGGTACTCAGCAGCCGTCTCGAGCCCCGGCTCGGGTGTGATCCACTCGAACCAGTTCCTGAAGGATACTGGCTTTTTCGAAGCCAGCTTGGAAGCCCAGGGTTTGGTAAAAGCGATCGCGAGTCCGCCAGGTCCCACGTCATCGGCCATGCTAAGGACCTCGACCTGGTCGTTCTCGGATATCAGGACATAGCCACGCCCGTAGAAAGCCCATTTCTTTCCGCTCTCTCCCTTATAGAGCGAGAATACCCATGCGGGTACTTCTCCCCCTGCAGAGAGATCCTCGAAGTACTTGCCGATCCAGCCATTCCATTGGACGCCCAGGAGGTTCCCCAAGATCTTTCTGTCCCTGATGTTGGTCGGCGAGGCCGCCGTGTTGAATTCGGCTATGAAGATATTTCCCGCACCCAGGTTCTGTCGGATCGATCCGATATCCTCGGCCGTCAGCGCCCCATACAGCTTCTGCGACAGTTCCCCCGAAAGCTTCTTCTGCATGTAGTCGTCTTTGTAAACGCCGTACGTGTCCGTGATGTAGATGAGATCGGGTCGAGGACCGCTTGTCGGCAGAGCGACGCTCCTCCAATCGTTCTTGCCATAAGGATAAAAACCAAAATAATCAGAGGCTTCGTCGTAAAGATGCTTAGCCCCGGGCTTTGAGATTTTCTCGTTCTTCAGGATCCAGAAGAACCCGGCATGCTCGCGGTAGTCGGGATAGGGGACCGTCTTGTCTATGGCCCAGACATTCAGTTCCCAATAGGGGGAGAATTGCCAGATCAGGGTAGGCGTCAGGAGGAGTAGCGCGAAGGCAGCCGTCACGGCAATCATCGCCGCGGTCAGGACAGTCAGGGCTGACCATCGACTCACCGTTCTCTTTTTCATGCCTTACCGTCCCTGGCTCCTGGCTGACCGCCCGCGCCCGGCGCCGCCGCGGGCGCGAAACCCTTACGCTCCATCTTGCCCCAGCCCTTGGGCTTCTTCATCGCGCTAAAAAAGCCGGAAAGCCGCCACATTGAAAAGATCTGACGCGGGCCGAAGTTCTCCAGGAGGGCTATCGCCAGCATCTTAAGGGTATCCCGGTAGTTGAAATAGCTGAGCTGGCGCTCGGCTATGAGTATGGAGGACATCGATATGAAGATGCCCATCATGACAGTCGAAAAGAAGAGGAGCAGTGCCAGTTTTACGCTGATCAGGCCGAAGACCGCGGCCAGGACCAGCATCAGGTAACCCTGGATCTCGAACAGGGGACCGACCATCTCGAAGATGAGGAAATAGGGCATGCCCAGGAGCCCCATCTTTCCGTATAACGGGTTGAAGATCACCTTGCGGTGGAAGAACATGATGTCTATGAGACCCCGGTGCCACCTGTCCCTCTGCCTCTTCAGCACCTTCAGGCTCTCCGGAACTTCGGTCCAGCAGTTGGCGTTGTAGGCGTATTCTATCCTGTATTTCTGCTTCTTCTCCCTCATCAGCCTCGACACCCTCACGACGAGTTCCATGTCCTCGCCCACGGTATCCCTGCCGTAGCGTTCGTTGCTGGTGAGGTATCCGCCGATGCCGATGATGCGTTCCCTGCGGAAGAGTCCAAAGGCGCCCGAAATGATGAGGAGGGAATTGAGCTGTGCCCAGCCCAGCCTGCCGCACATGAAAGCCCGCAGGTACTCGATGGTCTGGAGCTGGGCCAGTGGATGTTTGGGCAGGGCGATCTTGGTCAGCTTTCCCCTGTCCACGCTGCAGCCGTTGATGGGGAAAACATTCCCGCCGATTGCCGGCGTTTCCACGCCGAAGTTGAGAGTGAGAGCAGCCACCTTGAGGAGGGCGTCCGGCTCGAGGAGAGAATCGGCATCTATGCCGCAGAAATATTCCTTCGTGGCCACGTTGATACCCGCGTTGAGCGAGTCGCCCTTGCCGCCGTTGACCTTGTCGACTACGACGAGGCGAGGGTATAGAGGGCTCTGATAGATGCCCTTCACCGGGGCGGTCTTCAGGCGTTTGACGAAATAATAGTCCGTTCTCGTCAATCCGTAATACGAGATCAGGGTATCCAGGGTCTTGTCCTTAGATCCGTCGTTCACCACCACGAATTCGTATTCGGGATACTTGAGATTAAGAAGGGAGTTGGCGCTCTCGATGATCGTCTTCTCCTCGTTGTAAGCCGGGGCGATGATGGACACCGAGGGGAGCATGCGGGACTTAAAGAGCATGGACATGGTCTTTAGGTTCCAGAGCCTGGTGGAGGATCGGACCTTGATCACGGAAAGGCAGAGAAGAATGATATATATGGCATTGACCGCTATCGAGTACCAGGCGAAACCGTAATTGAAATCGACGACGTAGATTTTCAGATGTTCTACGATGGGAATGGATGACAACTTGTCATAGTAACGGAGCACGTATAGCAGGGGAAAGAAGAAGAGGGCGAAGGCTGTGATGAAGTAGAGGGACCTCACCATCTTTGAATCCTTCTTTTCCTCCCTTTTGTTTTGCTGGGGGAGTATCCTCTCAATTCCGCATAGTTCCAGGATGCGTTCGGGCAGGTAGAGACCGCACTCGGTCCTGAGGTTCTCGTTCTCTCCGGCCTCCCGGACTATGATCGCGACCAGTTCAGCCTCGATATCCCTGTCCCTGTTGAGCTTGAGGAATTCGATCGTCTCCGAAACCTTGCCCAAATGGAGAATCCCCCTGATGAGCTTGGCTGTCCTTTCTTTGTCGCTGGTTGATAGTTTTGCTATAAAGTATTCAATTCTGCCCGCAAGCACCTCGGCCAGTTGCTGTTGCAGCCACTCTTCCTCGGCCCCCTCGAAGACATCAACTAGGGAGGAGATAAGCCTCGGATGGGCTGTCAGGATACGTAAAAGGCCAATCCTGGCTGCAAGCGCAGTCGATTCGTCCTTCAGGTATCCTATGAGCTTTACAATATGCTCTTCATCCTTGCCCGATCCCAGGGAACGGACCGCGATTTCACGGATCGCCACGTCGCCGTGTTCAAGGAAGCAAGGATCGTTCAGAACCGAACTGTAGTTCTTTTCGAGGTTTTCGGCGGCCTTGATCATCATCCTATGATGGTTGGCCGCCGGGTCCAAACCAGTGACCAGGAGTCTCCATCGCCAGCATTTGAAATCCGGAGCGACCGTGCCTTTGTACTTGCAGATGCGCTTTCTGTCCGCGTCCATTTCCTTGCCGTGAACGCAGAAGGCGCAGGATTTTTCAGGACAGCCTCGCACCGATGCCGAAAGCCTTTCTATTGATTCCTGTCCCTTCTCAAGAAAGGAGAGCAAGTATTTCCTTAAGTCCTCGCAAATGCACTGACTGGATACATCGAGCAGCATCTCGATGATCTCGCCCTCTTCCCTAATAAAAAGGGTATGCAGGTATTCGTTGGCCTCGAGGCCAAAGGAGGCGATCAACATGTTGACCTTGTCCCTGTACCATCGATGGGCTCCAAGGAGGCTTTCGGTCAGGGCGGGGAGGGATCGGATATCACCGATTTCGGACAGGGCATTGGCGATGAAGAGCTTGGCCGGGTAGTCCTTTTCGACATCCAGAGCCTTCTCGAGCGTATTCCTGGCTGAATCGCTCCCAATCAAGGACAGACCCAGGGTCGCCTCCATCCTCCCATACCTGTTCCAGTATTTGATGCGCCTTGCCAGCACGGGCTCGATCCTCTCGGCCCCGGCCAGCAAGAGGATCCTGCGGCGTTCGTTCTCGGGCAGCACGATGGACTGCTTGAGGTGGAGATAGTTATCGAAAAGCCGCCTTACCTTCTTTTTATCGAAGTTGGAATCGATCTCGAAGAGATGGGCGAGTTCGGCCAGCTCCCTGGTCCGCCTCTCTTCGGAAAGAACCAGGGATGTCTTGTTGGCGAGAGTTCTCAGGATGACGAGTATATCGAGCCAGAGAAGGGCCAGGACCGCGACCAGGATATACTCGGCCTCCAGGGTCATCTGGCAGCTCCCGGAGCAACCAGATTCTGGACCATGCCGAGGAGTTCAGCAAGGAGAAAGGGCTTGCGCAGGTAATAGTTAATGCCCAGTCTGTAAGCCCTTTCGACGGCGGATTCATCCTTCAGGTGCGAAAGGATGATGAAAGGAATGTCCTTCGTACCCGAACGCTTCGAAAGGGATTCCTTCAGCATGAACCCATCAATCTTGGACAGCATGAGTTCCGAGATGATGAGGTCGAAACCTTCCTCCCCGATCTTCTTCAGGGCTTCGTCGCCGTCCCTGGCCTCGGCGACGGTGTAATCGGCGTTCTCGAGGAAGGTCTTTATGACATCGGCGTTCACCGTATCGTCGTCGACGACGAGTATCCTGGCCTTGGCCTCTACCTCGCGGACTATCTCCGATGTTGAGCATATCAGGTTGCCGCCACACTTTTTGGCATCCCTCAGGCGGCGGATGCCTATCTCAGAGAGCGTGGACCCCGCCTCGGCCGGATCTGTTTTCTCCCTGATCTCGGCCAGGGCGACGAGACCTATGGAGACTGTTACCGGTTCGATGAAGGTTTTCGATGCTTCGACTTTAGTCCGGATTCCGTCGCAGAGCTCGCTTGCCTCGTGGAAGAGAATAAAAGGCATCCAGAGCGCGAAACTGGCTCCGTGGAGACGGAAGGGGATGCTGCTTGAGCGCTTGGTATCCTGGATGATGCGCCCGATGCCCCGCAAGATCGCCTCCACCTCCTTGGGGCCGTACTGATACTCGATCCGGGACATGCCTTCGTCGACGCCGATGACGGCGAGTACGTAGTCCTCAACACCCTCCGAGTACAGCCGCATCGACACCTCTTCCTCTATGAAGGTTCGGAAATATGCTTCGTTGTTCAGTCCGGTCACCGGATCCATCATGAGGCTTCGCTGCGCCGCCGTGGCCGAAAGGTTGAGCTGCTCGTTCATCTCCTTCAGCTTGGCCACTTCCCGACTCAGGTTCTCTCCGGCATCCCTTGATGCCTTCAGCGCGAAATCATAGATCGGGGGGCGGTGGAGGGAGTATTCTTCGCAGAGGCTGGCTATGAAGGGCTCCAGCACCGAAAGGCCTTCGTGTCCAAGGGCGAAAGAAAGTTCTTCGACGAGCCTGTCCCAAAGAGCCATCCCGCCTGAGAAATCGCCCTTCAGGATTCCTGTATCAGGATTCCATGAAAATTCGGTCTTGGCCGCTATGGCCTGAGCCTTATCGGCGCCAAAAAGGGCGGAAACCCTCTTCAGAAGCCTCGAGAATGGGGATTTGAAATCGCTGGCCTGCCTTTCTGGAGCCTTCATTGGCCCCAGCATCTTTCCGCAGTCGAGGCCGGCAAGAGCGTCGATGTAGAGTTTGGGATTATCCTTGATGATCGAGCCGTGCTGGGGCAGGATCATCGAGATATTGAGGGAGCCCAGGAACTCCATCACCGGCCTCAATATATCATTAGAGGGCATGTAGTGTTCATGGAAGGCCTTCATCCCTTCCATGTATGACTCGTCGGCATACAGAGCCCATTTAGATTGGAATGCGCCGAAAAGATCACTGGATACCAGTATTTT
Source organism: Spirochaetota bacterium (assembly GCA_026398595.1). Classification (GTDB taxonomy): domain Bacteria; phylum Spirochaetota; class Spirochaetia; order Treponematales; family Rectinemataceae; genus JAPLSO01. The sequence goes on along the minus strand of JAPLSO010000020.1, from coordinate 2,253 downwards.
CGCCTTCCTGTCGTAACTGACGATGGCCCCGGGAAAGTGGAGGTAGGGCGTCGTTATAAACTGAAGTTTCCGTCCCGTAGCTAGGATAAGGGAATAGTCATGCTCGTCCACAAGGTAGGAAGGGGATTGGACGCCATAGAAGCGAACCTGGGACCAGGTCCTCCAGTGCGTGACGATAGTGAAATGCATGCCCTCGGCCTCGAAGAGGGGAACCGACGAGGCGAGATCGGGGTCCTGATGGTGGAGTACGACGTATTTGACTTTATCGAGAGAGATGAGGGAGACAAGGTTCTCCTTGACCTCCTGAAAGTCCAATACGGAACCTGGGTCGAAGAGAACAGCCTCGTCCCCCTCCACGAGAAGATAGGGATTGCACTGGAATTTGTCGGCGACCTGCTTTGAGCCTATCCACCAATATCCATTGCTGAGTTCCACGGCGCCCGGCGCGGGTGTCATCCTGCTCTCCTGTATAGTCACTAGTATCGGCTTTCAAAAGACCTCGCGTGAAGCGATGCCGCACAGTTGGCGAGACTTCGGAAATCATGATATGATGAAAGCGCCTCTGATGCCATAGTTGGGCGGCACAGGGGCCTGTGGCATCATATCGTTCGACGTGAAATTATGCAAAGATTTCGTTTGACAGAGCAAAAAGCGGGGAGTACTCTAAATCATCCGTAGTTGCAGGAGGACTGCATGAGTACTTTTATTGCCCTGGCCGCCATCGCGATCTACCTCGTATTCTACTTTACATACGGCAAGAAGATCCGCGACAACGTGCTAAAAAGCGACAAGGCGCCCGAAGCCCCATCTAAGAGGCTATCGGACGGTGTCGACTATGTGCCGACGTCCAAGTACGTCCTGTTCGGCCACCACTTCGCCTCCATAGCCGGAGCGGGCCCCATCACGGGCCCCGCGATGGCCGTGGCCTGGGGATGGCTGCCCGGACTGCTTTGGATATGGTTCGGAAACATCTTCCTTGGCGCCATCCATGACTACCTCTCCCTCGTGGCTTCCGTCCGCTATGACGGCCGCTCGATGCAGTTCGTAGCCCAGGACGTGATCGGAAAGAAAGCCGGCAAGACCTTCAGCTGGTTCATTCTCTTCCTCACCATCCTCGTCGTGGCAGCCTTCGGCGACATCGTCGCCGGACAGTTCGCCGCCGATGGCCGCGTCTTCTGGTCCTTCGTCTTCTTCTGCGTAGCGGCCTTCGTTGCCGGCTTCGCTATGTACAGGTCGAAACTGGGCTTGGGAAAGGGCACACTCATCGGCCTTGCCCTCATTGTCGTGGCCTTCTTCTTCGGAAACCTGCTTCCCGTTCAGTGGAGCAAGGACCTGTATTTCCTCATCATCTTCGTCTACATCGTCCTCGCGTCGACCCTGCCGGTCAACCTGCTCCTGCAGCCGCGCGACTACCTCTCCTCCTTCTTCCTGTATTTCGGCCTCATCATCGGCGGCTACGCCGCCATCTCGAGCGGCAAAGCCCTTGATGCCATCCCGGCTTTCACGTCGTTCAGCGCTAAGCTGATCGGCCCCGCGGGAAATCTCCAGCCCTCGCCTTTCTGGCCCTGCGTGCCCCTTATCATCGCCTGCGGCGCCCTCTCGGGATTTCATGCTCTCGTTGCGGCGGGAACCTCTTCCAAGCAGCTCAAGGAAGAAAAAGACGCCCTCTTTGTCGGCTACGGCGCCATGCTCGTGGAAGGCTTCCTCGCCACCCTCGTCCTGATCTCGATCGCCGGATGGGGCGTCCTCGCGATGGGCGACAAGGTAATGGCCACGCCCGCTCTCGGACGCTTCGTCAATTCCTTTGCCAAGATGGTCAGCATGCAGATTCCCTTCATGGACGAAAGCTTCATGCGGCTTTTCGCGGCGGTCTGGGTATCCACCTTTGCCCTGACGACCCTCGACACGACGAACCGTCTCGGCCGCTACATCATGCAGGAAATGGCCGAACCGATGAAGACCAAGAGTCCCGTCATCTATAAAGTGTTTGGCAATAAGTGGGTGGCTTCCATCCTTATCGCCTTCGTCGGTCTCTTCCTCGCCAGATCCGGCGGCTACACGGTCATCTGGCCGGCCTTCTCAGGCGCCAACCAGCTCCTGGCCTCGGTCGCCATGCTCACCGTCGCCCTCTGGGTCAACAAGAAGCTCAAGATAAAGTTCGTCATCGCGACGGTGCTTCCCGCCCTGCTTCTCTGGGTAACGGTCGTCATCGCCCTCATCTGGTACGAAATCGTGATCATCCCCGTCTTCTTT
>JAPLSO010000013.1 GCA_026398595.1 Spirochaetota bacterium | reverse complement strand
GACCAGTAGGTCAAATCCTGGGTCACGAGGTTCCGCTCCATCGGGAAGATGAAGCGGGTGAGGCGGTCAGGGGCATCCTCGCAGGCGCCGCGGAAGGCGGCCATGGCGATATGGGTGTGCGTGTTGACGAATCCGGGCATGAGGAGGCTTCGACCAGCATCGATGCGCCGGGCCGCTTTCCTGCCCTTGGCCTCGGCTGCTGGCCCGATGGCTGAGATCCTGCCCTCCCTGACGGCCAGGTAGCCGGGGCTGTAGAGATTCCATTCGGAATCGACGGTCAGGACGGCCTCGGCCTCGACGATAAGCTCGTCGATCTCGGGTTTGGCGGCAGGGGTCTGCGTCTGGGCGCCCGGGTTGGGGCCCCTCACGGCAGGTTGCCCCCGCCTACGGGCGGGCTGCCTGCCGGCGATCCGCCCGCGAGCGGCTCGAGCCGTCCCCTGGAGAGCTTCCCTTCGAAGAGCCTGCGTTTGCGGAAGGCTTCCTTTCGGTCGCGGATCAGGGTGACGACGATGAAGCCCAGGATCGTGACCAGGTAGGGCAGGGCTTGGATAAGTTCGGGGGGCAGGCCGATGTTCTGCAGGTAGGTGGCGAGGGCGTCGGTGAGGCCGAAGATGAGGGAAGCAAAAATCGACCCGACGGCCGTACCTCCCGCCACCACTTGGGCTGCGTTGGCGACATAGCCGCGGCCCGCGGCGATTCCCGAGGTGAAGTTGGATGTGTATCCCATGCTGAGGAAACAGCCCGCGATACCGGCGAGGACGCCCGAGATGGCGAGGGTGAAGAACTTGATTCGGATGGGATCGATGCCCGCGGCCTTGGCAGCTTCCACGTTTTCCCCCGTGGCCTTGATGCGCCGTCCTATCGTCGCCTTGGTGAGAATGAGATGGATGACGACGACGGCGATGGCCGAGAACCATACGACAACGTTCTGACCCGAGAAGATCTTTCCGATCCAGGGTATCCCGTCGATGAATGGTATCTTGATGAAGGGCAGAGTCTTGCTCGTCAGGGAGGAGGAAATGCCTTTGTCACCCGTCAGGGCAAAGAGGACGAAAACCGTCCCGCCCGTCGAGAAGAGGTTGAGGGCCACGCCGCAGAGGACGGCGTTGGCATCCAGCATAAGCGCGAAGAGACCCAAGATAAGGGCTATAACCACCCCGGCCAGGATCCCGGCTCCCAGGCCGAGCCAGGCGCTTCCCGTCCAGGCGCTCACGATGACGCCCATAAGGGCTGCCCAGAGCATCGAGCCTTCGAGTGCCATGTTCTTGATGCCAGCCTCTTCGGTTATGACGGCTCCCAGGGTGACGAGAAGGATGGGGGCGGTAGAGCGGATAACGATGAACCAATAATTCGATGAGGAGAAGACGCCGAGAAGGAAGCGCATCATGCTCTGCCTCCTTCGTCGTCCGCCGCGGCTAGCTTGACTTCGGCGGCCAGGGCATTCCGGCGCAGGCGCCGCGCCTTGAAATAGTTGACGATCTTGTCCGAGGAGAGGATCAGGATGATGATGCCTTGGAGGAGCGTGATGAACTCGAAGGCGACGTCGCCGCGTCGGGACATGAAGTCAGCGCCCACCCTGAGGTAGGCCAGGAAGAAGGCCGAGATCAGTACGAACTTCGGGTTCTTGCGAGCGAGCATGGCGACGATGACGCCATCCCAGGCATAGGAAGGGTTCATCTGCCAGATAAAGGCCCTGTAGAGGCCCGACATCTCCACGGCGCCCCCGATTCCGCCGATGAATCCTGAAATGAAGTGAGCATAGAGGGCGACGGTGGCGACGGGAATGCCCGCGTAGGCCGCGAACTTGGGGTTGGCCCCCGTGATCCGGATCTCGTAGCCCCAGCGTGTCCTGAAGAGAAATATCGACACGAGAACGACGAAGACGGCCGCTACGATGAAACCCGCGTGGAGTTGGGTGTTCGGCACCAGTTTGGGCAGGGAAAAGGTCGGCCGGAAGGGCAGGGAGGCGAGGATGGTCTGGTTCCTGTCCCTGAGGAAGTAGAGGATGATGAAGCTTCCCAGGAAATAAAAGACATAGTTGAACATCAGTGAGGAGACGAGCTCGTTCGCCCTCCACTTTATCTTGAGGATGGCTGGCAGAAGGCCGATGAGGCCTCCCGCCAGGCCTGCGGCCAGCATGGCCACGACCGGATGGATACCAGCGGGGAGGGCTAGTTTGACGCCGATCGCCGTCGCGACGATGGCGCCTGAGTAAAAGCTCGAGTCCACGATGAGGCTGGTATACTTGAGTTGGTAGATGATGCAGAGGGCTAGCCCCGTGAAGGTAATAGGTACCATCGCTATCATCAGATACCAGAGGTTGTAGATCCGGAGAAAAGGCCCGAGGAGGAAGTTCCTCGTCGAGGTCAGAGGGTCCTTGCTGACGATGAATATGAGACCGACGCCTATGAGGATGGAGAAGAGGGCAGCCAGAAGGGTGATGACGGCCGGCTCAAGCTTATCCCTGTCGGTGAAGAAAAGCCTAAGCGTTCCAAGCGGGCCCTTCCCTTGCCTTAATCGGTCACTCATGCAGGACACCCCCGATTTCTTCGGCGTTCTGCCGCTTGAGCCCCAGCATGAAAAGGCCCAGTTCCTTGTCCGTTACCGAGGCGGCATCCTCGAAATACGCGACAATCCTGCCGGAGTTCATCACCGCCAGGCAGTCCGAAAGGGACATGACCTCCTGAAGGTCGGACGAAACGAGGAGGATGGCCTTTCCCGCGTCCCGCATCGCGATGATTCTTTTATGGATGAACTCTATGGCGCCCACATCGACGCCCCGCGTCGGCTGGGCGATGATGAGAATCTCGGCCTCGGCCGTGAACTCCCGGCCGATGACGACCTTCTGCATGTTGCCCCCCGAGAGGCTCGCCACGGGCTGCTTGGGAGAGGCGCAGCGTATGTCGAAGGTCTTTACGATCTCCGAGGCGGCCGAGGAGATGGCTCCTTGCTTGAGAAAGCCCCATGAATCCGTGTAGTCGGCCTTGAAGTAGCGGTCAGCCAGGAGGTTGTCCTCAATGCTCGCGGGGAGGGCAGTCCCCACGGTCATTCTGTCCTCGGCTATATGGGCGAGGCCAGCACGCCTTACCTTACCCTGCCGGGCGTTCGTCAGATCAGAATTCCCTATCTTCACCGAACCCGAGAGAGTTTTTACCGAACCGGTGAGTATCTGGACGAGTTCGGACTGGCCATTTCCGTCCACGCCCACGACGCCCAGGATTTCCTTCTTGCGCAGGGCGAGGGACACGTGATCGAGGGCCGCGATGCCGAAATCGTCGATGTAGGAGAGGTCCCTGGCCTCGAGGGCCTTCTCTCCGGGCCTGGCTTTCGTCTTGGAGACGGTCAGGAGGACCTCGCGGCCCACCATCTCGTTCGATATGGTCTGCTCGTCCACCTCGGCGACTTTATGGGTTCCGATCATCCTTCCATCGCGCATGACCGAGACCCGTTCGCAGAGCTTGAATATCTCCTTGAGCTTGTGGCTGATGAAGATGATCGTATGTCCATGGGACCTCAGCTGCTGGAGTTCGACGAAAAGCTCGTCCGTCTCTTGGGGTGTCAGGACAGACGTGGGTTCATCGAGGATGAGGATCCTGGCTCCACGGTAGAGGGCCTTGAGGATCTCCAGCTTTTGGCGCATCGAGACCGAGACATCGACGATGCGGGCCCGCGCGAAGACCTTGAGGTTGTACTTGGCGGCTAGCTCTTCGGTGATCGCGACCGCCTTCTCGAGGTCGAAGAAATCCGTCTTTCCCTTTCTGGGCTCCTGGCCCAGAACGAGGTTCTCGGCGAGACTCAGGCTGGGCACGAGCATGAAGTGCTGGTGCACCATCCCGATGCCCGCGGCTATGGCGTCCTGGGAAGAGAAGAAGGAAACGGGCCTGTCCTCCAGCAGGATTCGACCCGCGGAAGGGGCCTCTTCCCCGTAGAGAACCTTCATCAAGGTAGACTTGCCAGCCCCGTTCTCGCCGACGAGGCCCAGGATCTCGCCGTTTTGGACCTCGAAGTCGATAGCCTTGTTGGCCATTGTTCCGTTCGGATAGACCTTGCTGAGGTCTTCCGTTCGAAGTATGCAGTTCACTCATCCTCCTCTGTCTTCCGGGTCCAGAATTCTAGTATAGGCCGCTTCCCCTTGCGACGCGATACTGAAAGTGCCCGGCCCCCAGGGGGACCGGGCACTCGTTTTAGAGCTCCGAAAACCAAGAAGCTTTAGTTCTTGGCCGCGTTCACGGCGTCGCGCATCTTATTGATCTCGTCGGCCGTCATGGTAAAGGCCGAGGGGATCTTCACCGTTCCGGCCTTGATGTCGTCCTGGACCTTCTCAAGGTCCTTCTGCATGGCGGCGGGTACGGCTTTATTGAAGGGCGCGTAGACTATGGCGCCTTCGGCCGCGCCTATGTAGACCTTCTGGCCTCCGAGCTTCTCGCCTTCCATGAAGCGGCTTACCGCCTGGAAGAGGGTAAGGTCGACGCGCTTTTCCGTCGAGGTGAGGATGAGGTTGGCCTTGGCGGGCTCGGAGCCAAAGAGGGCCGCCTGGTTGGTGTCGACGCCGATGGCGTAGCTGCCCGTCTCCACGGCTGCGTCGAAGACGCCGAGTCCGGCGCGGCCAGCCGCGTGGTAGATGACATCGGCCTTATAGGTCTTATACTGGATCAGGGCTTGGTCCTTGGCCTTGGCGGTGTCGGTGAAGGAGTTGACGTAGTTGTAAATGATCTTGACCGCGGGGTTGACCTTCTGGGCGCCGGCGATGTAGCCGACGAAGAAGTCATTGATGCCCGTGATGTCGCGCCCGCCGACGAAGCCGATGATGTTCTCCTTATTGAGGCGGGCATCGCCCTGAGCCTTGGTGAAGAAACCGGCGAGGACGCCGGCGAGGTAGCCGGCTTCATTATTCTTGTACTGGATGGAATAGACGTTGCCGATATCGGCGGTGATCCAGCCGTCATACATGACGTAGAGGGTCTTGGGATAGCGGGCGGCGACTTCCTGGACGGCGCTGTTGAAGTTGTTGGAACAGAGGACTACGGAGTACCCTTCGGCGCCGGCGTCCTCGAGGGCTGGCGCGTACTTGGCGGCGTCCGAGCCGAGTTCGGTGTACTTCACGGTCACGCGGTCGCCGAACTTCTGGTTGATCAGCTGGAGGCTGGCACGGGCTGAGTCGTTGAAGCCCTTGTCCCCGAGGGAACCCGAGATCAGAAGGAAGACGCTGGCCTTGGCTGGACCAGCCGCCGCCACGGGCAGGACCATGGCGAGGGCAAGGATGAGGCTCAAAAACAGGATGGATTTCTTCATATCTGGGACTCCTTTTGGACATCGCCTCATGGCGAGCCGATCTTTACTGCTTAGTGAATATCATTTCCGCTGCATTCAGTAAAGTCAGAAAGAGCCTTTCCGGGCGGAAAACTTATTATATGATTGGCTCGAAAGATCCGGCCGGTGTATGATCGGCTCATGAAACGGAATAAAGACGAGGCTCTCCTCAGCCTGGAGGCCGGGGCCGGGGCGCTCTACGACCTGGCCGAAAGGCTTCGGAAGGGGCCCGAATTGGGCTTTTTCGAATTCGAGACTTCCAAGATCCTGGAACATGAGCTCGAAGGAACAGGCGCCCGCGTACAAAGCGGCATCGCGCGCACGGGGATCTGGGCTGAACTGGGGCAAGCCGGGGCGCCTGCCGTCGTTCTCCTTGCCGACATGGACGCCCTGCCTACCCAGGGGGTCCAAGGCGGCGTCGCCCATTCCTGCGGTCACCATGCCCAGATGGCCGTGATGGTATCCGTTTTCAAGGCCCTCGCCGAGGCAGGGACCCTGGAGAAAACCGGCCTCCGCCTTGTCTTCGCCGCTTCTCCCGCCGAAGAGTACGTCGATCTCGAGCGCCGCTTACTGCTCCGGGAAAGCGGGGAGATTGTCTATCTGTCGGGCAAGCAGGAGATGATTCGTCTCGGCTTCTTCGGCGGGAACAGCCTGGTGCTCAAATACCATTCGATGGCCGATTCACCCGGACGGGCAGCTACGGTGAATGGCACGCTCAACGGCTTCATGGCCAAGCGGGCCGAATTCACGGGCAGGGCGGCCCACGCGGGGGCAAGTCCCGAAAAGGGGATCAACGCTCTTTCGGCGGCTTCGCTCGCTCTCCAGGCCATCCACGCCCAGCGTGACACCTTCAGGGACACTGACCACATCCGCGTCCACCCCATCCTTACCGAGGGCGGGACCGTCGTGAACTCGGTACCGGCTAGGGCCGTCATCGAGACCTATGTCAGAGGAGCCTCCCATGAGGCTGTCTTGGACGCCGCTGCCAAGGTGGACAGGTCCCTGAGGGCAGGGGCCCTCGCTCTCGGCGCCTCCCTTTGCATCTCGAACACGCCGGGCTACGAGGCCTTCCATCCTTCGCCCGCACTGGGTGAACCGCTTGGACTTGCCGCCCGCGCGGTCGTTTCCGAATCGGCCATCGACTTCCATGACGTATCCTCGGCTTCGGACGATATCGGCGATGTCGCCTGCCTCGTTCCCACCTGCCAGCTTGGCTTTTCAGGCTTCCATGGCATGATACATTCCTCTGATTTCCTGCCCGCCGAGCCCGAAAGGGCCTACCTCGCCCCGGCTGAGATCTTGCTGAGGACGGTCCTTCTTCTTTCGGAGGAATCCGGGAGGATGGCAAAAAGGATCATCGGGGAATTCAAGCCTGAATTCGGGGTCGATGCCTACCTGGCCTCGCTGAATTCCCTGTTCACGGGGTTTTTGTATTCGGGGGAGGGGGAGATCCTCGGCGGGTCCTGATCCTCGAACGGATGTAGAGCTGTTCTACCTTCTCCCTCGCCCAAGGTGTTCGGCGCAGGAAGGCGAGGCTCGATTTGACGCTGGGTTCATAGGTAAAGCAGCGGACGGGTATGCGCCTGGCCAGGCTTTCCCATCCGTAGCGCTCCACGAGAGCTTCGAGTATGACCTCGAGGGTCAGGCCATGGAGCGGGTTGTTCGGTTGTTCTTCCGACATGGCTTATAGTACGATGCTCAGGCGCAAGCGCGAAAGGGGACTGGATGTACAAAGCGGTGATCTTCGATTTCGGCAACGTCCTATGCGGCCTGGACAGGATGGCCTTCGCCAGGGCGGCGGCCCGACACTCGACGCTCTCACCCGAGGAGATCGATTCCCTACTCTGGGGCGGCGGCCTCGAGGTCGAGCACGAGACGGGCTTTCTCGATTCCAGGGGCTATTACCGAGCTGTTTCGCGTCTCGCCAGCCTCTCCTCCGACTATGGCTACGAGGAGTTTGTAGCTGACTACAAGAAAATCATTCTTCCGAACCCTGACGGCGAAACGGGTCTCGTCACGGCCGCCGAAGCAGGGGCTCGTACCTTCGTACTCTCCAACACTTCTTGGCTCCACGCCTGCATGATCTTCGACAATGAAATCCTCGCCTCGGTGCCGGAGATCCATGTCCTCTCCTATAAGGTGGGCTTCATGAAGCCGGACCCGAGGATCTGGGGCAAGATACTTGAGTACTCGGGCCTTTCCGCCGGGGACTGCCTCTACATCGACGATGTGCCCAGCTATTGCGAAAAATCCGAAAAACTCGGCTTTGGAGCTTTCTGCTACGATAAAAGTATCCACAACCTATCCCATATCGTCGAAAATATGCTAAAATGAATCTGTACTCTGGCGGGGGACGGTTCCGCCGCCCCGCATAAAAGTCATCCACAGGAGGTTTTCATGAAGCGAGTATTTTTGGCATTGTTCTGCGTGGCCGCAGTGATGTCCGCCGCAGCCGCGGGAGGGCAGGTGGTGGTATACACGGCCCACGAGGAATCGATCATCAACGCCCTGGTCCCGATGTTCGAGAAAGACACGGGAATCAAGGTCAACTACGTGAAGCTCGCCTCCGGCGATGTCATCAAGCGGGCGAAAGCCGAAGCGGGGAATCCCCAGGCCGACGTCATCTGGTCGATCGGCGGCGAACAGCTCGAAGGCGATAGCCAGATTTTGCAAGCCTACCAGCCTAAGGATTGGGACAAGATCGCGCCAGTCTACAAGGTCGGAACCAACTGGCTCGCCTACACAGGCATCATGAACGTGTTCATCGTGAACACCAAGATGCTGAAGCCCGAGCAGTATCCGCAGAAGTGGACTGATTTGATGAGCACGCGCTTCAAGAAATCCATCTCCTCCGCGCGTGCCGACAAGTCGGGTTCTTCCTACATGCAGCTCGCCAACGTGATGTTGATCTATGGTGACAAGCAGGGCTGGGATGTCTACGGTGGAATCATGAAGAACATGGTGATCGCCACGTCTTCGGGCGCGGTTCCCAAGTTCGTGAACGACGGTGAGCAGGCTATCGGCATTACCCTCGAAGACAACGCGTTCCGCTTTGTACAGGGCGGTGGCCCGGTGGCGATCGTGTATCCGAAGGATGGCACGGTGGCGCCGGCTGACGGCATGGCCATTCTCAAAGGCGCCCCGAACCTGGCGAACGCGAAGATCTTCATCGATTGGTGCCTTTCCAAACCAGTACAGGAAATTCTGGTGAAGGAAATGGCTCGCAGGCCGGTGCGCATCGATGTGGCAAGCCCGGCGGGACTTCCCGCGATGACTGAAATAAAGGTTCTTCCCTACGATTTCGGGTGGGCGTCCAAGAACAAGCCCGATTACGTTAAAAAATTCAACGATATAGCGATGGATCTCGGTCTGTAGATTGTAACTCAGGAAATAAAAAAAGCCCGGGAGTCTTGCGTGACGCCCGGGCTTTTCTCATAATAAAGCGTTGCTTCCAATTCTTCTCAGGGGATCGATCAGAATAGTGGGCGTGGAAAAACGATTTGGCGACTTGCTCGCCCTCTCGGATATCAATCTCGACATCAAAAAGGGGGAGTTCTTCACCCTTCTCGGGCCCTCTGGATGTGGTAAAACCACCCTTCTGAGGACCATAGCCGGCTTCTATCGACAGGACTCAGGCGACATCTACCTCGGCGACGAACTCATCAACGACGTGCCGGCCTACAAGCGGAACACGGGCATGGTTTTCCAGAACTACGCCGTTTTCCCCCACATGACCGTATTCGAGAACGTAGCCTACGGCCTCAAGGTACGAAAGCTCCCGGCCAAGGAGATCGAGGTCAAGGTCACGGCGGCCCTCAAGAACGTCCATCTCTCGGGCTACGAGGACAGAACGCCCGACAAGCTGTCCGGCGGCCAGCAGCAGCGCGTCGGACTCGCTCGAGCCATGGCTATCGAACCGCGCGTCCTTCTTTTCGACGAACCCCTCTCCAACCTCGACGCCAAGCTCAGGGTCGAGATGAGGGACGAAATCCGTTCGGTTCAGAAAGCCCTGGGCATCACCGCCGTCTATGTCACCCACGACCAGGAGGAAGCCCTCGTCATCTCTGACCGCATCGCTGTCGTCAATTTCGGCAAAATCCAGCAGGTGGGCATGCCCTGGGACATCTACAAGGATCCGGTCAACCTCTTCGTGGCCACTTTCGTCGGCAAGATCAACGCCCTGGACGTCCAGCTCGGAGAAAGCCTGCTTGGCGGCATGCGGAAGGCTGTTACTGGTTCCGTGACCTTTACCGTACCGTCCGCAGGCACTGAAGACTGCACCGATGCAGTCCTCGCGTTCCGCCCGGAAGATATCGTCGAAACGACGAGTGAGGCCGCCGGCTCCAACCGTCTGGCTGGGCCGCTCAAGGCCACCTCCTTCCTCGGTACCGTGGCCTCCATGGAGATCGACCTTCAGGGCCAGGGAATCGTGATCGAGCGTCATAGACCGAAGAAGATCGATATTCCCAATCTGGGCGAAGTGGTGGAATTCGCGGTTCCGCCTGATGCCTGCCTCCTTTTTGACAAGAAGAGCGGCCGCCGTCTGGGCGGGGGGAGAGCGCGATGAATCTCTGGAAGAAAAAAGCCGACATCTGGTCACTTGTCACCTTCGCCGGTTTCGCGATCGTGATAATCTTCCTCGTCTATCCACTCTTCGACGTGTTTAAATACAGCTTCGTGGACAAGGAGACGGGGGCGCTTTCCCTTTCCAACTGGAAGGAGTTCTTTTCAAGGGCTTATTATCTGAAGGCTTTCGGCAATTCGATGGTCATCGCGCTGGCCACCACCTTCTTCGCGGCCCTGCTGGGGATTCCCCTGGGATTTTTCACGACCCGGTACAAGATCCGCGGCACGAACCTGCTGACGACTCTTTCGGTGCTGGCCCTTCTGTCGCCCACCTTCATCGGAGCCTATTCATGGATTACGATGCTGGGCAACAACGGCTTTCTGAGGAATCTCCTCCTCTCGATCGGCATCACGCTTCCGTCGATCTACGGGCCGGGCGGGATCATTCTCGCCGATTCGCTGCAATATTATCCCTTCATTTCGCTGATGCTCGCCGGCTCCCTGATGACCATCGACCGCTCCCTGGAGGAAGCCTCCGAGAACCTGGGCGCGCGATCGCTCAAGACCTTCTTCTCGGTGACCCTTCCCCTCGTCCTGCCTTCCCTCACCGGAGGAGCTCTCATCGTCTTCATGATGTCGCTGTCGAACTTCGGCACGCCGGCGATCATCGGGGGCAACTACCGCGTCCTCGCCACGGTGGCCTACGAAAGATTCACGAGTGAGATAAACGAGAGCCCGGGCATGGCATCGACCGTCTCCATCGTCCTCATGATGTGCGCGGCAGTCGTCATCGTGCTCCAGACCTGGGCGTCCTCGCGGCGCAAATACGCCAGCATGCTGGTGAACCGCCCTGTAGTGAAAAAGCTCAAAGGCTCAAAGTCGCTTTTCGCCCATCTTCTCTGCTATTTCATCGTGGGCCTGTCGATGCTTCCTCTCGGCGTCATCGTATTCTACTCGTTCAGAAAAACTTCGGGCCCCGTCTTCAAGGCGGGCTTTGGTCTCGACAGCTACAGACAGATTTTCTACGACGTCGGCAAGACGGTCATCAACAGCTTCGTCTATTCGCTCATCGCCGTCGTCCTGATCGCCGTCATCGGAACGCTCATAGGCTTCGTCATCGCACGCAAAAGGAACCTGCCGGTCAGGATCCTCGATCCCCTCCTCATGATTCCCTACATCGTGCCGGGGACGGTGCTCGGCATCGGTTTCATCGTGGCCTTCAACCGCAAGCCGATCTACCTCGCGGGAACGGCGACCATCATCATCCTGACCTATTTCATCAGGCGGCTTCCCTACTCGGTCCGGTCGGCTGCCTCAATCCTGAAACAGATCGATCCGGCTCTGGAAGAGGCGGGCATCAACCTGGGTTCGTCTCCGGGCCGCACCTTCAGGACGATCACGCTTCCCCTGATGAAGTCTGGAATAATTTCAGGAGCCATAATGAGCTGGGTCACCTCGATGAATGAGCTGTCCGCCTCCATCCTCCTCTACGTGGGCAAGACGATGACCATGCCGATCAAAATTTACCTGTCCGTCGCCGACGGTTATTTCGGAACGGCGAGCGCCATGTCGACGATCCTACTCGTAGTGACCGGCGTTTCGATGTTCATCGTGAACAAGTATTTCAACCGAGGCAGCGATACCTTCATAGCTTCCTGAGGAATGCTGGCGCGAAGGGAAGGGCCGTCCGGAAAAGGCGGCCCTTTTTTTATTCCCGGCCGTCGCGGGCGGGCGCGCCCCGATTCAGACGCGCACCAGATGGGGTAATGCCCCGCTTGAGCCAGGGCGCCGCCTTCCCCTATAGTGCTCACATGTATTCCAGACTTGAAGTATCGAACGCCGAAGGGGCAGACGCGGCCCCCGCTTCGTCAGGGGAGGCCTTTGCCGAGGTCGCTGACGGCGGGTTTTTCGCCACGCTCGATCATCCTATATCCTTTTACATCGTCCGGCACGGCAGGAGCGAGGGCAACGCGACGATGACCTTCCAGGGCAGGCTTGACTATCCCCTCGACGCCCTGGGATTCGCGCAGGCTCAGGCTGCCGCCGCTTGGTTTGCCGGGCTGAAGATCGACGCCGTTCTGACCAGCCCATTGCGGCGGGCCTCAGACACGGCCGGCATTATCGGGGTTTCCCTGGACAGGACGCCTATCGTCGTCCCCAGCCTCATCGAGGTGGATGTAGGTATCTTCTCGGGTATCCCCGCCGAAAGGGCTGAGGCCGAGTACGCCGAGATCTACGGGGAATTCGAGTACCGGAGCTGGGACGCTGTGCCCGGAGCTGAAAACTCGACTCAGATGTACGCTCGAGCCATCACGTCGTGGAAGAAAATGAGGGAGCTGGCGGAGGGTGGAGCCCGGGCGATCGTCTGTGTGACCCATGGCGGTTCGATCCAGTGGCTCGTACGCTCGACCTTTGGCGCCCGAAGCTGGCTGCCGTTGATACCGACATCCAACTGCGGCATCTCCCAATACGATGTCGTGCCGACGAGACCTGGATTTCCCGCCTTCATCCAGTGGACCAAGATCAATTTTTCCGCCCCCGGGACCAAGCTGGGGACGAAGCCTTTATTCTAGTCCCTCAGACTTTTCCACGACCTGTCCTTCGGTTGATTCGCTGAAGATTTGCCAGAGCGTTTCATCCAAGGGGAATGGGGCCTTGATGTCCATAGATTCGCCCGTCCTCGGGTGGATGAACTCGATGCGCCAGCCGTGGAGCATGATCCTCCCCGAGGGTGAGCTCCGCTTGGCCCCGTACTTGAGATCGCCTTTTATCGGCCAGCCCATGGCCGAGAATTGCGCCCGTATCTGATGGTGACGTCCCGTGTGCGGGCTGACTTCCACGAAGAAATAGCGGTCTGTCCTGAGGATGAGGCGGTAGCCGAGCTTGGCGATCTGAGCGCTCCGGGGGCTCGCGTTGCCGGGCGAATCTTTCCCGGCGGCGCTTTCTCCGGGGACAAGGCTCCCTGGGGCATCGACGGAACGTGCCACGGTGAGGTTGTGCCTCGGATCCCTGACGATTAGGTGGACGAGTTCGCCTTCCGGGGGAATGGGTTCCCTTTCGAGGCAGGCGATATAGGTTTTCCGTATAGTCCTGTCGCGGAATGCCTCGTCGAGGACCCTCAAGGCCGATTTATTTTTCGCGAAGAGGATGATCCCTGAAGTCCGTCGGTCGATCCTGTGTGCAGCCTCGAGAAAGGCCGAGGGCTTGAGCCGCTCCTTCTTGATGAGGCCCTGAAGATCGGGATCGCCCGATTTATCCTTCTGGACAGGGAGGGGAGCCAGCTTGTTCGCGGCGAGGATGTCTTCGTCTTGGTAGAGAATTTCATATGGATCCATGGAAGACTCCTCCAGAAGGCGGGCCTGCGGGGCAGCCCGGCGCATCTCCGGTGGCCGGGACTTCTCGTCTTGCCAAAGACCCCGGAATGTATTGTAATATGGTATCACAGGTGAGTGCCTGCAAGGAAGACAAGCATGAGCATCCATATCGCGGCCCCCAATGGACAGATAGCGGATAAAATCCTTCTCCCCGGGGATCCCCTGAGAGCCAAATTCATCGCCGAACATTTTCTTGAAGGCGCCGAACGCTTCAACGAGGTTCGCAACATGTATGGGTACACGGGCCTCTACAAGGGCGTTCCCGTATCCGTGATGGGGACGGGCATGGGGATGCCCAGCATCTCAATCTACGCCAACGAACTGATACGGGATTACGGCGTCAAGCGCCTCATCCGCGCGGGCACCTGCGGCTCCCTGAGAAAGGAAGTGCAGCTGCGCGATGTCATCATCGCGATGAGCGCCTCCACGGATTCCGCGGTCAACTCCATACGGTTCAATGGCATGGACTATGCCCCGACAGCTTCCTTCCCCCTCCTATTCTCCGCCTACAATGCCGCCAAGGCAGCAGGCTTCGCGCCCCATGTCGGGTCGGTCCTCTCTTCGGATTCGTTCTATACGGAGGATCCGGATCAGTGGAAACTCTGGGCTAAATATGGTGTCCTAGGCGTGGAGATGGAGACGGCCGAACTCTACACCCTCGCCGCGAAATACGAGGTCCAAGCCCTCGCCATCCTGACGGTCTCAGACCACCTCGTCACGAAGGAAGAAACCAGCCCAGCCGAAAGGCAGACAAGCTTTACGGCCATGGCGGCCATCGCCCTGGATGCTATCGTCGAGTAGACAGTCTCGGAATACCCGTAAATTCAGCTCAGCGAAGAATCATCCTCTTTCGCTGAGCCTTCTTTTTTCGCCTCGGCAAGTTTCTGATCGAAGAGAGCCCGAGCCGATTCCTCGAAGGAGGGCGCCAGTTCGTTTAGCATCTTCCTGGCCTCCTGATTCTGTTCGAGAATGGTCTCCTTCAGGCTGTCGATGTCGCGGCCCATGCGGTCGAGCTGGGCGTGGAGTTCGTCCCGTACCTTGAGAAGGTGAGCCCGTGACTCCTCGAGCTTCTTGCCCTCTTCGGATTCCCGACGGGCCGAAGCCTCGGCCGCTATCCCTGAGAGAGTCTTTTCCAGATCAGAGAGCCACATGTCGAGTTTCTTGAAGGACTCGGATTTCCTGGCTGAGAGTGAAGTGAGAAGCCCGTCCTCGAAGCCCGAGAGCTTCGCTTCGACATCGGTATACGCCGAGGTCTTAAGACCTTCGACCTCTTCCTTCAGGGCTGCGAGGGACTGGCCCATGGCTTTCGTCTCGGCCATGAAATTCTCCTCGAAGCTGGTCCTGCGCTCCTCGAATGCCTGGCCGAAGTCGGCAAAGTCCTCCTCGATACGCATCTTCGTGGTCTCGAGAGACTGGTCGATGGATTTTTCCGCCTCCTTTATGCGCCCGAGGCTTTGGTCGAGGGAGGCCTTGGTATCCTGGGCAGTCTTCGACAGGCTGATTTCCGCCTCCTCGGCCTTGTCCCGGGAGGAGCCGAGCAGGGTGGCTATCTCCGCGGCCTTGCGCGCGAAGATGCCGTCGGCCTCCTCGAGCCGTGCGCGCATCTCGGCGAGCATGGACTGGGCTTCGGACTCCCAGTTCTTCTTGAATGCCTCCACGGCTTCCTTCATCTCGGTGAGCCTGTCGGCGGTCGTTCCATCCGCTTGGGCGAGCTTGTCGTCCAGGGAGGCTTCGAATTGGGCCAGTCTGGCTTCAGAGGCCTCCTTAAGGGTCGCGAAGGCCTGGTCCTCGACGGATGCCGAACGCTGGGCAGCCGTCTCGAGGGCTTTCTCGAGCTCGGCATTGACGAGGGCGCGCGCCCCTTGCGCTGCATCAAAGGCCGCCATCGCCTCGTCCTTGACCGCCTTAAGTTCGGCTTCGGTCGCGTCCAGGCCGCCCTGGAGCTCCTGGAGGATGCCGTCCCTGAATCCGTCGATAGTCTTCTGCGCGTCCTGGGCGAAACTCTCACGCAGGAGGGGCAGTTCCCGCTCGATCGCGGCCAGACCCTTCTTGGAAAGGTCGAGCTTCCGGTTCACGCCCTCGGCGAAGGCGGCTTCCTCATGCACCCGCGAGAGGTTCTCGTCGACTCGCGCCGTCATGGCCATCAATTTAGCGAGCACATCGTCGTATTCCTTGAAGCGTTCGGCGATGGCCCCGATGGCCTCCGATTTTTCCGCCAAGGTAACCTGGGACGCCTGGAGCTTCTCAAGGGCGATCTTCGCCGCCTTCTGTTGGACGTCCAGGTCGATGCCATAGTGTTTAAGTTCCTCGGCTCGCGTTTCGACATAGACACCCAGTTCTCCCTCGAGCCGTTCGGCGAGCTTCTTCACTTTCTCGAGCGAGCGGTTGTTAGCCGTGAGCCTGTGGTAGATGAAGAAGAAAACGAGGACAATGACGAGCGTGATCAGATTGTATATCCAAGGCATCGAAATCTCCTGAATGGCGGCTGGTATTCCATTCAGTATAAAATAGAAAGCGCCGATGGAAAAGAGAGCCGGGGGCCAAGGTGGTGGGAATGAAGGGTAAAGGGGTGAGGATGCAAGCTAATCCAAACCGGAGAATCCTCGTCTCTGCCCTTCTTTTTCTCGCCCTCTCCATATCGGAGACAGGGGGACAGATCCTTTTTGCTCCCGCCTCCGCGGCCCAGGGTGACCCCCTGATCGTCTGGGCTGGCAGCGATCTCCCTATCGAGGAAGCCTCTGCCCGACTCGAGGATCAGGCCGGAAAGATACTCTCCAAAGCTTCGTCCTTCTTCCTGCCTTCGGCCGAAGGCGGCTATCTCTACGGATTCATCCTGGCTATTCCTCTGAGGGCCAAGCCGGGGCAAGCCTTGATCTCGGCTGCCCTGAGCCTGGCTGGGGAGGATGGGACCGTAATCAAAAAGGATCTGAAGCTGCCCCTGACTATCGAAGCCAAGCAGTTCAAGCGCGAGGATATAAGTCTGGATGAAGCCAACACCCAGCTCCGAGAGGCGCCCGATCCTGCGCGAGATGCCCAGTCGGAGGCTTTTGCCCAGCTCTTCGATACGCGGGACCAGACCGCCCTCTTCGCCTCCGGCCTCATGGTGAAACCTCTCTCTGTCCCCTGGAGGGAGACGGCGGGCTTCGCCGACGAGCGGCGCTACCTCTACTCCAACGGTACGACGGACTCGAGCGTCCACGGAGGCCTCGATCTCGGCGCCAAGGAAGGAAGCCCCGTCGATGCTTGCGCGGCGGGCAGGGTCATCTTCGCCGCCAAGCGCATCCTCACCGGCAACACGATCGTCATCGAGCATCTGCCCGGCCTCTTCTCCATCTACATGCATCTCTCGGTTCTGGAAGCCACCGAGGGTGAAGTCGTCGACTCGGGACAGCGCATCGGCCTGGTCGGATCCACAGGGCTCTCTACCGGTCCCCATTTGCACTGGGAGCTGCGGGTAGGTTCGACCTCGGTCAACCCATATTATTGGCTTACCCGTCCTCTACTTGACAAAAGCGCTGTTTCCGGTAAAATCAAGCTTCCGATAGAAGGGAGGTGATTATTATTCGGCAGATAACTGTAGAAGAAGGCGAGCCCCTCGAGAAGGCCATCAAGCGCTTCAAGCGCATGGTCGAGAAAGAGGGCATCATCCGCGAGTGGAAAAGGCGCGAGTATTTTGAAAAACCCTCCACTATCAAGAACCGAAAGCAGAAAGCCCTGGTCCGGAAACTGATGAAGAAGACCAGACACCCCCGCGATTCCAAGAGCGGCTATTGAAGCCGTTTTTTTCTGGTTAATTTAAGGGACCGCCTTCCGAGGCGGTCTTTTATTTTTATCAAGTCCTTTCTTCTTCCCAATAGCCTGAGCCGATGATAGGCTGTCTCCACTGTTCCAGAGGGAGAATTATGAAATCCAAAGCGCAACCCGGCATGGTGGCGGCACTCGCCGCCTTACTCCTCTTCTGCTTTTCCTGCTCGCGGGGGAGTTCGGCCCAGATAACGGACAAGCCCAACGCCCAGCTCAAAACCGTTACCTTGAAATCGGGAAGTGTCCAGGTCCAGGTCGAGGTAGCGCGGACCGAGATTGAGCGGAACCGCGGCCTTATGTTCAGGAAGGACCTTAAGGCGGGCAAGGGTATGCTCTTCGACTTCGCGGCCGATCAGCGGGTCTCCTTCTGGATGAAGAACACGTCCATTCCTCTCTCCGTCGCCTATCTCGGATCGGATGGCAGCATTCTCCAGATACTCGACCTGAGGCCTTTTTCCGAGGAGCCCAGACCCTCGGAACGTAGCGTGCGGTATGCCCTCGAGGTGCCCCAGAGTTGGTTCACCCAGGTTGGGCTCAAGGAAGGGGATAAATTCGACATACCCAAGCTTCCTTAAAGAAGTCCCTGTTGCCGGGCGAAAGGGATACATCGTATGTTTAGGAAGAACTCATCATGGGAGCGGTGAAGATGATCGATATCGTGACCTTTGGCGACCCTGTACTGGAGAAGAAGGCCGAAGCGGTCGCTCAATATGACAAAGAGCTTTTGCTGTTCATAGACGAGATGTTCACGGCTCTGGAAGCTGATAAGGGGATAGGACTCGCCGCCCCCCAGGTAGGCCGGTCCAAGCGGATCTTCATCACCGAGCTCGATGACGACAAGAAGCGCATCTTCGTCAATCCCGAGATTGTGGCGACCAGCCCTGACCTCGTCGAGTACGAGGAGGGTTGTCTCTCATTCCCGGGACTGTATTTCATGGTGAAGCGCCCCGCATCCCTGCGCATCCAGGCCTTCACCGAAAAGGGGAAGTCCTTCACGCTCGAGGCCGAGGGGCTCCTGGCCCGGGTCATCCTCCACGAGTACGACCACCTGGACGGGAAGCTCTTCATCGACAGGATCACCCCCCTCAAGAGGGAGAGAGCTCTCCTGCATTTCAGGAAGCTTTTAAAGATGTGACCCGTGGGCAGGCCTGAACTATGAGGGTATTGTTCGCGGGGAGCCCTTCCATAGCCGTATCCAGCCTTCTTGCAGTCGCGGGGGGCCACCGTCTCGTCGGCCTCCTTACCAATCCCGAATCGGCAAGCGGCCGGAGCGGGGGGAAAAAGCCTACCGCTCTGGCCCAAGTCGCCCGCGAACAATTCGGTCCTGATTTTCCAGTCCTTGATTTTGAACACCTCGGACCGGAGGCGAGGGTGGCTGTCGCCGCCCTCGCGCCCGACCTCCTCCTCTCCTTCGCCTACGGCAGGATCTTCGGACCCCGGTTCCTCGCCCTTTTCCCCATGGGCGGGATCAACATCCACCCGAGCCTCCTTCCCCGGCACAGGGGAGCCTCGCCCATACAGCAGGCCATCCTCGACCGGGACAAGGAGACAGGAGTTTGTGTGCAGCGGTTGGCCGAGGCGATGGACTCGGGGGATATCCTCGCCTCGAAACGGATCTCCTTGAACGGGAGGGAGACGGCAAGCTCCCTTTCGCTCCTGGCCGCGGGCATGGGAGCCGATCTCGCCGTCCAGGTTCTGGATGCCATCGAATCGCAAAGCCTCTCGCCCCGCCCTCAGGAAGGCGAGGTGAGCTATTGCGAAAAAATCCAGAAGACCGATGGCCTTCTGGACTGGAGCCTGTCCCGTCTGGAGCTGGATGCCCGAATACGCGCCTTTGATACCTGGCCTGGCGCCTACAGCTTCCTCGGGGGGCTCAGGCTCAATATCCTCGAGGCCGAAGTCCTGCCCGATGGGGATGGCGGGATCGGCTCCGACAGATTGCCTCGCCCGCCTGACGGCACTATACTGGGCTTGGACAAGGCTAGGGGCATCCTGATATGGGCCGGCGATGGCCTTCTCGCGTTGAAAAAGCTGCAGTTTTCCGGGCGTAAAGTATTGTCCTACAATGATTTCGCCAACGGAGTAAGGAACCTGGCTGGGCTGCGGCTCGCCGGACCGAACGCGCTCGGTCGCTGAACAAGGATGGTCTGTGGACAAGGAAAAGATTAAGAAACAGTTGATAAAGACTCGATCGCGCTTCGAGTTCAAGGACTGGACCAAGGAGCAACAAAGGACCTTCGCCCTTTTCGCGGCCTGCCTCTGCCTCGTCCTCCTCGTCGCCGCCGTTCTTTTCTTTTTCGCCGTCCTTAAAGGGGCCGAACAAGTGCTGGTCCCCGACGTACGGGGTAAAGATCTGGCCGACGCCCTCGTCGTACTGCAGGAAAAGGAACTCTATCCGCGGCTGACCTTGAAGTTTACCGACAATCCCCAGGACAGGAACCGCGTGCTTGAACAATCGCCGGGGCCGGGAAGCATCGTGAAAGCGGGAAGGCGCGTCAAGCTGACCGTGAGCAGGGGCGCGGTCCTGGACAGGATCGACAACTATGTGGGCAAGGATCTCGAGAACGTCAAGCTCCAGTTCCAGTCGCTCTTCGCCTCATCCAAGGCCATCGTGACCGTGATGGATCCCGCCCTCTACCGTTTTAACGACGTTCAGTCAGGCACTATCCTCGAGCAGAAACCCCTTCCCGGCACGGAGATCTCGGGACCGACCGTCCTCGAATTCGTCGTAAGCAAGGGACCCGAAAGCAGGAAAGCCCAGGCTCCCGACTTCATGGGCAAGACAATCCGGGAGGCTTCGGCCATTGCCGAAACGGCGTCCCTCGTGGTCGACTTTTCAATGCGGCAGGCAAAACAGGGCGAGCCCCAGGGCAAGGTCGTCGAGCAGCGACCGAAGGCAGGAACCGAGACCAGGGCGACCGACCGAATGCTGGTCGTCCTTACTGCCCCTGCTGCGGCCAAGGGCATTGTCTACGGCATCTACAAGTACAACCTCCCGACATATCCCTATCCCGTCCCTCTCAAGCTCGAATCGGCGGCTCCATCGGGCCAGCGTTCCCTTCTCATTGCGTATAACCATCCAGGCGGCCTCTTCAGCCTGCCCTTCTCCCTGCCCTCGGGTTCCAGTCTCGTCCTGACCGTACTCGAGCGGGAGCTTTCCAGAACGGAGGTCATGGAGTGAGTTCGAGCTGCGCGGATGAGGTACTCTCCACCGAAATCGTCCATACCTACGTCTACGACATAGGCCGATCGGTCGATCTTAAAATGGCAGCGGGATATATCCCGGCCTATCCCGACATCGGCATCGGGAAGCGGAGGGACACGCCCGCCTATTTCACGCTCCCCAAGCCCCTCGTCCTCATCCTCAACACGAAGGACTGCGACGCGCCGTATTTCGAGAAGTTCACCGCCCTCGCCAAGATCTACGACGACGGCGCACTCACCCTCGTCGTCCGATACAGGCTCCAATCCAGTTTCGAAAGCCTGGCGGAGAAGGCCAACATCCCCGTCCGGGACGCGGCGGACTCCGAGACCGTGGAACAGTTCGCCGATTCCAGCTTCCAGATGGTGGTGAACGCCATCAAGGATGCCGTCGTCGGTCTGAACAAGGACTGGCGCTTCGACAGGGAGACCTACACGGCCTTCTGCATCCGTCAGTGTCCTGAGCTCACGCCCGAGGAATTCATTGCCAAGCACAGGGAAGCGGCGGCCGCGCTTCTAGCGGGGGAGGAGAAGAGCGTACTCCACGAGAGCCAGATACGCCAGATTTTGAGCGAGCCCCTGAGTTACCGGAGGGATGACATCGCCATTTTCGACATGGACCGCTGCATCATCGTCGACCCCGCCAAGGACTACGAGGACATCCTCATCATCGCCGAGCACGCCAACTATCGGCTCATCGAGCTGCGAGCCCTCGACAGCCTCCTTGACAAGTGGCTGGACGAGGCTGAGAGGGACGTCCGGAAGATCTACGTCTCGGGCGCTAAACCGAAGCGCGGCCAGCGCGTCGGCAAACTCAAGCAGGGCAAGCTTCAGACCCTGCGTTTCGATGCCCTTTTCACCTTGGAGAATCTCGACAATTCATCCAAGATCATCGGCGACTACTTCCTCAATATGGTTTATGAACGACTCTGCTCGATCTTCAATACCGAAGCGTGGAAGATATCGGTCGAAAGGCGGCTCGACGCCCTGCAGGATGTCTACGACCTGCTCAAGAACGATACTGCCGATCACAGGATGCTGACCCTCGAGATCGTGTTCATCGTCGTCTGCATTGTCCTCCCCCTCATCCAGATTCTGCAGGTCATGTTGAAGCCCTGATTCAAGGAGCACCCGATGCGTTCGATCGTCCCTCTGTCGGCGGAATGGAACTTCGCCCGATTGGCCGAAGGCGCCCCAGGGAAGGGCCCCAGGGATTTCCCGGCGGCAGGCCCCGCCTGGACCTCGGTCGACCTGCCTCACTCCATGGTCGAGCTGCCTTACAACGACTTCGACGAGAAATGCCTCGAGACGCGAGGGGTCTATCACAAGGTTTTCCCAAGCCCCCGGCTGCCTCAGGGTGGCTCGGTTCTTCTCCGCTTCGAGGGGGTGGCCGTCGCCTGCGAGCTTTGGCTCAATGGCGCCAGGCTGGGAAGCCATGAGGGACCGTATACGCCCTTCAGTTTCGAGATAGCCGATCTTTTAGCGCCTCAAGGCGCGCCTCAAGGCGCGCCTGAAGGCGCCAACGAGCTCTTTGTCCTCGTTGATTCGCGCGAGGATCCGCGTATTCCGCCCTTCGGCGGCGTCGTAGACTACCTCGTCTACGGGGGAATCTACAGGGCCGTCGACCTTCTCGTCAGGGAGGCTTTACGCATCGAGGACGTCTTTGCCAAGCCGAAGGTGGTCACCGCATCGCCGGAGTGCCTCGGGAGGGCGGGTGCCTCTCTCGCGGTCGAGATCGGTCTTAAGGGCGCCCTCACTCCCGAGGCCGAACTGAGCGCCACATTGAGCCTGAGGGGCCTCGGCGTCAAAAACACTATCGCCGTCGCCCTCGATGGCGATAGCCCATTTCGCCTCGACTTCCCTGCCCTCGAAGGCATCGAGCTCTGGGATATCGGCGCACCCAACCTCTACGATCTGGACCTGGAACTCAGGCTCGGGGACGAGATTCTGGATAAAGTCGGAATGAGGATAGGCTTCAGGACGGCCCGCTTCGAGGCCGATGGTTTCTACCTCAACGGCCGACGCGTCTTTCTGCGGGGCCTCAACCGCCATCAGTCCTGGCCCTATGTTGGCTGTGCCATGGGTCCCGGCCCCCAGGCGGAGGATGCGCGCATCCTCGCGCAAGACCTAGGCCTCAACATAGTCCGAACCAGCCATTATCCCCAGTCGACCCACTTCCTGGATGCCTGCGACGAACTCGGCCTCCTCGTCTTCACTGAACTACCCGGCTGGCAGCACGTCGGCGATGATGCCTGGAAGAAAAAGGCTCTCGCCGACCTCGAATCCCTCATTCTCAGGGACCGGAACCACGCTTGCGTTGTCCTCTGGGGCGTCAGGATCAACGAATCGCAGGACGATCACGCGTTCTACGAAGCGACGAATACCCTGGCGGCTGTCCTCGACCCAACCCGACAGCGGGGAGGTGTGCGCTACATCAAGAAGAGCGAACTCCTGGAGGATGTCTACACCTTCAACGACTTTTCCCACGAGGGTGGTGGGCTCGTCCTCGCCCCGGTCCGCGCGGTCACGGGAAAACGCGGACCCGTCCCCCTCCTTGTTACCGAACACAATGGCCATATGTTCTCCACGAAGCGCTTCGACCAGGAAGAGCGCCTGGCTGAACATGCCCGGCGCCACGCGAGGGTGGTCAACGAAGCCGCCGGTTCGTCACGGGCGGGCGCCATAGGCTGGTGTGCCTTCGACTACAACACCCACAAGGACTTCGGCTCGGGCGACAGGATCTGCTACCACGGGGTATCCGACATGTTCCGGATCCCCAAGTATGCCGCCTTCTTCTACGCGAGCCAGAAGGACCCCTCCCGCGGCATCGTCCTCGAGCCCGCGAGCCTCTTTTCCAAGGGCGAACGCAGCGCCGCCCGCGTCCTCCCCATCGAGGTGTACACAAACTGCGAGGCCGTGGACCTTTACAGGGGAGGGCAGAGGGTGGGGCGTTTCTTCCCCGACAGGAAGACCTACCCCCATCTCGAGCATCCATGTGTCCTCATCGACGATTTTATCGGCGACAGGATAGACCCCGAGGGTTTTTCACCCGCCGACAAGTCTACCTTCCTGCGGCTCGCGGGAAAGGCTATGGCACGCGGGGCCGAAAACTTCGGTCTTGGCGACAAGCTCACCTTCGCCTCCTTCCTGCTGCGGAACAAAAAAAGCTTCCGGGACGCCGAGATCCTCGTCACCGAATACGGCATGGCCTGGGGGAAGCCCGACGACTCCATCGAGCTCGTCGGTATCATCGGGGGTCGAAAAGTCATCCGTCGAACCTGCGGTGTCGACGCGAGCGCCTCTGTCCTCGACGTAGCCGCCGACGCCGCAGTTCTTCCCTACATTCCCGGAGGGGAGTGGAACGCATCCAGGGTCCTCGTCCGCCTCCTGGATGGAAGAGGCAACCTCGCGCCTTTCGCCTTTCTTCCCGGATCAATAAAGATTTCCGGCCCGGGACGTCTTCTCGGCCCTTCGCGGTTCAGCCTCATCGCAGGGGCATCGGCCTTCTGGGTTGCCACAGTCGGAAAGTCTGGCGAGATAGGTATCGATGTCGAGGTGGAGGGCTTCGCGCTTAAGTCCCTCGCGATAGCGGCGGAGGCAGTCCATGGCTGAGGAAGTTCCCGGTAGGGCCGAACTCCTCGATGCGCTCTCCGTCATCGAAGACGCGCTTAGCTCCGGCCTGGCCCTGAGCCGGCCCTGTCCCGCGACCCTCGATGCCCTCGATGCGGCCGACGCCGAGGCTCGCGCGGCCCCAGCTATCGCCGCTTCGGCGTCATCCGGTCCTGCTGGCTTTGCGCCCAGACTGAAAGAGCTCGAAGTCAGGGCTCTTTCCTGTACGGCCTGCCGTCTCGCCTCAACCCGTCTTCACGTCGTCTTCGGCGAAGGGGTGGCCCAGCCTCTCGTCCTCGTTGTAGGCGAAGGACCGGGAGCAGAGGAGGACAACCAGGGCCTGCCCTTCGTGGGCGCCTCGGGCAAGCTCCTCGATAAAATGCTCGCCGCCATAGGACTTTCGCGCCGCGAGAACTGCTATATCGCCAACATCGTCAAGTGCAGACCCCCCGGCAACAGGGAGCCCCAGCCCGACGAACGCGCGGCCTGTATGCCCTACCTGCGTGAGCAGATACGGCTCCTCGCGCCCAAAGCCATCCTCTGTGCGGGCAGGACTGCCGCCCAAACCCTTCTCGATACGACCGAGGGGATCAACCGCCTCAGACTTAAGCCCCACGAACTCGAGGGTATCCCTCTCGTCGCGACCTTTCATCCTTCGGCGCTCTTGCGAGATGAAACCCTCAAGCGGCCGGCTTGGGAGGACCTCAAGGTACTGAGAACCCTCTTCGCCGGAGCTGGGGGAGTCTCATGAGCCGCATTGCCGCGGACGCGGCTGCCGTAAAGCCGGTCCTTGGTACTTCGGGACCGGCCTCGGGCAGGCCGGAACCAGCGCCTGCCGCCACGCCGCCGGCAGCTCCGGCAGATCCTTGCTTTATTAAAGTCGCCTTCCCCCTGCCCCTCGAGGAGAGCTACTGGTACAAAGTCGATCCGGGAACGCCCGATACGGCCGGCCGCCGCGTCGAAGTTCCTCTCGGCCGAAGGACGCAGAAAGGCTTCGTCGTCGGGCAGGCCAAGTCCTGCCCCATCGACCCCAAGCTTCTCAAGCCCGTCGGCCGCGTCATCGACGATGAGCCCCTCTACTCTAAGGACACGGTCGAACTAGGCCAGTGGGTCGCCTCGATGTACTTCTGTTCTCTAGGTGAGGCCCTGGGCGCCATGCTCCCTACGGGGAGGAGGGAGAGCCGCGAGCCTTCTTCCGAGATCGAGGAATTCTCGATCGGGGAGAAGGCCCTCGAGCTCAACTTCGAGCAGGCGGCGGCTCTGGACGCCATCCTCGCGTCGCGGGCGGGGACCCACTATCTCTTCGGTCCCACTGGCACGGGTAAGACCGAGGTTTTTCTCCAGGCTGCGGAGAAGACCATGGCCGAAAAGCGGAGCGTCATCTACCTCGTACCCGAGATAGCCCTGACCGGCCAGGTGGTCCGTCAGGCGCGCAAGCGCTTCGGCGGGGCCTGCGCCGTCATCCACTCCCGATTGACCCCCTCGCGCAAGCTGACCGAATGGCGAAGGATCCTCAAAGGCGAGGCGCGGATGGTGATCGGCGCGCGCAGCGCCGTCTTTGCCCCCTTGCCCGACCTCGGCCTCATCGTCATCGACGAGGAGCACGAAGGCAGCTACAAATCGGGCTCCAATCCCCGGTACCATGCCCGCCAGGTAGCCATGCGCCGTGCCTCGATAAGCAATGCCCGGCTCGTCCTGGGTAGCGCCACTCCCTCCCTCGAGGCCTGGCAGGCCTGCGAGACAGGTTCGATGGCCAGGGAGACCCTCGTCCGAAGGCCGGGGGGCGGTTCCTTCCCCGCCGTCGAGATCATCGACATGCGGTCGGAGGCCGACACGATTTCGAAGCCCCTCGCCCAAGCCCTCGAGGCGACCAAAGCCGAAGGCCGGCAGTCCATCCTCTTCCTGAATCGGAGGGGATTCTCGCACTTCTTCGCCTGCAATACCTGCGGGGCCGAACTGATCTGCAAGAACTGCTCCGTAGCCCTTACCTACCACAAGGAGCAGAACCAGCTCGTCTGCCACTACTGCGGCTACAGGACCTCTCCTCCGACCGCCTGTCCCGAATGTTCCTCCCTCGACGTGGGCTGGAGAGGCTTCGGCACCGAACGCGTGGAGGAGGAGCTGAAAACTCGTTGGCCCGAGTGGAAAATCGGACGGCTGGACGCCGATTCCGTCAGCCGCAAGGGCGTTCTGGAGTCTACTCTCGAGCAGTTTGGAAAAGGCGAGATCGATCTTCTCGTCGGCACGCAGATGGTAGCCAAGGGCCTTAATTTCCCTGGCGTGAAGACCGTGGGCCTGATCATGGCCGACGCCGGCCTCAATCTCCCCGACTTCCGAGCCGCGGAGCGGGTCTTCTCCCTCATTGTCCAGGTCTCGGGGCGGGCAGGCCGCCGCGACGCCGACGGTACCGTCTACCTCCAGACCTATCGGCCCGACCACCCCGTCATCCAGGCAGCGGCCGCGCGGGACATCGAGGGTTTCTACGCGCGGGAATTGGCTTTCCGCGAGGAACAGGGCTTTCCGCCCTATTCCAGGCTGGCTAGATTCGTCCTGAGATCCAGATCCCGCGAGCGTTGCGTCATGGCTGCCCGCGAGCTGGCCGCCCGAGGGCGGGCCGCCGGGACAGCCGGCGCCGAGATCCTCGGCCCTTCCGAATGCGCCCTCGGCATGATTGCGGGCACCCACCGCTGGCAGGTCCTCGTGAGGGCCTCGGGTCTCCCGACTATCAGGCGGGCGGCAGCCTCGGCCATTGACGGCTGGAAGCTCCCTCCCCAAGTGCGCCTCGAACTGGACATCGACCCCGTCCAGTTTCTCTGAGAAGGAATCCGGTCGCGGACAGTATAGACTACGTCGGCCCTGGGGCTCCGAGCTTGTCCGGGAAGCGGATTTCTGCTAGGCTCACCTACAATGCTTCACAGGAGAATGTATGGTAATTCTAACCCTTAACTGCGGTTCCTCTTCCGTCAAATACCAAGTCTACGACTGGGACGCCAAGGACGTCCTCGCCACGGGCATCGTCGAGCGCGTCACCCAAAGCGGCTCCTCCATCACGCACAATGCCCGGGGCAAAAGCGACTACGTCGTCGACCACGAGTGTCCCACCCACACGATCGCCATCCAGCTCATCCTCAATACCCTGGTCGACCCCGATGTCGGCGTCATCTCCGACATGTCCATGATCAAGGCCGTCGGGCACCGCATGGTCCACGGCGGCTCTAGCTTCGCCCGTTCCACCATCATCGACGACGAGTTCCTCGCGGCCTTCCGCGAGTTGACCGACCTGGCGCCCCTGCATAACCCCGCCAACCTCATGGGCGTCGAGGCCGCGCGGGACGTCCTGCCGGACGTGCCCCACTGCGCCGTCATGGACACGGCCTGGCACCAGACCATGCCCTCCTCCTCCTATAGATACGCTCTGCCCCATGACTGGTACGAAAAGCACATGGTCCGCCGCTACGGCTTCCATGGGACGAGCTTCCTTTACAACGCCAAGCGCGCCGCCGTCCTTTTGGGCAAGGACCCCTTCGAGACCAACCTCATCATCGCCCACATCGGCAACGGCGCCTCGATCAACGCAGTCAAGAATGGCTGTTCCTTCGACACCTCGATGGGCCTTACCCCCCTCGAGGGCCTCATCATGGGCACGAGGTCAGGCGACCTCGATGCGGGCATCATCTTCCATATGATACGCCGTACGGGAATGAGCGCCGCCGATATCGAGAAGAAACTCAACAAGGAATCCGGCGTCCTCGGCATCACAGGCAAATGGGCCGACCGCCGCGACATCGAGCTTGCCGCCGAGAAGGGCGACCCGATCGCCATCCTCGCCCAGCAGATGGAATCCTATCGGATCAAGAAGTACATCGGCGCCTATTATGCCGCCTTGGGCCATGTGGACGCCCTCGTCTTCACCGCCGGCGTGGGCGAGATGGGACCACAGATCCGCAAACCGGCCACCGCCGGGCTCGAGGAATTGGGCATCGTCGTAGACGAAAGGAAGAACGCCCTGGCCAAATGCCGCAATGCCGAGCTCGACATCACGGGCCCCGGCTCCAGGGTCAAGGTCTTCGTCATCCCCACGGATGAGGAGCTCGTCATGACCGAGGACGCCTATGCCCTGATGGAGGGGACCTACGATGTCCACACCAACTACCGTTACTACTTCGAGGGCAGGGATTACGTGAACAAGGCCCGGGCCGAAGGGCTCCTTCGCGATCTCGCCAAGAAGCCCTGGCTCGAGGAGATCGTCGCCCGGATTCCCTGAACGTATTCCTGACAGGAAAAGTCGTTTTGCTGCCATTGGCCCCTGTAAGCAGCTTGCTTCCAGGGGCCAATTCATTGTTGACGAGAAATGCTATCTTTGCCGAAACTAAGATAGTATCATGCTCCAAAAGGCGGAGCCGCTCCGCGGCGAGGAAGGAACTGGGGCAATGAAGAAAACAATTTCACGATCTCTGCCGTATGCCATCATCACCATAGTCATCGTCCTCGTCGGAGCCTCGATCGTTTTCAAGGAGCTGGGACTCTCCTTCGCGCGGAAATCCTCTCACTCGGGCAAGGGCCTCACGGCCCAGCTTTCGGCGCCATCGGCCGGACCGGGAAGCGGTGGAAAACAGTCGATCGCGGTGCGCGCGGAAACCATTACCTCGGGATCGGTGAACAATTACACGACGATTCATGGCGATGTCGTCGTCAACAACGAGACCAAGATCTATCCCAACGTCGGAGGAAAGCTGCTCGAGCGGAATGTTTCCATCGGAAGCCAGGTTTCAAAGGGAACTACCCTGGCTCTCGTTGATCCCTCGAAACCCGGGGAGAGCTACCTTCCCAATCCCATCGAATCGACGGTTTCGGGAACGGTGCTCTCAATCCCCGTCCACGAAGGGGACACCATAACGGCCAACACCGTCATCGCGACCGTGGGCAACCTTTCCCGGTTCAAGATCGGCACCGCCGTCCCCGAGCGCTACCTCGCCAACCTCAGAATCGGTACAAGCGCGCAGATACGCTTTGACGCCATCCCTGGCGTCGTCTATGCCGCGAGGGTTTCCGAGATGAGTCCCGTCGTGGACGCCTCAAGCCGCACCCTCGATATCAGTCTCGAGCTCGACAGATCGGATCCGCGTATCCTCGTCGGCATGTTCGCGACGGTCAAGCTCATCACCGAGAGCAGAACGAATGTCGTCACGGCACCGCGGGTTTCCGTGATCCTCAGCTCGACCGAAGCATCTGTCTACATTGTCAAGGACGGGAATACCGTCGAGCGGAGGACCGTCGTCCTCGGCCTCGAGGGGGAAGACTCCTTTGAAGTGAAGCAAGGGCTCAAACCGGGTGAAAAGGTTGTGACGGAAGGAAAGAGTTCGGTTTCCGATGGAGACTCTGTTAGAATCGTGGACGGTGAGGCCGGAGTCGCGAAATGAGCTTAGCTCGTACTTCGATCGACCACCCCGTCACCATCGTGATGGTCTTCGCCCTCGTCTGCGGGATAGCGGGGGTATTTATCCCCCGGCTCGCCGTCGCCCTCAATCCGGAGACCGAGAATCCCCTCCTTTCGGTGAGCACCAACTATTCGGGCGCGGGCCCGGAAGATGTCGAGCAGAACGTCACCAAGATTCTCGAGGACGCGCTCTCCTCCATCGAAGGACTCAAGAACATGTCCTCTACGTCGTCGCAGGGCTCCAGCAACATACGGCTTGAATTCGGCTACAACGTCAATCTCGACAAGGCCCAGTCCGAGATCGAGTCCATCACCCGAGGTCTTTTGAACAGGCTGCCGGACGGCGCCGATACGCCGAACGTCCGACATTTCGACTCCTCCGCAATGCCGATCATACGCCTCATCATCCAGGGGAATCGCTCCCTTGAAGAACTCAAGACTATCGGCGAAGAGACCATTCAGCCTCAGCTCGAGCGGATAAAGGGCGTGGCCACGGCGAGCGTCTCGGGGGGAAGCAACAGGATCGTCGCCGTGCAGGTCTCGCAGAACCGCCTCGCCGCCTACGGACTGACGCTCACGTCCGTCGCCAACGCCCTGGCTTCGCAGAACATTCTCCTTTCAGGGGGGCAGATCGTCAGGGGCAGCACCGAATACCAGATCAGCACGTTCGAAAAGCTCTCCTCGATCGAAGAAGTGAAAGGCCTGGTGATCAAAACCATCGCCTCGGGCGGCACGGGAAAGGACCGCGTGGTCCGTCTCGAGGACGTAGCCGACGTAAAGGAAACACAGGATGATCCGTCGAGGATCATCTACATCGACGGGCGCAGGGGCATCAACATCCAGATCGTGCGAGAAAGCGACTCCAACGCCGTCCAGATATCGCGCGAGGTCCACGCTGCGCTCGCAGGCATCAACAAAACGCTTCCCGCCGGCGTGACGGTGGAGGTCATGTCGGACGACACGACCCTCGTCAACTCGACGCTGAACGAAGTGTACAATTCGGCCTGGCAGGGAATCGTCCTGACTGTCCTCATCCTCCTTGTGTTCTTGAGAAACCTCAAGGCCACCTTCATCATAGGAATATCCATTCCCATCTGCATCCTCATAACGCTTCTCTGCATGTACTTCGGAGGGCTCACGCTCAACACGATAAGCCTCACTGGGCTCATCTTCGGCCTCGGCATGGTCGTCGATGCCTCGATCGTCATCCTGGACAACATCTTCCGCTACCGCGAACGGGGGGCCAAACCCCGGATAGCCGCCATACTCGGAACCCAGGAGATGATGGTGGCCATCATGGGCTCGACCCTGACCACGCTCTGCGTCTTCATCCCCATCATCCTGTTCCGCGCCGACCTCGGCCAGATGGGGCAGCTTTTTAACGACCTCGTGTTCACCGTCTGCTTTTCCCTCGCCGCCTCCCTCATCGTCGCGGTGACGATCGTCCCCGTGCTTTGCGGCCCCGTCATGCATCTCAACACCCGCGTCCAGAAGCCCCTCAGCAATCCCATCCTGAAAAAGTTCGACGATATGCTGGAAATGCTCTTTTCAGCCCAGGAAAGAGGGTACAAGAAAGCCCTCGAATTCTGTCTGCGGAATCGATTCCTCATCGTGGCCCTTGTGGCCGTCATCCTCGCCAGCGCCATCCTTCAACTGACTGCCTTTGGCTTGAACCTCTACCCTCGCTCGAATACCGACGACGCACTCACGGTAAACCTCAACATGCCGCTCGGAACCACCAGGGTTCGCACCCAGGCAGTCCTTGAGGATCTGCAGGTCTTCGTCAGGGCTAGGGTCAAAAACTACAAGCGGCTCGTCCTTTCGGTCGGCAGCAGTTCCTCGGGCAACTCGGGCTCCCTACAGATCATGCTTCCCGATCCCAAAGACCAGACCGACACGCCTTCCTCCATCAAGACCAAGCTGGCTTCCTACATAGGATCAGTCCCCGGAGCCAGCTTCACGTACTCGGCGGGCCGCCAATTCTCTTCGGGCTCCACCGTGGATGTGCAGATCCGCTCCAAGGACCAGAACGCCTCCTTGGCGGCGGCGCAGGACATCAAGCGGATCATCGCCGGCCAGCTGCCCCAGGTGGAGAACCTCAGCATCTCCCTGGATCAGGGGTCGCCCGAACTCCTCATCCAGATCGATCGCGACCGGGCGGCCATGTTCGGCTTCTCCGTATCCCAGATAGCGAAGGAGATTCGCGGTTCGATCTATGGAACGACGGCCGCCACCTACGACTCCGGGGGGAAGCTGATCGATGTCATCGTAAGGCTTAAGGAGGAGGACAGGCGGACGCTCTCCGACCTCAAGTCGATATTCCTCATCAATTCCTCGGGGAACAGGATCCCCGTTTCCAACTTCGTGACCATCTCGAACAGCACGGCCCCGCAGCGGATCAACCGGGAGAACAAGGAGAGAATCATCCACGTCCAGGGCGGTCTTTCCGCCTCATCGAAGCTTACCTCGACGGAGATGACGCAGGTCGTCCAGAAGACGCTGGACGACAATTATGTATCGCGCGAGAATGTCACCGTTTCGCTGGGCGGCGAAAGCGCGGACGTGGGCACCTACCTGCCCGTATTCATCCTGATCATCCTCGTTGCCGTATTCCTTGTGTACGGCGTCATGGCGAGCCAGTTCGAATCCTTCATCGACCCCCTCATCATCTTCATCTCCATTCCGCTGATGTTCATCGGGGTCGTCTGGATCTATAAGCTCACGAACGATTCCTTCTCCCTCTTTTCCATGATAGGCATCGTGGCGCTCGCTGGGGTCGTGGTGAACAACGGCATCGTGCTCGTCGACTATACGAACACCTTGAGGGCTCGCGGAATCGAGCTCTTCGAGGCCTGCAGCGAGGCGGGCCGCCACCGCCTCAGGCCCATCCTCATGTCGACCCTCGCGACGCTTCTTGGAATCATGCCCCTCGCCCTTTTTCCGGGAAAAGGCACGGAAAACATCCAGCCGATCGCCAAGACCATGTTCGGCGGACTCCTCGTCAGTTCCATCATGACCCTCTTCCTCACACCCGTCCTCTACCACCTGTTCAACAGCCGAGGCGACAGGAAGAACAAGAAAAAGCTGCGGGATATCGACAAGTGGTACAAGGAGGAAGATTTCCCGGCCGACGAAAGCAGGGAGGTGCCCGGTGATACGGACTGAAGTTTACGCCAACCGTTCCGTCGAGGAAGACATCCACGAGGAGATTGAAAAGCGCATTCCGGGCTTTAACTATTCCCTCATCGAGGACGTACAGGGAAGGGGCAGGAACGGCGTACGCCATGGAACCCCCATATGGCCCGAACTGAACATCCTGTATATTCTCTACGGTACCGAGGAGGAAGCCCTCCTCGTCTCCGAAGCCGTCGGGGAAGTCAAGAAAGGCTTTCCCCATGAGGGCATCAAAGTCTTCCAATACGAAGTGAACGCTCCCATCCGGGAGCGAAAGGCACAATAAGGAGTCAAGCATGAAAGTTCGGGTCAGCCTATTCTGGTCCTTGTTAGCGCTTATATTGGTTTTCAGCGCTTCTCCCGCGGCCGCGGGGTCATTGAAGGATCTGTTCACGGCGGCCACTCAGTCCAATCAGGATTATTCCATCTACAAGATCGATCTCGAGCTCGCCCAGCTCAAGAAGAACAAGGGCGAGATCGAGGCCAAGGTCGAACTGGACAGGGTGAACGCCCAATCCGCCTATGTTTCCGCCCTGACCGATTACCGGAAATCGGTTTTGAACTTCTACAACGAGGTGATCGACGCGACCTTTGCCGTGGCGACCGCCGAGCTGGATGTCGAATCGGTGGGCTTGAGCCTCGAGAACGCGAAAGAAGACAATAAATATGCCGATTCCCGATACAAGAACGGCCTTATCTCGGAGGAAATCCTCAAGGAGATCGACATCGCCTTCAAGACGACCTCGACCAATCAGGAACTGTCAGCCTGGACCCTGAAGGACGCCAAGGATGCCGTCCGCCTCGTGACCGGACTGGAATGGAACTCGAGTCTTCTCCCCGACCTGCCCTCCTTCGAGCCTGACGCCAAGGTCGAGGATTGGATCGCCAAGGACACAACGCTCGAGAAGGCGCTCCTCTCTGAAACGATCGCGGCTCTCAAGACAGCCTCCCTCGCGATGAACGCCTCGGTCTATGACAAGCGAATCCAGGAGACGGAAAACCTGAAGGCGAAGGTTTCCGTGTCGAACGCGGAGAGCGATGCCCGAAGGTCTTACGAAAGCATCCTTTCGATCCTCAAGAACCAAGCCGCTCTCCTTCAGATCAGGAAGGATGAATACGTCCTCAAGGATCTCGCCTACCAGGATGCCCTACGGCAGTATGGAAAAGGAATGATCTCGTTGGGAGACAAAAACCTGAAGTCGATCGCCGTCCTCACTTCCAGGAAAAGCCTGCTTGCCGCCCAGAAGAGCTATATCAAATCGATAGGCTCCTACCTGAGTTCGATGGGAGAAAATCCTTTAGGGATCTAATGATGCGAAGATTTTGCCTGGTACTTGCCCTCGTCCTGGGCGCGTGGGCATGCGCGGCCGCCGAAGGCTGGGACGATATCTATGCGGCTCGCCTGAACGCTCAGGCGACCTGGCTCGAAGCGAAGCTCGCGCTTAGGACCGCCGAAGTCGCCTACGACCAGTACATGAAGCCCTATCTGCCCATCGTCTCCATCGCTACCAGTACCAGCACGGCGCTTGGCATCGACGGCGGTGGATTCACCGGGGGCGCGCTGATCCCTTCCGTTACCTTGGCAAACCTGTTCGGGGCCGATCTGTCTTTCAAAGCTCCCCTGACGGCCGTCAGTACCGGCGGAATCGACCTGGGGAACCCCAGCTTGAGCCTGACCCGCAAACTCTTCGTGGAGACTGAGGCGGACCGTCTGGACGCCGAGGCTGGCGTATTGACAGCGCGGGCTGCGATCAGGAACTCCGAGAATGCCGTACGGATCGCGCTCGCGACCGATATCCTCAACGCGATGTATTATCAGCGCCTCCTCGAGGCGAACCGGGGAAACCTCGGCGCCTTTGAAAAGATGAGAAAAGCGGCTCAAGACAAGACCCTGCTCCGCGCGTTGGACAGGCGCCTCCTCGAGGCTCGGAAATCCATGCTCATCGCCTCGAATGCCCTAGCCGATGTGGATGACGACGTAAAGAAAAACGCGGATAGCCTCTATGAGGATGTACTCCGACTGCAGACCGAATGGACGAACTCCGTCGAAGCGGAGGCGCCGACAAGCTCCTTGACCGTGCATGCCCTCGAACTATCTCTTAAGGCAGCTGAAAGGAGGGCAGGATTTTCGATCCTTCCGTACCTGCCCAACCCTAGTCTCACGGCATCACTGGCCTACGACATGGATACGAACGCGATCGAGTGGGGGCTGTCCTTCTCGATAGCCTTCGATGCCATCGACAAGGGTCAGCACGCATTGAGCGCGCTGAAGCGCAGGGAGTATCCCGGGATATTCAGGATCAAGCTGAAAGACGCCAAGAGCAGCCTCGTCGACTCAATCAGGAAGACCAACGAAAAACTTGCCTCGCTTGAATTGGACCGAAAAATCCAGGAACTCAATATCGCCGACGCCGAAGACGAGATGAATATCATGGAGAAGCTGTACAGCGGTGGATTCACCAGCGAGGAAAACCTCGTGATCACGCGGATCGATCTTTCCATTGAGAAGCTCCTTGCGCAGAAGATCGACTACGATATTCTGATCCAGAGACTGAACTTGGCTAACTATTACAATGTGGATGAGTAGGGAAGGTCGGCCTGGTTTGCTGTTTTTTTTTATTTCCATTCCTGGGAAAAAGATAAATGACTAGGCATTCATTATTCACGAATGGGTAATGATAATGGCCGCGAATCCCTGTCTTTACGACGATTTATTAACTTCGGATAGCATATTCTTGCTTTTTGCTTAATAAACTTGAATAAAAAATGCTTGACATTGAAAAAATGACCGATATATACTCTGAAAGAACCTAGGAAAGGGGATTACCGAGCCGTCGGCGCGGCCCCCTTCTTACACTGCAAGGAGGACTTCTAATGAAGAAGCTTATCGTCCTGCTTCTCGCGCTCTCGATGGCCGGAGCTGTTTTCGCCCAGGCCGCTGCTGTTCCCGCTCCCGCGCTGACCTTTGGCGCATATGGTGACGCCGAGGCTGATCTGTACAACAGCACGGCTACCACCACTGGCACCTATAGCCTCTACACCGAGACCTACTTCAACTACAAGGCGACGGATATGGCGTTCTCGGCTACTACTATTGGTTCCAGCGACATGTTTGCTGCGTTCCGCAACTATTCTCTCACCTACAACCTCGCTCCGGCTTTCGGCCTCCAGCTCAAGGCTGGTAAGCTCCGCGAAGCGCCCGCCCGCCTCTCCTCCTACATCGACGGCAACGGCTTCTCCACCCGCTCCGCGAACTCTGAAGAGGGCGTCGAAGTCCTTGGCGCCGTGAGCGGCTTCACCGCCGCCGTGTTCTGCCCGGTCGGAACCAATGGTTACAAGTTCGCCGGTGGCGTGTCCTACGCCGTTCCCGATCTCGTCACGGTCGTCGGCGGCTATCGCATGGTCAACAGCGAAGCTTGGGTCGGCGTTGACGTCAAGGCCGTCAAGGGCCTGACCGCGAAAGTCGGCTTCAAGAACGTCGGCACCGCCAATACCATCTATTTCACCGCCGGTTCTTCCAGCCTCGTTCCCGGGTTCAATCTCGGCCTCGATGGCAACTTCAGTCTGACCCCTGCTATCGGCTATAGCGCCAAAGTCATGATCCAGTATGCTCTTAATCCGTTCGCAGTCGGCCTGAAGGCCTCCTATGACAACGGCGTCAACAACTGGTACGGGAACAATGGCGTTGATGTTAACCCCTACGTCATGATGAACTTCGCCGCGGGCGATGTGAAGCTCGGCGTGAACTACAACGCCGTCACTGGCAAGATCTACCTGCCGCTCGAATGCGAGCTCTCTTTCTAAGTTGACAGAGTCTTAATACTCGAAAAGCCAGCTCTTGTGAGCCGGCTTTTTTTTTGCTATCATCAGTTTCATGGGGTTCAAAAAAAATCACTGTCTGCCTCGGTTGCTTGCCTCTATCGTCATAGCCTTGTCCGTGATGTCCTGCGCTTCGGCGCCTCCGATCACTACGAGCAGGGTCGAAGTCGAGCTGCTTTCCCGAAAGCAGGTCACCGCAAAGTTTGGCATAGACCAGAAAATTGACCCGTTCATAGCGCCTACTGGCCTCGTGAGGGGCAAACCGAACGATTTCGTCGTCCTTAGGCTTTCTACCGAACTGCTGAACGCGACATTCATCCAGCTCACGATCACCATCAAGGACAAGGATGGGAATTCCTCGCTTTGGTTATGGAGTAAAGAGGATTTCAAGGAGTATTGGCGATCGTGGGGGGGGGGAAGAAGCAATGACGATGGCGCGAACGAGGGCGAGGCGAAGGCTATCAATCTGGAAGCCCTCATCGAGGATTTTTACGTGCCTGGTGAATCCTTCACGGCACCGAGAGGGAGGAGCCAATTCTACATCGTATTGGTAGGCAAGAATCCCCTCAATCGTCCACTTCGCGTGATGATGGACGTGAACGCCGCGGGGCTTGCTCCCTATGTCCGTTCGTTCGCGGTCGAGTGATGACCCGGGATGAAGACTAATCTATCCAACAAGGTGCAAGGGCTCTTTTTGAGCGGGGGTATGGTCATGCCAGAACGGCTTTCCTCGCTGATCGACCACAGCGATGTCTATTTCAATCTTAAAGGTTCGACGCCGGAAGAAGTGATTTCCTCAGCGGTAAGGCTGATGAGGCTGCCCAAAGGGCTCGATAAATCCAGGTTAAGGGCTGCCCTTCTGGAGCGCGAATCCCTGGCGTCCACGGCTCTGGGCGAGGGTTTTGCCCTGCCCCATCCGCGGCACATGATGCTCTCCAATCCCGAGGATGCCCTGGTCGCCGTCGGTTACCTCGAGGTCCCCGTGGACTGGTGCGCCCCCGACGGGCTGCCTGTGACGACAATTTTCCTCGTCCTTTCCGCCGTTCCCGAACAGCATCTGTCGACGCTTTCGGCTATCGCCCGTCTCGTCCAGGACAAATCCTTCAGGCTCCTCGCGGCCCAGCGCCCGCAGAAAAAAGAACTGCTTGAATTTATGGGGAAGAAGGGACGGTCATTTTCCGGACCCCGGGCTGGGACTTGAACCCCATCGCCACCAGATAGGTCTCGAAGGATTCGGCTCTGCAGACCTCGGGCTTGAAGCCGCGCGCTCGTGCAAAGCTCTTCTTTAATTCTGAAATCAACCGCTTCTCCTCGCCTCCCTGGAAGATCTTCATGACAAGGGCGCCGCCGGGTCCCAGGACCTCTACGGCAAGTCCCATGACGGCCTCGACGAGCTCCTCGGACCGTGATTGGTCCACGAGCCGGCTGCCGGTTGTGGATGGGGCGGCGTCGGAGACGACGAGGGAATAGGGCCCGGCGGCGCGGAGTTGAGCGCGGACCGCTTCGTCCAGGATGGAGCCCTTGAGGAAGCTAAAATTGGCGTCGGCCGGGGAGATGCCCAGGTCCTGGATGTCGACGGCGATAAGCCGGCCGCGGCCGCCCAGGGCCTTGAGCAGCCAGAGGCTCCAGGAGCCCGGGGCCGCGCCGATGTCGAGGATGCCGGGACCGGGAGAGCTCCCTTTCTTCAGGAGGCCGAACTTGGCGACGATCTCCTCGAGTTTGTAGACCGAGCGGGCGGGATAGCCCTCTTTCCTGGCCTTGATGCTCCAGA
The DNA here is from genome assembly GCA_026398595.1 of Spirochaetota bacterium. GTDB lineage: Bacteria > Spirochaetota > Spirochaetia > Treponematales > Rectinemataceae > JAPLSO01. The sequence goes on along the minus strand of JAPLSO010000013.1, from coordinate 4,513 downwards.
AGTCCGGTTTTTCGTATCCTGCCATCTATTTGGCCAGCTGACGGTTGAGCCGCTCGATGAACTCGGCCGGCTTGATGAACTTCTGCCCTTCGGCCAGGAGGGCCTGGTCGAGGAGAATGCAGGCCAGGTCCTCTTCGTCCGCCGCCGCCACGGCGTCCTCAGGCATAGCCGCGTGCTTTTCTTCCATCGTCGCAAGCCGTGCGATGAGGGGATGACTGGGATTGAGCTCGAGGATGGGCGTAGGTTCGGGCGTTTCGACTCCTGAAAGGCGCTTCATCAGTTCTCGGTACTGGAGAGTGGGGTCGTCCGAGTCCATGACGACGCATGAGGGGCTCTTGGCGAGCCGCTTTGAGAGGCGGACGTCCTTCACCCTTTCGCCCAGGATACGTTTGGCGGCCTCGACGGCCTTTTTACCCGCAACCTCGTCCCCGCCTTCGGTCTTGCCCAGAACTTCATCCGAGTCCACGTGGTTGACGCTTTTAAAGGAGAGGCCCTCGTACTGGCCTATGGAATTGAAAGCGAGCTCGTCGATCTCGTCGGGCCCGATGAGAACCTCGACGCCCTTGGCGGCGAAGACTTCGAGCAAGGGGCTGGCGCGGAGGCGCTCCTCGCTGTTGCCGGTGATGTAATAGATGACCTTCCTGTCCCCAGCCCGCGTCTTGTAGTCCTCGAGCCTGGTCCAGCCCTCGACGCTCGTGCTCTTGTAGCGTACGAGGCCGAGGAGGGTTTTCTGGTTCTGCCAGTCGGAGATGATGCCTTCCTTGAGTTGGGGATTGAAAAGCTCGACGAACTTTAAATATTTCTCAGAGTTATTTTTCGCGAGGGATTCGAGTTCGGAGAATATCTTCTTGAGGGAGGCCTGCTGGATGGTCGTCATTACCCGGTTCTGCTGGAGGATTTCCCGCGAGATGTTGAGGGGCAGGTCGTCGGAGTCCACGACGCCGCGCACGAAACGGAAGTACTGGGGCAGGAAGTTGGTCTCCCGGTCTGTGATGAAGACGCGCCTAATGTAAAGTTTGACGCCCTGCTGGCTCACGGGGTAGTAGAGGTCCCCGGGCACCTTGGAGGGGATGTAGAAGAGGGAGTTGTACTCGATGGTGCCCTCACCCTTCGTGTGGATCCAAAGCAGGGGTTCCTCATCCTCGCCTGAGAAGGATTTATAGAAGTCGAGGTAGTCCTTGTCGACGAGCTCGGATTTGGACCTGCGCCAAAGGGCCTGGGCCGTGTTGGTCTGCTCGTCCTTGAACTCTGTCCCGTTCTCCTTGCCCTTGTCGTCGTATTTAGGTTCCTGCGACACGAGGTGGATGGGATAGGCTATGTGGTTTGAATACTTCTTGAGCAGAGCTTCCAGCGACCAGCGGGAGAGGTACTCCCCGCCCTCGGCGTTGACATGGAGGACGATATCGGTGCCGAAGCCCTCGCGCAGAGCGGGTTCCACCGTAAAGCTGCCTTTCCCGTTGCTCTCCCAGCGGAATGCCGCGTCCTCCCCGGCCGTGCGGCTTAAGACCTCCGCCTTTTCGGCGATCATGAAGATGGAATAGAATCCCACGCCGAACTGGCCGATGAGGTTGGAGTCCTTCCTTTCGCTGTCGGAGAGCTTCTCCATGAAAGTCCGGGTACCCGAACGGGCTATAGTGCCGAGATTGTCGGCGAGTTCGTCCTCGTCCATGCCGACGCCGTTGTCCGACAAGGTGATGGTCTTGGCCTTGGCGTCAACGAAGACCGTGATCTTCGGATCGAAGGTGATGGTCTTATAAGCGTCGTCGGAGATAGTCAGGTAGCGCAGTTTGTCGATGGCGTCCGAGGCGTTGGAGACGAGTTCGCGAAGGAAGATTTCCTTATGGGAGTAGAGCGAGTGGGTGATCAGCTCGAGGAGCTTGGAAACTTCTGTTTTAAATTGATGCTTAGCCATAGATACCTCTTTCGAGTAATGTGGTTTATTCGTATAGGTGAAATATAGCAAATTTTGACCCGCAGTGTCATCACCAGCCGCGGATATGCCGGCTCGGACCGGATTTGACAGCGTCGCGGCCGAGGTGCTAAAGTACCACTGCTTTGTCGTTTTCGAGCAAGGAGATATAAGTGCCCGAGGGCCTAAGCGGATATAAGAAGAAGGAAAAACTTCTCTATGCCAAGCTCGTCGCCGGTTCGAAAGCCCTCTTCGGCTGGCTCGCAGCCGCCTTTGCGAGGATCCTGGCCTGGGCGCGGCGCCGGACTTTCATCGAGATCATCCCCGAGGCCGCTCGTCCTTCGCGCCGCCTCAGGATCAACAATCTCTCCTTGAGCCTCATCGCGCTTGCTTTTATCGGCCTCTTCGGTTTCGCCATCTTCGCCGTCTCCCGTTTCGCCTACGTCTTCGTCGACCTCGAAATAGCCAAGCGTGATTTAGCCGAGTCCAGGGTCATGGTCGACAACCTCAGGGACAGGGTCGAAACCCTATCCGGCTCGGCTCTGAAGTTCGAGGCCAGCCTCTCGGGCCTCCTTGCTGCCGTCGCTAAGAACGAGGATGGAGCGGATTTGGACGTCTCGGTGAATAGAGCTCTCGGCGTCGCCGGCCTGACATCCCTCCTCAATATGCCCGAGTCGGGAGACCTCGGAAACCGAGAGCTGGCGCGACTCAAGGATCTGACCGGCTACCTGGACAGCGCGGTGCCGGGCCTCGAAAAGGCTTCCACCATTCTCGCGGGGCAAAAGGAGATCATGTCTGAAATCCCGAATATCTGGCCCATCCAGGGCGGGATAGGCCACGTCTCGATGTATTTTGGACAGAACGAAAACCCCTTCTCCTCGGGCCAATGGTACCTGCATTCCGGCATCGATATCTCCACCTTTCATACGGGCGATCCCATCGTGGCGACGGCCGACGGCAAGGTGATAGCGGCTAGCTACGATGGCACACTCGGCAATGCCGTCACGATCCAGCACAGCCACGGGTTCCTCACCCGCTACGGCCACCTGAGAGCCTTCAAGGTGAGTATCGGCCAGATCGTGACGCAAGGGCAGGTGATCGCCACCCTGGGAAACACGGGCCAGACGACGGGTCCCCATCTTCATTACGAGGTCCATCTGGGCATGAGCATCATCGACCCCCTGCGCTTTCTCAACAAGCGGCAGGAGACGATCGAATTCAGACCTTAGGAGGGTGTTTGAAAAAGCGTGAAGCCTCGAAGGGCGAAAAACGGAAGGGGACGCTCGACTGCGTGGTCGGCCTTGGGGTCAAGGTCGAAGGCAGGCTCTCCTGTGGCGGCTTCCTGTGGGTCGAAGGCGAGTGCATCGGCAGTCTGGAATCCGAAGAGAACATCGTCGTCGCCGCGGGAGCCAAAATCAAGGCTGATATCAAGGGAAGAGACGTCGTCGTCGCGGGCAGGATTTCGGGCTCCATCGAGGCCGAGGACGCCGTACGCCTTACGCCGTCGGCCCGTGTGCAAGGCGACATCCGATCGCGGCGCTTTTCGATGGAAGAAGGCGCGATCTACTCAGGCAGGGTCGGCCGGCCGGCTGAATAAGCCAGGAAATTCGGCTAATACTATGGCAGGCCATTACTATGGCCAAGCCATTACTATGGCCAAGCCTCGGTATTCATTATTCAGCCGGCATGGTATGATGATTCAGCCTGACGCGGATCTCCGCGCGGGGTATAGACAAGGAGTTAGAACCGATGTCCGACGATCGGAAGGATATCCTCATAGAAGATCTCGAACGACTCGAAGACCTCGAGAGGAATAGTTCCGGACATCAGGGGAGGCAGCGCGAGTCGACGGCCCAGGAGAAACTACCCGAGACCCTATACAGGCTCAAGATTCTTCATTCCTGCGAAAGCTTCTTTGGCTACTACGAGTCGCCCAAGGGCGAATGGCCCCATTTCAGGACCTTAAACGAACTGGAGGCTATACTCGAGGGCCCCTTCGCTTCTTCCCCGGAGCCCATCGCTGAATCAGAATCTGAAGCCGCCTCCGAGGCGGTTCTCGCCCTGGAATCGGAAATAGCCGAGCCTCAGGCCGCGGAGGAGGCTCCCCAGCCCAGGTTCATTCCGTCCCGTGCCCTCGTTGTCGCCGGGAGGATCGACGATAAAGACCTCGCCAACTCGGACGAGATCGTCGCGATAGAACGGCCAGCGGGGATAGACGATCTGCGCCGCCTCAAGGAAAACGCCGAGAAGGAAAATAAAGCCTTCGAGCTCTGCCGCGACAAGATCTGGGCGCGAAATCTCCCTATGAAGCTCGTCTCCGCCCATTACCTTATCGACGAGCCCAAGATCCTCTTCTACTTTGCCGCCGAATCACGCGTGGATTTCCGTGAGTTGGTCAAAGACCTCGTCTCCATCTTCAAGACCAGGATAGAACTCCGCCAGATCGGGGTCAGGGATGAGGCGCGGGTCATCGGAGGCTGCGGCGTCTGCGGCAGGATACTCTGCTGCCATGGCATCTCCGACAGGCTCAACCCCGTCTCCATCAAGATGGCCAAGGACCAGAACCTCTCGCTCAACTCCCTCAAGATATCGGGACCCTGCGGC
>JAPLSO010000028.1 GCA_026398595.1 Spirochaetota bacterium | reverse complement strand
CGATTTCATAAAGACCTGGAATGCTTCAGGTCGCAGATTCAAATGGGTTAAGTCAGCAGACAAGATCATGGACAGCATTGCCATAGCGTCCATAGATTAGGCAATCTGTAAAAGACAGGACACTAGTTACGATGAAAAAAGGTGCAACCGCCATGAAAGGGCCTCCTTGCAAGGGCCCTGATACCTTTACGTATCATTTTACGTATCACTGGCGGTTTAAGAGAAAAAGGTCGAAACCTGTTTTCTCTTAAAGTTTTACGATGCAAAGACTTGTGATTGAGCGACCGATGGGAGTCGAACCCACGTCTCCAGCTTGGAAGACTAAATAGGCTCTTCGGTAAACCCCGGGGGCGGTTCAGTCGTCTGTGTAATGGTTATTCCTGAAGGCCCCATATTTTTAATTAACACAGTAAACCCCCAGCTATGCTGGGGGACACCCAAAGTTTGACAGATACGGGAATGTTTGACAGGATCTAGAATAAAAGAGGGGGCTGAAGTAGATAAAGATGCATGATATACTGCAATTATGGCGATAAGTCATTGCAGATTAAGCAAAAGCACGCAGTTACGCTTGCTGGAATACTTTGTATTAGAAGTGACTGCTAGATCTACAACAAACGTCCTCGGAATCCAAGCTAATTCAGCTATCCTTTTCTACCGTAAAATACGTCAAGAATTGCAGAAAAGCTAGCGAACGAAGCACAAGAAATATTCAATGGTGACATCGAAATAGATGAAAGCTATTTCGGCGGAGTTCGGAAAGGTAAGCGCGGCCGAGGAGCTGCTGGAAAAGTTGTTGTATTCGGCATGTTAAAGCGTCATAGCAAGGTTTACACGATCATTGTCGAGAAAACTAAGGAAGCTACTCAATGCCTGTTATAACCAATAAAATCAAGCCTGATAGCGTTGTTTATACAGATACTTATCGCAGCTACGATGCATTTGGATGTTAGTGAGTTTCATCATCACAGAATCAATCACTCCGAAGTATTTGCAAACTAGAAAAATCACATCAATGGAATTGAAAACTTTTGGAATCAAGCTAAGCGAGTCTTGAGAAAATACAAAGGGATAGATAAGAAATCATTCCCACTATTCTTAAAAGAATGTAAGTTCAGGTTTAATTATGGGACACCAGCTAACCAGCTAAAGATTCTGAAGAAATAGTGTCAAATATAACAAATTTATCTACGTCAGCCCCAATATCTTTGCTATATCTTTGACATGATTCCTAAAGCAAAAACACTTGAAGAAAAACTCTCCTTTCTGCCGTACCGGCTTAATCCTGCTTCCTATTAGTCTACCGTCATGACGGGGAGAATTTGACGCTTACCATGACTGCAGGGAGCAGCCTGTCTGCGGATGATGGGTGAAGTGGCTATGGACGGTGTGAAGCGCTGAAAAAGGGCTATGACGCGGGCTGACAGGTATAACTTTTCCTATCATTTCGATGAGGTCAGCGTTTATCTCTCGAACCGCTCCAGTCTGTTCAAAGGAATATTGAGTTATTTCTCAAATTTATTGCCCGGTACTCAAGAGGGGTTATCCCTGTCGATTTCAAAAAGAGATGATAAAAGTAGCTTATGCTCTGAAATCCGCATTCAAAGGCGATATCGACGATCTCCTTCCGGGAAAAGGCAAGCTGCTCGCAGGCAAAATTTATTTTGGCCTCGTTTTTCAATTGGGTAGTAGTTCTTCCGAAATTCCGCTTGATCATCCTGCACAGGTGTTCGGGCGTTTTATTGATGAATTCTGCAATATCGTTGACGCTTTTTGTAAAATACTCCGGATTCTGGATTTTCTCATACGCCTTTGTCACCCAGTCTTTTCCCACGATATTCTCATCAACCCTGACATGAAGCAGAACTTCATCGATCAGACCCAGAAGAAAACGTTCGATGGCCAAGGCCGTCCTGTCCGATTTTGTCAGATTCCGATATGCAAGCGACAGCCAGAGAATCTGTTTTTCATTAAGCAGGATAATTACCGGATGCTGGTTCTGTCCTCCCCAATAACTCATATTGCCATTGAAATACCGATCGGAGAGGAAATCGATCGTGGATTCCTTTATCGAGATGCGAATGACGGAGACTGCCTCCGAATACTCATGAAAAGAGTGGAAATCGATATCGGGTCTGAGCAGTATCAACGAGCCACGGGGGAGCATCTCCAGCTTTCCGTTGAGTTCCTGGATGCACCAGCCTTTTTCCACGAAGATCAATTCCGCGTATGAGTGGCCATGCAATTGGATGAACGTCTTGACTTTTGGATTGAGTCTGGTTGCATGGAATTCCTCATCAATACCATCGTAATCGGTCCATGACAGTATCTTCACGCGCCATTCCCTCCCACTCGAAACCGGCGGAACGACGAAAAGCCCGACAGGTCAGTATCCATTATCACCACAGGCCCCAGCGAAGTCAATATTGAGTAATGGCTCCTGCCGCAGCGCCGTAGAATGCCTATAAGAGTACATGGCAAATATAAATAGATAAATATAGCCCTATAAGGATATCTCAAAAAATATCGGAACAGAGCAATAATACATCAGAAAAGAGGAAGATAATCCTGGATATGGGATTTATAATTAAGGAATTCTTCCCCAAAGGACGGATTGTATACATGGATCCGATCATCATTCAAGTCATAATGAACGGCCTGATCATAGGTGGGTTCTATTCGCTTATCGGCATCGGGCTCAACATCATTTTCGGCGTCATGGATGTGGTCAACTTCGCCCAGGGCGAATTCCTCATGATCGGCATGTATATCGCATACTTGGTCAATAATTCATTGGGGCTCGATCCTTACTACGCATTACCCTTGACCATCCTGGTGCTTTTTGGCCTAGGACTGATCCTTCAGCACTACATAATTACCCCTGTGGTAAAGAAGGGGCACGGCCACGAAGCCCAGATATTCCTGACCGTCGCCTTCATGATGTTTCTGCAGAATATCGCCCTCCTGGTGTTTTCCTCCAACTACTACAGCGTCAACACTCCCTATTCGTCCCGCGGATTGCGCATACTGGACATTACCCTGACTTATCCCAAAATAATAAGTTTTGGAGTTGCGATAGTCCTGGCATCGATACTGTTCCTATTTCTCAAGTATACCGATACCGGAAGAGCCCTGAGAGCGACGGCACAGAACAGGGTTGGGGCGAGCATCGTAGGCATACGGATCGAAAGAATGTATATCCTCGCATTCGCGATAGGCGTCACTCTGGCGGGAATAGCGGGCAATCTTCTCGTCACCTTCTACTACGTATACCCAACCATAGGAAATGTGTTCACCAACCGCGCCTTCATCGTGGTGGTCATGGGCGGGCTGGGTAGCATCCCGGGGGCCCTCATAGGAGGACTGCTTCTGGGTTTGCTCGAGACTCTCGGATCGTTCTTCATCGGCGCAAGCTACAAGGAGACCGTGGTTTTCGTGACATTCATCATAATCCTGATCGTGAGAAGAACCTTGCAGATGTCCCAAAGGAGTGTCGCATGAACGCTGTTGAATCATCGGCGATGAATCCCGCTACAGGAAAGATCAACAGATATCTCGCGATATTCCTGGTTCTGGTTCTGGCCGTGCTCCCTCTCTTCGTGAAGTCGAATTACCTCCAGCACCTTCTCATCATGTTCTTCTATGCGGCATCCACTTCCCTCGCCTGGAATATTATCGGCGGATATGGCGGCCAGATGTCCCTGGGGCATTCGGTCTTCATAGGAATCGGCGCCTACGCGTCCGCCATCCTCCAAACAAAGTTCAACATGATCCCCCTGTATGGATTTTTCCTCGGCGTAGCGATCTCCATGGCATTCTCCTTCATCGTCTATTACCAATGCTTCAGGCTGCGCGGACCGTATTTCACGATGGCTACCCTGGCCATATCGCTTACGCTTTTGAACCTGTTCCTCAACTGGAACTACATCGGGAAGGCTGAAGGCATTCTCGTCCCGGTCCTCGAAAAGATTCCCAATTTCTGGTGGTTTCAGTTCGACAGCAAGTTGCCTTACTATTACCTGATTCTGATATTGTTTGTCTGCTATATCCTGATAACCCGATATTTCGGTAGCAGCAGGCTGGGATACGCATTGCTCACGATAAAGCAGAATGAAAAGACCGCTATTTCCATCGGCATCAATAATCCTATGGTGAAGGCCTTCGCGGTGATGCTCAGCGCCGGGATGATGTCCGTCTTGGGGAGCTTCTATTTCCAGTATATCCGCTACATCGATCCGGAAATATTCCTTGTCTACCATTCGATAGATATCGTCCTTCCGGCGATCATCGGAGGCCTGGGAACGGTGGCCGGCCCTATAATCGGGACAATAATAATATTCCCGCTCACTGAAATCCTCAGGGGGACCATAGGGGTCATCTACTCGGGATCGCATTATGTCATCATCGCGATAATCATGATCGTCATGATTTTCCTGAAGCCGGAAGGCTTGAATTCCATTCTGGCGGAATTGTACAGGAAGGCCGTTTCGCATCTTGTCGCATACTTGCGGAAGCCGGCAGACGGAGCGGATAAATGAGCGAAACAATACTCGCCGTCAACAATGTCACCAAGAAATTCAAGGGCCTGGTTGCTGTCAACGATGTAAGCTTTTCCATTGAAAAAGGAGAGATGATAGGACTGATAGGTCCGAACGGGGCGGGAAAGACGACTCTCTTCCAGATGATCGCCGGATTCGAGGATATCAATTCGGGCACGGTGTTTTTCAAGAACACCAACATCACCAGGACCAAGGCCCATGTGCTGAACAGGATGGGCATAGCCAGAACCTTCCAGATCGTGCAGCCTCTCCTGAACTTCACGATCCTGGACAATGTCATCGCCAGTCTCTTCTACGGGCGGGAGCGATGCAAGACCAGGGGAGAAGCCGCGAGGAAGGCCAAGGAGATAATAGAATTCACCGGCTTGGCAGACAAGGAAACGCATCTTGCTCGGACGCTTGGTACGCCTGGAAGAAAAAGGCTCGAGCTTGCGCGGGCGCTCGCGACCAACCCGGAACTCCTCCTTCTTGACGAAGTGATGGCCGGACTGACTCCAACCGAAGTGGAAGACGCCATCAGGTTGATCCGTTCGGTAAACGACCGCGGCATTACCGTGGTCGTCGTGGAACATGTGATGAAAGCGGTGATGGATTTGTCCAGGAGAGTCCTTGTCCTGCATCACGGCCAGCTTATCGCCACGGGCTCTCCCGAAGAAATTTCCTCCGACCCGCAGGTCATAGAAGTCTATCTCGGCAAGGATCATTAAGATGCTGCAACTGGATAATGTGAATATCGGCTATGGCGATGTCCAGGTAGTGTGGGACCTCTCCTTCTCCATCGAAAAGGGGGAAACGGTCGCGATCATCGGCGCCAACGGAGCGGGAAAATCGACGACGCTGAAAACCATCGCGGGATTGATGAAATCCATTGGCGGCAGCATAAGGTTCGAAGGCATCGAATTGATGGGGAAAAGTACGCCGGATATAAACAACGCGGGAATTTCCTTGGTCCCCGAAGGCCGCCAGATATTCCCCAATATGACCGTGGAAGAAAATCTGCTTCTGGGCGCCTATCTGAAGAGAGCCCGTGTCCACAGGGACAAGACGCTCGTCGAAATGTATGAATTATTTCCGATACTCAAGGAGCGCCGTCTGCAGAAAGCCGGCACGTTGAGCGGAGGAGAGCAGCAAATGCTCACTGTTTCGCGGGGGCTTATGTCACTGCCCAGACTGATCATGCTCGACGAACCATCGCTCGGGCTTGCGCCGAAAGTGATCGACCTGATTTTCGATTCCATCCAGCTCATGCGCTCCAAACTCAATCTGACAACGCTTATTGTCGAGCAGGACGTCAGGAAAGCCCTCAGGTTAGCAGACCGCGCTTATGTCATGGTCAACGGAAGAATCGTCAAGGAAGGGCTTTCGAAGGATTTGCTTGAGGACCCCGATATCAAGAAGGCATATCTGGGGATATGACCAAGGCTTTACCTCTTCCAGAGTGGAGGAGAAAGAATTAGGAGGTCGAAATGAAAAGATGGACAGTCCTGTTTCTGGTTGCGATCCTGACAGTTCCTCTCTTCGCGCAGGGATCAGGGCCGATTTATATTGGTGCCGTGTATCCCTTGTCCGGTAGTCTTGCGCCTATTGGAACCAACTGCAGAAGAGGAATCGATTTCGCAGTCGAAGAGATCAATTCAAAAGGAGGCGTGCTGGGAAGGCAAATAGAAATCATCTATGGCGATTCGGTCGGAGACCCGAAGACCGGAATGGCCGAAGCTGAACGCCTTATCACCACCAAAAACGTTGTAGCCTTGATCGGCGCCTATCAGAGCGCAGTCACGAATGTGGTGTCGGAGGTTGCCCAACGCTATAAAGTCCCCATGATCACGGCCATTTCTACCGCTGACCCCATCACTACGAGAGGCTACCAGTACTTCTTCCGTCTTGCCCCTACGAACATGATGTATCTTCGCGACATGATTCAATATTCGTATGATGTGAGCCAGAAGTTCAATCTCGGATACAAGACCGTGGGTTTCATTACCGACAACACTCTCCTGGGGCAGGAATCGCTCAAGTGGGGAAAATACTGGGCCAAGGAAATCGGATTCACGGTGGTCAAGGAAATACAATATTCCAACAATACCGTCGACCTGTCGTCCGAAGTTCTGACAATAAAGAGAGCCAATCCCGACATTCTGGTCGTGGACCCCTACATTTCGGACGCGATTCTTCTCACAAAGACCCTTCATGAGCAAGGGTTTGCTCCACATATAATGATAGGGAAGGCTAGCGGACTCATCGATCCCAGCTTTATTCCCGCGGTAAAGGACCTTGCCACGGGGATAACAACTGCCCTGGAGTGGAATACCGACATCCCCAAGGCCCAAGAGACCAACAAGCGTTTCATGGCGAAATTCAACATCAATATGAACGGACACAGCGCGGAGACCTATACGACAATCAAAGTCATGGCCCAGGCTTTCAAGCTGGCAGGATCGGTTGATCGGGAAAAGGTCCGGGACACACTCGCCACATTGGTCATCGACAAGAAATTCTCTGACGGAAGCCCCATCATATTGCCGTACGAAATGATCGATTTCGAGAATTTTACCAATGAAGCTGGATCGCATACAAATCAGAACAAGTATGCGCGAATCACCATTGGTCAAATCAAGAACGGTAAATATGTGACCGTATGGCCGTTTGACAGCGCCGCGGAGGATCCGATTCTGTCCTTGAAGAAGATCTGGTAAGCGACAAGAGCAAAGCCTGGGAGCAAAGCTCCCAGGCTCCTCCTCCAATTCTATTTTCCTCCCAAAGGAATTTTCTATGTACAAGATTGATATCGACAAGGTGAAGATTTTCGAGGTCTGTCCCAGAGATGGCCTACAGAACATAAAGGAATTCATCAAGACTGATCAAAAAATCAGGCTTGTGAACATGCTTACCGATGCGGGCTGCGAGGCGATAGAGGTGACAAGCTTTGTTCATCCCAAATGGGTTCCTCAATTGGCCGACGCCGCCGAAGTCCTGAGTTCTATTACCATGAATCCCAACATTGTCTATAACGCTCTGATTCCGAATATAAAAGGCCTCGAACGGGCAATCGCTTCTGGCTTGAAAGAGGTCGTCACGATAATGAGCGCGAGCGAAGCGCACAACAAGAAAAACCTCAACATGAGTATCGCCGACTCGCTTGCCCAGATGAAGGAAATCAACGATGTGGCACGCGTTCACGGGATAAGGGTCCGTTCCTATATTGCCACTTCTTTTGGCTGCCCCATGCAGGGGAAGATAGCGCCTGAATACGTCGCGGAAATCGCGGCTGAACTCGAGCGCATCGGATCCTACGAAATTTCTCTGGGTGATACGACTGGCATGTCGGAACCTGTTCTTTCCTACAAGGTCGTCAAGGCTGTCAAGCGAACATTGTCAAAAAGCAGACTGGCGGTCCATTTCCATCGATCTGGCGGGATAGAGTTCGCCAACATCCTCGCGTCCCTGCAGGCGGGTGTGGATGTCATAGACAGCGCCGTCGGCGGTCTGGGCGGTTGCCCCTATGCGCCTGGCGCCAAGGGGAACATTGCCACGGAAGTCCTGGTTGAAATGCTGGACAGGATGGGTATAGAGACTGGTATTGATCTAGCCAAGATTCAGAAAGCCGCCGAGTATGCCAAAAGTCTCGATCCATATGCTTCTTGTGTGGAGGGAGGAAGTGATGAATAATCTAGAGTCTATTTCGAGGCAGTACGAAGAGGGCAAGGTCAAAGACCAACTGCTCGAGTACATGATTTTTGAAGAAGTATTCGGCTCCACTGCCGATAAGCTTTACGATGCCTGCAGAGCCGCGGCCATAATCCGCTGTGAAACGCTTGAAAAGAAAACTGGAGTCCAGCTACCGAACATTAAAAATTCCGCAATTGACAATGTATCTTACGGAAACGGAATTATTCTCACAGGTATCGAGAAGAAAATAGGAGCCGCGCTGATACCGATGGGATTCGCGGGACCGGTCAAGATCAACGGAGAATATGCCAAGGGAGATTATTATATCCCGCTCGCAACCAACGAAGCCGCACTGGTTGCGGGAATGCAGCGAGGGATGAAAGCGATCAACCTCGCGGGCGGCATCAATACATTGGTTACCTTTGACGGCATGGCCCGCGCTCCACTTCTGCAGGCTCCTGACCTTGCTTCCGCCAGGGCATTCTGTACACGTATCGTTGAGGATCGCAACCTTCTAGAAATATTGGGCAAGCAGATTAAGGATCCATTTGTCAAGCTGGATCATATTGATCCATATCAACTGGGGACCAAGGTCTTCATCAGGATCATCTGCAAGACCGGCGATGCTATGGGCATGAATGGAGTGACCAAAGCGGCTGCGGATATTTCTCGGAAATTGATCGAACTCATGCCGGATTGGAAGCTGCTGACGATTTCCAGTAATATGTGCTCGGACAAGAAATCTTCACATATCAATATTCTCAACGGGCGAGGTAAAAGCGTGCATGCGGAAGTTTTCATTCCTGAGCAGATCCTGCAGAAAGCCTTCAAGCCTGTTGTCACCGCCCGGAAAGTCGAGCAATTGATTTTCAACAAATGTTACCTAGGATCCAGCCTGAGCGGCACACTGGGCGGCTTCAACGTAAACGCCGCCAATTCAATCGCCGCATTCTTCGCCGCTACCGGGCAGGATCTGGCCCATGTGGTTTCAAGCTCCACTGCATTTCTTCAGGCTGAAGCCGTCGACGGCGGGCTCCATTATATGGTGAGCCTTCCGACACTTGAGATCGCAACAATCGGAGGCGGAACCAATTTCGGGACTGCGAAAGAAGCTCTCAGGTTGCTTGGGTGCGGTGAATTCGGCAAGAGCTTTGAGGATAATTCTAATGTCAAACGCCTGGCCGAGATTGCCGTCACCGCGGTGGCGTCATTGGATCTGAATACAACCTGTGCACAAGTTGATCAATTCGAGATGGCTGACAGTCATGTGAAATTTGCACGCGGCGAAAAAGACAAATAAAAGGGAGATGATTATGTTGGAAGAGATTGAGGGTCTGGTTCGCAGAGCTCGCGCCGCCCAGGAGAAGATTGAATTCTGGTCGCAGGAACGGGTGGACGAGATGGTGGCAGCCGTGGGCTGGGAAGTATACCAGCTGGAGCACGCCAAAGCCTGCGCCCGCCTGGCCGCCGACGAAACGGAGATGGGCGTCTATGAAGACAAGCTGGGCAAGCACCAGAAGAAGACCTTGGGCACCCTCAGGGATCTCTGCGGGCTCAAGACCGTGGGCGTCATCGAGGAGAACAAAGAAAAAGGCCTCCTGAAAATAGCCAAACCTGTCGGCGTGATCGGGGCGCTGACCCCGGTGACGAACGCCACCTCGACGATAGCCTGCAATGGCCTGCCCATCCTGAAATGCCGAAACGCGGTGATCTTCGCACCCCATCCCAAGGCAAAGGCATCCTGCGAGCTGACGGCCAACTATATGCGCGAAGGCTTGAGGAAGGTCGGGGCTCCGGAAGATCTGGTGCTCAACATCAAGGAACCAACGATCGAGCTTTCGCAAGAACTAATGAGAAGCGTGGATCTGGTGATAGCGACAGGGGGCGGGCCGCTGGTGAAGGTGGCCTACTCCTCGGGCAAACCGGCCTACGGCGTGGGCGCCGGTAACTCCACCGTGGTGGTGGACGAGACGGCCGATCTGAAGGACGCGGCGACCAAGATCAGGAACGGAAAGATCTTCGACAACGCCACCTCCTGCTCATCGGAAAACTCCGTGGTGCTCCAGGCTTCCATTTACGACACGATGCTGAAGTACTTCCAGGAGCTGGGGGGACACCTCTGCAGTCCCGAGGAAAAAGCGCGGCTTCGTGACCTCATGTGGCCCGACGGCGTGCACATGGGCAGAAGCCATGTGGGCCAGCATGCGCAGAAGATCGCCGCCCTCGCGAAGATCGCGGTGAAGCCGGATACGAGCTTCCTCATGGTCCTGGGCGAAGCGGTGGGACCGGCCGACATGTTCTCCGGCGAAAAGCTCTCGCCGGTGCTCACGGTATGGAAGTACGGGGAATTCGAGGAGGCGATCTGCCTGGTGCGCGATATCACGCGATACTCGGGCTACGGCCACTCCTGCGGCATCCACACGACGAACGACGCCCACATGGTGGAGCTCGCCACGAGGGCGAGGGTGAGCCGCGTCATGGTCCGCCAGACCCAGCCCTTCGGCAACTCGGGCAACTACGACAACGGCATGCCCTTCGGCCTCACCCTCGGCTGCGGCACCTGGGGCGGCAACATCGTGAACGAGAATGTGCACTGGAAGCACTTTCTCAACACAACCTGGGTTTCGATGCCCATACCCCCGGTCGTTCCCGACGAGAACAAGATATTCGGCGCCCACTGGAAGAAGTATGGCAGGTAAGTCCGCCGACTATATTCTTCAGATACAGACCGGCGAATGCGACCTATCGATGCAGTCTTGTCACTGCGATTAAGCTTAGGTCCTTCGCGGTCTGGGTGAGGTAGTGTACTCCTTAACTCAGGAACGGTCACACCATAGTATTAGACTTGTAGTACGGATACGCTCAGAGGACAATCGATAACCATGCGGTGTGTCAAATCCAGGCAGAAATGTCCCCTGAAACCAGGTCGATGCTATTGGGCGGTATTTGAAGAGATTACCCTCGACTTGGAATTTGCTATATGTGTTCGGAATAATTGGACTACCAGCCCTGTATTGCGCTCCTGAAAAGCCTGGAGGAGGTTGAGATGATCTTCGACTATCTCTTCGGAAAATCTCCGATTGATATTGGATTTGCTTAAGAGGAAAGGAGGGAATACATGAACAGCGTAGAGATGTCCATTTGCCATGCCAATGCAGCGCTTCTCAGAATAAAGGAACAGGATATCCGCTTAAAAATCATCCTGCAGGGCGAAACGGCTATCGATAAGGGAGTGCACATCGGAGGCGCGTACAGCGCTGTCCTGCCGATGGTTTCTCTCTATTACGGCGGTTATATGGATATAGATCCCGTCAACCCGACGGCTCTTGGAAAAGATATGTTCGTACTCAGCAAGGGGCATGCGGTGGCGGCCATGGCCGCGGTCTACGAAGATCTCGGCTATTTTCCCAGGGAGATACTGGAAGGATCCAGGTCCATCCATAGCATCCTGAAAGGCCACCCGGGTCCGATCCTTCCGGGCGTTCCGCTCTCGACGGGACCTCTGGGGCAGGGGATATGCGTGGCAGGCGGATTTGCCATGGCGGGACGCGATTTCCCCCATTTCAACGTGTTCTGCCTGACGGGAGACGGCGAACTCCAGGAAGGCATGCCCTGGGAGGCGATCAGCCACGCCGGAGCCAGGAGGCTCAACAATTTTTGCGTCCTGGTCGATGCCAACAACGGGCAACTCGATAATGTGGACGCCCTGATCTACCAGTTCCACGACCTGCCGGGCGCCTTCGAATCCTTCGGCTGGCGTGTCTTCAACGTCGACGGCACAAGGTTCGAGCCTATAACGGCAGCCCTTGATGAATTCCGGAACGACAGGAGGAGCGGGAAACCCACGGCGATCATCGTGAACTCCAGCAAGGGTTTCGGCGGCATCGGCGAGATAAGGAAGATCCACAAGCATACCTTCACCGAGGAACAGATCGTCGTCGAGAGGCGGGGTCTCGAGGCGCGGCGCGAGGGCGCAGCGAGGGAATTTGAGCTCATCGTCAGGGAGGCGCTGCGTGAACTGGGCGAAGATGGTCCCGGGAGCGCGGCATTCCGGAAAGGCCTCGCCGATTCGGCAAGGCGGATGCGCTACGAGCTCACATTCGGCAAAGCCGGCGCTGCCCTCGGCGGCGAACTCGCCCAGGTACCGTCCAGGAGGGCTTCCCCGCGGGACAAGAGGATCAGGTACGAAGCGAGCGCCCTGCCCGTCCTCACGCTCGGGAAGGGATATTCGGCCTCATCCATAATCAGCCAGTGCATGAAGGTATTCGCGCACGACAGCAGGGTGGTCACGGTGGACTCCGACCTGTCCAGCACGAGCGGCCTCCAGGAAGGGCTGTCTCTGGTCGCCAAGGACAGGGCCTTCAACGTGGGTATCGCGGAATCCAATATGATGAACATCGGCGAGGCATTCGCCATTCTCGGGAAGAACGTCTGGGTAAGCACGTTCTGCCCGTTTTTCGACTGGCGGGTTCTCAGGCGGATCGCGATCGGGTATCAGGAGAGAGCGGAGGCTATCGCCGCGCCGGATGGATGGCTGGCCGAGGGCCACAACCTGGACATCACCTTTCTCGCCACGGCACCCAACATCGAGACCAGGACGAATGGTGCGACGCACATGGGCAACGACGATTCCCTCGTCTTCGACTCCATCTCCCACCTCAAGATCATCGACATCAGCTGTCCCCAGCAGCTCATCGCCGTCTGCGCATGGATAATGGAAGGGAACAGAGGACTCGTCTATCTCCGCATTCCCCGCTCCCCCTCCCCCGCGCTGTATAAGGCGGATTTCTCCTTTGAATACGGCAAAGCCTACTGGCTGCGGGGCGATCCCTCGAGCGATGTGGTGATCATAAGCGCGGGCCGAGGCGTTCTCGAGGCGCTGGCGGCAGCCGACGTGCTCGCGAAAGCGGGGAAGAACGCCGCAATCGTGGACATGCAATCGACTGATGCCGGGACGCTGCGGTCGCTCGCGACTTCGGGAAAACCGGTACTGATCGCCGAACAGAATAACGGCTATATCCTGAGGGCGATGGAGAAGGCCGCCTTCGGCTTCAAAGGCGTGGACCGGGGCAGGATTGCCGCATTGAATCTCCAGGACGAGAACGGCGCGACGCGCTTCATCCATTCGGCCACCTACGACGAGCTCCTCGAGGAATACGGCCTGTCGGCAGCGGGAATCGCGGAGCGCGCCCTGATCCTGATCGGCGCAGAAGGGAAGCACTCATGAAGGCCCTCATCTGGGACGTGGACGGCAGGCTCAAGGCAGTGGAGCGGGAGCTTCCGGCCCTGGGCAAGGACGATGCCCTTGTGCGGGTGGAAGTGGTGGGCATCTGCGGTTCGGACATAACGATCAAGGGCGGGCACCATCCTAGGGCGAAGGCGCCTCTCATCCTCGGCCATGAATTCTGCGGCACGATCGAAGTTCTTCCAGCCTCAGGCCTGGCGGGATACGGAATCGGCGACCGGGTCGTGATCGAGCCGCTGGTAGCCTGCGGCCATTGCGCTCCCTGCCGCAACGGCTTCGAGCATGTGTGCGAAACCCTGAAGCTGCTCGGGGTGGAAACCGACGGCGGATTCGCAGGCTTCGCGAGAGTGCCCAAAAAGTGCTTGCACAAGCTTCCAGAGTCGATCAGCTTCGAGGAGGGCGCCATACTGGAGCCTTTCGCCGTTGGCGTGCATTCGGTGAACGCCGCGGGTATGAAGCCGGCCGATACAGTGGTAATTTTCGGAGCCGGTCCGATCGGGCTCATGATCGGGCTTGCCTCCAGGGCGGCGGGCCACGAGCCGCTGGTGATCTTCGAAGTGAACGAATACAGGCGCGGCCTCGCGGAGAGTCTGGGCTTCAGGACGGCGGACAGCGGAAAGGTGGACGTCGTCGCGAAAAGCATGGAGCTAACCGGGGGGAAGGGCTTCGATATCGTGTTCGATGCGGCAGGAGTGCCGCCGGTAGGGGAGCTGCTCCTGAGCGTGGCGGCCATCAAGGGCAAAGTCATGATGACGGCCCTGTACAAGAAGCCTTGCAGCATCCTGTTCAGGGATCTTTCCTACCGCGAGCAGGAAATACACGGATTGAGGATCTACGCGCGCGGCGATTTCGACCAGGCAATAGGTCTGGTCGCCGAGGGCACGATTGACCTGAAGCCTCTCATTTCCGGCGTATTCCCCTTTGCCGATGTCATGGAAGCCTTTGCGGCCGCAGAGACGGGGAAAGAAGTATGCAAGATAGTCGTCACAATCCGCGAATCGCAGTAAGCGTGGTGGAACACAGATGAAATAAGAGAAAGGCATGGAGACCAGCGCAGGATCCTCCGATGGCGCGACAAAAGTCATGGCCTTCGCGAGGAAGCTCTCAAAATGCGGGCTCTGGTGGGTGTTCCTGGGTCTTCTCGTAGCGGCCTCGCTGCTTTCGCCCTATTTCCTCACCTATAGGAACATAAGCAACGTCATCAGGCAGATTTCCATCATGGGAGTGCTTGCGGTAGGGATGACCTTCGTGATCCTGGTCGGAGGAATCGATATGGGAGTCGGCGGCGTGATGGCCCAGTCCTGCGTACTCGTCGCCGTCATGCTCCCCCTCGTGAACGGGAGCGTCTTCCTGACCATCCTGGCCTGCCTCGCCACGGGCGCGGTCTTCGGGGCGCTCGCGGGATAGATCACGGCATATGGAAGCCTTCAGCCCTTCATCACCACGCTGGGCCTGGCGACCATCACCGAAGGCCTGGGCTTCATGCTCACGAACGGCAACCCTATCATCCTCCAGGACATGAGGTGGAACAAGTTCGGCAACGGCTATACCTGGGTCTTCCCCAACCTGGCGCTGATCTTCATCCTCGTGGTGATCATCGGGCAGATCGTGCTCTCCAAAACCTTGTTCGGCACCTATCTCTATTCGATAGGCGGCAACGAGGAAGCGTAAGTGTCCAATTCTCCCTATGCTGAGCCCATCGAGCAGGACCACTACAGAAACTGAATAAGGTGGAATATCCTAGAAGAAGGAGTGTCCACCATGAGGAAGAAGTTCGAGGAGCATTTCCTGGGGTTCAAGTTGCCTGAGAACGAATGGCAGGAGATTGCCGCAGCGGTCGAGGCGCACTCGCGGCACGATTCTTCCGCTATCCTTTCACCGTCAGCTTCCTCGACCTAGCAGAGCGGCTTCTTGCGCGCAACGAAGACGAACTGGAGCGCGAATTCTTCAGCTATGGGAGACGCCTGCCCCACTTTGTAGCGGGAAGCTGCTCATATTCCTGTTTCAGGACATCCATCGCCGCGGCAAGTTGCTTCTTTTCGAAGCCAAAAGGCCCGAATCCCGAGTAGTCCCATTGTTTCCTATGCGGCTGTAAGAAATCGTACCAGATGACGTACTGTTCCTGTTTCTCCATGCTGCACACAAGCGGCCAGCAATCCTCATCGAGGCAAGTGCAACCCAGTAGGGCAATACGGTGGGCATGGCCAAAGCCATCACCTTCCAGGTACTCGATCAGGGCATTCGGATGGAGGTACCAGTAGCTTCCTGCCAGGCCGGCTTCCTTGTTGCCTGCGAGCATCTTCGTCTCATAGGAACGAACCATTTCCACAAATGGCGTTCCATCGACAAGAATCCTCACGCATGCGTAGTTTGGAAACATCCCCAATCCCCCCACTATGTCGAGGTTGATGTTCGACAAGGGCACAATTATATCATCCGAAGTATTCATAAGTTGGGAGAGGTACTATTATATTATCCTCTCTTTCTCGGCTATGCAACGCTTAGGCTGATACCTTGGCCATCTCTTTTTCCCTTTTGAGAATCTTCACGAAGGCCTTTTTTGTCGCGGTTGCCACGGCGAGCACATCCACTTCCTTCTTGTGGCCGGCGTAGACATTAAATACTGCCGAACTGTTGTGTCCGGTAACTGTTTTCAGCTTTTTCTCATCCACATAGAGGCATACGTTGCTCGTGTAATAATGCCTCCAGGAATGGAAGTCAATATTTCGTTCTTTCCTCTGGTTGTCGCTGATTCCTATGCTCTCCAGGGCACTCACGAGTCCATTCAGCATGCTGTCGCCCAAGGCGGGCTTGTCCGGCTCAGGTCCGTAGAATACATAGTTGGTATCGCCGCTGTCATGGGGGTTTTTCTTCAGAAGTTCCAGGAGTTCATCCCTGATCTCCTTCATCAAGGGCACGATGCGTATCTTGTTGTTCTTGGGTTTCTTCCTTCCGTCCATCTCGGTCCAGTTCCATACTTCAAGCGAGGATTCCTTGATATTGGCTTTCTGGATCCCCAAACATTCTCCGAGCCTCAGTCCTGTCGTACATGCCAGGATATTTGCCACTCTCGCCATCTCATCCTTCCAGACAGCTTCGGAGAAGAGCCTCTGCACTTCTTCATCGGTCAAGATCCCCCGTTCCTCGTTGGTTTCGGAAATCCTCTCGAGACTTTCCGCGGGGTTGCTAGCTATCATCTTGTTCTTCTTGGCCCATTTGAGCGGGGTGGTCCCGGCGAGCATGGTCTTGTTGATGCTTGCGTCGGCGAGGCCTTTGTCTGAGAGTTGCACGCAGAGCTGTTTCAGTTCCAATTCGGTTATCGAGGACATCATCCTACCCCTGAATCCTTCCCAATGGACGAGCCGGTGTTTCATGTCGTAGCAGTGTTTTTTCGTTAGGGATTTCTTGTGCACGAGGCGATCTTTGACATAGGTGGATTTTTCATAGTTCCAGAAATTTTCAAGGAAGGACAGGAATTCCACATCGCCTGGGTTTTTTTCTATCGGTTGGACGTTGACGAGGCCGCGGGATTCGAGGATTTTTATTGCTTGTTCCGCTTCCTTCTGTGTCAAGGGAGCTTCTTTTATTCCTTCAAGCGCGCTCCTGCTTGTCAACGATTCCTTCAGGTTTCTTCGTCCGGTATCCTTTTTATCAGGAATTCCGTTCCTCTGCCAATCGACAATTTTTTCCAACGCTTCAAGTTTGTCATCAGTTCTTGTACTTCGCGCGCTTGTCCATTTCCATGTATCTGGAATTTTGAACTGTACATACCAGATACCTTGGCGACGATGAAGTGAGAAGGTTGAGCTTTTCTTTTGCATTACGGCACCACCCTCCTGGAGGTTTGGCGACACGTCATGAGTGGTGGGTCAGCAGGGGGCTATATAGCGTTTTTTCTATCTCATAGTTTTTATCTCATTCTGAGATAAATCAACGCTTTCCTTCCCTACCGCATTTTATAATAAATCGTAATGCAGAATAAACTTAACTAAAGCCGAGGCCGGGAATCGAACCCGGTACCTGCGCATTACGAGTGCGCCGCTCTGCCAGATGAGCTATCTCGGCGAATGCGAAAGAAATATAGCAGGAGGGCCCAGACTGATCAAGCGGTTGTCTGCTTCTGGGGCTCGGTGGAGGGCGGGGCGGAGAATTCGGGGCGGCTTTTATACACCGTCTTCATCAGGTAATAATAGTCGTCCTGCTCGCCGTAGTAGCCGACGATGTGGCCGATCACTTTAAAGCCGCCTTCCTCGTAACATGCGGCGCCGGCGTTGCCGATCTTCGAGGTCGAGGTCTCGAGGCGGATCACGGCATAGCTGCCTTTACTGAGAAGGTCATCGTCTATCATCGCGAGGAGTCGTCTTCCGACTTCGGGCAAACGGTAATCCCTGTCCAGGACGATGTAGCGTATATCGAAGGTGGATTCTCTACCCGATACCCTGCCTATTATGGCAAAGGCTGCCAAGGTTTTACCGTCGCGCAGTTCGAGAACGGTGTAGGGGTCTGCGGGAGAACTCAGCCAGGACAGGAGTGTTTCGTGCAAAAGATCGATTTCGACGCCCTTGAACACACCGGTGCGGTTTGCGGCGCGTTCGAACTCCTGAATGTTGAAACTTTCGGGCATCTTCGATCCTCACCCATAGTATAGGTGTTTATTTCTCAACCGTGTACATCGGCCGCTTCCGGAACCATGGTCACGAAATCATTATATAAAAGATCATACTTTACGTGAAGTTTCAAGGAGAACCATAAAAACAGGCCGCGGAGCGATCCGCGGCCTTGGTAGATCAATAGACGTTGACTCCGAGGAAGGGTTCCAGAACAAAGCGTCCGCCCTTGGGGACATCGAAGTTGGTCTTTAGGTGCAGGTCGCCGAAGTAAAGTTCGAGGTGGTGGGTGCCCGGCAGCATGGTTCCGAAGGGCGAGGTCAGCTGGGCGCCGTCGATGAGGATGAGGAGATCCTCGAATCTCGTCGGCTTGTCAGCCTTCATGGCGAAAAGTTCGGGGATTCTGATTTCGTATTCCACCAAGGCGGGCATGAGAGCGACGCTCAGCGTGATGGGACCGTGGACGGTAAATTGATCCCTGAAATCGCTGAATCCAGGGGAAGAAATCCTCACATCGTAGCTTCCCGGCATCCAGGCACCTCGGTACGGCGTCGTGCCGACGAAAGAGGAATCCCTGTATATGCTCGCCCCGGGTGCGTTGTTTGCGTCTATATACACGGATAGAGGCCTGGGGTCAAGGACAGCGTAATGTCTGTATGCGCCGTTCATTCTTATGTTTTTGGAAGAATCCTCGAAGCCCTCGAGTTTGACATCGACTGAATAACTGCCCTGTTCCAGAAACACCGATAAGGGCGTATTGCCGACGTAGGTTCCGTTCACGAAGACCTGGGCGCCTCGCTGATTGGCGTCCACCGAGAGTTGGTATTTCGCCACGGGGGCCTTGGGCGGGGGAGAGGGCTGGGGATTGGGATTGCCCGCCTTGCCCAAGGTAACTTGCAAGGTCACGGGGCTCATCCCCACGACCGCTGTAGTTTGGAACTCGGAGAATCCTTCCTTGCTCACTCTGATCTTATAGGTGCCAGGCAAAAGAAAGATCGAGAAAGTGGGCTGGGTGGAGCCGGCTAGCTTGTCCTCAATATAGACCTGGGCTCCGGCCTGATCGCACCTGATCGTAAGGGAGGTCTTGGCTTGGGCCAGCAGAAGACCGTTTACCGCGGCAAGCACAAGGAAAACCGCCAGGATTTTTCTTTTCATGTGTGATCCTCCTTGGGGATCTCAGATGGGATTGCCCGAACGGCGCAGCGACCGCGCAGGCCTCTTTCCTCACTCAGCCCAGAGCCTGGCCAGATTGATCACCGTTCTCACGGCGAGGGACATCTCGCCCAGGGAGGCCCATTCGTGTTTGGAATGGTAATTGTAGCCTCCCGTGAAAACATTGGGTGTAGGGATGCCCATTTCGGTCAATCTCGATCCGTCGGTGCCGCCCCGGATGGGTCTCATCTCGGGAACGGCGCCGGCCTTCTCTATCGCCGCCGCAAGCTTTGTAAGCACTTTGGGGTTCTTCTCCAAGGCCTCCTTCATGTTGAGGTACTGTTTCTTCACGGTGAGCTCAACCTTGCCGAGAGGGAATTGAGCCTCGAGAGCGGCGGCGAAGGCTTTCACGGCCGCTATCCTTCTGGCTATGCCATCGGCGGTAAAGTCGCGCAGGTAGACATCGACTGAGGCTTTCTCCATTGAGCCTGAAATCTCGATGGGGCAGTAATATCCGTACCAGTCGTCGGTGGCCTCCGGGCTCTCTGACCGGGGGAGCATGGCGATGAAGTGCGCGGCCATAGCTGTAGCGTTCGCGAGCTTACCGCGTGCCGCGCCGATGTGGATGACCTTGCCGGAGAATTCGGCGTGTACGGCGTAGGCGGTAAAGCATTCAGCCTCGATTTCGGCCGCCTTGCCCCCGTCGAAGGTGTAGCAGGCCTTGGACTTCACTTTTGTCATCGGGAACAAATCCATGCCTTTCCCCGTCTCTTCGTCTGGAGTGAAGAAGAGCTCTATCGGTCCATGCTTTATCTCCGGATGGGTGGCAAGGAATTCGATTCCGGTCATGATTTCGGCCAGGCCTGCCTTGTCGTCGGCGCCGAGGAGAGTCTCGCCATCGGTGACGATAAGATCGTCGCCGACGTGATCGAGGAGGTCGGTGTATTCGGCCGGGTCGAGCTTGGAGGAGGGGGAGAGGGACAGGGGAGAGCCGTCGTAACCGCGTACGATGCGGGGCATGACCGGTGAACCAGGGACATCGGAAGCCGTGTCCATGTGAGCCATGAGGCCGATGCTTGGCTTGCCTTCCAAGCCTTTCGAGGCGGGCAACCTGGCGATGATATAGCAGTGTTCGTCTATTGAGACATCTTTGAGGCCAAGGTCTTTTAGCTCCTCGACAAGGACTCTGGCTAAATTCCACTGGACTGGCGTCGAGGGAATATCCTCGATATGACGGTCGCTCTGGGTACCTATCTCTGCATAGCGGAGAAATCTGGCAACCAGACCGGCTGTATAGGATTCGGATAAAAGTGGAGCATACTCTTTCATAGTGAAAAGATTATGCCCCGGGGAAGGACTGTGAGGCAACAGGCTTCTGAACCGATCTCACTTGCCCTCATCCTCGGCTTTTCATATTATGTCGAGCATGAGCCAAGAAACCAATGTACCCGGCTTTCCGGAGTTTGCCCCTATCAATCTCGGGATGAAGAACTCTATGTACCCCTCCTTCAATCTTCTCAAGGACGGGATTTCGGAGTTCACCTTCGCCAACTTCTATCTTTTCAGGAACAGCTACGATTACAGGATCTCATCCATCCCTTCGGGCGGCATCGCCATCGAGGGCATAAAGGCAGGAAAATCCTTCTTCTGCATGCCCTGCTGTCCCCAGGCGCATGAGGTTTTCGACGAACTGATGGAAAAGCACGACTATATGAAAAACTTCTCCGAGAGCCAGGTACAGATGCATAGGATCGATCTTGAAGCCCGTGGATATATCGTGCAGGAGGACAGGGACAACTTCGATTATCTTTACAACCGCTCGGATCTGGCTGAGCTTTCGGGCAAGGAATATCACAAGAAACGAAACCTTGTGAACGGCTTCATCAACAGCTACGAATGTGTCCAGGAACCTCTCAGGAAGTCGAACCTCGGCGACGCTCACACCGTTCTCGACCAATGGAGAGAGGTCAAGGGCTACGATGGTGACTTTAAGGCGGCGAAGGAGAGCCTCGATCTATTCGAGGAGCTCGGGATGCGCGGCGCCATCTACTACATCGAGGGGAAGCCGGCGGGCTGGTGTCTCGGCGAGCCCCTAGCCAAGGGAAGGATGTTTGCCGTCCACTTCGAAAAGGCCATCGACAGTTACAAGGGAATCTATCAGTTCATCAACCAGGCTTTCGCCCAGTCCCTGCCCGTGACTTATAACCTCATCAACAGGGAGCAGGATCTGGGCAACGAGGGCCTGAGGCAGGCAAAAATGACCTACCGACCCTGCGGCTTCGTGAAGAAATACAGGGTCATCCATCCCGATAAGGTGGAATTCTTCCCCAAGGAAGTCGAGGGACCGGCCGATTGCGGTCCGGGCACCGTCCATGAGTGTTGATTCCGCCTCCCTCGTCCGTTTGAAGGGAGGGGAGGTCTTCGCCTTGAGAAAGTCCCTCGGCCGAAGTCTTCTCGCCGAGGTCGGAAGCTTCGAGAAAGAGGACGTGGTCTGCCTCACCCTTCTTGCCGGGGCGGGCACACGCTGGGTAAAGAGCCTCTGCAAGGCCAAGTCGAGTCTCAGGGATTCCGGAGACGCGGTGTCCTGCGCCGCGGTGTCCTTTCCGCTTGCGGCACCGAGAGGCCTCTTCCCTGTACGGAATTTTCTCGGCACCAGAGGGAAGACCATCCCCCTAGCGGCCTATGCCCTCGACGCCTTCAAAGGCCTGGGCAGGCACCTGATCGTAATCCGTGGCTGGGAGAGGGAAATCAATGAAAGCGTCCTTGCTCCTCTCGGCATACCGGCTTCTATGGTCAGCTTCCATACCCAGGTGGAGGGACCCCAGGGCAAGGTCCTCGGCCACGGTGACGCGGCCATGCAGGCCATGGAGCTTTGGAAGGACTCGAAGTACGTTCTCGTCAACTTCGGGGGTGACGCCAACTCTCCTCTCACAGCCCTTTTCTCCCTGCTCGTCCTGAAAGGTCTCGAAGCCGAGGACAAGAGTGCCGACATCCTCATGCCGGTCGCGCGAATCGATGGTGCGGCCTATCCGATCTTTGTGGACAAGGAAGGTCTACCGCGATCCTTCGGCCACGACAAACTGGGAGGAAAGCGAATGAGGAGCGGAATCTCTCGCCTTAAAGAGCCCAAACCCTCGGGATTCACCAACGTCGGGATACGCGCCTACAGGACTGCCGCCTTGGCCGAGGCCATCGTCGAGATTAAAGGGGCCTATTGGCGCGAAGGAATCGGCTGGAACATTCCGGGCAATGATCCGGAAGCCCATGAGTTCGCCCTGGACAACGTGGACTCCTTCCTTGCCGGGCGGGGCAGAGCGCGGATCCTGCCTGTCGCCGCTCCCGAGGAATTGACTCCGGCCAAGAGCTTCGACGAGCTGGGGCGTTTCGAGGCTGCCGTGGAAAAAGTGAGACTGGACTGGGACGATTTCCGGTCAGCCCTGGATTCCCAGGAGCCTCCGTATCGCAGGTCCGGCGAGGGCATTGACCGCCCCTGAGCCGAGGATCGTCCAAAGGGCGTTGAACTTCGTGAAGGCCGAAAGCGCGAAGGCGGCGACGGCGAAGAAGAGCAGCAGGGGATCGGCCGAAGCGGGCCTGAGCGCCCAGAGCGTCATCAGCATCATGGCCGCGCTGCCGGTTCTCAGTGACTCGTCCAATGCCCTTTTATTCAGCTTGACGCGCTTGGCGAGTAGGCTGGCCGCGGCGATTGCCCCGACGGGGAAAGCGACGACGGACAGGGTAGCTGCGAGGGCCGAGAAGAATCCCCCCTGCTGCCAGCCGATCATTGTCGCGGCGTTCAGGGCGATGGGCCCGGGCGTCGATTGGGCTATCGCGATGAGCGAGCCGAAATCCCGTTCGCTTATCCATCGCGGCACTACCTCATTCCTGATAATTCCGACGATCGACCAGCCTCCGCCGAAAGAGACGATGCCGATCTTGAAGAAGGTAATTATTACTTCGAGCGTACGCATAGACTCTCCGCCGCGTAAAAGCTGGCAATGCCGAGAAGGAGAAGGGGCAGGCTGTAGCGGGGCAGCAGGACGAGGACCAGGGCCAGGACCAGGGTCTCGAAAATCCTCGCCGGAGTCCAGGAACGTTTGTCTGCCGTCTTCCACAGCATGGCCGCGACGATGCCCGGAACGACGGCTCCGGCCCCGTCAAGAAAGCGCTTGAAGGCGGGCAGGGAGCCGTAGGTCGAAACCAGGCCCGAAACGAGGATGAGGGCCACGAAGGGTGGGATGACGACGCCAAAGAAGGCGGCGATCGCTCCTTTAAAGCCGCAAAGCCTCGTCGAGACGAGAAGGGCGGAACTCAGGGCAAGGGGGCCGGGGAAAGCTTGGGCTCGCGCGAAGATGTCATAGAAGTCCTTTTCCTCCAAGGTCCAGAAAAGCCCCCAGGGAGTCGGTCCCGCGGCCTTGGTCGAGGCTGCGGTCGATGGATCACGCTTCATCCTTCGCCTCCAGTGTATTTTTCGCCTCTTCGATCAGCCATTCGAGGGTCTTATCGCCGGACTCGTCCAGCCAGGTCGTCTCTTTTGTTCTGAGCCAGAAGATGCCTGCCTTCACTGCCTTTCCTCCGCATATACTCCTGGCCGCGCGCCTGTAGATATCGAGCTGGACGGCATAGCGTCCGGGATCGGGACTTGCATCCGACTTGAAGTCCAGTATCGTAACGTCTTCGTCCGACTCGAGGAAGAGGTCCATCCTCCCGTCGACGAGGTTCCCGCCGACCGAGAGGAGGAAGGGTTTTTCAAGTTGCGGCTTTCCCCTTTCCTTGAGGCCGAGCCAGAGCGGGCTTTCGAGGAAACCAGCCGCCAGCCCGAGGGCTTGGGTCATCGCCGCCTCGACCTTGCCCGCCTCGATACCGCGCAAGAGGAGCTTGGGAGGGGGAAAATCCTCGATCGAATCTTGTTCTGCAGCATATTCGACGGCCGCGTGGCAGAGCGTGCCGAAGAGCTTGGCATCGATCGGCGCCTGGGCATCCAAGATTCCCTTGCCGAGGCCGGCCCGTGTGCCCTCGCAAGCGAGTTCCGAGAGCTCGGTGACCGTGAAGCTGGACCTGGGCCAATGCTCAACCAGCACGGGGGTGGTGGCGTAGGCCGCGGCGAAAACGGCCGGGGAGGGGGGGGGCGAACTTCTGTGCTGCCTTAACAGTTCCTCTCTTTGCACCGGGGGCAGTTCGACCATCTCGAGGCCGCCGCCCGAATCGATGAATCCCTCCAACAGCCCTCTGAAGGACATTTCCGGGGCTCCTGCGCGCTTGGGCGTCTTCCCGAAGAAGAAAAGATGGTCTTCGGCCCTGGTGCAGGCGACGTAGAGAAGGCGCTTGAGTTCGGCCCCCGACTTGGCTTTTTCCTCTTCCTTGGCCAGGTTGAGGAAGACGTTGACCGCCTTTGCGCCGGGACTGTCGAAAGGCTTGGAGTCAATTGCCAGGCCCGCGCCGAGAGGCGAGTTCAAGGGACACCAGAGCGAGCTATCCCTTCTCGAGTTCTGGGCATTCTCCACCCAGGGGACGATGACGATAGGGAACTGGAGCCCCTTAGCCTTGTGTATGGTCAGCAGTTTGACGCCCCCGGCGGCCGGCCTTGGGACGTTTTCCACCTCGATGTTTTCGGCTTCACCTTCGATGTAGGGCCGCAAGAGGGCACGGAACGCCGCGAGGCCGCCTGACTTGGCGTCGATGCCCGCGGCGAGCCTGAAAAGGTAGTCGAAATGCTCGAGGAAGGGATGGGACGAGGGCCTCGACAAGGTCGTGACCCTCAGGCCGCCCTCACGCCAGATGAAGTCGACCAGGTCGGCCGCGGTTGAGGACCGGGTCATAGACCCGGCTTTCGCCTTGAGCTCGGCGAAGAAGATGGCCGCTTCCGCCAAGGCTTGCGCGTCAGCTTCAGAGAGAAATGTCGGGTCCTCGTTCTCGAAGGGCCGTAAGCCCTTGGTCATCAGGATCAGGAAGCCTTGATCCGAGAGCCCGCAGAAGGGGCCGCGGAGTATGGCCGCGTAGGCCGCCCTGTCGTCGGGATCGAGGAGGAGGGAAAAAAGAGCGTAGATATCGTTGGCGGGGGACTCTCTGAAAAGGCCGCGGGGACTGTCCGACTCAAAGGGTATACCAAGCAGTCGCAGGTACTTTTCCAGCCTGTACTGGTTAGTTGTCGTCTTGAGGAGGACGGCGAAATCGCCGTATTCGGCCTTGCCTTTTCTGGTTTCGAGGGATCCCTTCGATTCGGATATAAAGCGAGCTATGGAGAAGGCGAGGGCTTCGTCCGGCTCGAGAGTTTCGGAATCTTCCTCTGCGACTAGAAATTCGGTTTCCTCCGGCTCCTCATCTGCTTCTTCCGCCTCGTTCCTGAGCCTGAAATACTTGATCGAGGTCGGAGTGCCTTCCTCCATCCCCTGTTTTCCCTTCGCCATCGGGGAGTAGGAGGCGGAGAAAGCAGGTTTCCCTGGACCTTCGTCGGCGTTCATGACGTAAGCGAAAAGTACGTTGAAAAAATCGATGAGGCCAGGTGTGCTTCGGTAGTTCGACGACAGCGAGCGACGCGCCGTCGAACCCGGGGCGCCGCCTGACTCGAGTTCGACGGCCAGGGTTTTAAAGACGGAGACGTCGGCTCCCCTGAACTTGTAGATCGACTGCTTTTCGTCGCCCACGAGGAAAAGCTTCCCCTCCTCGAGGTTCTCAGCCGAGGGAATACCGTCGGCCGACCCGTCCTTCCTCTCGGCGAGGAGGAAGAGGAGCTCCTTCTGGAGGGCATTATTGTCCTGGAACTCGTCGATCAGGATGGAGCGCACCCGGCGCTTCCAATAAGATCTCAGATCCCTGTTGTTCTTGAGCGAGGAGACGGCGCAGCGGCCGAGATCCTTGTAGTCCATGAGGTCGGCGAGGCGTTTGGCCTCCGCCAGCTCGAGGGCGTACTCGTCGAGCCGTTTCAATACTTCTAGGTATGAAGGGTACAGGTCGATGTAATCAGCTATCTCCTGGACCTGCCTGGCCTGAGTTCGCGCCTCCCGGGCCAGTTCCTTGACCGCCCCCTCCGACGCCGACTTGCCATAGGACTTGAGGACGAGTGCATCGAAGCTTCCCAGATCCCCCGAAAGCTCCGTAAGTTCCCGAAAGGATAGGGAACGGCCATCAAGGCGGACGAGGAGGTTTCTTGCGGCGGCCATGGCGGCGGCGCAGTCCGCCCTGGGAGCCTGGATCTCCGCCCCCGCGGCGGTGATGTCCCTGCATAGGTCGGCGAGGACCTGCATCCTCTTTCCTGACTCTTCGTCGGCGAATGCCTCTAGCATCCCGCCCATAGGGCCGAAGATGGGCGCCTGGAGCCGCAGGGGGCTCGCTATCCTCGAGCCTATGTCGCCGAAGAAGTCGAAGGCGACCTGCTCGAAAGGGAAGGACTTGAGCATCTCGGCCAGCCCCGGCTTTTTCCTGTTCCTCGCGGCGAAGCTCCTTGCTATCGTCCGGGCGAGGTCATCTGACCTCTCCTCGTCGACGGCGAAGTCCTTCGTATAGCCCCAGTCGGAGGCGGAACTTCGCGTCAGCTCCGAACAAAAGGAGTCGAGGGTCGTGATATGGGAGTTCTGGAAGTCGGCCAGCTGCTCCCTGGCCCAGGGCGAATTGTCTTTCGCGAGTTCGGAATAGATCCTCTCGTACATCTCGGCCGCCGCCTTTCGCGTGAAAGTAAGGGCAAGTATGGACCTCAGTGGCAACTTGCGGCCCAGGACGAGGTAAAGACAGCGGGCAACGAGGACGCTCGTCTTGCCGGCGCCGGCCCCGGCGGTGACGATGCAGTTGGTTTCGGCGAGGACGGCCGCCTTCTGGCTTTCGTCGAGGGCCGAGAGGTAGGCCGGTTCCATGGCTTCACTCATAGGCGCTC
This sequence comes from Spirochaetota bacterium, assembly GCA_026398595.1. Taxonomy (GTDB): domain Bacteria; phylum Spirochaetota; class Spirochaetia; order Treponematales; family Rectinemataceae; genus JAPLSO01. The sequence continues at coordinate 32,124 of JAPLSO010000028.1, read as the reverse complement.
CGAGGAGAAATGGGCGCGGCAGATGGGTCTGAAGCCGCAGTCCTTGCAGGTTTTGGACGTGGGCTTCGTGTCCAGGAACCTGCCATTGGAAAGGATGGACGAGGCTTCGGCGAGGGCGGCGTCCAGAGCCCCGCGCTCGGGGGCAAAGCTGTCCCAATCCGGACGTTCCTTTCCCTGGCCGAAGACGGCCAGAGTCTTGGAAGTCTCAACAGACCAATAGAGGGCTGTCCCCATCTTCTTTCCCTGCGAAGCGAGTATCGAGGCGTAGGAGGCGAGCTGATAGTCGGCCAGCTTCCCCTTATCGTCGACGAGGAAATCCTTTTTCGCCGGTGTCTTGTTCTTCTTGTAGTCGATCAGGGCGAAGAGGGGCTCCCCTCCTCCAGCCGTGATTTCCCGCGTGGACGCTAGCCTATCGGCCCTGCCCTCGAGCCGTATGCCATAGGGCTCGTATCGGTTCGACAAAGTGACCTCGAACTCGCCTATTTCCCAGCCCTCGCGTTCGAACCGGGTCTCGGCAGCGAGAAGCCCGGCGATCCGCGCCCTCAGCTTGGGCTGGAGGAGTTCGAGGGCGACCCGCAGGACTGGTCCTTCCTTCCTCAGGACGGATTCGAGCTTGGAGGAAAAGAGTCCGTCGAAGATGGAAAGGTATTCTTCGATCTTCATCTCCTCCACCTTCCCGTCCCTGGCGGCTATCTCGCCAAGGAGAGCGCCGATGAGGGCGTGGGTGAGGTTGCCTTCGGCCGCGAGAGCCGGATTCTGGAAGGGGGCTTCGACCCCAGGAACACAGGAAGCAAACCACCTGAAGGGACAGAGCCCAATGTCCTTGAGTCGTGCTGGTGAGAACTTGAAGTCCGGGTGCGCGTCGCAGGCGGAGAGGGTAAGAAGGAGGTGAGAGTCGAGGCTTCGACCCGAAGGACCGCTGATTTTCCCCATCTTCCGCGCGGCCGTATCCGCGGCGCTCCGGGCGGAGTGTGTGGCTGCCTTGCATCCCCGGGCTGCGCCCCGCTTCGCCCAGCCAGGGAGACGTAATGGCAAGGCTCCGGGGTCACCGACGGCCCAGGCGGCTGTCTCGAGTTCGTCTGCCGAAGGCTCAAGCCGCCAGGGCTGGGATTCGATCTCCGTCCCGGCGGTGGAAAGGAGGAAGGGATGCGGGACGGAGCAGCCGGTTATGCCTGCCTTCGCATGGCAGTAGACAGCTCCTGCCGCGCCAAGCGCCGACAGGAGTTCGGCTTCGTTCCAGACCCCTTCGCCGTTATAGTCGATGAGTTCCCTAGGCAGGCCCGTGAAGTGGAGCTTGGCCATCTGGGTTGATTCCTGGGAAAGATCAAGGACGAAATGGAGCGGGGCGGCTACGAGGGCTCCCACCTGGTAGGTGTAGACTGAGATGGCTGATTCACGGGAGTCGGGAGGGGCATAGATCGTCGATTCGAGGGCCGAGAGAAGGAGGTCAAACCTGCCCCTCTTGGGCATTTCCCCGCCCAGTCTGGTCTCGCAGGCATCGAAGGCGTCGATCTCGACGAAGATGCGCTCCATGGTTTCCAAGGCAGCCTTGGGAAGGCCCTTCTCGTCGAGGAAGGTCCTCCTGAAGTCGTGAAGGGCTGCCCTGAGAGCCGCGAAGCTCCTGGCCGACCTGAGAACCTCGGCGGCCGAGGCGAGTTCGGGAAAGAGGGAAAGCAGGCTTGCGTCCTCGCTCCTTAAGACCCTCAGACTCTCCTTCCAGAGCGCTATCGTCTCCCTGGGCTCGAAGGCGGCCTCGGGGATCCTGTATTTTCCCCCGAAGCGCAGGAGGGCGGTCAGCTCATCCTTGCGCTTCCAGGCGAAGGGCCTGGGCTCGAGGAGGGACCGCAGGGTCCTGAGGGAGAACCCCTCGCCCAGGCAAGCATGGACAGACGAAAGTAAGGATCCGAAAGGATAGGAGGAGAGAGGTTCTCCCGACCTGTAGGCCAGGGGAAGGCCGCGGTTCTGTGCAAAGGAACCCAAGTAAGCCTTCGTTGCGGGATCGAGGTTCGGGAGGCTCAGCACAATATCCCCCGGCCGCATGCCTTCATCGATGAAGGATCTGCATATGGAAAAGACCGACGACAGCTCTTCCCAGGTCGATGAATACCTTCGGATTACACAGTCGTTAGGGGAAAACCCTTCGGCGGCACAGCCGAAGCACTCGAAACGCCCGGAATCCAGAAGGCGGCCTTTCAGCTCGGCAAAGCCCGGATAAAGGCTGGGCCAGAAGGCCAAAAAAAATTGGCCATCCTTCAGCTCGAGGGGGAGCCAGGATGCTTCGTAGAGTCCTTGCCGGTCGAGGAAGGAGGCATAATCGGCGGAAAGCCTCCTCGAATCGGCGAGAGTTTCACCCGACCACCCGGGCGGGGGATCGGGCATGGCCGCCGCCGCCTTGATCAGCGAGGGAAGGCGTGGAGCGAGCTCGGCCAGGCTTAAGGCTAGGGAGGCGGGAGGCTTGAGGCCAGGCTTTACAAGCCTTTGCAGCTGGGAGGCTTCGGCCTGGCGCTCGAGGAAGGCCGAAGCCCAGAGAAGGCGATAGGAAGGGTCGGCCTGGAGCTTCCCCTTCGGGACAGAATCGCGCCTTCCCTGCGCGAGGAAGCTGTCCCAGCTCATGAAGCGATCGGTCTCGAGGGCTTCGACCTCGGCGAACCTGAGCATGGCTGATGCCCATTTCCCGACTTGACTCCGGGCAGGATCCTTAGGCTCTATGCCATCGCGCGGGGGAAAAAGATTGTTCCTCAAGCTTCGGGCGTCCCTTCGATGTTGGCGAGAAGGCGCTCGACGAGGTAGTCCGAGCCCTTCACCGCCGCCCTTGTCAGATCCCTGATTTCCCTGATCCAGTCCATGCTGGCTGCGCCTGCGAGTCCGGTACCTTTCGGTCTCATCGATTCCTCGAGGAAGGCAAAGCAAGGCCAGAGGTCGAGCATGGCGTCGAAACGCTCAGCATTGAAGTAGACCTTGCCCTCCCACGCGTTGATTCCCAGGGCTGTCTTGGCCTCTTCATCCCCGCTCGCCCAGCGGACGAGTTCCGCTGCTCGCTCCCTCGCCGAGCTTAAAAGAGAACGTTTCTGGGCGCCTTCCGCGGCCAAGCCTCGGATGCTGTCCTTGGGCCTCGATGCGAAGGCGAAGACGAGGCCGTCGGTCGGGGTTCTACTAAGTCTTTTTTTTATAAGGTATTTCTCGAGAATGTACCTGAGTTCCTCCGACCTGTTCGCGTCCGGGACGAGAACGGCGAGGACAAGGATGAAGAGATATTGGACTAGGGTTCCTGCCCCCTGGCTCGTCGAGAGCAGAAACTGGAAGCCCAGGGTGGTCGAACCGGCCTCGAAAGGCGGATTGACGCCGTACTCGGCGATACCGGGCCCGGCGACGCCGACCCTGGCGTCGCCAGCCAGGACAGCGAGACTGGCGAGACCTTCCTCCAGGGCCTTGCGGCTTTCCACCACTGAGGAGATACCCGGCCGCGGTCCTTCGTCCTCGGAGAGGGCTTGGGAAAGCCAGGAGAAGAAGAGCTCGGCTTGCGTCCCGGCTTTTTTCGCCAGGGCCGCAATGTCCCGCTTCGGGCTTTCGCAGAGTGCCGAAGCAAACTCGTCCAAGGCGTCGACTGACAGCTGGAGCGCATGGTAGAGCTCGGGTCGGGCAGCTTCCTCGAGGGCGTCGTCCAGATCGGCAACCGGCCTGCCGTCCAGGGACTCATAGAGCCTGCGATAAGTTCCGTCCAGGTCAAAGACCTTGGTGAAATCCGTAAAAACGAGGGTCTGGAAGCCTTCGAGTTCGACCTTCCAGCCACTAGAGCCCAGCTCCCGGCAGTCGAAAACGCGCCAGAGCCCGGACTTGAGCTCCCTGGCGCTGAGATAGTTGCCGGGACCTGTATCGAATTCAAGAGCCTCGGCGAGGTTCTTCCTCCTCAAGGCGTTCGATCCTGATCCTCCCTTTTTGATAAATGGGGCGGAGAGTTCGATCTTTCCCTTCGTCCGCTCCCAGTGGTTGTTGAAGAAGACGAGGGCCTTTGCTGGTCCTATTCCGTTGGAGTAGGCGAAGACGTTCTCGTCGACATGCCCATCCTCGGTTCTGAAGTCGAAGATGCAGAATTGATCGACTTCGGCGAAGAGCTTTCTAGTTCTGAGCAGTGGGAAGATTTCGCGTTCATGGCGGGCGACGAGGGCCTGGTTGGGCTTTTCGTCCTTGTAGGAACGCCGGTACTCCATCCCGTATTTTTCGGTTAAGCCCTCGATCTGCCCATGTCCGAACATAGGAAGGCCAGGCATGGTGGCCATCATCGTACAGACACCGAAGTACTTGTTCCCGCTGCCGAACTGGGCTATGGCCGTCTCCTCGTCGGGGTTGCTCATGAAGTTGACGAAGCGTTTGAGGATCTGCTTGTCGAATTCCTGGGTGTTCTTCACCGTCAGCCGGTAGAGGGAGTTCTTCTCCTCCTTGAGCATGTTCATGAAGGCCGAATTGTATACGCGGTGCATGCCGAGGGTGCGGACGAAATAGCCTTCCATCATCCAGAATGCCTCAGCCAAGAGAAGGGTATCCGGGGCCTTCTGGGCGCATTCATCGACTACCTCGCGCCAGAATTCCGCGGGCATGGCCTGGTCAAAGGTCTCGTCGGAGAGGGCATGCTCGGCGCGGGAGGGAATGGCGCCGCCCGATCCGGGGGCTGGATACCAGAGCCTTCTGATGTGCTGGCGCGCGAGAACCATGGCGGCGTCGAAGCGGATGATGCTGAAGTGCCTGGCGACGTGGAGAATCCGCTCCTTGACTGCCGCTCTGGCTTCGGGATTGAGGAAATCGATCTGGGCCGTGTCGTTCCACGCCATGCCCGTTCCGTCGTTGCCGTGGTAGATGTAGCGCACTTTACCCGAGTTTCGATCGATGCGCTTGAAGACGACGGCTGCGTCGGTCCGGGAATAGTAGTGGTCTTCGAGCCAGATGCCTATCGAGGGGTCCTCCGATAGATCGGGACCGTAGAACGTGTAGCCGGTGAAGGGGCAGTGGTCTAGGCCCATAAAAAGGTCGGGGCGTCTTCGCACCCACTCGGAATCGATACCCGTGTGGTTGGGAACCATGTCGGCCGCGAGCCGTATTCCCCTCCACATGCAGCGTTCCCGCAAGGTGTCGAGGGCATCCCAGCCGCCCAAGGCTGGCTCGATTTCGTAGTCGAAAAGCGAGTAGGCCGAGGCAGCCGCCTCGGGATTGCCGCAGGCACGCTTTATCTTTTCGCTGGCCGCGCTCCGCTGCCAGATGCCGATGAGCCAGAGGCCGTTGATGCCTCTCGAGGCGAGAATCTCGAGTTCCCGGTCGGGTATCTGATCCAGCCGCGCGATGGCCGCGCCATACTGAACTGATAACTGGTGGAGCCAGACCAGGATGTTCTTGGCGATGAGGACGGTCGAAGGCATCCAGTCCCTGTCCTGGCTGAACTTTTCATACTCGCTGCGGGCCGAGGTATAGGTGTACGCGACGGCTGGTCCCGGTCCTGGCGGAAACCTCGGCCTCTCCTCCTCTTCGATCAGGTCGAGGCTTGAAAGGATCTTCGCCCCAATCTCGCCGAGATTAACGCCCCAATGTTCGCGTATCCAGAGAAGCTGGGCCTCGAGGGATACGGGAGCCTGTCTGGCCGGCATGCGCAGCAGATCGAAGAGGCTGATGGCTTTCCCGTCCACCAGAAGTCCCGGGGCTTTCTTCCCGGCCGCCTCCAGGGCCGCGAAAACTTCATCGTAACACGTCTTCGCGCTCAAGGAGCCCTGAACCTTCCCCTTTTCCCTTTCACCGTCGTCGAAGAGGAAGCGGAAAGGAGAAAACGCTGGATTTTCATTGGCCAGTTTGAGGAGGATGAGCTCTTCGAGGGCGAGGTGGCTGTTGGAAACGCTCACCCCGGAACCTTCGGTCTTGGTCGATGCGGCAAGCCAATCCTCGGCGCTCGCGGTACCTCTATATACTTCCGACGAAGGGAACTCCCTGGTGAATTCACTTAAAAGTCCGTCATATTCCTTTTTGCCAACCTCGCCCAAGGCTCTGACGGTGAGCGTCGAAAGGATGTCAGCGGACGCGCGCTCCCTGTATATCCTCAGCACCGTGTGGAGAATCTCGTCTATAAGACCCATGGCATTGAGCTTGCCCGCCGAGAGGCGGCTTGTGTCCTGACCGCCGATGTTCGATTTCGACCTGAGCCTATCGGCGAAGGATCTGGCGGTCGAAAAATCAGGGATGATGAGGTTGCCCGTTGTCTTGAAAAGCGAGGAATCCATGCCCAGAAGGGCGCGGATCGATGCGTGTACATGGAACTCCATGAGCCTGTCGCCTTTGCTCGGCGATTTTGGCCGGGCTTCGAGCTTTTCAAGAGAACAGAAGAGAAGGGAAGGCTGGTTGGAATTCATGACTCTATAATAGCTCCGGCTTTTGCAGCGCACAAGTTGAGAGGCTTCACGCTCCGCCGCACTACACAAGCGGAACCTGGACTTGTATACTTACAAGCCAACACCGGAGGCAGAAGTGTCGATACCCGTCGAGCACGACAAACGCAAGGAAGAAATATTGGACAAGGCACTCGATGTCTTCGTCGTCGAAGGATACAAGGACACGACATTCCAGAAGATAGCCGAGCGTTGCGGGATAACGCGAACGATACTCTACCTCTATTTTACCAACAAGAGGGAGATCTTCTCCTCCTGCATCAAGCAATTCTTGGAGGGACTGGAAACCCAAATACGCACCGTCTGCGGCCGTGAGGATCTGTCCTGCGCGGAAAAGCTGGCCCTGGTCGGCGAAATGGTCGTCAAGGAATGCGCCGATGAGTCGCGCCTCCTCTCGGTTGTCCTCGATTACCTTTTAAGGCTAAAGACCGCGGGGGGCGACCCCGACGAGAGGGTCAGGCGCCGGACGATACGGATGAGGCATATCTTCGCCGTCATCGTGATCGAGGGGAAGAGAAGGGGGGAGTTTTCCGAGGATATCTCAGTCAAGGCGACGAGCGAGCTCTTCTATGCCCTCATCGAAGCCGCGGTGTTCAGGATCACCGTCCTCGGCAAGAAGGACGCTTCCGCCCTCGATGAGGCGATACTGCTCCTTACTTCCAAGATCAAAAAGGCTTAGTAGGCACCCTTTGCTAGCAGTCCCATCCGTATATTGGCGAGCATCGCGTTTCGCGCGACGATCTTTCCGGTGAAAAGCCTATCGATGTTCTTCTCATAGTTGAGGATGCGGGCGATGTAGTCCAGGGTGGTGACGGGGGCCCCCTTCTGGAATACCCTGGTCTTGCCGGCGTTGTACATGGCGAGGGCTGATACTTCGTTTCCTGCCGACTCCAGGATGCGCTTGAAATAATGGACTCCTTCCTTGGCGTTGTAGGCTGGATCGAAGGCCTGGGTCTCGCTCATGCCGGGGAAGGTTGTCGAGTTGAGCTGGAAAAGACCTCTATCTATGGAGTTCTGATTCTCATTGTAGGCTTTCGGGTTGAAGCGGCTCTCCTCGTAGGCTATGGCGAAAGCCAGTCCTGCCGGCACGCTACGCTTGGCTGCGTTGTCCAGTATTGCCAAGGCGACAGGCTTCGACCGCGTGAGCGAGGTGAAGAAATCCACCACGCGGGCTTTTGTGCCGCTGTTCTGATAATAGACATTGATAGTGTTGTTCTGGATCTTGTCTTCGATGTTCAAGGGCAACTTTTTCTCATCCAGGGCGAGTGAAAGCACCTCGCTGTCCAGGTCAAGATTGGCTCCGCGGGAGGGGGAGCAGCCAGCCAGAATCATCACTGCCACGCATAAGAACACGGCTCCCTTGGTTCGCAGATGCCAAAAATTACGTAAGCTCAATAATCGCTCCTTGCCCCGTAAGGGTATCGCAAGAACTGCCGATATCCAGGCGCTTCTATTTTAAAGATAGAAGCAATCTGGTCAAGTGGTCGGTAAAGTGGCTACTAAGTATATAATAAATAATGAATTAATATCTTTCTGTTTCCGATGTCCTTCTTCTTGCCATGCCGATCACTTAACAAAAAGACCTTTTGGCCCCATACTTCAGCCATGCACCATGAAGCTATTCGGGTCATCGTAACGGGCGGAACCTTTGACAAACAGTACGACGCGATACGGGGCGAACTGACCTTCAGGGAGAGCCATCTCCCCGAAATCCTCAAGCGGGCAAGGGTGATCATCCCCGTGGAGATCGAACTCAACCAGCTGATCGACAGCCTCCAGATGCAGGACACGAACAGGAAATCGGTTCTGGCCGCCTGCGAAAAAGCCCCCGAAACGCGAATCGTCATCACTCACGGCACGGACACCATGGCGACGACAGCTTCACTTCTGGGCAACGCACATCTTGGCAAAACGATTGTACTCACCGGAGCCATGGTACCCTATCAGATTCAGGACTCGGATGCCCTTTTCAATTTCGGCACGGCCTTCGCCGCCGTCCAGCTCCTCGAACCCGGGGTTTATATAGCCATGAACGGACGAATCTTCGACTGGGATAAGGTGATGAAGAATAAGGAGATAGGCGTTTTTGAAAGCAAGGCGGCCATCTGATGGCGCGCAGAAAGGACGAGGACAAGCGGCAGACCATCCTGAGCGAGGCCAAGAAGCGTTTCGCCCACGCGGGCTACGAGTCAACCTCCATGACCGAACTTGCCCGTCTGGCTGGCATACCTGTGGGTAGTCTCTACACCTATTTCGATTCCAAGGAAGGGATACTGACGACCATCGTCGAGGAAGGATGGGCGGAATTCCGCGATGGCCTCCTCGAAGGCCTGGCCTTTGCCAAGGCCCTGATCCCGGCTGAAGCCGCGGCTTCAGCCGACCCAGCCCAGGGGGAACTCGTCAAACTGTCCTATCTGGTCAAGGTGGCTCTCCCCGGCCTCTTCCGCGACCTCGACCTCATCGCCATCCTCCTCGTACGGGCGGGGAAGGACTCGGGCCTTGAGGAAAAACTGGATTTCCTCGCCGATTTGGTCGTCCAGATCATCGAAAGATATAGCGCTTTTAAAGGCGGAGCCGAAACCTTCGATCGAGCCTATTTCAGGACAGGCCTCGCCGTCTTTCTTTTGGGGAGCCTCGAGGTGATGCGGCTCATCTTTCACTCCGGCATCACCATAAGCCGGGAGAACCTCATCGCTTTTCTGACTTCGACAGTTGAAGGCGCGCTCGGTTGTTCCCTGCCCGATCTCGGCGCTCTTCCCGCAGCAGAGGACTCTTGGCCAGGAGCCAAGGTCGGATGAAAACGCTGGCGATACGGGCTGCGGGACGCACAAACCTTTCCTCCCACCGTACCTCTTCGTAGAAGTCCTCGAGGCTTTTGCGCCTGAAACCTAGGAGTTTCTCAGCCTCGTCCGAGTCCCGGTACCAGCCGCAGTGAAAGTTGCCTCGGGCGAACGCGTCGTCGGGAAGGAAGTCGGAATTGCCCAGACCGAAAAGGATGAAAATCCTGTCCAGATAGACCCGGAAGGTCGTCCTGCAGCTCGATCCGCCCCCGATATCCAGGGTGAGGCCCGCGACCGTTTGAGAGGCCGCAGCCGAGGCGAAAGCGCGCCCCGCGTCCTGGGTATGCACGATCTCGATTTTCGTGGCGAGGGGCATCGAGAAAAGAAGAGGATCGAAGGGGAACCACTTCGACCAGACGACATATGAAAGTCTCAGGATAGTAAAATCGAGACCCGAGCCGCGCAGGGCGCCTTCGCAGGCTACTTTCGACCTGGAATAGAGATCGGAAGGGCATAGTGGATCGGAGGCAGAGATCCAATAGTCGTCGATCCTGTCGCCGTAGGTGGCGATGGATGAAGCGAGTATGAACCGAGGCTTTTTTTCCTGCCGCAGGCAGGCGTCGATGAGGGCTTTTGTGCCCTCGACGTTGATGTCCCAGGCGAGGGCCTCGTTCCTGTCCGAGGCGGGTGGGAGGATGGCGGCGAGATGGATGACGGCGTCGGGACCTCCGGGGACTAAAGCCAGTGCGCGGTTGAGATCGGAAGCCGACCTGATGTCGCCGGTCACGATTCTGCAGCCCTTCCATCTTCCCTTGAGGAGGGCCGCGAGCCCCCTGCCACTATGCTTGAGGGCGTCCATTCTCTCGAAGATGGTGACCTCGTGGCCGGCCTCCAGGCAGGCCGTCACCGTGCTCCGACCGACGTTGCCGAAACCACCCGTTACTAAGATCTTCATTCCCTTCCTCTCCTTCGCAATCCTAACTCCAGTATATAATGAATGAACAATCATTCGATATAGGGCGTATCATTTTTTTTGCGTTTTATAGCCCGACCACGGCTCGAGGGCCCTCCAATTGACGCTCCATGCGCTCCCGCGTACACTTCGCCCATGATCACGATCCACGAACTGAGAAGGAAATATATTGAGTTTTTTACGTCCAAAGGCCATGTGGAGATAAGCGGAAAATCCCTGATTCCCGAGAACGACCCAACCGTCCTCTTCACGACAGCGGGCATGCATCCCCTCGTCCCCTACCTCCTCGGCGAGGCACACCCGGCTGGCAGGCGGCTCACCGATTACCAGAAATGCATTCGGACGGGCGACATCGAAGAGGTTGGCGACGAGGCCCACCTCACCTTCTTCGAGATGCTTGGCAACTGGTCCCTGGGCGGCTACTTCAAGGATGAATCGATAGCTTTTTCCTGGGAGTTCCTCACATCCCCGAAATGGCTTGCCCTCGACCCCGCCAAGATCTCGGTCACCGTTTTCATCGGCGACGATAACACTCCCCGAGACGAGGTCTCGGCAGCGGCCTGGAAACGGATGGGAATGCCGGACGACCGCATCGCTTGGCTTGGAGCGGACGACAACTGGTGGAAAGTGGGCCCTACGGGTCCCTGCGGAGCCGATACCGAGATCTTCTACTGGGTGGGCGAGGGGCTTCCGCCTGAGGGTTCCAACAAGGGCTCGGACCCCAAACTCTGGATGGAGATCTGGAACAACGTCTTCATGGAGTTCAACAGGGTGGACGAGAAGACGCTCGTCAAGCTCCCCGCCCAGAATGTCGACACGGGCATGGGTCTCGAGCGGACAGTCTGCATCCTCCAGGGCAAGAAGTCGGTGTACGACACCGAGGCGTTCACGCCCATCATCGCCGCGCTGGAAAAGCTTTCCTCCAAGAGCTACGGCGCAGGCGACCACGAACTGGACAGAAGCTTCAGGATTGTCGCCGACCATGTGAGGACAGCCACCTTCATCCTGGGCGACCCCAAGGCTGTTCTCCCTTCGAATACAGGCTCGGGCTACGTCCTGCGGCGGATAATCCGACGCGCGGTGCGCCACGGGCGCAAACTGGGCATCGAAGGGTCCTTCCTCTCCATTCCAGCCGAAGGCGTCGTCGAGAGCTACGCTGAGCCCTACCCTGAGCTTGTCGAGAACAGGACGCGAATCGTCGAGGAGCTCAGAAGGGAAGAGGATAAGTTCCTCGAGACCCTGAAGACGGGTGAACACGAGTTCGAGAAGATGCTGCCCAACCTCCTCAGGAACCCCCAGAAGATCATGTCGGGCCGGTTGGCCTTCAAGCTCTACGACACGTACGGTTTCCCCATCGAGCTCACCGAGGAGCTGGCGTCCGAGGGCGGCCTCAAGGTCAACCGCGAGGAGTTCGACGAAGCATACAAAAAGCACCAGGAACTCTCCCGCGCCGGAAGCGAACAAGTCTTCAAGGGCGGACTCGCCGACCATTCCGAGATTTCGACCAGGTATCACACGGCCACTCACCTCCTCCACAAGGCGCTCAGGACAGTCCTCGGTGACCATGTCGCCCAGAGAGGCAGCAACATCACCACGGAGCGCCTGCGATTCGATTTCTCCCATCCCGCCCCCATGGCCAAGGAGGAATTGGCAGAGGTGGAACGCATCGTCAATGAGCAGATCAGCCGCGACCTCCCCATCACCATGGCGATGATGAGCCTCGAAGAAGCAAGAGCCTCGGGAGCCATAGCCCTCTTCGGGGAGAAATACGAGCCGGTCGTCAAAGTCTACACTATCGGGGATTTTTCCAAGGAAGTCTGCGGCGGTCCCCATGTCGCCAACACGGGGAGCCTGGGAAAATTCAGGATCCAGAAGGAACAGTCATCGAGTGCCGGCGTACGCAGGATCTACGGTGTTCTGGAATGACCGGGCCTAGACCGAGATCCTCTTAAAGCCCTGGAATCGCGTCCCGCCTTCCTTGTGAAGGACGCGGAGCATCCAGGGCCCCTTTGTTCTTCTGCCTTTATTCTTGGATTCATCCTCGACGGCCTCGGCGAAAGCCCGGAGCCCCGTTATAGGTTCCTTGAAATCCTCCGTATCCCATTGGCTGAAAAAATAATCGCCTGGGTCGACGCGAAAAATTCCGGGGCCCAACTCTTCCGGATCGACGGCTTTGCCTTGAAATTCCTCGTGAAGCTTGGCGTCTGGCTCCAATATTGTGTCGGCATAGGCGAAAAGCCATTCCGCTCCTGCTTCTGGCATGGAAGGAGGGGAGGACTCGGACGCAGGCCCTGGCTCTCGAAGGGGCCCATAGGTGAGCCCTTGTCCGAGATGGAGGACGAGCAGTCGAAGGGGCGGCATGGATGGATTGTGCCGGCTTTCCTAATGGTCCGCAAGGGGAATTGTCCTGGCCGGATTACAGCCGCTCAACCTGGCGCTGGAAACTTGGGGGCTTTGGTGCTATCCTCGCTAAAGATGAGCCTATTGGAAAACATTCATTCGCCTGACGATCTGAGAAAACTCAAGGAATCCGATCTCCGCGCCTTAGCCAAGGAGATCCGCGCGACCATCCTGTCTACCGTGACTAAAAACGGAGGCCACCTCGCTTCCAACCTCGGCGTGATCGAGCTGACGATAGCCCTTCACCGCGTTTTCGAGTCTCCAAAGGATGCCATTGTGTGGGACGTAGGCCATCAGTGCTATACCCACAAGTTGCTGACAGGCAGGGCTGATCTCTTTTCACGCATACGGCAGAAGGACGGACTCTCGGGCTTCCCCAAGCGGTCGGAGAGTCCCCATGACATCTTCGAGACGGGACATTCCTCGACCTCGATTTCGTCGGCCCTCGGTCTTCTCGCGGCATGGCACCGGAGAGGCCAGCCCGGCAGGGTCGTCGCCGTTATCGGAGATGGGGCGCTGACAGCCGGGCTCGCCTATGAGGCCCTCTCCAATGTCGCCCCCCTTGGTCTGCCCCTCATCGTCATCCTCAACGACAACAAGATGTCCATTTCGAAGAACGTCGGCGCCCTCTCCCGCTATCTCTCCCGCCTCGCCGCCAGCCTCAAGTATCAAACCTTCAGGAGGAGAGTCGACGGTCTAGTGGGGACAATTCCCTACTTCGGCCCCTATCTCACCGACTTGATCGTCAGGAGCAAGCGGGCTGTGAAGGCTGTCTTTTTCAAGAACAATTTCTTCTCCGATCTGGGATTCGAGTACGTCGGTCCCATAGACGGCCACAACATTCCCATGCTCACTAGTGTGTTCCAGCAGGCACGCCGCCTCGAAAGACCTGTCGTCATACACATCGTCACCAGAAAGGGGAAAGGTTATGATAAGGCCGAAGTGGATCCCGAGGCCTTCCATGGCGTATCGCCTTTTTGTCCCGACGTTCAGGTGTCGCGACCTTCCTTTACCGAACTCTTCGGACGTAGCATCCTCGATATCGCCTCGGAGCGAGGGAATATCGTCGCCATCACCGCAGCCATGGCCAAGGGGACGGGGCTCGAGGCCATGGCCAACAAATTTCCCACGCGTGTCTACGATGTCGGCATAGCCGAACAGCATGCCGTCGCCTTCGCCGCCGGGCTGGCTACAGGGGGTCTCAAGCCCATCGTCGCCCTCTATTCCACCTTCTTCCAACGGGCTGTCGATCAGGTTCTCCACGATGTCGCCCTCCCTAATTTGGATGTCGTTTTCGCTCTGGACAGGGCAGGGGCCGTCGGGGAGGACGGTGAAACCCACCAAGGACTCTACGACATCCCCCTTCTTCGCTCCATGCCCAACATGTCCATACTCGCCCCATCCAGCCCATCCGAACTGGATGTCTTCCTGCGCGCGGCCTTCAACCACGGAGGCCCCGTAGCCCTGCGGTATCCAAAGGCCAAGGCCGAGTGCGACGAGGAATACTGTCTCGAACCTCTCGTCTGGGGACGGGGAGTCCAGGCGAGGAGGAGACCGAAGGCGAGAATTCTCGTCTGCGCCCTGGGTCCCCTCGTGCCGATAGCTTCGAGTGCCTCGGATAGACTCGAAACTCTCGACATTTCCGTCGATGTTTATTCGTTCAGATTCGCCGCTCCGATCGACGAGGATTATATTGCGGCGCTTTGTTCGGGGTATTCCGAAATCGTCGTCATCGAGGACGGGTCGAAAATAGGTGGTGTAGGCGAAGCCCTTGCCTCCATACTATCCAGGCGTTCCATCGGGGTGGGCTTGAGCCTCCTCGGTTTCGCCGCACGACCTCTCGCCCAGGCCTCACGCGGGGAACTCCTTACCGAGGCGGGGCTGGACGAAGCCTCGCTCTATGCCATTCTAAAAGCCAAGGCTGAGCCTGCTGGGGCCAGGAGCGACTATGAAACGGTCCCTATCGCTGCCTCGTAACCGAACCCTCGAGTGCGGGTTTGCGCCACTCGTCATGGGCATTGTCAACCTCACCCCTGATTCATTCTTCGCCGATAGCCGCCGCATCGACCCCCTTGAGGCCGCGGACCGCGGTCAGGCACTTATCCAGGAAGGAGCTTCCATTCTCGACTTCGGCGCCGAATCGACGCGGCCAGGTTCGAACGAACTGGACCCGACTGAGGAAAAGGCAAGGCTCATTCCAGCCCTGAGGGAATTTCGGCACAGATCCTCCGAGGCCATCGTCTCGGTGGACACGCGCCACGAGGCAACAGCTAGGGCAGCCCTCGACGAGGGCGCTGACATCATCAACGATATATCGGCCTTGAAGGATCCCGGGATGGCCTCGACAGCGGCGAGGTACGGGGCAGCCATTGTCCTTATGCACATGAGGGGCGAGCCTGCGACCATGCAGGAAGAGCCGAGTTACGCCGACTGCGCCGTCGAAGTGCGTGACATCCTCCTTGAGAGGGTATTACGAGCCCTCGAGGCTGGTATTCTCCCTTCATGTATCGTCCTCGATCCCGGAATCGGTTTTGGGAAAAACCATGCCCATAATCTCGATCTCCTCGAAAGGCTTTATCTCCTGAAGGAATGCGGGTATCCTGTCCTGGTTGGCCTATCCAGGAAGCGCGTGATAGGGGAACTGACCGGCAAGAGTGTCGAGGGAAGGCTGGCGGGAAGCCTCGGGGCCGCATGCGCCGCATGGGCTCAGGGTGCCGATATCCTCAGGGTCCACGATGTCGCCGCGACGGTGGACGCATTGAGCGCCTATTCGGCCATCGTTGGCTGGCGGGACTGAAGCGGAACAAAGGAAAGCAGATGGATTTGAGCGCCGTGCCGGCATTATTCTCCTCCTATGTAAGGCCAATCCTTGATGTCCTTCTCCTCGCCTTCCTCATCTACAACACCTACCAGATCCTCGTAAAAACCCAGGCCATACAGCTCGTCAAGGGTATACTCCTCCTCGCCGGCATCTACGCCCTTGCTTTCTTCCTCAATCTTTCGACGGTCACCTGGGTCCTGGGCATCGTCGCTCCCGGCCTTGTCATCGGCCTTGCGATCATCTTCCAGCCTGAACTCCGCAAGATCTTCATGCACTTGGGCCAGGGAAGGCTCTTTAAGCAAAACGCGCAGCCCAGGGCGAGTCAGATAGAAGCATCGGTGACGGCTTGCGAAATCCTCGCCCAGACAAAACGGGGAGCCCTCCTCGTCTTTTCCCGCAATGTCGGCCTCAAGGAAACCATCGACAAGGGCATCAAGCTCGACGCCATACTCTCGACCAGCCTCCTCGTCACTATTTTCGCCCACGACAACCCCCTCCATGACGGCGCGGCTATCATCCAGGATGGCAGACTGGCGGCGGCAGCCTGTTTTCTCCCCGTGTCCGACCAGCAGGACATCAAGAAGAGTTTCGGCTCCAGGCACAGGGCCGCTCTTGGCATAACCGAGGAGTCGGACGCCGTCGTCCTCGTTGTCTCCGAGGAGACAGGAGCCCTTTCTCTCGCCTACGACTCAAAGCTCTACTATGGCATATCGGGGGAACAGGTGAGGACCAGGCTCGCGCGGCTCCTCGAGGGCGGCACAACCGAGACAGCCGAAGAGGTGAGGCACTATGAAGCCTGAAAACTTCGCGGCGAGCCTCTTCTCGGAATGGCCAGCCAAGGTACTCTCCCTCGCCGCAGCCCTCCTCCTTATACTCTTTTTTAACTTGACCCGACTCGAGCAGCGTACGATAAACATCCCGCTGGCAGTCGCCTTCAACGAGGAATTCGCCCCTTCGAGCCAATACCCCCGCATGGTCAAGGTCGTACTCAAGGGAGAAAGGGACGTCATCTACGGCATCAGGGAGGATGAGATTTCGGCGAGTCTGGACTTGGCCGGCTTCAAGAACGAGGGTATCTACCGCGTCTCGGTGAAGCTCGAAAAGCATGGCAATGCCCTAGCAGCAGACCCCCTCGAGATACGTCCCGATCCCCAGGAGATAAACATTGGCCTGGAGAGACGGGTGCAGAAGAAAGTGCCCGTAACGCCCTCGTTCAAGGGATTTCTCGAGTCAGGCTACGAACTCACTTCCTTCGACCTCTCTCCATCCGAGATCAACGTCTCTGGTCCGGCCGGTCTCGTCGCCCAGACCACGGAGATTTCCACCGATATTATCGGACTGGGGGGCAAGAAGACGGATTTCTCGGTCGATGTCCGTCTCCTCAAAAAGAACAACCTCCTTGCCTTCGAAGGCAGGGAGTCCGTCGTCTTCTCGGCGAAAGTTAAGCGCTCCCTCAGCGTGAAGAACTACTCCGACGTTAGGATAAGCATGAAGGGATTATCTCCTTCTCTCTCCCTTGCCGACGCCCTCCCTCAGGGAAACCTGCGCCTCCACGTCCCTGATGGGATGGATGGCAATCTCGACCCCGATGGCTTCCTCACCATCGATCTAGCCTCTTTAACGCGCCCCGGCACCTATACCGTCGATGTTGCGGTCAAGCAGCCCGAAGGGGTGATTGTCGAGACCTACGAGCCGCAGACCCTGACGATCCGACTCCAGAACCTCGGCGCGGGCAGCGGGGGCAAGGTCTCCGGTTCAATACGCCCCGTCGCTGGTGGAAGTCCGGGCATTACGGCCGAGCAGCCCGGGGGGGCCAGCTTAGGCGGCGGGCCGGCAGCGCCCGAGGCCAAGCCTTGATAGCCGGTCTTGGGATAGATATCGTGCACGTGGGAAGGATTCAACGCTGGCTCGCCATCCCTGGCCTGGTCGAGCGTTTCTTCCACCCGATCGAGATTTCGACCTCGGCTTCGAGGGGCGCCGGAATGTCCCTTTCCCTCGCAGCGCGATTCGCAGCCAAGGAAGCCTTCGGCAAGGCGCTCGGCACAGGCCTCGCCGATATCCATCTCAAGGACATCCTCGTCCGCAACGATCACCGGGGCAAACCCGAGATATTTCTCGAAGGCACGGCACTGGCGCGTTTCAAAGCCTTGGGCGGAGGAAAGCTGCACTGTTCCCTCACCCACGAGGGGGAGAACGCCGTCGCCATCGTCATCATCGAGAGGGAAGGCCGAGTCCGATGACGAAGCGGCCCATCAAGCTCCTTGTCTCTTACGACGGAACGGATTTCAGCGGCTGGCAGCGGCAGAAAAACGCCCGGTCTGTCCAGGAAGAACTGGAGAAGGCCCTCGAGAAGATGCATGGGGATCATATTCGACTCACCGGCGCGGGACGGACTGATGCCGGGGTTCACGCCAGGGGGCAGGTCGCTGGCTTCTTCACCGACATAGCCTCCATTTCGGCGGAGAAATTCGCCCTTGCCTTGAATCGTCTCCTCCCCGGGGACATCAGAATTCTCTCCTCGGGTGACGGTCCTGAGGATTTTCACGCCCGCTTCGACGCATCCCTGCGCAGATACCGGTATTTCATGGCCAGCGGGCCTATCCAGGATGCTTTGGGCCGACGTTATGCCTGGAACATCGGCAGGAGGCCTTCGATAAGCGTCCTAAACCCCATGGCCGCTGCCTTTCTCGGCGAGCACGATTTTTCGGCCTTCGCCTCCGCAAAGGACATTTCCGCTTCCAAATCGAGGTTTGTCGCCGAATCGTCCTTCTGGTACGAGGGTGAAGGCCTCGTCTACCAGGTCGCCGCCAACGCCTTCCTCTGGCGCATGGTTCGCTCCCTCGTCGGCACCCTGATCCTCCTAGAGTCGCAAGTCTCGAGCCCGGAGGAGGGTATTTTCCGGCTAAAAGCCATTCTCGAAGGAGGCAGGAGAGAGACTGCGGGGCCTACCGCTCCTCCCTACGGTCTATTCCTTTGGAATGTCGAATACGGAACCAGGGAACATGGACATCCCCGACGCCCGAACTTGGGGAAAGATCTTGAAGAAACATAAGGAGCCTGAAAGTCTGGGAGCCCATGCCGAGCGCCTGGCTCCTCTCGAAACCGCAGGGGGCTTCTGGAAAGGGGTCGTCGCTGAAGGTAAGGGGGGAAGGGCGGACAAGTACCTGGCTGAAACCGTCCGTCTCATGAGCCGTTCCCAGCTCAAGGCAAGGGGGGCCAGGATACGGGTCGACGGGGCTGAGGAAAAACTCTCGCGGCGTCTCAAGCCGGGGGAAAAGATCGAAGTCGGCTGGTCTCCCGAGCCGGAACATTCCTTCCAGCCTGAAAAGCTCGAGGTACGGCTGATCTACGAGGATGCCAATATCTTTGTGTTCGATAAAGCCCAAGGCATGGTTACCCACCCAGCCAACGGGCATTGGGGCGGGACCCTCGCCAACGCCGCTCTCTGGCTCGACGCGGAACGCAAGGGCGAGGGGGATTCTCCCCGGGGCGGCATTGTCCACCGTCTCGACAAGGACACATCGGGAGTCATCGTCGTGGCGAGGAACACGGCCGCGCACGAATACCTCGCCGGACAATTCAAGGACAGGACAGTGAGGAAGGAATACGCTGCCATTGTCCGCGGCTTGCCCTCCGGGGATGCGGGCAGGATGGAGAATTATCTCGCCAGGGACAGAAAAGACAGGAAGAAGTTTGCAGCCTCCGAACGAGGGGGCAAGCACGCGGTCACGGATTATAAAGTGCTGAAGCGATGGAATCTGGGGAACAAGGGGAGCTACGCCTTCCTTGCTCTCTATCCTAAAACCGGGCGTACCCACCAGTTGAGGGTCCATCTCTCCGAGCTGGGTTGCCCTATTCTGGGTGACCCTCTATATGGCAAGCAGGACAAGCTATTCCCCGACGCCACCTTGATGCTCCATGCGCGGCGTCTCAAGATATGCCTGCCCGGCGCGAAGGAGCCTTCAGTCTTCAAGGCCGACCTGCCCCAGCGATTCCGCGATGCCATGGCGTCGCTGGATGCATACCTGGAAAAATAAAAAGCCCCCCGGGCGGCCATCGGGGGCATTGTTACACTACGCTTCGTCAGCGATCAGTAGTTGCGGGGGCGGAAGGAACCTCCGTCCCGGCGCGGCTTGTCTTCCGCTTCGTTGACGCGGAGCTGCCTGCCCATGAACTCGAAGCCGTTGAGAGCGTCGATAGCCTTCTGGGCCTCGTCGTCATTGGTCATCTCGATGAATCCGAATCCCTTCGCCTTGCCGGTGTAGCGATCGATGATGATGTTGACGGAGGAGACTTCGCCGTACTGGGCGAAAAGATCGCGGAGCTGCTGCTCGGCGGTGCTGTAATTCATGTTGCCGACATAAACCTTCTTGGACATGCGGAAAAACCTCAAATTAGGGTCGTCATCACAGGACGACGGCGCCGGATCCGTCCGCCTAGGGCGAACGTCGCGCGATCGCTTTCAGGTGATCGCGAAGCCACTTTCAGGAAGGTGAGGATACACGACAGGCGTCTTCAAGGTATGAGTGTGAGGCTGGGAGTGCGGTGCTGGGGTCTTTCCGAGGGATGAAGCGAGTGAAGCGGGGGCTCTGGAGTATTCGGCCGCCGAACCCCCAAAACCTTGATCATAGGAATGACGATGCATGAGAAGCCAGTTTCAACCTTAAAAACGGAGTCGCCAAATGCTTCCCTCCGAAAATACTGACGCCACATCCGTGACGTCTTTTGGAAGTATAGAAGCAAGTCCTGCAGGCCGTCAACTGCTTTCGTTATCTTTTGTCCCATTTAATTTTACCTTGACAAAGAGTTCCCCATCCGTATAATCGAGTCAACGGCATTTTTTCATTTCGGAGGGACAGATGAACTTGTGGCTTATTGCCCTTCCCTTTGCCGGTTTGATTCTTGGATGGATGATCCGCTGGCTTTTTGCCAGATTTCAACTGACCGCCGCCGAAAATGTGGCAGAACGGACAAGACAAGACGCAGTACGCGAAGCGGAAGCCGAGAAGAAGGCGATCCTTGTCGAGGCGAAAGATCAGATCATTCGAGATCGCAACCAGCTTGAAAGGGAGAATAGAGAACGCCGCGTCGAGCTCCAGAAGCTCGAACGCCGCGTCATGCAGAAGGAAGAGAACCTCGATTCCAAGATCGAGGCCCTTGAACGGCTGGAAGCCGCACTCAAGAGCAGGGAGAAGGCCCTCGACGACAGGGATGGGGCTCTCCTTGGCAAGGAGGAGCAGTACAGACAGGAGCTCGAGCGGATTTCCGGCTTAAGCTCCGAGGAAGCCAAGCGCCTCATCATCCAGACCATGGAGAACGAGGCCAAGCGCGATGCCCAGATCCTTATCAATAAGATCGACCAGGAAGCTCAACTCACCGCCGAAAAGCGCACTCGCGACATCCTCGTCACGACGATGCAGAGGATAGCTACGGATGTCACCGCTGAAGTGACGGTGACCTCAGTAACCCTACCTTCCGATGAGATGAAGGGCAGGATCATAGGGCGTGAGGGCCGCAACATCCGCACCCTCGAAACCCTCACGGGCGTCGATGTCATCATCGACGACACACCCGAGGCCGTCGTCATCTCCTGTTTCGACCCTGTACGCAGGGAGATTGCCAGGGTATCCCTTGAGCGCCTCATCATCGACGGCCGCATCCATCCCGCACGGATCGAAGAGATGGTACAGAAGGTCACCAAGGAGATCTCGCAGAAGATCTACGACGAGGGCGAGAAGGTCGTCTTCGACCTCGGCCTCCACAACATGGTGCCCGAGCTGATCCGCGCTTTAGGCAGGCTCTATTTCCGCACGAGCTACGGGCAGAACGTCCTCCTGCACTCGAAGGAAGTGGCCGTAATCGCCGGCCTTCTCGCTGCCGAACTCGGTCTCAACCGCGAGATCGCGAAGCGCGGCGCTCTCCTCCACGATATCGGCAAGGGCGTCGAGACGGACGGAGACCAGAACCACGCCGAGATTGGCACGGAACTTGTGCGCAAGATGGGCGAGGATCCCCGCGTGGTCAACGCCGTCGGCGCCCACCACAACGACATCGAGCCTTCTTGCTCCGAGAGCGTTCTTGTTCAGATCGCCGACGCCATCTCCGCAGCCAGGCCCGGAGCGCGGCGCGAGACTCTGGACAACTACATCAAGCGCCTCGAGAACCTCGAGACCATAGCCGAGAGCTTCTCCGGCGTGGACAAGGCCTTTGCCATCCAGGCCGGCAGGGAACTGCGGATACTCGTCAACTACGAGAGTGTGTCGGATGAGCAGGCTAAAGAGCTCTGCAAGAACATCGCCAAGAAGATAGAGACCGATCTTCGCTATCCGGGACGTATCAAGGTTACGATAATCCGCGAGACCAGAATCGTCGAATATGCCCGATGAAAGGCAGGAAGACCCGGCGACCTTGCTGATGATCGGCGATGTTGTCGGGCCTCCGGGTCTCAGGGCCCTTTTCCAGCAGCTTCCCAGCCTCAAAAAAAAGTCCGGAGCCGACCTTGTGGTCGCCAACGGCGAAAATGCCCTTAAAGGTTTTGGCATAGGCCAGGAAGAGATGACCTCGATGCTGAACTCAGGCGTTGACGTGGTGACGAGCGGAAACCATGTCTGGGAAAGGAAGGAAGCTTCGGAATTCCTGGATGCCGAAGAGAAGCTTTTACGGCCAGCCAACTACCCGCCGGGCTTGCCCGGCAGGGGCTTCCTCCATTTCAAGGGCCGCCGCTTCGAGTGGATCATCATCAATCTCCAGGGCAGGGAAGAACTCTACGATATCGATTGTCCCTTCAGAACGGCGGCCGAACTCGTCGCCCGGGCGAAGCGGGGACATCCTTCCGCCTTCATCGTCATCGATTTCCACGCTGAGTCTACCGAGGAAAAGGAAGCCTTGGCATGGAGCCTGGATGGGGCTGTCAGCGTTGTCGCCGGCACCCATACCCATGTTCAGACTGCCGATGAACGTCTCCTTCCCAAGGGCACGGGCTATCTCACGGATCTTGGCATGACGGGGCCCATCGACTCCGTCATTGGTGTCAAAAAGGAAATCTGCATCAAGCGCTCCTTGAGCCAGATCCCCTATAAGATGGAAACAGCCGAAGGAGAGGCCGCCTTGTCAGGAGCCCTCTTTAGCCTGGACGCCCAGAGCAGGCGCTGCTTGTCGATCGAACGAATCTATCTCGCCGCGGCGAGATAGATAGCTGTCTCTCGCCGCCTCGAATCCCTGTTTTTCCATCCTGATCGTAATTCCACATCCTTGAAACCGGCCTCTCTCAGAAACAAGACCAGACTATCCGGCTTGATAGGATAGAGAGTTGTCCGGTCTTCGAAAAATCGTTCTACATCGATAAGCCTGGTGACGAAAGAGAGTGTTCCCGGACTCGGGCCTGCCTCGTGTCTGCGTTCGAAGCCGAACCCGATTGTACGCAGGGTCGGGAATGAAAAGCCGGTCCTATCTCCGGATTGCGGTAATTCAAGGTCTGGACGATGAAGGGAGAACCTATGGAAAGCAGCCTGCGTAGACATTTGAAAAGGCAGACAGACAGTCAGTCTCCAGGTGGGGAAGAGTATTGCCGAGGTAGAGTACGGCGCCGAATTGGACCAGGATACCATAGTCGTTTCGCACGATGGCTTCAACACCGAGCATGGAGCCTTGAACGACATGGGCGCGCGAGGCTCCTCGGACTGCCGTCGCGGCTCCCAAGTCGAGAATTCTCTTTTCTGCTTCGGATGGGATAAGGGATTCAATAACCTCAATGGCTTTTAGATTCACAGGGAATAGTTCATCGTAGAGGCTGCTTATTCTGTCATAGAAAGGCATTGGTCTAATAAACTAACGTATAAGTTCCCGGCACAGCGAGGAACCGCAGAATAGAAAGCATAGCCGTAAATCTTTACAGAGTTTCCACCGCAGTCTATAGTTGTATTAAGGCCGGGCACAAAAGTGTTCCTGCGCAGGGGATAGTAATAGACATCATTTTCAGCAACTTTGCTGATTCCCGGGGGCTGCATGAATCTTTCCGTCCGCGATG
Organism: Spirochaetota bacterium; assembly: GCA_026398595.1. Classification (GTDB taxonomy): domain Bacteria; phylum Spirochaetota; class Spirochaetia; order Treponematales; family Rectinemataceae; genus JAPLSO01. The sequence continues at coordinate 8,702 of JAPLSO010000028.1, read as the reverse complement.
TCTCGAAGCTCTTCAATGCCTCAGAAAAGACGATTTACGGCTGGATTCAGGCCGAGCGGCTGCCGCACTACCAGGTTTCCGGCCAATATAGGTTCGACTATTCGGAACTCCTCGAGTGGTCAGCGCTCCGCGGCTTGCGGCTCAACCCAGATTCTCTCAAAGCGACTGAAAAGACGGAGGGAAGACCGATATCGATAGCGGATGCGCTGGAAGAAGGAGGCATCTATGATCGAGTCGAGAGCGATTCCAAGGAGGCCGTACTCAAGGCGATTTCCCGCCTGATGAAGCTTCCGAAGGGAACCGATCGTGGACTTTTCAGCCAATTTCTCCTAGCCCGGGAGAAGCTGGGATCCACGGCGATCGGGGACGGTATCGCTGTCCCGCATGTGCGCAATCCCCTCGTGCTCAATTCGGAAATGCCTTCCCTGGCACTCTTTTTTCTCGAATCCCCGGTCGATTTCGGGGCGATGGACGGAAAGCCGGTCTCCATCGTTTTCTCGATGATTTCGCCCAATATAAAAAGCCACTTGCAGATGCTTTCGAGGTTGATGTTCCTGCTGAAGAACGATGCCTTGACGGGGCTTCTTCATGCGGGGGCTTCGCTGGAGGAAATCCTCAGGGCGTTCAGAACGGCCGAAGAGGGATTTCTCCCCCCAAGGACAGCCGCGCTTCCCCATAGGGAACCGAGGGGAACGGAATGATGCTGTTCAATGCCGGTATTCTGATAATCCTTCTAGGCTGGATCCCCGGATTGGCGCTCAGGAAAACCGCATCCATCGACAAGGCGGGCATGGCGTCGACGGCAGCAGGCTGCGTCCTCGTGCTTGCGGCGTCCGTGTCGGGGCTATTCGGCGCATTTTCCAGCGATCTCTATCTTTTCCCATGGAAGATGCCTTTCGGGAAAGCAGTGTTTTCCTTGTCACCACTTTCCAGTCTTTTTCTCTTCATCATATCGCTCATCTCTGGGCTGGCGGCGATCTACGCCCCGGCATATTTGCGCCATTACGGCGAAGAACCTTCACGCTCAAAAAGCCATTGGTTCTTCTACCAGATCCTTGTCGTCAGCATGATGGTCGTCGTCGTCGCCCAAGATGCCATCTTCTTCATGCTCGCGTGGGAATTGATGTCCCTCTCCTCGTTCTTCCTGGTCGAATTCAGGAGTGAAAAAGCCGAGGTCCGCAGGGCAGGCTGGATGTACCTGGTCTTCACGCACATCGGCGCGGCTTTTCTCCTCGCTATGTTCGCGTTGCTTGCTCGCCATGCCGGTTCTTTCGATTTCGGGGCCTTCAGGGAGAACGCGGGTTCGATACCAAGATCGCTCTCCGATACGATTTTTGCTTTTGCGATCGTCGGTTTCGGGATGAAGGCAGGGTTTTTCCCTGCCCATATCTGGCTTCCGGAAGCCCATCCCTCGGCTCCGAGCCATGTTTCAGCCCTGATGTCGGGCGTCATGATAAAAACAGCAATTTATGGCATCCTCATGATGCTTTCCTTTCTGGCGCCGGTTTCGTCCTGGCAGGGATGGCTGCTTTTCGGCATTGGCCTCGTTTCGGGAATCGCGGGGATTGGCATGGCCATTTCGCGCAGCGACATGAAAGGCCTTCTCGCCTACAGTTCGGTGGAGAATGTCGGTATCATCGCGATAGCGCTTGGGATTGGTCTTCTGGGCAAGGCCTTAGGGATTGAAGCCTTGGCATATCTTGGTTTCGGTGCGGCTCTTTTCCATGTCCTCAACCATTCTCTAATTAAAAGCCTCTTGTTTTTCGGCTCGGGCGCGATCCAGACCGCGTCGGGGACCCTCGACATCAATCGCATGGGCGGACTTCTGAAACGGATGCCGATCACGGGGGCGACCATGCTCGCCGGAGCGGCCGCGATCTGCGGGTTTCCGCCCTTCAATGGTTTCATAAGCGAATTCTTCGTGTACTATAACGCTTTTCGGGCCGATTTCGCGGAGCCGATGGTGCGTGAGCTTTTCATCGTCCTCGCTTTGGGCGGGCTGGCCTTGATAGGAGCGTTGGCTGCGTATGCCTTCGCTAAACTCGGGGGCATCGGCCTTCTGGGAGAACCCAGAAGTGAAGGAGCGGCGCAGGCTGTCGAGGTAGTTCCCGCAATGTACGTACCGATGATTTTCCTGGCTTCTCTTTGCCTCATCGTTGGACTCCTGCCTTCGACGGTCGCCGGGTTTCTCGGTCCTGTCCTCGGTTTCTTGAACGCTTCGCCCCCTCAGGCCGCACTCGATGGAATGCTGAACTCACTTCGGGGGATCCAACTTTCTGCCGCGGCTTTTATTGCCCTGATTGCCCTCCTCGCCGTCGCCAGGAAGATCATTCTCGGGCGAAAGGGGATCCAGGTCACGGAGACCTGGGGCTGCGGCTACGACAAGCCGGACGCAAGGATGCAGTATACTTCCGTTTCCTTCGCTGAGCCTTTCGTGAGCCTGATCGGTCCACTCTCCAGGCCAAAAATCGAAGGGAAGGTTTCCTCGCGGTTCTTTCCCGAGGAGACGAAGCTCCAGATACGCGTCGAAGATCCCGTCATGGACCGGGTTGTGATTCCTGTATATGCGCAAACAGGCAGGCTTTTCGAGAAGTTCAGCATCATCCAGCATGGAAACACACATCTGTACGTGCTCTACATCGTGCTTGCCCTGCTGGCGGCTCTCGTCTGGGGGCTCGGATTATGAATGACCTGCCGCTTTCCTTCATCCCCCTGGCTGCGGCGATTCTCTTCGCTCCCCTGTCGGTAGGCATCATACGGTCGACCAAGGCTTTCTTTGCCGGAAGAAAGGGATTCCCGGTCTTCCAGACCTACCGGGATCTGTTCAAGTTGATGCACAAGGGGATTGTCTACAGCTCGTCGGTCTCCTGGCTCTTCAAGATCGCACCCCTTTCCAGTCTCGCCGCCTCGATCATCGCCTGCGCCTGGCTGCCCTTCGGCGGCTTTTCCGGACTTTTCAGCTTCACCGGCGGCTTTCTCCTGATCGCCTACCTTTTCGGAGCCTCGCGTTTCGTGACGATGCTCGCCTCCCTCGATACGGCTTCGGCCTTCGAAGGCATGGGAGCCAACAGGGAAGCTCTCTTCTCGGTCTTCGCGGAACCGGCCTTGCTTCTGGGCTTTGGAGCCGTCGTCGTGGCTCCGGGCAGCTCATCCCTGGAAAACGCGATCAGCGTCGCCCAGAATACGGCGTTTTCCGATTACGTAGCGGCTGCCGCCCTGGCCGCCGCAGCCTTCTTCATCCTCGCCCTCGCCGAGAACTCGAGAATTCCGGTCGACGATCCGACTACCCACCTTGAGCTGACGATGATCCATGAGGCGATGATTCTCGACAACAGCGGACCGGATCTCGCTTTCATAGAATACGCTTCATCCCTCAAGGTATGGTTTTTCGATGTGCTGATTGCCGATATCGTTCTGCCGTTCTTCCATGTGGGAATCATCGCCCAATTTTTCGGCACCTTCCTCATCGTGCTCGCGCTGGCCGCCCTCACGGGGATCGTCGAATCGTCGATGGCGCGCCTCAGGCTCCTGAAAGTACCGCAATTCATCGGTTCTGCCGCGGCTTTCGCATTCATCGCGATCCTGTTCAAGGCGATCCTATGACGGCGATGGACGATCTGCTCCTCGTGATCATTCTCGTCACCAATATCGCGCTTTCGGGCAACAGCAGGCTGAAGACCTGCATCGATATCGTCTCGATCCAGGGATTAGCCCTTGGTCTCCTTCCGGCGGTGATCGGACTGGAGACGGGCATCACCGTCGAATTGGTGGTTATCGCCGCAGCGGGAATAATTCTCAGGGGCATCGTGTTCCCCTATCTGCTTAAAAAGAGCATCAGTAACACGGGCGAGAACCGGGAGCTGAAGCCTCTTGTCGGCTATTTCCCTTCGACCTTGATTTCACTGATACTCATCGCCGTTTCACTCTGGCTCTCAAGGCGGCTCGAGTTCCTCGAACCTGAGCTGCTTCTCTTTTCTACCGTCGCCCTGACTACTATATTCATAGGAACCTTTATCATCGTAGGCAGGCGGCTCGCCGTCATGCAGATTGTCGGCTACATTCTTCTTGAAAACGGCATCTATTGCCTGGGGCTTGCCTTCGTCAAGGAAATCCCCCTCATCGTGGAGCTGGGCGTACTCTTCGACGCCATCGTCGCGGTCTTCGTCATGTCCGTGGCCACAAACAAGATTCATGAAGAATTTGAGCATCTCGACATAGCCAAACTCGATTCTCTCAAAGGCTGACCATGGGCGAGTCGGGAACGCTTGATATGCTTCTGCTGGCAGGTTTCCTGGCAGTCCCCCTTTTCGGGGTATTGGCTATGCTTTCCGCGCGCAAGCCGCGTCAGGTGCTTGTCGTGAATTTTGCCGCCTCGCTCGGATCGGGGCTTTTAAGCCTCGTCCTGGCCTTCCGCCTTGCAGGCATGGACGTGATCGCCGCGGCCGATGGTTTCCTGCGCGCGGATCATTTTTCCGCCTGGCATCTCATCTTGTTGACCCTTGTCGTGTTCTCGCCCTCATCGATTTTTTCTTTTTCGTATTTCAAGGACGATTCTGATTTCTCTCTGATCGGCATGCGGCGATTCGGTATGCTCTGGCAGGGTTCGCTCGCATCCATGAGTCTAGCCTTGATTTCAGGCAACATAGGCATTATGTGGGTAGCGATCGAGGCTTCGACGCTTTTCACGGCCTTTCTCATACTGCGCAAAGAGAACGCGGCTTCGCTCGAGGCCATGTGGCGCTACATAATAATGTGCTCGGTTGGTGTCGCCTTCGCTTTCATCGGAACCCTGCTGTTCGCCGCCGCGGCGCAGAAAGCGGGGTTGAGCGGGAGCGACAGCCTTCTCCTTGCGAAAATCTACGGCGTCAAGGAGAAACTCAAGCCCTCGCTCGCGATGGCCGGTTTCATCTTCATACTGATCGGCTACGGGACGAAGGCGGGTCTGGTGCCGATGCACAACTGGCTCCCCGACGCGCACAGCCAGGCACCAGGACCGGTATCGGCCATGTTTTCGGGTTTCCTGCTCAATACGGCGCTCTACTGCATCGTTCGCTTCCTCCCTATAGCGAGCGCCGCTTCGGCCGATCCTGCTCGGCCCCTGCAGCTGCTCATGTTCTTTGGTGTCCTCTCGATCGCGCTTTCTGCCATCTTCATCTTTTTCCAGAAGGACGCCAAACGCATGCTCGCGTACTGCTCCGTCGAGCATATGGGCATCATCGCGTTCGGCTACGCGCTTGGGCCGCTGGGGGTTTTCGCGGCGCTTTTCCACACCATGAATCATTCGCTAGCGAAGACAACGGGATTCTTTTCAGCCGGCATGCTCGGCAAGAAATTCGGCGGCAACGATCTTTCAGGCTTCAACGGCGCGGCGAAAACATATCCGCTCTGGGGCGAGGGACTGGCTCTGAGTCTGCTGGCTCTGATCGGCCTGGCTCCATCCTCGGTATTCATGAGCGAATTACTCCTGGTGAAAGCTGGCATAGACAGATCAGCCTGGCTGCAGACCGGAATCTTTCTCGCGGCGGCCTGCGTCGTTTTCATAAGGATGCTGAAGCACGCGATGTGCATAGCGTGGAAGCCGCCCGCAAGCCCGGGGACCGGAAGTGAAGCGAATAATGATCTCGATGCCAAGCTTGTCATCGCGGTGCCGCTCACCCTGCTTCTCATTCTCGGCCTTTGGATGCCGGACTTCCTTCTCGACTTCATGAATAAGGCGGGCGAAGCGCTCTGGAGCGTCAGATGAAGCTGCTTGAAAGCGGAAACCGCTGCTCCGTCGCCGATATCCCGGTACAGTCCTATGATGATTTCAGGGCCGAACTGCTCGATCTCTGCGGCAGCGGCAAAGGGGCGAGGATCGTCTCTCTGTTTGCGCTGCACGGCGAAAAGGATCGTCTGGTTGCGATCCTCGCCGACGACAAGGCTGGGACGATAGGCGCCCTGTCGGCGCCTGTGGGTTCGACATACCTATCGCTCACTCCCGACCTTCTCCAGGCCCATTTCTTCGAACGCGAGTTGTACGAGACCGACGGTCTGCGCCCGGAAGGGCATCCCTGGCTCAAGCCGCTGCGCAATCCCTTCGCCGTCGAATTCTACCGGCTTGAAGGAGGAGAATCGCACGAAGTGGCGGTGGGTCCGGTGCACGCCGGGGTCATCGAGCCGGGGCATTTCCGTTTCCAGTGTTACGGCGAAAACGTAGAACATCTCGAAATCGCCCTGGGCTATCAGCATCGCGGCATCGAAAAAGCGCTCGAAGGTGGTCCCGACAAGCACACAATCCATTTCATGGCGACGGTCGCCGGCGACACTTCCATAGGTCACAGCCTGGCCTATGCGCGAATCTTCGAATCGATGACGGCCGGCCCGGTTCCGGCAAGGGCCGAGGCGCTTCGCGCGATAGCCCTCGAGCTCGAACGGATAGCGAACCATGTGGGCGACATAGGCGCGCTCGCGGGCGATGTGGGATACCTCCCTACAAAATCCTTCTGCGGGCGCCTGCGCGGGGATTTCCTCAATCTGACGGCCGAACTGTGCGGGAATCGTTTCGGACGCAATTTCATCCTCCCCGGAGGAGTCGCCTTCGATATCGACGACGAGCAGGCGCGCTCTCTCGCGGACAAGCTGGGGGACTTCCTGGCACAGACCGACGAAGCCGTGGACCTGCTCTGGGGAACACCTTCCGTCCTGGCCAGATTCGAGCATACAGGGTCCATTTCTCTCCGGGATGCCGTCAACCTGGGCCTTGTCGGGCCCGCGGCGCGCGCCTGCGGTCTGGAAATGGACGCGAGAACCGATCATCCCACGGGGATGTATCGCTTCTCGACCATCCCCGTCTCCATGTTTTCCACGGGAGATGTCTACGCGAGGGCGATAGTCAGGACCCTGGAATACAGGCGATCCGCACGATTCATCCTGGACACGCTCGCTTCCCTGCCTTCGGGCTATATCGCAGTCGAGCCCCAAGCCCCGCTGCCTGCGGACATGCTGGCGGTATCACTCGTCGAAGGCTGGCGCGGGGAGGTCTGTCACTGCGCGGTGACCGGTCCGGACGGCAGGTTCATCCGCTACAAGATAGTCGATCCTTCGTTCCACAACTGGTTCGCGCTAGCGCTTGCCCTCAGGGGGCAGCAGATTTCGGATTTCCCGCTCTGCAATAAAAGCTTCAATCTCTCCTACTGCGGCTTCGACCTATGAGTGACCTGCCATGATGAGAACCGTGAAGGCGCGTCTGCGCCAAGGATACAGGACGAACCGATTCCCGAAGGAAAATCCGAAGCTTTCGTCCCGCTATACCGGACTTCCCGCACTCGATAGCGGCGCCTGCACGGCCTGTGGTGCCTGCGAGGAAGTCTGTCCCACGGAAGCGATCTCCACAAGTCTAGCGCCGCTTGGATTCACCCTGGATTTAGGGAGATGCATCTTCTGCGGAGCATGCGAAAATGCATGTGGACAGGGGGCGATTGCATTCTCCGGGAATTTCAGGATGGGAGCGACCGACAGGAAAGGGCTCGTGCTGGGCGGAGACACCTCGATGCGCATCGAGCGTCTCAGGGAAGAAATGCTGCGCTGCTTCGGCCATGCTATGAAGATAAGGGTGGTCAGCGCCGGGGGCTGCGGGGCCTGTGAAGCCGACGTCAACGTGCTCGAAACCATCGGCTTCGATCTGAGCCGTTTTGGAATCAGCATTACGGCATCTCCCCGCCATTCGGACGCTCTCGTCGTGACCGGACCCGTCAGCGGGAACATGGAACTCGCCTTGAAGAAAACATGGGACGCGATGCCCGAACCCAAATTCGTCATCGCCGTCGGCGCCTGCGCCATTTCGGGCGGCATCTATCGCGGTATGCCGGAGGTGCGCGACGGCGCCGGCTCTACGTTGCCCGTGGCTCTCTTCATTCCCGGCTGTCCCCCCCATCCCCTGAGCATCCTGAACGCTCTGCTCAGCCTGCTGGACCGTATGCCAAATGGCCGCGGAGCATGAATCCCGGACAAGATCGACCCCTGTCCAAGGGAGCCGATGGCCTCCGGGCGACTGAAAAGTATTGACAAGAATCGAACCTTTGCGATATAAGTGGCTGTCATGTGCGGCGATGGTGGAATTGGTAGACACGCTAGCTTGAGGTGCTAGTGCCGAGAGGCATGGAAGTTCAAGTCTTCTTCGCCGCAAATTATTGAAGTAATAATGAGTTAGCCAACCCGAAACCGGGCGGCATATCACACGAATTTCCGGAAGTCGCACTGAAAAGTCGCACTTTCCCGGAGAAGGATAGGATATGCGCCCCAAAAAGCATGTTTCTTTTGGTATTTACAAACATTCAAACAAAGATGGTCCCTCTGTTTGGTTCGTCCGCTTTTGGGATGAGACTACCCGACATTATGCCATGACTCGCTCTACTGGCGTACTTGTCGAGGGGAAACGTGAACACCGCGATGAGGCTATGTCCGCCGCCCGCGCCATGCTCCCCGAGATTCGCTTCGCCCCGCCGATTCCCGAACGACTTTTCGTTAATTATGTTGAAAACTTCTGGACACCTGAAAGCCATTATGTCCGCGAACGTGCGCTTGTATTGAAGCGCCCCCTCTCCGCGTACTACATCAAGATGAACCATGACGATGTGGAGCGTCATCTTCGCCCATTTCCTGGCTTCAAAAGGCTTGCCATTAAAGACTTCAAAACCGGACAGATAAGAGACTGGATGACATGG
>JAPLSO010000029.1 GCA_026398595.1 Spirochaetota bacterium | reverse complement strand
TCAGGGGGAAATACTCTCTTCCCTTCGTCCTCCTCTCGGACCCCGAACGGAAGGTCTTGACCTCCTACGGCGCCTTCGGCGAGAAAACCATGTACGGCAAGAAAGTGATGGGCGTCATCCGTTCGACCTTCCTGATCGACGAGGAGGGCAAGGTCATCAAGGTTTATCCCAAGGTGTCGCCCGAAGGTCACGCCGAGCAGATTCTCGCGGCCTTCTGAGGCCGCTCGGGAAAGATCAATCTGCGACGTCCGGGCCCCTGCGCCCGGCCTTCCTGACGCCGTCCATCTTTTTGGAGGCTAGACGCCGCTCACGGGCGGCCCTCCCCGGCTTTGTGGGAATGCGCCTGGGGTTGCGCTTAGCCGCGGCGGCGACGAGGGCGATCAGCCTGTCCACCGCCCTTTCCCGATTCGTCCCCTGGCTTCTCTCCTCGCTCGACTGCACCGAAAGGAAGCCTTCGGCGTTGATCCGGCTTTCCAGCCGGGACATGACGAGGCGGCGTTCGGCCTCGCTCAGGCCGCCTATGGCCGACACGGGGATACGCGCGGTGACCTTGGTGTTGACTTTGTTGACGTTCTGGCCCCCCGGTCCGCCCGAGCGCGAAAAGTCGAATTCGGTGAATGCCTCGATTGATGCTGCTATCATATCTACGTTCATTTGGAAAGTTCCCTTAACATTTCGAGCGCGCTTCCCAGATGCTTTTTCTGTGCTTCGCTGGCGGCCCATTCGTCCCCAGCCTCGATGGCGTCGACAAGCGCGCGGTGCTCTTCGATGATTTTCTGCGGCCAATCGGCGAGGGCGAGCAGCTTTACGCGGCTGACGACGATGTACTTACCCATGGTGGCGGACAAACCTTCGTAGAGTCGGGTGAGGAGGGGATTGCGCGCCGCTTGGACGATGAGCATATGGAGTGTCGAATCCCACTGGGCGCCCGAGGACGCGCCGCGGTTCGGGCTGTCATGGACCTCGATGAGCTTGGCAATGCAGTTCTTCATGTCCGCCAACTCTTTGTCGGTCCGCCTGAGTGCCGCGATTCCCGCTATCGGCGGTTCAATGATAAGTCGCATTTCCATGAGATTGATGAGCATTTCGTCGGGATAGAGCGATGCGAACTTGAGGCTGGCGGCGAAATCTTCGGAATTCGGGATCGTGATGAAAGCGCCCTGACGCTCTCGTATATCGATGCTGCCGAGCACCTCGAGGTTGATCATCACTTCGCGCAGAAGATTGCGACTAACGTGGAGTTTCTCCGCGAGGACGCGTTCGGGAGGCAACTTCCCATCCGGGAAAGCATGTTGGTCCACAATCATGCCCTGAAGCTTCCGTAAAAGCTCTTCTCGTTTCTTTTCCATCTAAAAATACCTTGACATTACTATACACCTGGTCTAGCATTTTAATCAATGTGGTACTACCAAGGTAGTACCAAAAGCGTTTATCGAGGAGGAAAACATGAAACGCGCGCTGTTGGTCCTTGTTCTCATTGCGGCTTTTACCGTTCCGATCTTTGCGCTTGACATCAAGCTGGCCCACGTGGTCAACGAACAAGATTCTTTCCATTTGGCGGCGACCAAATTCAAGGAATTGACCGAAAAGTACACGAACGGCGAAGTGAAAGTGACGATTTTCCCCAATGCTGTCCTGGGCGACGAGAGGACGCTTCTCGAGCGGATGAAGATGGGCATCGTCGATGCCGCTATTATCACGAATGGCCCATTCGTCAATTTTATCCCGAAATTCGGCGCAATCGACCTGCCGTTCCTCTTCAGGGACCCCGCCCACGCCTATGCCGTTCTTGATGGACCGATTGGCGATGAACTCTTCGTCGAGGCGGAAAAACAGGGCTGGAAAGGGCTCGCCTGGGCCGAGCGCGGCTTCAGGAATTTGACCAACAACAAACATGCTGTCAATACGCCGGAGGACATGAAAGGCCTCAAGATCAGGTTGATGCAGAACCCGATCTATGTGGATTCGTTCAAGGCTCTGGGTGCCAACGCCGTGCCGATGGCCTGGACCGAGGCGCTGACCGCACTCCAGCAGCACACGATCGACGGGCAGGAAAACCCACTTAACGTCATCGTCTCCTTCAAACTCTACGACTGCCAGAAGTACATGACGATAACGCGCCACGCCTACGCGCCGGCGCCGCTCATCATGAGTATGATGACCTGGAAGAAACTAAATCCGGCCCAGCAGGAAGCCGTCCTCAAGGCGGCGAAGGAAGCGGCTCAGTACGAGCGCGACTTCAACAACGCAAACGAAGCCACTTGGCTGAAAGAACTCGGAGCTAAGGGCATGCAGATCGCGACACCGGATCTCAAACCCTTCCTGTTGGCGGTAAAGCCCGTCTACGAACAGTACGCCGCGCAGTTCGGCCAGAAGTTCATCGACGCCATACTGGCGACGAAATGACAGGAGATGACAATGTCCTCTAATGAAGCGGGGAAGGCGAAACCAAGCTTCCTCCATTCACTGAGCGACCGGGTAAACGCGGTCAACGAGGCGGCGCTCTTCGTGACGCTCGTCGCCATGGTGACCGTGACGGTTCTTCAGGTCATTTTCAGATTCTTCTTCAATGCACTCTCCTGGTCGGAGGAACTGGCCTGTTTCCTCCTGGTTCTCGCCAGTCTCCTTGGGGCGGCGGTCGCCTTTAAGAAGGGCAGTCACATAGCGGTCACGTTCTTTCTCGACAAGCTTCCGCCTGTCGCCAAGAAAGTGATGCAGACGGTGATAGGGCTTCTGGGGATGGTTTTTTTCGCGACCGTGGCCTATTACGGCGCCACACTCATGGGCTCGGAAGCCGGGCAGCGTTCGCCGGCCATGATGATCTCGATGCGATGGATCTATCTCATGTACCCTATCATGGGAGCCGTGATATTGCTTCATTTCGCCGATGCCATCGTGACGACCTGGGAAAGGAGCTGATATGGGCTACCTGATATTCGGCACATTCTTCCTTTTTCTTCTGATCGGTGTGCCTATCGGCCTTTCCATCGGTCTTGCCGCCCTTGTCGTGTTCATCCAGGCGGGTATTCCCCTCCAGATGGTGCCGCAGACGCTGTTCGAAGGGAACAATTCCTTTTCCCTTGTGGCTGTACCCTTCTTTATCCTCGCCGGCGACGTCCTCGCTCGTGGCGGTATTTCGGAACGCATTGTCGCCTTCGCGGAATCGTGCCTCGGACGGATACGCGGTGGTCTCTCCATCGTGTCGGTTCTCGCCTCCATGTTTATAGCTGCCATTTCCGGCTCCGGAGCCGCCACGACGGCTGCGGTGGGCGCCTCTCTCCTTCCTGAACTTGAGGAGCGGAAATATGACGTGGATTTCTCCGCCGCCCTCATCGCGTCGGCGGGAACGATCGGCGTCGTAATACCTCCGTCGGTGCCTATGGTGCTCTACGCTGTCATCGCCGGCGAATCGGTGGCGAAACTCTTCCTGGGTGGATTCATCCCCGGTATCCTCATGGGCCTCGGGCTTATCATCTGGGCTTTCTATATCGCCAAGAAGAGGAATTATCCAGCCGGCAAGAAGTATTCGGCCAAGGAAATCTGGCACAAGTTCATTACCGCGCTCTGGGGTCTCATGTGCCCGGGCATCATTCTCGGGGGCATTTTCTCGGGCGTTTTCACGCCCTCTGAAGCGGCGGCGATCGCTGTCGTCTACACGCTGCTCGTGGCGATCTTTGTGTACAAAGCCCTCGACTTCAAGCATTTCTACAAGCTCGTAGTCGGATCGGGCATAACGTCGGCTCTTGTCATGTTCATCATCGCCACATCGAAGGTGTTCGGCTGGGGACTCGCCTTCTACCAGATTCCCCAGGCTATCGCGGGAGCCATGCTCAGCGTGACCCACAACAATTCCTTGCTGGTTTACCTGATGATCGACGTCATCATCCTGATCTCGGGCATGTTCATGGAAACGGCCTCCGCACTCATCATCCTGACACCGATCTTCCTGCCCGCCATCGTGGGCGTCGGCGGCAACCTCGTACACTTCGGCGTTGTGCTGACCGTCGGCCTCGCAATAGGCATGGCGACGCCCCCCGTGGCGATCGACATCTACGTGGCGAGCGCGATCACCGGCCTGCCCATGGGCAGGATCACGAAGCCGATCCTCCCCATGGTGTTCATTCTGATTGTCGTGTTTCTGCTTATCACCTTCGTGCCGCAACTGGTGATGCTCATTCCTGGGTATTGAAAACGGAACGTGGGGCTGGAGCGGCGCGCGGCGCCGGAAGGCGACCGGCGCCACGCGTTCGACCATTAAGGAGGTATTGAACCATGCGAAGCGACAAGGCGAAACTCGGACCCGAACGGGCGCCCCACAGGGCCCTCCTCAAGGCGGCGGGCTATACGGACTGGGAGATAGCGCGGCCCTGGGTGGGCGTCGTCAACTCGTACAACCAGATCATCCCTGGCCACGTCCATCTCCGAAGGATTACGGAGGCCGTGAAGGCGGGCGTCTACGCAGCCGGAGGGCTACCCGTCGAATTCCCGACCATCGGCGTCTGCGACGGTATCGCCATGAACCACATGGGCATGAAGTTCTCGCTGCCGTCGCGCGAGCTCATCATGGATTCGATCGAGGTGATGGCCCAGGGGCACGCCTTCGACGCCCTCGTCCTCGTGACGAATTGCGACAAGATCATCCCCGGCATGGCGATGGCGGCCGCGAGGCTCAATATCCCCTCCATCGTCATATCGGGCGGGCCGATGCTCACGGGAACGCTCAATGGCAAGGCCGTCGATCTCAACACCGTGTTCGAGACCGTGGGCAAGCGCATAGCGGGTACGGCGAGCGACGCCGATCTCCTCGATGTCGAGAACGCGGCCTGTCCGGGTTGCGGTTCCTGCTCGGGCATGTTCACCGCCAACACGATGAACTGCCTTTTGGAGGCCCTGGGTCTCGGTCTGCCCGGGAACGGCACGATACCGGCCGTCTACTCCGCGCGTGACCGCCTGGCGAAGGAAGCGGGTAGGGCCATCATGAACCTTGTCGAAAAAGGCATAAAACCGAGGGACATCCTCACGCGCGAGGCTTTTGAGAACGCCGTGGCCGTCGACCTCGCCCTGGGTGGTTCGACGAACACGGCTCTCCACCTGCCGGCAATAGCCTGGGCGGCCGGGGTGGATTTCGACATCGAATCGTTCAACAGGATCGGCGACAAGGTGCCGCACATCTGCAGCATGTCGCCCGGCGGATCCTACCATATCCAGGATCTCTACGGGGCGGGCGGCGTCCAGGCCGTGATGGCGAGGCTCGCCGCCGGCGGGTTGATCCATGGGGATTGCCTCACCGTTACCGGAAAGACTCAGGGAGAAAACATCTCAGGCGCGCGCGTCAAGGACGACGAGGTCATCCGACCCCTGGACAGGCCTTACCACGCGAAGGGCGGGCTCGCGATCCTCCACGGCTCGCTCGCCCCCGACGGCTCCGTCGTCAAGCAGGCCGCCGTGGCGCCCGAGATGCTCGTGCATACGGGGCCGGCGAGGGTCTTCGACAGCGAGGAGAAGGCCTTCGCGGCCATCAAGGCCCGGAAGATCATCGACGGCGACGTAGTGGTGATCCGCTACGAGGGGCCCAAGGGCGGCCCGGGCATGCGCGAGATGCTCAGTCCCACCTCGGCCCTGGCGGGCATGGGCATGGACAAGACCGTGGCCCTTGTCACCGACGGAAGGTTCTCGGGAGCATCGCGGGGCGCCTCGATCGGTCACGTCTCGCCCGAGGCGGCGGCCGGCGGCCCTATAGCCCTGGTGCGCGAAGGCGACCTCATCGGCGTGGATATTCCCGGCAAGAAGCTCGATCTTCTGGTGGGTGAGGCCGAGCTGGCGCGCCGCAGGGCCGAGTGGAAGCCCTACGTCCAGCCCGTCGAAAGCGCCTTCCTGAACCGCTATCGCAGGGCGGTCACCTCGGGCATGAAGGGCGCCGTGCTCGAATAGCCTCGGCGCTCCGCGCCTCGGCTTCGCGCCGCAGTAGCGTCGCGCCGTAGCGTCGCGCCGTAGCGCGGTAGTTTTTCGGGATGGGCGGCCCCGGTGCCCCCGCGACCTCCGGGATTTCCCGGAGGTTCTTTTTTGCCCTTGATACTATACAGATGTATAGCTATACTTCGAGTATGGACGGGAATTCTTTCGCGACCACGGTCGACCTGCGCTTCGGGATAGCCGTTCCCGAGGTGGGGGCGGCGCCGCCCAGGAGCGCCGGCCTTTCCACGGCAGAATTTCCCCTGGGGACGTGGAAGCGAATGAAGTCGGCCTGGGAAGGCGAGTTGAGCCTGCGCCTCGGCGGCGTTTTCGCCGACCCCGGGGCCGCGGCTGTGGACTACGCCCGCGCCCTTTCCGAATGCCGGGCCGAGGTCGAGGCCCTCCGTCCCTCGGGCAGGCTCTCCGCCCTTCTCATCGAGTTCCCGCCTTCCTTTTCCTATCGGGCTGCGGAGCGCCGTCACCTCGACCGGGTGCTCAAGGACCTCGAGGGCTTCCCCCTCGCCGCGGCCTTCCTCAACGGAGAATGGTACTCGTCCCGGGTCATCGAGGGCCTCAAGCGGCGGGACGTGGCCCTCTGCCTCCTCGACCTGCTCCCCGGCGAGCCCGGGCCCCCCAGCGTGGACATAGCCACCTCCTCCCTGGTCTACATGCGGTGCACGGCGCGGCGGGCCCCGGCCGCCTGGATCCCCCGCCTCGAGGGGGCCTGCGCCCTGGCCGAACGGGTCAGGGTCATCTTCGACGCGGGGTTCCCCTCCGGGGCGGACGCGGCGTCGGCTGAAGCTTCGGCCGAGTCTTCGGCCGCGGCCCTCTCGCGGCTCTGGACGGAAAGGCGTGGGGCCTCCGCGGCCGACCGGCCCGGGCCGGGGGCGCCCCGATGACGGGCACCATCCTCCACGTCAACGCGGTGGGCCTCATGGCCGCGATCGAGGCGGCGAGGGACAGGGGCCTCCGTTCCCGGCCCTTCGTCGTCGCTCGGCCCGAGGCTTCTCGGGCCTTCGTCCTGGACCTCTCGCCCTCGGCCCACCGCGAGGGCCTCGACCGGGGCATGCTCCTCTCCGCCGCCCTGCGGAGCCTGCCCGGACTCAAGG
This sequence comes from Spirochaetota bacterium, assembly GCA_026398595.1. Taxonomy (GTDB): domain Bacteria; phylum Spirochaetota; class Spirochaetia; order Treponematales; family Rectinemataceae; genus JAPLSO01. Next base: position 157 of record JAPLSO010000029.1, on the reverse strand, counting down.
TGGTGACGCCGCGTCCCGAGCTCTATCGCCTGGCTGACGAGGCCCTCTGGAAGCTGGGCCTCTCCTACACCCCCATGGTGGAGAGGGCGGGGAGGGGTCACCTCTTCGTCGATCTGGCCGGCACCTGGCGCCTCCACGGCTCTCCCGCCGATGCGGC
>JAPLSO010000066.1 GCA_026398595.1 Spirochaetota bacterium | reverse complement strand
TGAAGGCTTCGATGGCGTGGGTGAGGGCGTCGGCGCCGGTGGCTGCCGTCATGTGCGCGGGAAGGCCGAGGGTCAGGAGGGGGTCGAGGATGGCCGTGTCGGGGGGAATCTTGGGGTCGAGGACGGTGATCTTCCTGTGCCGCTTGGTGTCGGTTATGACGGCCGCGGCCGTGGCTTCGCTTCCGGTTCCGGCCGTCGTGGGCAGGCAGATGAAGGGCAGGCCGCCATTCCTGCATTTTAAGAGGCCGGCGAATTTCTCGAGGGGCTTGTCGTGGGTTGCGCCCATGCGGATGATCTTGCCGGCATCCATGACCGAGCCGCCGCCCAGCGCGATCACCGCATCGCAGCCCTCGGCCCTGAGGAGCCTCAGGCCTGCCTCGCAGATCTCAAAGCTGGGATCGGGCAGGACAGCGTCGAAGCGGGCAAAGGGAATGCCGGCCGCGGAAAGGACTTCCTCCAGCTTCCCGGCGACGCCTGCGGCAACCAAGGCCGCATCCGTGATTACGAGGGGCTTTTTAGCGTGAAGGGTACCGAGTTCCGACGGGACGAACTTGATGCTTCCGGCGCCTGTCAACAGGGTGGGAGTTTTCTGGGGTATGATGTTGAGTGCACGGCCGGCGATATTGAAAAAGACCCATTTGACCACATGCTTCACTTTTCCTCCAAAGGCGGCAGGCGATGAAAAAACCGCATGCCAGGAGTCCGCATCGACGGGCTGTGAATCGTATTTTAATGATATACGCGGCGCCTAACGGGCGCAAGTGAAAACTGGACGCGGCGGGAATTCGCCGGAAGGCGCGTTCCGGCGGGGAGGTTCAGCCTTCCAGAAGGCGGAGAAATCCTCTCCTGTCGATGTAGTTGCTCGTATGGGCGAGGACCCCCTGACGGTAATACCTGACGTAGGGGATGAGGCTGTCGCCCAGGACATTCTCCTTGAAATCGATGAAGGCATCGAAAAATGGCTCCCTGTCGTATTCGAGCCAGTAGATGTCGACGCCGGGCTCCAAGCTGATCTCGTCGAGGCAGGAACGCATCCAGGTCCACTGGGGGCACCAGCTTTGCGTGAGAACGACGGCAATATACGGCGCGGAGTCGCGGATTGTATCCGGGAACTCACCTCCGGCTATGGCATCCCGGCATTCGGCTTCGGTTAATTTCCTGAGCATGGCGACAATGATATACATCGACCGCCACGGGAACAAGCGAGGGAAATGGCGGGTCGATTCACGCGAAAGCCCCTTGCGGCCGGTCCCGGACCGAGCCAACAAAGTCAGGCCAGGCTCAGACCGCTTTCATCGCGATGGCGTCGAGGGGGCAGGAACGGGCGCAGAGGGAACAGCCCGTGCAGCGCTCGGGCTGGGCGAGAGCCGGATAGGCCTTGCCGTGGCTGTCGATGCCGGTCTTCGTGTCGTCAAGGCAGCCGAAGGGACAGGCGTAGAGGCAAATTCGGCAGACCATGCAGTGTCGGTAGTCGAACTGGGGTCGCTTATCGGCCATTTTCAGCCTCCCCGGCGAGGAGCTCGTCAATTCGGAGGGCGTGGAGGGTTTCGGCCTTGGGAAGCCCCGTGGTCTCATCCCAGCCCCAAGCTCCCCAATACTGCGGAATCATCGCGTCGGTCTTGAGCGAGACGCCCCTGCTGGGTCCGCTCCTCAAGGGGAAGGCGCCGGACGCCCTGTCATGCATCCTGAAGGTCCGGGGATCGACACCCTGGATGGCGTTGAACTGCTGGCGCAGCGTCTGAACACGTTTCCCTATCTCCATGAGTTCGTCGGGGCTTTTATTCCAGTCCGCCGCGGCGTCGATGAAATCGAAGAGCCGGTAGTGCCGTGGGTTCGCGCGCCTCGGTCTTGGGACGGAACTTGAGGGGCGGCGCCCAGCTGACGTACTTCCACAGCGAGGAGGTGGAGTAGTAGAGGTCGCCCGATGTCGTGTGCCTTCCCGGCGTGGGATCGGCCGAGTAGGTGACGCCGAGCATGGGGTCGACCTTGGGGTCATGCATGGGCAGTTCCTGGCCTCCCGCGTGGACAGCGAAACGCTCGGAACCCTTTCCCAGCTTCTTGGCCGCGGCGGCCACCCCGTCGGCAAGAAGGTCGCCGATGCCTTCCCGGGCTATCATCTTTTCAAGGAGGGCGATGATGGCTTTGGCGTCGCCCCAGGAGAGCTGGATCCCGTCGGTGTCCTTTACCGTCAGGATGCCCGCCTCGAAGCATTCTATAGCGAAGGCGACGATGCCGCCCGCCGAGATGGAGTCCATGCCCGCCCGGTTTAAAAGCTCATTTATATAGAAGATGGAGTCCAGGTTCTTGTTCATGAGGAGGCCGCCGAAGACCATGACCGTCTCGTACTCGGGCTTGTGGCTCTTGTCCCAGGTCCCATCTTTTCCGGATGCCCCGCCTTTAAGGTCGGATATGTCGCAGATACCGCCGCAGCCGATGACGCAGGAGTAGCAGTGGTATTTTCGCTCCTCGCGCTTGATAACCTTGCCGGGGTTGAGCTTGGAGTAGTAGGGATGATTGTAGTCGGCTCGGGAGCCGCCCCAGTTCTTCAAGGGAGCGTCGCCGTTGCCGACGGCGAGGGTGTTGTTCATCACCGTGCCCCAGCGTCGAAGGAGCATGGTGGTGAGGAGACCCGGCATGGGGCCCGAACTCCGCATCGCCGCCATGGCCTTGCCCATGAGGGGCAGGGCGGCGCCCGGCACGATCTTCGGAAAGTTGGCCGATTTTACCTTGCGCGAATACGCTCGGCTCAAGCTCCTGACTTCGTCGGGCCGGCCGCAGGCGATGGGCCTGGAACCGCTGAGGACGAGGGCTTTTAGTTTCTTGGAACCCATGACGGCGCCGACACCAGAGCGCGCCGCGTAACGGCCGAGGTCGTTCGAGATTCCCGATATCAGCGAAAGCTTTTCGCCGGCCGGGCCGATGACGGCGAATGAGTCGCTTTTCGGATTCGATGGCGTCGAGACCCCAGTACTCGCCGGCGGGGAGGATCGTGGCGCCCTTGTTGTCGACCTGGAGGTAGACAGGTTCGGCAGCCATGCCCTTGATGAAGATGGCGTCGTAGCCGCACTGCTTGATGGCTATAGCGAGGCTGCCCCCGCAGTTGGAGTCGCCCCAGCCGCCCGTGAGGGGGGACTTGCAGACCGTCATCCAGCGGCCTGCCATGACGGCCCCGGTGCCTGTGAGAATGCCTGTCGTGAAACCGAGAATATTGTCCGGGCCGAGGGGATCGGCGCCTGAGGGAATGTTCCTGCAGAGGTACCAGGCGCCGAGACCGACGCCGGAGAGGACGAGCTCGTAGACCGAATCACCGATGGTCTCGACCTTGATCGTACCCGTGGAGAGATCCACGGCGAGCACCTTACCCATGCAACCCTTCATCGCTCGGCCCTCCTTGGATGGCGGCGGGAAATCGGGGACGTTAGGCGGCTTCTACGCGCGCAGGCGGCTTTGCCGATCTTGGCGTCGCGGCGCGACGCGCAGGGTCGCGAATCTAGAGGATGTGCTCCAGGAACCTTCGCGTCCTCTCCTCGCGGGGCGAGGTGAAGAAGGTCTCGGGCGGGGCTTCCTCGACGATCTGTCCTGAGTCCATGAAGATTATACGGTGCGCCGCAGCCCGTGCGAAGCCCATCTCGTGGGAGACGACGAGCATGGTCATACCTTCCTTAGCGAGGTCGGTCATGACGTCGAGGACTTCCTTGATCATTTCGGGGTCGAGGGCGCTCGTAGGCTCGTCGAAGAGCATGACCTTGGGGTTCATGGCGAGGGCGCGCGCTATGGCCACGCGCTGCTGCTGGCCGCCGGAGAGCTGTTCGGGCCAGGCCTTCTCCTTGTCGGAGAGGCCAACTTTGGCCAGGAGCCGGCGCGCGTCGACCTTAGCCTTCTCCTTGTCTTCCTTGCGGACGACGACGGGGGCCAGGGCGATGTTATCGATGACGGAAAGGTGGGGGAAGAGGTTGAAGCTCTGGAAGACCATGCCCACTTCCTCGCGGATGTGACGGATATCGGCTTTCTCGTCCGTGACGCTCTCGCCGTCGATGCTGATGGAGCCTGAATCGAGGCCTTCGAGGCGGTTGACGGAGCGCAGGAGGGTGCTCTTGCCCGAGCCCGAGGGACCGATGATGAGGACGACCTCGCCCTTGGCGACGGAAAGATCGATGCCCCGCAGGGCCTGAACCTGGCCAAAGCTTTTAACGGCGCTCTTTATTTCAATCAGCGGTGCCACGATGCCTCAACTTTTCTTCCATCATCGCGACGAGGCGCGAGAAGAAGAGGGTCATCACGAGATAGATCAGGGCGATGACCGTATAGCTTTCGAAGTACCTGAAGGTAGTGGAGGCGTACTCCCTGCCCCGCCTTAAGAGGTCGGATACGGCGAGGATGGAGACGAGGGATGAATCCTTTAAAAGGGCGATAAACTCGTTCCCGATGGGCGGGAGTATGATCTTGACCGTCTGGGGGATGATGATGCGCCGCATGGCCATCGACCTGGACATGCCAAGGGCGAGCGCCGCCTCCATCTGGCCCTTGGGTACGGCCTGGATGCCCGCGCGGAAAATCTCGGCCATGTAAGCGCCGTAGCAGATCGACATGGCGAGGATGGCCGCGGGCGGTCCCTGCAGCCTCAGGAGGGGGCCGAGGGCGTAATAGATGTAAAAAAGCTGCACGAGGAGGGGAATGCCTCGAATGATCTCGACGTAGACCGTGGCCAGGCGGTTGATCGCCTTGTTGGGGGAGATCCGTCCAAGGCCGGCGAAGAGCCCGATGATGAGGGCGAAGAATATTGAGATCAACGTGACGGAAAAGGTGGCGACGAGGCCGTCCGGCACGAAGGAGAGAATCCGCAGATAGGGATCGGGGCTGAAGAGGGGAAGGATGACCAGAAGGGAGATAGCCCCGAAAAAGGATATGTTCCAGGCCGAAAGCAGGCCGCCCTCATCCTTGGAGGGGATGAGGCTGCCGTCGGTGACATTGATCGTCGTCCGGTCGCGCCCTTTATCGTCGCGGCCGGTCAATGGGGATCCTTTCGTCATCCTACTTAAGCCACTTAGCCTCGAGCTCGGAGAGCTTGCCAGAGGACTTTACCTTGGCCAGGGCGTCGTTGAAGAGCTTGAGGGTCTTCGCGTCGCCCTTTTTGAAAGCGAAGCCAAGCCACTCGTCCGTGAAGGGCTTGCCCACGATCATGAGCTTGTCCTTGTAGGTAGGATTCTGGAGAGCGAAGTTGGCGGCGATGGGGGAATCGGCGACGACGCCCTCGATGTTGCCGTTGGCGAGGTCCTGGTAGGCGAGGCCGATTTCGTCGTAGGTCTTGAGTTCTACGCCCGCGACCTTGCCGATCTCCATGACGCCGGTGGTTCCGATCTGTCCACCCACTTTCTTGCCAACGAGGTCAGCGAGCGTGATGACGTTCGCGGTTTCCTTGCGGACGACGAGGACCTGGCCGGCATTGACGTAAGGCTCGGAGAAGTCCATGGTCGCCTTGCGCTCCTCGGTGATGGTGACGCTCGAGGCGATGACCTGGTAGTTGCCGGCGGCCAAACCGGCGAAGATGCCGTCCCAGGCTGTGTTCTTGATCTCGACCTCGAACTTGCCCGCCTCGGCTACGGCCTTGACCAGGTCGATGTCGAAGCCGACGACGTTCTTCTGCTCATCGACGAACTCCATGGGAGGCCAGGTGGCATCGGAGGCGACGACGATCTTGGTGGTTTTCTTGGCGCAGGAATAGAGGCCCGCCGAGCCGACGAGAACGACGGCGGCGAGGAGGAGGAAGGCCATGGCCGTGGACCAGGATTTCTTCATTTCAAACTCCTTATGGTTGATCTTGGCGATCGAAGGATATTATTGATCGAAGAATATGACAAAGCTAAATCCCTGTCAATGATCGGACAATTTGTGAAACGATAAAGATACATTGTTTTAGTATATTTATGCGCTGAAGTCCGGACTTGTCTCAATCCGGCCGGGACTGATAGGATCGTGACATGAAAGTGGTGGTCAATTTCGAAGAGGAGGAATTCCCCGAGGCCGAACTCAGCGTGTCGGAGATCATGCGCAGGCGGAGATATACCTTTCCACATATCATAACGCGTATAAACGGAAAGGTAGTGGAGAGGGAGAAGCGAAACGAGGCCGTGGTCCGTGAGGGCGACGAACTGGAAATCTACCACCTTATCAGCGGAGGTTGAGGCCGCCTGAAAACCGGGTAGTCCCGGATTCCCTTCTGTCGTGGATACGAGGATATGCTGATGCACTCCATCAAGGTTTTTTATGCGAAAGGAAGCAACGTGAAAAAGACAATTAACTTTCTGCTTGCGCTCTGCTTTCTGGCCATTCCTCTCTGCTCCGCCGAGGATGCACCCAATCTCCAGAAGATCTACCCGGTGAATTCCGATGTCTATAAAGCGATAAGCTATCTCTCTCTATGCCAGGGGCTTTCACTGCCTTCCACGACGGGGCCATGGAGCGCCGACGAACTTATCAAGATGCTCAGCAGGATCGATCCCTCCAGACTAGGTGGCGGGGCTTCGGATACCTATACTTTTGCCCTTGCTGCGCTGGATGAGAATCAAAAAGCGGTGAAATTCAGCCTCAAGACGACAATGGAAGGCTATTGCCACACGAACACGACGGACTTCACCAAGGAGAGCTCATGGATCAGGGGTTTCGACGAGCGCAACCCCATTTTTGACCTCATCCTCGAAACCTGGCCTTCCCTGCACTTCTACGGCTATTCCTCTCTGTCCGCGGGGAATACCATGTACAATGGATGGAACTCGACCGAAGGAGCGACCTCGACTCTCTGGGGGGCGAGCGCGCTGACGACGAACATCCCTATGGTGCCGCCCGCGGTGATGAGCGATTTGAATTTCAATTTCCCCTATCGAGCCGTCGGCTCAATAGGCGGCGACGGATGGAGCGCCGAGGTCGGGCGGGAAAAATACTCCTGGGGGCCGGGCGAATCGGGCAATTTCGTGCTCGGTGACCACCTCCTCTACCACAACATGGGGAGGCTGACCGCCTATGGCAAGGACTTCAAGTACACCTTCGCCACGTCCTTCTTCCCCTACCCCGGGAATTTCTACCCGATCATGATCAAGGAGTCGGGCGCCTACAGTAGACCGCAGGAGGATCTGGGTCAGGATAAAACGGTTTCCGGCCTCGATATGTTCATAGGCCATCGCGTTGAATGGAGGATATTCGGGAACAAGGTCGGATTCGCCCTGACCGAGGCCATCATGTACCAATCGGCGGACAATACCCTGGACCTGTCGGTCCTGAGCCCTACCGCTATATTCCATAACTATTTTATCAGGGGGAACGCGAATTCGATCATATCGCTGGAAGCGGACTGGACACCTTTAAGGTACCTGAACCTCTATAGCCAGATCGTGGTCGACGAATTCGCCCTCCCCGGCGAGGCCATGCCTGGCATCGACCCCAAGGCGCTGCCCGATGCCTACGGCTTCATGGCCGGAGCCAAGGGATCCCTGCCTTTTGGAAAAGGGATGCTCTTCGGCTCAGTCGAATGGGCCAAGACCGACCCCTATCTCTATCTGCGGGACAACGGTAATCGGAATCAGGTATTTACGCAATACGGCATCAACTGGGTGGTGGCCCTGCGGGAATTCTCCAATCAAGGCGGGATCAACTACACCGAGGAATTTATCGGCTACCAGTATGGCTGCGACGCCATCGTCCTCAACGGCAACTTCGGCTACAAGGAGTTCGGCAGATGGTCGCTGGAGGGCAATGTCTTCTTCATGATCCATGGGACTCACGATCAATGGACTACCACGGGCGACCAGAACGAAGGCGCCCAGGACACGGAGACCACGCCCACGACGACCCACTCTACCGAAAACAACGCCGACATCCACGAAGAAGAGCGCGACTGCGCGAGCTACACCCTCGTTCTGGGAGCAAGGGGCGGCTATAAAATTCTGAAGCGCCTCGAGCTATTCGGCCAGGTGGACTACATCCACATCACAAACCCAGGCAATATCAGCACGAACACCCCGATCTGGGATGTACAACTGACCGCGGGCGTGACCTACTCTCTGTGATAGATCCCCACGGGCAGTCTTTAGACCGATCGTGAGAACCGGCCTCAGCGCGCCGGCCCTTACGGCTAGGCCTTTATGGCCTAGCCTTCATTGCCTCGCTTTCCTGTCGTGCTCGTCGATGTCCTCGGCATCCCAGGGATAGACGACCCACAGGTCGGGAAGATCTTCGCCGGCGATATAGAGCGAGACTTCGGGAGGAATAACGCCGCGTTTTGGCTTATCCTTGTTGTGGAGGACGGCTGCGGCTATCTCGGCGGGATGATGGTTCATCAGCTCCCGGATGCAGTACTCCAGCGTGGTGCGCGAGTCGTCCACCTCGTCGACGAGGAGGATTTTCTTGCCTGACAGCTTGCGCTCGGCCTCCTCGATCCACTGCACCTTGCGGGGAAACTCGGTGGGCTTGTCGTTGGCGTCGTAGTAGGCGATCCCTACGGCCAGGATGGGTTTGCCGAGATAGGTGCGGATGATACGAGCAGGGATGAAGCCGCCCGAGCCTATGGCGACGATGACGTCAGGGATGAAGCCCGAAGCGGTCACGCGTTCGGCTATGGCTTTCGCCGTTTTATGGATTTCCTGGTAGGTGAAATAGCGCTTTTGCATGGAAGGATTGTACGGTCAAAGGACGGCTTGGGCAATGCCGCGACCGTAGGGAGAACCAGGATGCGACGTTTTCTCCTCGTGATTATTGCCTTGGGCATCGCGGCCGCCGCCGGGTCCCAAGGCCTTTTCAGGCCAGTCTCACAGGAGATGATCCCCCTCTCGTCCAAGGTCTACGAGGATATGGATGCTCTTTATCGGATCAAATACGCTGGGACGCCCTCCGACTCCCGCCCCTGGACAAAGACCGAGGCCAACCAGATCCTCGGGCGGATCGACAGGGCTTCCCTAGGCGGGGGTGAAATCCCGCTCTACGACGTGATAGCCGAGGCGATTCGGCCGGGACTGAAATTTTCCTTCCCTGACGGCTTCGGCTTCGGCGCGGACCTTGATCTCTTCCTCGAAGCCTACGCCCATACAAACACATCCTTCAATCAGGAATCGGACTGGATCCGCGGCTTCGAGGATCGGAAGCCCATGATCCGGCTCTCCCTCGACTTCTCGCTCAAGGATTTCGCCTACCTCTACTGCGACCTTCAGTATGGAAGAAACAGATTCAACATAGCGGACGACCTCTACGAGGTAGTCAGCCGGTATCCAAAAGGTATTGGGGCCGTCATCAAGCCGACGGACACGTTGGCCATGATGTCGGCCTCATCCTGGATCTACAGCCAAAGCTTCCTCACCAATATCCTCGATGTGCCCAATGACCTCGATTACCAATGGCCCAAGAGGGCTGTCGCCTCGATAGGCGGGGCCAACTGGAACCTCTCCCTCTCCCGGGACAAGATCAACTGGGGCAACGGACATTCGGGGAACTTCATCGTCGACGACCATGTCGACTACCAGGATTTCACCCGCCTCACAGCCTTCTCGGAGAATTTCAAGTACGACTGGCTCAACGTCTTCTTCGATGCGAATACTCTGCACGGCGAACAGCCCGATACTGAGTTCAAGATACTCATGGCGCATCGCCTTGAATTCAGGATCCTGAAAAGGTTGACCTTCGCGATTTCCGAAAACGTGATGTACCAGAACGATGTTTTCGACTTCCGTTATCTCAATCCCGCCTTCATCTACCACAACCTGAACAACATGAGCATGTTCAACGCCCTTGCCCACGTCGAACTGGACTGGAACTTCGCAAAAGGCTTCAACCTCTACGGTCAATTGGCGATGGACCAGGCACGGGCGCCCACCGAAGGCACCGCCCAGGCCGACGCCATGGGCTATCTGGGCGGCATCGAGTACGCAGGTATCCGGGGCAGAGGCGTCTTCACGAGTTCCCTGGAGTTCGCCCTCACCGATTCCCTTCTCTACCGGAGGAACGGGGTCGATTTTATCATGCTGAGGAAATATTACACCAACGGGAACCCCACAGGGCCGGGCTACATCATCTGCCTCGACTACCCGGGCTACGAATACGGCGGAGACGCCATCGTGCTCCAGTGGGACGGGGCCTACAGGATCCCGGGGATGGGGAAACTGGCCCTGCGGCTCTTCGGCATGCTCCACGGCGAGATGAATTTCTTCGTCTCGCACAATAAAAACGGCGACAACTCGGGCTTCGCTGACTACGAAGGGAGCACGCCCTCGGGCGACAAGGTCGCCGGGACACTGGCCGCGAGCCTCTCGGGCGAGTACGAAATCCCGCGTCTCGTATCCTGGGCTAAAGCCAGACTCTGGGCCGAGGTCGACTGGATCAACCGGCAGACCTATACGAAATCCTCAGACAGCTATTCGGCCTGGAGTTCAGACCTCCAGGCGACGGCAGGCTGCTCCCTTTCGTTCTAGCCAATACTTCTCAATACTTCCAGCGCAGGCCGCCCGAGTAGAGGAAGAACTGCCGCGAATCCCCCGCGACGTTCCGGTAGTTCGTATGGTTCCAGTACTGGAGGGCCGCGTTTACTTCCAGGCCCCAGGACAGGGGCCAGGCAGCCCTCAGGGTGACGCCGTGGCTCAGCTGGTCGGGCAGGGCTTCGATCGCCGCGAGGGAGCTGCTCCGGGTGATGTCCGTCCGGGTGTCGTAGTCGTAGTAGATGGGATTGCCGTTGGCGTCCGTCATGCCCATGTAGATGGGGCCCTTCTGTAGATACTCGTAGTCCAGTTCGAGGCTGGCCCCTGTCTTCAGCGAGGCTTTAGCGTAGACTCCCACATGGTTGGCGTCGGGTCCGTAGGCAAAGCCGAGAGGCCAGTCCGTGCCCCAGCTTGGGCCGATGATATGGCGCTGGTACATGGTGAGGTAGGGCTGCCAGCGGCAGTAGATCCATTCGCTGGTGGAAGTGTATTCCCCTCCCGTCGTGACGATCAGTCCGTCCTCCGGTTTGAACGAATAGCTGCCACCCGCCTGCCAGCCATAGGACGCAGGCTTGGTCGTCGCGTCCTCGTCGGCGCCCCTGAAATCGTCCAGCGTGAACTCGCCGAAGAGCTGGAGCCCGTCGAAGGGTACGAGGGCAGCGCTCAAGGAAAGCATGACGTTGGTGTAGCCGGCCGTGTAGTTGTTGTGCCAGAAAACCGTGGGCAGGATATCGGCCAGGCCGGGATACTTGCCTCCTATCATGTTCATCTGCCCGATGCCGAAGCGGAACCTGTCCCAGAACCGAGCCTCGAGCTGGCTGTAGGCAAACATCTTGACCGCCTCCATCTCGGGCGTCAGGTCGTGGTTATTGATAGGATCCCAGGGGTCGATGCTGTTGTTGCCGGCATCGTAGGCGGTCCGTCCCCTGTACTGGATCAGGGCCTCTGTTTGGTTGAGGTGAGTGGCCGAGGTCCCGATGAGGGAGGTGAAGCGGAGGTTCTCGTTGCCCAGGGCGCCCTGGACCTGGTCGTACCACTCGGCCCGGGAGTTGAGGAAGGTGTTGCCGAAGTGGCCGTCTCCGAGGCCGGCCTTGAAGCGGCCCGCCGCGATCCAGTAATTCGTGGTGCCGGTCGATATCCAGCCCTCTTGGGGGAATCGCCAGCTGAACAAGGTCCGGATGACGGAGGTGATGTTCCAGGGGGCGTAGAATGAAAGCGCTCCTGATGCCGGATCGGCCCCGACGTAGTTCTGCCGCACCGCGCTGTCCAACTTGACCTTACCGGCAACAGCGTCGCCCGCTGCCATGCCGGCGCCCAGCTCGAGAAAGACGGGCACGCCGTCGAGGTAATAGAGGAGGGTGGGATCGGCGCCAGGGCCAAATTTGTAGCCCTCGATGCCCGTGACCCCGATAATGCCGGGGTTAAAGGAGAAAAGCAGCCTGCTCTTGAAACCGGGATCCTTCGCGAGGCGGCCATCGTACGCAAGGATTTCGGCTGCCTCGTTGCCCGAGAAGACGAAGCTGTTGGTGACGGGCACCCTTCCGTCCATGATATACTCGGCGAAGGCCTTGGCGATGTCCGGGTCGTCCCTGAATGCCAAAGCGGCGCCCTGAGCCTCCAACTGACCCACAAAGGCGGCGCACAAAATCAGGACGACTAAGAATCTCCTCATAACTTCCTCCCCGGTCCGGGGCTCGATCCCCGGACTCCTTAAATACAGTGTGGCGCTTTATGGGTCAGTCTGCAACAATTATCCGCGCCGGCCGTACAGACTATTTGTGCCGCGCCGGCTGCCCTGGCCACGCGTCCCTGAGTCCGGGACATTGTCAGGAGTTCGGCACAAGGCTAGAGTGAGCCTATGAGCGTCTTCGAAATCATCATGCTGGTCTGCTTCGGAGCAGCCTGGCCCTTCTCCATCTACCGTTCCTGGACCTCTGGGCGAACTGACGGAAAGAGCGTGGGGTTTCTTATCATCATTCTCGCGGGATACGCGGCGGGTATAGCCAACAAGCTCTTCTATCACTTCGACAACGTCGTCTACCTCTATGTACTGAACATGGTCATGGTGTCGATCGACACGGTCCTCTGGTTCAGAAACAAAAAGAGGGAGAAGGCTTAAAGGCCTCTTGGGACCTACCGATTTAGAATAACAGGTATTCTTCGCTCGCCGGTGCTCGGATTACCCCTGGACGTCAGCCGCCTCGTGTGTGGCTAAGCCACACACGGGACAGATTCCCGTGGCATAGAGGGTGTGAGATTTTATCCGTGCTCCCGATGCCGCCTCCATCTCCTTGAGAATGGGCTCGAAGTGGCATTCGCCCAGATCGACGAAGCCGTGGCAGAGCTCGCAGTGGAGCCAATGGCGGTGCTGGGCCTTCAAAGACGCGAAATAGCGTTCGGTGCCATGGGCCTCGCAATGGAGGACGAAGGAGTCGGCCAGGCCCTTCTCCTCCAGGTAATGCAGGGCTCGGTATACCGTGGCCTTGTCGCAGCATTGCGAGAGTTTTTCACCTATTCCCTGAGCCGTCAAAGGACTCGCCGCGGCGTCCAGCGCCTCGAGGACAGCCTCCCTCGCCTTGGTCATTTTCCGGCTCCTTGGGACCGCCGCGCCGAGGTCATTCTCATGCTCGCGGCGGAGACGAGGAGGAAGATAGCGCCGGCGACCAGGACGACCACGGCCCCGGACGGCAGATCGAGGCTCCAGCTCGCGGCGAGCCCGGCAAGAGTGTAGGCGAGGGAGAAACAGGTGCCCAGCGCCATCATTCCCCCCAGATTCTTTGAAAAATAGCCCGCCGTGCCCGCCGGAAGGGTCAGCATGGCGATGACCATGACGATGCCGACAAAGGTCTGGAGGAGAACGACGGCCAAGGCGGTGACCGCGAGGATGACCATGAAGACCTTATCCGTGTCGACGCCTCGGGTTTTCGCGAACTCCTCATCGAAGGCACTAGCCTCGATCTGGGGGTAGTACCGCCAGGCAAGGAGGACGACGACGAGGTCGAGAATGCCGAGAAGGACGAGGTCTCGCGTGGAGATGAGGAGGATATTGCCGAAGAGATAGCTCATGGGGTCGGCGTACCCCGGAGTCTTGGCGATGAAAACGATGCCGATGCTCATGCCGATGGCCCAAAGGGCATTGATTACCGTGTCCTCCCGCTGCTTGGCCTTGAGGGAAACGAAGCCGATGAGCGCGGCGGAGGCGAGGGCGAAGACAAAGGCGCCCGCGATGGGAGGAAGCCCGGGTACGATGTTCCTGGCCGCGAGGAAAAGCGCGAGGCCGATGCCCCCGAGAACGGCGTGGGAGATGGCTCCCGCGAGACCGGCGATGCGCTTGACCGTGACGACGGAGCCGAGGACGCCGAAAAGGACACTCGAGAGGATGCCGGCTAAAAAGGCATTCCGGACGAAGGGCATGGAGGGGTCAAAGAGGGAGGCGAAGAAATTCATCGCGCTGCCTCCTCGCCGCCTTTGCCCGGCTGGCAGCATACATCGTCCTCGAGTTCGGTGTCGTGAAGGACGCGGAGGGCGTGGCCCCCGTAGAGTTCGGCAGGAACATCCTCGATTGGCTTCGCGGCGTGATGGATGACGCCATGGTCGCCTCGCTCCCCGACGCAGAGGACGACATCGGTCAGGGAGGAGACGAAGGCCGTGTCGTGGGTGGCTATCAGGATGGTCGTGGCGGAGGCTTTGCCGACGCCAGCCTTGAGGCCGCCGAGAACGGAGAAGAGACGGCTTTCGCTGTCGGCGTCCATGTTGGCCGTGGGTTCATCCAGGATGAGGGGCTCGGGGGCCGAGGCGAGGGCCCGGGCAACGAGGACCCGGCGCCGCTGCCCCCCGGACAGGGCGCTATAAGGGCGGCCCCTCAGGTCGTCGACCGCGGCGAGTTCGAGGGCCCAGTCGACGTCGGCGCAGCACTTCTCCGCCCTGCCCCGCGAAAAGCCTTCGAGGCGTCCCATCCGCACGACCTCTTCCACCGAGATGGGAAAGGTGGGATCGAAGCTCATGCCTTGGGGAACATAACCGATGCCTGATCGCGCCTTTACGGGGCTACGGCCCAGGACCTCGATTCTACCCCGGTCCGGCTTGGCCAGGCCCATGACGAGTCTCAATATAGTCGTCTTGCCCGAGCCGTTGGGTCCGACGAGGGCAACGAACTCACCCCGGTGCACATGGAATGAGGCGCCGCGCAGGACCTCTGCTTCCTTGTGGGAGAAGTCAACTTCCTCGAACTTGATGGCCACCAGCGCCGTGTGCGAAGTGCTTTCTTCCATATTTATTCCTCTCATCGAGTGAGGCTTTTCTTGAGGGCGGCGCCCATGACTCCGATATTTTCGAGCCAGGCCGGGGAAAGCGGATCGATCTCGACGACGGAGCCTCCAATGGCTGACGCCACGGTTTTGGCGGCCTCGACGGGAAACTGCTTCTGGACGAAGATCGTCCTCGCGCCTGCGGCCTTGGCACGTTTAACTAGGTCAGAGAGAACGCGCTGGGTAGGTTCCTTGCCCCCAGCCTCGACAGCCTCCTGGACCAGGCCGAAATCGTCGAAAAAGTAGCCAAATGAAGGGTGGAAGACGAGAACCTTCGTCCCCACGAAAGGGGCGAGCTCGCGCTTCAAGCCGGAGAAGACGGCGTCGATCTTCGCCTCGTAGGCCGAAAGATTGGAAGCGAAGGTAGCCGACTCGGCGGGGAGGAGGGCGGAAAGGGCCTTCGCCACGGCGCGCAACTGGACCTTGACCGCCTCCCTGCCCAGCCAGATGTGCTGATCCCTTCCGCCCGCCAGTTCGTCGGCGTCGGCTTCGAGGCTCCTCATCACGACACCCTGGCTCGTGTCGACGATGGACAGAAAAGGATAGAGCTTGGCTATCTTGGGCCTCAAGCCTTTCTCGAAGTCGACGCCCAGGGCAAACCAGATCTTCGCCGAGCTGAGCTGGACCATCTGGCGGGGCGTGGGCTCATAGCTGTGGGGGGAAGACCCCGGCCCGACGAGGACGAGAACCTTGACCCTGTCGCCGGCTATGGCCTGGACGAACTCAGCCTGGGGAAGTATCGAGACGGCCACAACGGGAACATCGGCTGCCGCCGAGGTGGCCGCCGAAGCCGCCGTCAAGACGGGCGCGAGGGGAAAAGCAGCCAGAGCGAGGAGACAGGCCAGGAGGGCTGGCGATTTGCGAACCATTCGCAAATTATAGTCTCCCGAACCGAAATGGGCAAGCCGCCCAGGGGCGGGCGCCGCGCAAGCGGGCAGCCCAGATCTGTCTATCAGCGGAGGCGCTGGATGAGCTTTCCCAGGAGGAAAATATAGAGGAAG
Source organism: Spirochaetota bacterium (assembly GCA_026398595.1). Taxonomy (GTDB): domain Bacteria; phylum Spirochaetota; class Spirochaetia; order Treponematales; family Rectinemataceae; genus JAPLSO01. The sequence goes on along the minus strand of JAPLSO010000066.1, from coordinate 18,392 downwards.
GCGGCGGCGAAGGCAGCGAGCGTTCCCAGCCAGGGTCCGGCGATGGGGAAGAAAAGGCCGGCGACGGCTGCGTAGACGACGATGTTGGTGGATGAAAGGACAAGGATCCTCCCTGTCGCCCGGGCGAAGTCGGGTCCCTGGCTTAAGGAGAGAATGACTATCGTCGAGCTCAGGACGGCCGGGAAGGTAGCCAGAACCCCCGTCATGTAGGGTGGGGCGACCTGGGCGAGGGAGACGGCTCCGGCCACGACACTACCCGCGAAGAAGGCCCTGATGCTCAGGACCTTCCAGGAAAATGTCACGGGTTTCTTCTCGGGCGTCTTGGACGGGAGGATGGCGGTGACCAGCCTGAAGAGAAGCAGGGCAAAGACGACATAGATGGCGGACGCCGTCCAGAACCCAAGGGGAGGAAGGATACCGACGACCAGGGCGGCCGAGAGGATCCAGGCGGCAAGGGCCGCCCCGAGGGCAGGCCAGGTGCCATACCGCAGGGCGGCCATGAAGACGACGAGGAAGATCGTATCGATGAGCATGCCCATGGGAACGCCCGCTGTCAGGTTCACAGCGAAGTCCGTACCCTTGGTGAGGGCGACGAAGAGCAAGGAAATCAGAATATTCGAGGGGAGATTGGTGATGAGACCGGCGCGTCGGACGCCGAGGCGCTCACCTGCGAGGGTGGCGGCGCTTATCCAAAGACCGGCGACGACGAAGGACAGGGCGATGCGGGTAAAAAGCATTTGTCATGAACCTTGCACATTTGCGGAGTGCGGTCAAGCCGGAGTATGCTAGAATGCGCCGTGAACAAGGAGAAGCCTATGAAAAAGATCAAATGGGGAGTACTTTCGGTATCCACTCATTACAGCTTGCGAATCCACGACCAGCTCGCCGAGTCAGAACGCTGCGAGGTCATCGCTATAGCCTCCCGGGACAAAGCCAGGGCCGAGGCAGAGGCTGCCCGGCTTTGCATCCCGCGCGCCTACGGCTCCTACGAAGCCCTCCTGGCCGACTCCCAGATCGAAGCTGTCTATATTCCCCTGCCAAACCACCTCCACGCCGAATGGATCAAGAAGGCGGCAGCAGCCGGCAAGCATGTCCTCTGCGAGAAACCCTTCGCCCTGAACGCGGCCCAGGCTGCCGACGCCGTGGCCTTCGCGCGCTCCCGGAAGGTCCTCGTGATGGAGGCATTCATGTACCGCTTCCATCCCCAGTGGCGGCGGGCGCGGCGAATCGCGCGCTCAGGGGAACTGGGGAAGATCGTCGCCGTCCAGTCCCGATTCTCCTTCGACAACAGGGACCCCAAGAACATCCGAAACATCCTCGGGGCCGGAGGCGGCGCCATCATGGATATCGGCTGCTATGCCGTCTCCTCGGCCCGGTACATCTTAGGCTCCGAGCCCAGGAGAGTCGTGTCGCTACTGTCGCGTGACCCCCAGTTCGGCACCGACATCTTAAGTTCGGCCATTCTCGACTTCGGATTGGCTCGAGCCGAGTTCACCGTGGGTACCCAGATCTCCCCGTCGCAGAAAGTCGAGATCCTGGGGAGTTCCGGCTCCCTGACCGTGGAACTGCCTTTCAACGTGTACGAGGAGCTGGCCGGCAACTTGACGGTGCGGACCGGCCTCGGGACGCGCGTGGTCCCCTGCGGCCCCGCCGGCCAGTACAGGCTCATGTTCGAAGCCTTCGCCGAGGCGCTCGCCGAGGGCAGGCCCGAACCCACGCCCCCCGAGGACGCCATCGCCAACATGAAGGTCCTGGACGCGCTCTTTCGTTCGGAGAAGTCGGGCGGCTGGGAGAACCTGGGCTAAGCCGATTCTTCACCCTTAAGCGGACCCGGGATCGGCAATCCGGGCATGGAATAGGAGAAAGCTGTCACGGAATTTTTCCGCGACAGCTGAGGCTCTTTTAAAAGTCAGACGACTTTTGAAAGAGCTACCTATTATTGCGGCATTTGCACACGGTTTCTACGAAACCGGAGCAAATGCGAAGCCAATTTTAAAAGTGACAGACTTTTAAAATTGGCTCAGCTTTTTTTCATTTTTCATTTGACAAATCCGAAAAGTGGATAAACAATGGGGTTCTAACTTATGTAAACGTGTACATTAAGTTTGAAAACGATTGCAAGGAGTGGTTTCTTGGCTGAACCCATCATTGTTGTCAGAAACCTGAACAAATCCTTCCCCGGAGTTCACGCCCTGAAAGATGTGCATTTCGACCTGTTTCCAGGCGAAGTACACACCCTGGTCGGGGAAAATGGAGCAGGCAAATCCACACTCATGAAGGTGCTATCGGGGGTATATCAGAAGGATTCGGGCGAGATTCTCCTCGACGGCAAACCGGTGGAGGTCCCCAATCCCAAGACTGCCCAGCGCCTGGGGATATCGATCATCCATCAGGAACTCAACCTGATGAACCACCTCACGGCAGCGCAGAACATCTTCATCGGCCGCGAACCCAAGAGCGCCTTCGGCATCTTCCTGGACGAGAAAAAGCTCAATGAGAAGGCCAGCGAGCTCTTCGCGTTGCTCAAGATGGATATAGACCCCCGCGTGAAGATAGCCAAACTCACCATAGCCAAGCAGCAGATGGTCGAAATCGTGAAGGCCCTCTCCTACGACGCCCGCGTCCTCATCATGGATGAACCGACAGCCTCACTTAACGACGCGGAGATCGAGGAACTCTTTACCATCATCCGCGACCTGCGAAGCAAAGGGGTCGCTATCATCTACATCTCCCATCGCATGGACGAGCTCTTCAAGATTTCCGACCGTATTACGGTGATGCGCGACGGCCAGTACATCGACACGCTCAAAGCCGGGGACACCAACCTCGATTATATCATCGCCCTGATGGTGGGCCGTACGATCGACGCGAGCGCCCCCCAGGTGAACCTTTCCGCCAACAGGCCCGTCGTCTTCGAAGTCAAGGGGCTGAACCATGGCGATGTGCTCAAGGATATCAACTTCGAAGCCAGGAAGGGGGAGATCCTCGGGTTTGCCGGCCTCATGGGAGCAGGCAGGACAGAGGCGGCCCGCGCGATCTTCGGCGCCGACCCCATCGATTCGGGCGAAGTCCGGGTGAACGGAAAGAAGGTGAACATCCGACGCCCCAGCGACGCCGTTAGGCATGGCATCGGTTACCTCTCCGAGGACAGGAAGCGTTACGGCGTCGCCCTCGGTATGGACGTGGAAGCGAATTCGGCCTTGGCTTCGATGAAGCAATTTACCGGCTTCGCGGGTTTCGTGAAAAACAAGGAAATCAGGAAGGCAGCCCAAGAAAAAGTCGAGAAGCTCTCGATCAAGACACCCAGCCTCCAGCAGAAGCTGAAGTTCCTTTCCGGCGGCAACCAGCAGAAGGTTGTCGTCGCGAAATGGCTGATCCGAAACTGCGACATCCTCTTCTTCGATGAACCGACGCGAGGCATCGACATCGGCGCCAAACAGGAGATCTACGCCCTCCTCAACGACCTCGCCGCGGCAGGTAAAACGATCATCATGATCTCCTCGGAATTGCCGGAAATCCTGAAGCTGAGCCACAGGATCATCGTGATGTGCGAAGGACGGATCACGGGTGAGCTTTCGGCTTCCGAAGCCACCCAGGAAAAGATCATGAGGCTCGCCACCCAGCGCGAAACGATAGTCAAGGCAGCCAACAAATGAGCCAAGGAAAAAATATGTCAGAAACGATCGGTACAACGGCCGTTAAAACTAAGGCAAACAGCGGTTCCGCGCAGGCGAAGCAGAAGATCCTCGCATTTTCCAGCCTTGTGATCCTCATCGTGGGATTCTCGATTGCCTCGCCCAACTTTTTCCAGCCCAGCAACATCATCGCCATCATGCTGGCGACCGCTGTCAACGGCGTACTGGCCGTGGGCGTCAGTTTCGTCATCATCACGGGCGGCATCGACCTGTCCATCGGCACGATGATGACCTTGACCGCGGTCATGTCCGCGCAGACTATCGTCAATTGGCATCTGCCCATTTTCGCGGGGGTGCTGGTAGCCATTCTGATCGGCATCGTCTGCGGAGGCATTTCCGGCGTCATGGTCGCGAAGCTCAAACTTCCGCCCTTTATCGCCACGCTGGGCATGAATATGCTGACGAAGGGGCTTTCCCTCATCATCGCCCATTCCAAGCCTATCTACTTCACCGACGCGCCGATCTTCAGCCAGATTTCCATGGGCTCCCTGCTCAACTTCAGCGAGGAATTCCAGATACCCAACGCGGTCATCATATTATTCGTCGTGGCGATAATCGCGGCCATCGTCTTGAACAAGACGACCTTCGGCCGCTACATCTTCGCGATTGGCTCCAACGAGGAAGCGGCCCGTCTTTCGGGTATCAACACCGATCGCTGGAAGATAGCGGCCTATGCTTTCTGCGGAGCTATCGTCGGTATCGCCGGCATCCTGATCGGTTCCAGGTTGAATTCGGCCCAGCCCGCGCTTGGCCAGGGTTACGAACTCGACGCCATCGCGGCTGTCGTCATCGGCGGCACCTCGATGTCGGGCGGCGAGGGAACCATCATTGGAACGATAATCGGCGCCTTCATCATCAGCACGCTGACGAACGGTCTGCGCATTCTATCGGTCCCGCAGGAATGGCAGATCGTGTCGACGGGCATCATCATCATCTTCGCGGTGTACCTCGACATTCTGCGCCGCAGGAAATAATTGCTTTGGTTTACACCGGTCCCGTTAGGGAACCGGAAAGTTTTGCAAGGAGGTTGCTATGAAGAACAGAAAGCTCGTCGCGAGCCTGATCGTAGCAATGCTGTTGGTCACCGTATCCGGGGTATTCGCTCAAGCGACGCTGTACATTCCCCTGATCTCGAAAGGCTTCCAGCACCAGTTCTGGCAGGCCGTCAAGCAAGGTGCCGAGCAGGCTGCCAAGGACTTCAAGGTCAACATCACCTTCGAAGGCCCGGAGTCTGAGACCATGGTCGACAAGCAGATCGATATGCTCTCCGCAGCCCTGGCCAAGAAGCCCGCGGCCATCGGATTCGCCGCCCTCGACAGCAAGGCCGCCCTTCCCTATCTGCAGAAAGCCAAAGCCGCCGGCATTCCCATCATCGCCTTCGACTCCGGCGTCGACAGCGACATCCCCGTCACCACCTGCGCGACCGATAACATCGCCGCCGCCGCTTACGCAGCCGACATGATGGCCAAGCTCATCGGCGGTCAAGGCGAAGTAGCCGTCATCGTCCACGACCAGACCAGCCGCACCGGCATCGACCGCCGCGACGGCTTCGTCAACAGGATGAAGGCGAAATATCCCAAGATCACCATCGTCTCGGTCCAGTACGGCGAAGGCGACCACCTGAAGTCCACCGATCTCGCCAAGGCGGTTATCCAGTCCCACCCGAATCTCAAGGGATACTTCGGCGCGAACGAAGGCTCTGCCATCGGCGTCATGAACGGCGTCAAGGAAATGAAGAAGATCGGCAAGATCGTGGTCATCGGCTATGACTCCGGCGCCCAGCAGATCGCCGCCATCCGCGCCGGCGATATGGCTGGCGCCATCACCCAGAACCCGGTCGGCATCGGCTACAAGACGGTAGAGAGCGCGATCAAGGCCCTCAAGGGCGAAAAGCTGCCGAAAATCGTCGACACCGGCTTCTACTACTACGACAAGACGAACATCGACGATCCCAAGGTCGCGGCCGTTCTGTATCAGTGAGCCTTTTGTCACAAAATCGATGAGGGCGGCGCCCCTGAAGGCCCCGAGGCCGGGGGCGCCGCCTCCTTTACTTTTTGGAGTCGCGCCGTGATCATCTGCTGCGGAGAGAATCTCATCGACATGGTCCCGCTCGAGCAAAGCCCGGGCCGTCCCTACGGTGGTTTCAGGCTGGCTCCCGGGGGCTGTCCCTACACGAGCGCGATAGCGGCGGCCCGCCTCGGGGCCGATGTCCAGTTCCTCGGCGCCATGGCCTCCGATTTCCTGGGCGACAAACTCTTCGGCCGCCTCAAGGACAACGGCGTAGGCACGGATTTTCTCCTCAGGGTGAACCGCCCGGTCCTCCTGGCCTTCGTCGAGAAGAGCCCATCGGGCGAAGCCCGGTACGCCTTCTATTCCGAGGGAGCGGCCGACCGCTCTTTGATGGTCGCCGATCTGCCTTCATCGCTCCCCGAGGAGGCACGTTTCCTCCTCGTCGGCTCCATATCCCTGGTCATGGAGCCCGAGGCGAGCGCGATACTCGCCCTCGTCGACCGCGAGCACGACAAACGTCTCGTCAGTTTGGATCCGAATGTCCGGCCTTCACTCATTCCGGACAAGGATAAATACCTTAAAACCTTCGAAGCCCTCTGCGCCTCCAGCGCGATCCTCAAGGCTTCGGACAGCGATCTAGAATGGTTGTACGGCACCGCCGACTTATGGGGCGTCGTTTCCCATATTCTGGGGCTGGGCGTGGAACTCGTCTTCCTGACGAAGGGGGAGAGAGGAAGCCTGGCCGCAACCAAGCGATACAAGGTCGAGGTTCCTGCCGTCCAAGCGGAGGTTGTCGACACCATCGGCGCGGGGGACACCTTTCACGCCGCCGTTTTGGCGGCCCTGGACATCAACGGCGTATCGTCGCGGGTCGAACTCGCGGCCTTGGGCAAGACTGAACTGGAAGGGCTTCTTTACTTCGCTTCGGCCGCAGCCGCCATGGACTGCGCCAGGGAGGGAGCCGAGCCGCCCAGCCTGGCCGAACTGAAAGCCGCATATCCTGACACGCTTGCCGTCTTAAAGCCGCAAGGAGGAAACCATGCTCATCGGCATCAAGCCCTGCATCTCCCCTGATCTGCTCTCCGTCCTCTTCAGGATGGGACATGGGGACGAGATAGTCCTCGCCGACGCCTTCTTCACGGGCGATGCCCTCAATTCGAGGGTCGTACGCGCCGACGGTCTACGGATACCCGATCTCCTAGACGGCATTTTTGCGCTCATCAACCTGGACGCCTATGCGGATTCCCCTCTCGTGATGATGCAGCCCGTGCCCGGCGACAAGCTGGATCCTGAAGTCGAGCACAGCTACCGGGCCGTCGTGGACAAGTACTGGCCCGCTACCCCGCCCATCGCGCGGATGGAGCGCTTCGCTTTCTATGAAAGGACTAAAAAGGCCTTCGCGGTCGTCATGACGGGAGAGACGGTGCCCTACGGGAACATCATCCTCAAGAAGGGTGTCATCCCCGTGAAGCGCTGAGAAAGCCATGGTATCCCAGCCGGGTCGCAGGAGCGCGACAATCAGGGATGTCGCCTTCCATGCCGGAGTCTCGACGGCCACCGTCTCGCGCGTGCTCAACGACGACAGCAAGGTGACTGGGTCGACGCGATCCAAGGTGCTTATGGCCATGGATGCCCTCGGTTACAAGGTCAATTTCGTCGCACGCAGCCTTAAGACCTCGAGGACCAAGACTATAGGGATCATGGCGCCCGACCTCTCGGGCGACTTTTTCATGTACATAGCGGAGAGCCTCGACCGGGAACTCTCGGCCCATGGCTACTCCCTTGTCGTCTCCGTGTCCCACGATTCGCCCGAGGAGGAGGCCAAGCGCCTGCGACACCTGGCCGAGCGCCTCGTCGACGGCATCGTGATGATACCGGCGACGAATAAGGGAAGCCATTTCGCCTTCCTTAAGGATTTCGGCATCCCCATCGTCTTCGTCGACCGCACCGTGATGGACATGGAGGCCGATTCGGTTCTGTCGGACAACGAGGGCGGAGCTTATGAGGCCACAAAAGCCCTGACCTTGGATGGCAGCAGGCGGATCGGCTTCATAGGCGGAAAATCGGAGATATCGACCTCGACCGAACGTTTCACCGGCTACTGCCGGGCTCTCAAGGAGGCTGGCATTCCCCTCGAGGAAGAATTCATCCGCTTCGGCCCCCCTACCCTGCCCTTCGGTTACCATGCCATGGAAGAGATGATGAAGAATAACAATTCGCCGGACGCCTGGTTTTTGGTCAACGCCTTCACCCATATCGGGGCGACCAACTATCTCCTCTCCGAGCGCAGCGAGCGGGCGGGGAGGATCGTGATAGCCGCCTTCGACGAAATGCCCTACTCTCCTCTTTTACGCAACTGCAGATACGCGGTCCAGCAGTCGATGGCCGAGATGGGCAAGCTGGCAGCCAAGCTTATCCTGAAGCGAATAGACGATCCGGACTCCAGTCCCGAGACCCTGAGGCTCAAGACGCGGCTCATCCGTCATGAGATCAAACCTTGGACATCGATGACGATAGCGTGAATAATCGCCGGGACCCGCGAGGGAAAGGCGTCATGAAGGGCGGCTTTTTACACCGCCTGAAGTTCAGAAAGGAGGTTTTCCTATGTCGGATTTTCAAGTTCAGGCACCGAAGACGAGGCTTTCAGGCTCCCTGCCTAAGGTGGGCCTGCGACCCGTGATCGACGGCCGCCGCCGAGGCGTCCGTGAAAGTCTGGAAGTGGTCACCATGGACATGGCCGCCGCGGCCGCCAAGCTTATATCGGAAAACCTGCGGCATCCCTCGGGCCAGAGCGTCGAGTGCGTCATCGCCGATACCACGATCGGCGGCGTCGCCGAGGCGGCGGCCTGCCAAGCCAAGTTCGAGCGCGAGGGCGTGGCGGTCACGCTGACGGTGACGCCTTGCTGGTGCTACGGCTCAGAGACCATGGACATGGATACCAAGACCATCAAGGCGGTCTGGGGCTTCAACGGCACGGACAGGCCGGGAGCTGTCTACCTCGCCGCCGTCCTTGCCGCCCACAGCCAGAAGGGCTTGCCCGCCTTCGGCATCTACGGACATGACGTGAAGGACCTTTCCGACATCGGCACGGTTCCCGCCGATGTCGCGGAAAAGATCCTGCGCTTTACCCGCGCAGGTATAGCCGCCGCGACCATGCAAGGCAAGTCCTATCTCTCGGTCGGCTCCGTGTCCATGGGCATCGCCGGATCCACGGTCGACCCGGACTTCTTCCAGGACTACCTGGGTATGCGGAACGAGTATGTGGACATGAGCGAGATTACGCGCCGCCTCGAGGAGAAGATCTACTCCGAGGCCGAGTACAGGCGCGCCCTCGCCTGGACCAAGGAATATTGCATTGAAGGCCCGGACAACAACCCGCCCGAGATTCAGCACTCGCGAGCGCGCAAGGACAGGGTCTGGGAGACCTGCGTCAAGATGACCCTCATCATGCGCGACCTGATGGTGGGCAACCCTGACCTTCGCCGTAAGGGCCTGGACGAGGAGGCCCTGGGCCATAACGCCATTCTGGCGGGCTTCCAGGGTCAGCGTCACTGGAACGACCACTCCCCCAACGGCGACTTCTTCGAGACCCTTCTGAACACGAGTTTCGATTGGAACGGGATCCGTGAGCCCTACATCTTCGCCACCGAGAACGATTCCCTCAACGGGGCGGCCATGCTCTTTGGCCACCTGCTGACAGGCCGCGCTCAGATATTCTCCGACGTGCGCACCTACTGGAGTCCCGAGGCCGTCGAGCGCGTGACCGGGTGGAAGCCCGAAGGGCTCGCTGCCAACGGCTTCATCCACCTCATCAACTCGGGCGCCACGACGATGGACGGGACCGGGAAGCAGCGCAAAAACGGCAAGCCGGTCATGAAGCAGTGGTGGGAGGTCACGGACAAGGACGCCAAGGAATGCCTGAAGGCGACAAGCTGGAGATACGCTTCCCTGGGCTACTTCCGCGGCGGCGGCTATTCCTCCGACTTCCTCACCGAGGGCGGCATGCCCGTCACGATGTCCAGGATCAACCTAGTGAAAGGCCTGGGCCCCATGCTCCAGATCGCCGAAGGCTTCACCGCCACCCTGCCCGAATCGGTCCATGAGAAGCTGGACAAGCGCACCGATCCGACCTGGCCGACCACCTGGTTCGCCCCCACGCTCACCGGAAAAGGGCCCTTCAAGGACGTGTACTCGGTGATGGCCGCCTGGGGGGCCAACCACGGCGCCATCTCCTATGGCCACATCGGCGACGATCTTGTCACCCTGGCCTCGATGCTGCGCATACCTGTCGCCATGCACAACGTCTCCGAGGATAGAATCTTCCGGCCGAGCTGCTGGAAGGCCTTCGGCATGGATCCAGAGGGGTCCGACTACAGGGCTTGCGCCGCGCTGGGACCGTTGTATAAATAACGTGGAGCAAGGATTTCCGCGCCTGGCGGCGAGGCGCATGGCGTCAGACCCTGGCATCGGCACTAGACGCCTACGCCGCCGATATTCTCACTCCGCCAGCCTGTAGATCTTCTCGATGTCGGCGCTGGTCAAGTGCACGAACTGCCCGACAGAGTGGGAATCGGCGTCCGTGCACTTGCGCGCCATCTCGGCCGCGCGGTCGAGGCCGATGCCCAGACCTGAGAGCCTGACAGATAGGCCGAGGCTCTTCCAGAAGGCTTCGAGGCGGGCTATGCCCTCCCGGGCGGCACGCTCAGGCTCGAAGCCGTCGGGCTCGACGCCCCAGACGCGGAAGGCGAACTGGGCGAACCTGGGGATGTCGTGCCTGAGGTTGTACTTCATCCAGGCCGGGAAGACGACAGCCAGGCCGGCTCCGTGGGCTATGTCGTAGATGCCGGAGAGTTCGTGCTCGATGTCGTGGGAGGCCCAGTCGCCGACGCGGCCGCGGTCGAGGAGGTTGTTGTGGGCAATCGCGCCGGCCCACATTAACTCGGCCCAAGCGTCGTAGCCTGTCTTGTCGGCGAGGACTCGGGGAGCAACAGCCACAACCGTGCGAAGGGTGGCCTCGATGAGACGGTCGGAGAACTCGACGTGGTCGACGTTGGTAAAGTACCTCTCCATGAGGTGGGCCATGATGTCGGCCGCCCCGTTGGCGATCTGGTTTTCAGGCAGGGTGAAGGCAAGCTCGGGGTCGAGAATCGAGAATCGTGGATAGATACAGTCGGCGTTGAGGGGACGCTTGAGCGCCCCTTCCTCCTTGGTGATGACCGAGCCGCATGAGGATTCGCTTCCGGCGGCGGGTATGGTGAGAATGGTGGCCACGGGGAGGGCGGTTTTGGGTGGCTCGGCCTTGCCGGTGTAGAAATCCCAGACATCGCCAGAGTAGAGGGTTCCTGCCGCTATGGCCTTGGACGAGTCGATGACACTGCCGCCGCCTACGGCCAGGACGAGTCCGATCCGCTCCTTCCTGCAGAGTTCGATGCCCTTGTACACGAGACTTAAGGCAGGGTTAGGCTTGACGCCTCCCAGCTCGACCCACTCGACGCCGGCGGCCGCAAGAGAAGCGCGCACACGGCCGAGGAGGCCCGACTTGCTGGCGCTCGATCCGCCGAAATGAAGCAGAATTTTCTTCGAATACCGGGCCGTCTCCACACCCACCTGATTCTCCATGCCTCGGCCGAAAAATATCCGGGTAGGAAGATTGAAAACGAAATTGTTCATACGGTCTCCTTGCAATCTATTGTCGGTTCGCCAGTATAGTCTATGAAATCGTCTTTGTCTTGCCAGACCCGGAAAGAGCGGAAAACGAAGCCGTCAGGCGATTCGGATGACGCCCGCGATGATCGATCGGCCAGCGCTATTCCCGCTCTCCGCCTCGCAGGAGAGCCCTGGGCTCGCTTAAGCCCACCTCGTCGTCCGCTTCCCTATCGACGATAAAATCCACTTTCTGGAGGAACCTGTCCCTGTAGTCGGACGGCGATATGCCCGTCGTCCGTCGGAAAGCCCTCGAGAAGGAGAACTGGCTGTCGAACCCGAGTTTATCGGCTATTTCGCCCACGTGGAGGTTCGTACTCGAAAGCATGGCGCGTGCCGCCTCGATCTTGAGACGCGCGTAGTAGCGCATGGGCGGCATCCCCATATAGCTGGAGAAAAGACGGATGAAATGCTCGCGGGAGACGTCCAGCCTGCGGCAGAGTTCCACGAGGTCGAGACGGCGCTCTATCCTCGATTGCATGATCGCGATCGCCTTCTCGATATGGACATTGTCCGCCGCCGCCCAGTTGGGATGCTTGCCCGCCGAGATCTGGTATAGAAATGAGATAAAGGCGTGCCGCGCCGAATGCTCCAGCTCCCGGTCCCCCGACAAGTGCTTTTCGAGGAGATCGGCGAAAAAGAACCGGTAGCTGCTTCCTATAATCCTCCCCTCGCCCCTGCCTACCAGCCGGTCTAAAAGGGCGCGGGCCTCGGCATCGTCGGAGACGTCTACGAGGACGGCGTAATAAGTGATTGGCTTTTCGGACACGGTGGCCAGAATCTGGTGCCGCATTCCGGGTGAGCTTAGGTAAAGGCTTCCGCTCTCGATAGCGAAGCGTGAGGCGGCGTTGCGGAAGCAGCCTTCACCCGAGACGAAGTAATGTATCTCGTAGCGCCCGGCCTCATGATAGTGATACCTGCCGTGCCAGGCGATCTGGCCCGGGTCGCTCAAGTGATAGACGAAGACGATATCTTCGAAACGCACCAGTCCCCCTATGGAGAAACAGCATTCCAACAGCCCTGAGCAACCTATAGAATATCACTTTTGGATATACACTATCAATTCCCGCCATTCCGTTGCAAGACAAGGTGGAGCATACATATGTACAGAGGCTTCAAAGCCTCGATGCCTGCCATGATACATGGCACAAGGAGGAATATGCGATGAAGAAAGCTCTATTATTGGTGCTTGGCATCGCCATGGTACTTTCGGGTGCGTGGGCTCAGGCTGGAAAGGGTGCCCTTATCGGCGTCGCCATGCCGACTCAGTCGCTCCAGCGATGGAACCAGGACGGCGCGAACATGAAGGCCAAACTCGAGGCCAAGGGCTACAAAGTCGTTCTCCAGTATGCCAATAACGACGTGAACACCCAGGTCCAGCAGCTCGAGAACATGATCACCCAGGGCTGCAAGGTCCTCGTGATCGCCTCGATCGACGGCTCGGTGCTCAGCGATGTCCTGAAACAGGCCAGGGAGCACGAGATCAAGGTCATCGCCTACGACCGCCTGATCATGAACACCCCGGACTGCGACTACTACGCGACTTTCGACAACTTCAAGGTCGGCGTCATCCAGGGCCAGTACATCGAGAAGGCTCTCGCGCTTAAGACGGCCAAGGGCCCCTTCAACCTCGAGCTCTTCGCCGGATCGCCCGATGACAACAACGCGACCTTCTTCTTCAACGGCGCGATCAGCATCCTGAAGCCCTACATGGATTCCAAGAAGCTCGTCGTCCCGACCGGACAGACCGAGTTCACCACCATCGCCATACCGGCATGGAACTCCGCGACTGCCCAGGCCAGGATGGACAACCTCATCACGGCCAAGTACGCCTCGGGCGCGAAGCTCGACGTCGTGCTCTCCCCGAACGACAGCCTCGCCATCGGCATCGTAGCCTCCCTCAAGAACGCCGGCTATGGTACCGCCGGCAAGGCATACCCTGTGCTCACGGGGCAGGACTGCGACAAAGCCAACGTGAAGGCCATGATCGCCGGACAGCAGTCCATGTCGATCTTCAAGGACACCCGCACCCTGGCCGCCCAGGTCGTCGACATGGTTGACGCCCTCATGAGCGGCAAGACCGTCCCCGTCAACGACACGAAGACCTACAACAACGGCGTCAAGGTCGTTCCCTCCTTCCTCTGCGACCCCGTCTATGCCGACAAGAACAACTATAAGGCCCTCCTCGTCGACACTGGCTATTACACCGCGGCAGATCTAAAATAATTTAAACATGAATGGGGCCCGCGCGCGGCTTTTCGCGCGCGGGTTCTCTTTCTGTAGCGCAGAACAAAACCAGGAAAGGAGCGGGTGATCTTGGAGCCTACGATCCTTGAAATGCGGGATATAACGAAGCTGTTTCCCGGCGTCACCGCCCTGAGCCACGTCAACCTGACGATCCGGCAGGGCGAAATCCATGCCCTCGTGGGCGAGAACGGCGCCGGCAAGTCCACCCTCATGAACATCCTCTCGGGCGTCTACCCCCACGGCTCCTACACGGGTACGATCGTGTTCGAAGGCGCTGAATGCAGCTTCAAGGAAGTGCGCGAGAGCGAACGCAAGGGGATCGGCATCATTCACCAGGAGCTCGCCCTCATCCCCTACCTCTCCATCGGCGAGAACATCTTCCTCACCAACGAAAGGGCGAAGAACTCCGTCATCGACTGGGACAAAACCTACGCCGAGGCAAGGGTTCTCCTCGACCTCGTTGGCCTGAAGGAAAACCCCTCCACCCCGGTGAAGGACATCTCGGTCGGCAAGCAGCAGCTCGTCGAAATCGCTAAGGCCCTTTCACGCAATACCAAGCTCCTCATCCTGGACGAGCCGACGGCCTCCCTCAACGAGGACGACTCGGAGCACCTTCTGGGCCTCCTCGTCAACCTGAAGGCCAAGGGACTGACCTCGATCCTCATCTCGCACAAGCTCAACGAGATATCCAAGGTGGCCGACTCCATCACGATCATCCGCGACGGCGTCACCATCGAAACCCTGAAAAAGGGAAAGGACTCCATCGACGAGGACAGGATCATCAAGGGCATGGTCGGGCGCGAACTGCTGGACCGCTTTCCCAAGCGCGAGCCGAAAATCGGGGACACGGCCTTCGAGATCAAGGACTGGAACGTCTACAGCCCCATCAACCCCGAACGCCAGATGATCAAGAACGTCAGTATTAAGGTGCGCAAGGGCGAAGTGGTGGGTCTGGCCGGCCTTATGGGCGCGGGCCGCACCGAGCTGGCCATGAGCATCTTCGGGCGGTCCTACGGCCTGCGCATAACGGGCAAGGCCTTCAAGAACGGCAAGGAAATCCAACTCGGCACCGTGCGGCAGGCTATCGACCAGGGCATCGCCTACTCGACCGAGGACCGCAAGACGGCGGGACTCAACCTCATCGGCGACATCAAGGAGAACATCACCATCGCGGGGCTGAATAAGGTTTCCAGGCACTGGGTGATCGACGCCGATCGCGAGATCGGGGTCGCCGAGGAATACCGGGGCAAACTCAACATACGTTCATCGAGCATCCTCCAGAAGGCAGGCAACCTCTCGGGAGGCAATCAGCAAAAAGTGGTTCTCTCCAAATGGATCTTCACCGAGCCCGAGGTCTGTATCCTCGATGAGCCGACGCGGGGCATCGACGTCGGGGCGAAGTACGAAATCTACATGATAATCAACGAGCTGGCGAACGAAGGCAAATCGGTGATTTTCATCTCCTCGGAGCTGCCCGAGATTCTCGGCATCTCGGATCGGATCTATGTCATGAACGAAGGCCGGATCGTCGGGGAGTTCGGGCGCGCCGAGGCGACCCCAGAAGGCATCATGAAGTGCATCATGCAGAGTACGGCGGAGGGCGGAAATGGAAAATATTAAAAATCTGTTCAAGAAAAATATCAGGCAGTACGCCATGCTCATCGCCCTGGTCTTCATCATGCTTCTTTTCCAGATTCTGACGCATGGCATCCTCCTGGTCCCGATGAACGTCACGAACCTGATCCTCCAGAACGCCTACGTCTTCATCCTCGCGATCGGCATGACCCTCTGCATTCTCACGGGCGGCAACATCGACCTCTCCGTGGGTTCGGTCGTCGCCTTCATCGGCGCCCTCTGCGGCAATTTCATCATCACGATGAACCTGCCCCTGGGCCTCTCCCTAGTCTTCGCCATCCTCATCGGCATGATCATCGGCATCTGGCAGGGCTTCTGGATCGCCTATATACGCATTCCCGCCTTCATCGTCACCCTCGCCGGCCAGCTCCTCTTCCGCGGCCTTACCCTCTTCATGCTCAAGGGCCTCACGCTCGGGCCCTTCCCCGAGGCCTTCCAGCGCATCAGTTCGGGCTTCGTCCCCGATATCCTGGGAGCCCCCAAGGGCGCGCTCAACGGAACAGCCATGATCGTCGGCGTTCTCCTTACGGCCGCCTACATTTTCTCTCAGATACGGCGCCGCGCCGCCCACCGGCGGAACGGCTTCGAAGTGGCGCCGCTCGCGGCCTTTATCGCCCAGATCGTCCTGGTGTCCGCCGCCATCCTCCTGATCACCATCTGGCTCGCCCAGTACAAGGGCCTGCCCGTCATCTTCATCATCATCGGAATTTTGATCCTGGCTTACTCCTTCTTCACGATGAACACCGTCCCGGGCCGGTATCTCTACGCCATGGGCGGCAACGAAAAGGCGGCCCAGCTCTCGGGCATCAACACCAACAAGGTCCTCTTCCTCGCCTACGTCAACATGGGCGTCCTGGCGGCCGTCGCCGGCATGGCCTTCACCTCCCGCCTCAACGCGGCCTCCCCCCAGTCGGGCGGAAACTTCGAGCTCGACGCCATAGCCGCCTGCTTCATCGGCGGAGCATCGGCCTACGGCGGGGTAGGCACGATCATCGGCGCCATCATCGGCGCCCTCGTCATGGGCGTCCTCAACAATGGTATGTCCATTCTGGGCATGGGAAGCGACGTGCAGATGATCGTCAAGGGACTCGTCCTCCTCCTCGCCGTGGCCTTCGACGTCCTGTCCAAGAAGAAAGCGCGTTGAGATCGGCGCAGCCGATCTCAACGCGATGAATCCGGCTACACTGGATTCATCGACCATACAGCGCCAAGCCCCAGTACTGGACTACAGAGGACAAGGCGATACCTCAAGCCTTCCCTTGACTTTAGCCTAGGACGACGGCTAGTGTTTCCCATGCCCAAGAAATTCCTCGCTGTCTGCCTCAATCCCACGATCCAGAAGACCCTCCTCTTCGACGACCTGAAGATCAACGAGGTCAACCGTGCCCGTATCGTCCGCACGGACGCTTCGGGCAAAGGCGTCAACGTGGCCCGGATTCTCGGCCAGCTCGGGGCCGAGGCCATCCACCTGACCCACTCGGGCGGCCCGGACGGGGACTGGTTCCGTGCCCTCTGCGCCGCGGACGGTATATCCCTGCGCTGGGTGGATTC
This sequence comes from Spirochaetota bacterium, assembly GCA_026398595.1. GTDB lineage: Bacteria > Spirochaetota > Spirochaetia > Treponematales > Rectinemataceae > JAPLSO01. The sequence continues at coordinate 1,551 of JAPLSO010000066.1, read as the reverse complement.
GGGAAGCGATGTGCGCTTCTGCACGACGGTGATCGATGCCAAGGTGGGCACCGCTACCGAACTCGTTGAGGAATCGAAGCCCGTCCGGTCGGGGACCGAAGAAGCCCTGCTCGAGCTCTTCGACGACGTAATCCGCGAGGTCGACGTGTTGATCGTCTCCGGGACCAAGGCCGCGGGTTATTCGGATTCGGTCGTGCCCGAGATGGCCCGACGCGCCGCCGCCCTGGGCGTGATGACCGTCCTCGACATCAAGGGAAAGGATCTGGCCGCCTGTCTGCCCTTCCGTCCCGCCGTGGTAAAGCCCAACCTGGCCGAGTTCCTCGCCGGTCTTCCGGAATCGGGGATCGGAGCCGCCGGCCAGGGCCTTGCGAGAACAGTCCAGGGACCTCTGGGCGCGGGGGAACTCTCCTTGCGCGAACTGGCCCACGCGAGCGCCGTCGAATGGAAGAAGCGCTACGAAACCGAGCTGGTGCTGACCCGCGGCGGCGCGCCGATCTGGTTCGAGGAAAGGGGCGAGGCCGCGGAAGAATCCATCGTTCCCGTTCAATCCCTCAACCCAACGGGCTCAGGCGACGCCTTCACCGCGGGCCTGGCCTTCGCCCTTTCGGGCGGAGCCTCCCTGAGGGAGGCCGTCCGCGAAGGCGCCCGGCTGGGCGCCCTCAACGCAGGCTGCCTGAAGCCGGGGTCGATAGTCCGCGGGTGACGCCCGCCTCACGAAGGAGAGCGCCTATTCGTGATGTCGCATATAGGCTGAAAACAAAAGATTCTTCAATACGTCGCCAAAGGCAGGATCGTCGGTTATCCGCTTGTAGAGATCGAAGTTCGTATCCACGATCTCCTGGATGGCCTGATCGACCTTGTGATCGAAGGCGAGTCGGATGCCATTGCCTAACCTCCTGGGATGTCCGGATCACTGCAGTTGCAGGTCGGAGTGGATAGTCTTCAGGATAGTGTTCACTTTCTGGATGGCCTCAGCTGGAGGAGGAGTAGTCCCATCACCCAGCGAGATGGTCACCTCGAAGGTTATCGCCGTCGAATACTTAACCCGCAGCTCCAAGAGCTCGTTCGCGGCATCACCGAGATCTTGGATGGCGGCCCCCTCAAGCTGAGCTCGGGCCCGTACTATGTTGGGATTAGTCGGAGGCTGTTCGGGGCGTTGGATCGGGGTTGTGGTCGTAGTTAGCAGCCGGAAATGGGCGAATTGCGATCCCGCAAGATCGCAAGGCCAGGTCTGGGAACTGTCGGCGATTTCCAGGAAGTGAGCCTTCAATGCGGCTGAGATTGCATCACTGACCGCCTTCCAAGGAAGGTTTTGGGAAGACAAGGCGGATAGTTGAGTCAAGAGGGATAGACCGCTGGCTTTATCGCCACTCCAAGCGGCAGGTAAAACCGAGGGCAGGAGCTTAGCCGGCATAATCGGTTCGGGCGGACCTTGTAGCGAAGCTCCATCGTCAAGGATCCCTGGCGGGACTGATTCGCCCCAGAGGCTCGCCTGTCCAGCAACCAACCAGAGGGTTCCGCGTTCCACCGCCAGATTAACAGCGTTCTCCA
>JAPLSO010000046.1 GCA_026398595.1 Spirochaetota bacterium | reverse complement strand
GTTTTCCCTGGCCTTTTCAGCATTTCAAGGGCATTCCGTTTGAACTCTTCGGTGTAGGTTCTTTTGGCCTTTCCCATATCCTCTCCTCCTTTTATTTTCGGAGAGGCTTAACTTAGTCTCCACTAAATCGGATAAGGTCCAGGGAGATACCTATACTCTCGCCAATCGGCTTGAGCTTTGTGCTTCGCGTCCATGATAAGTTCCGCGGTCTGATGGTCAAGCTTGGACCGCAATTCATGCAGCTTGTTACCGTTACCTCTGCAGGATTCAACGACCTCAGCCCCCAAAGCCTCGACAGATGCTGTCAGGAAGTTGACTTGAGGCTCTCCTGCCACCCGCTCGAAACGCATCACAGCTCCATCGACCGTCCCACCACCCACATCGAAAAGAGTATAATACCCCTCGGGGGTATGAAAATCAGAGAATACCCCACAAGCTTCCGCGTATAATTCCGGGACCGGGAGAAATCTATTGTCGAGAGGTTTCTGCAGAGCTTCCTGGTATAAGGCATCCAACCATTCCATTGGCTCAGAATCCGTAATTGCTTTCTGCATGTGGCGGGCAGCAGTAAGTAACTCTTGGTAGTGTTGTGATATCTCTGAATCAAAATAGGAAATTGGAACGCCCATATTGCACGACCAGACAATACTCCTATTTTTTAAATTGGCAGCTTCCACTGAGACAGCTTGCTGCTCGATCCATTCGAAGCATCTCGCGATATAGAATGCTGCATATATTCGATAGGGATCCGAGAGGAGTTTCAAGCCACCAGGAAGTATTCTCTGCCCGAAATACTGCCCTGCTACAGCCATCTTGAAGTAGCGTATTTCCCTTGGCTGTTTTTCTTGCGGTACAGCTATATGAAGGACATTTTCCGAGTCGAGCCAAAGTCGGCTCGGCAAGAAATAGCTGGACTCTCCATTCCAAGATTCATTCCACGTTACTAACCGACGCTGAGCTTTATCAAGGTAGTACCAGCAAGCCTTCGTATAGCTTGTGCCGAAGTCCAGTCCTATATGAATTTCTGGAGGGTTGGAATTCCAGAAAGAATCGATGTGAACTGGTTTTTTATCTCTTACTCTGTCAAGAAGAGCGATGAAATCTCCTTCAGGATCCTGATCAATTACTTCGGTGGGTATTGGAGACTGCCGTTTTACATCTGTACCAAACCCAAGTAATTTTTTTAATCGTTCGATATATATCCTAGCATAGTCACGTTCCATTTTTAATAATGCCAATCGCCAATTCTATCGCATTTGTGGAGGTATTCCTAAAACGATCAATACGCGCTTTCTGGATATCCAACTGCACCTCAACCTTGGCCAAACGTCCCTGCTGCGCCTTTATCGTCCTTGTCTTGCCTTCGCTGGAAAGCCGGTTAATAAGTTCATTCAGTTCGTCTTTCTTGCGATCGGCTGTTCTGGTAGCATAATCCTCCTGCTTTGCGCAGGTCTGGGCGTTTTCGGAAAGGAATGCCTGCTCGAATTGCCCATACTGGGAGAATCCAAACTTGACCAGATTATCCAGCGCACTGGTAGCCGTATTGAAGACAGTATCTTCGTCCCAACTTCTCCAGGCTTTCCCTTTGCGAAATGCTGTAACTACAAGCTTCTCGGCATCATTGGAATCGAGCGGCTGGCCAACGATCGGAGAGGCAAAGAATCGCAATTCCTTCTTGGATTTCCAGCCATCGGCTGACCAAAGTTGTATGTGGTATAAATAATTTCCTTTCGGTACACCTTCGACTTGCCCAAAGAGTTCGATTGCCGAGCAAGGGTGTCTGTCTTCGAGCCGTTTTGTATTTTCTTCAACAATCCAGCGGATTATCGGATGGGTGGCGTCTATGCGCTCAATGTTTAGGTTCGTCTTCTCCACTTTCAGCTTCGGATCGAAGAGACAGAGTGTATCGGGATCAGAACAATGGAGTTGTGTCGAAACAGGAGGCTTTACCTTGTCGATGTACATCGTGAAATCGGCCTTCGCTAGAGGGGAAAGCCGGATCAGGCGAGCATCTATTTCCTTATAAGGCAAAATCCGGGTGCCCGGATACCTGGACGTGAAGAAATCCTCGACGAGGCCAAGCGTATCGGCGGGTCCGATATACCGATCAAGTTTCTTGGCATCAGAAATGGAGCGGATGATATAGTCCGAGAATCCAAAGAAGTCGATCGCCTTTTCTTCCAGTTCGTTCCTGAGCTTTCGCTTCTGGATCACCGCAAGGCTATTCCGTTCCATACGGTCTTTGCGCTCTTGATCGGTAAGGTTGGGATCGATCAGATCGAGGGCAAGGCGTTCGAGGTTGTCGCCCAGGATATCCTCTAGATCGCCAATGGATTCCCTGAATATCTGGATGCGATCATAGAGTCGAAGAAGGACCTGATCCTCGATGGTATTGAGGCAGGTCATGTTGTAAATATAGATCTTGTCAGACTCCTGGCCTATGCGGTCGATTCGGCCAATCCGCTGTTCCAGCTTCATCGGATTCCAGGGTAAATCATAGTTGATGATTGTATGGCAGAACTGCAAGTCGATACCTTCTGCGCCCACTTCGGACGATATGAAAATATTAGGTCCGTCGGGCGCGGCGAAATCATCCAGAATGCGATCTTTCACGTTTCTCATGCCGCCCATAAGACTGATGACCCTGAAACTATCGGCCGTGAGCCGCCGCTCGAGATAGGAGATGGTGCCGCGGTAGAATGAAAATATGATGAGCTTTTCTTTTGGTTTCTTTCCGAGCAGTATGGTGATCTGGCGCTTCAACTCGTCGTACTTCGAATCGTTCATTTCGAGACGTTTCAATTCGACATCGAAGGGAAGGTTCGAAAAATCTTCCTTCACAGAATTCAGAGATGCACTGTCCTCGAAATCCTCCAAGCCGAGATCATCCCAGAGCATGTCACCAAGTGAATGATGCTCCTTCCAATGAAGGAATGCAGCAGGCAGGCTGCTTGTCATTTGCCGCTGTCGGGCAACAAGGGTCAGCTTGTAGATCGTGGAACCGCCGCTAGATTTTCCGCGGATATAGCGAGTGACCTGGTCGTAAATCTGTTTCTCATACTCGCTGAAGCGGAACTCATAGATGCTGGGCACCCTAATTACACGGTTCTCCTGTACGTCCCGTTTCCGCGTTCTGCTGATGTAGCGACTGAAGAACGACCGTTCCGCTATTTCCCGCGCTAAATCTATCCTTCCTTCGGGAGTTAATGACTCCTTGGAAAGTACGGTCTTGAGTTCGGACAGGAAGAGAGAATCAAACAATTCGCCACCCTCTTCAGCTTCGGCAAGAATTGCTCTGGCATCCTCGATATTTCCAGAGTACTTTATCGAGTTCTCCAGTTCGATGAGGATGGAATTCAGCCCTGCCATTTCGCGGTAGGTAAGATAGTTCGTGTATTCTTCCGGCGACAGAAGACTCAGGAGGTTGAAGAGGTTTTCATCCGAAGTCTGTATAGGGGTAGCGGAGAGGAGGACAAAGCTGGCGGCATTCTCCCTGAGCAGACCAGCGGTCTTGTGGCTCGCGGTCAATGCGTTTCGCAGGTAATGTGCCTCATCGATGACGACCAAGTCGAAAATGAAATCGGTGGAACGATCAGCCGTCTGTGCGAGGATCCCACAAAGCTTCTGCCTGGTTAACCGGGAATCAGCATCCCATTCCGTATCCTTTGCCCTGACCCCTTCAAGACTGACGATAAGGATAAAGGACCGGGATGCGGGATGCTGGGAAGCCCCCTGCACTTTCTCTATCAATTCTTTGGCATCGACAATCTCGGCCTCGATGCCGAACCTTGTTTCGAAATCTCGTTTCCATTTTTCCCGCAACATCGAAGGACAGACGACAAGCAATCTCCGCGCGCCTTCGCGTGCCTGCAGCTCCTTCCAGATATAGATCGATTCTATAGTTTTTCCGAGGCCTACTTCGTCAGCTATGAGGATTCGACCCCGCTGAGATTCAATGAACTTCAAAACCGGCTTGAACTGGTGGGTCAGGAAGTCGGTATTCCCAACTTCCATAGACATAGAAGACGTTCGTGAGATCGCCGGCCAATTTGGCAGTGACGACGATCCTGGCAAGGTCCGCAGGACCGCCAAACCTCCCTGCGTTGAAAAGATCATACATCGACTCATGCTCGGGGACTATCTCCAGCTGAGTTCCACGCTGGAATGATCGATCGTTGGGGCCAAACTCGACTTCAATCAGAGTAAATCCGCCTGCTTCACGCTTCCTGCCCGTGCATTGGCCAATTCTTCCGGGGGTGGAGCGAAGCCGCACACGAGTGCCAGGAAGCAAGTCCTGCATCTCATCGAATACCATTCGATACCCCTTCTCAATACCTAATTAAATACCCAATTTAAATACCAGTACCTACTTTCCGAGTTTTCTCCAGAGAGCCCCTCGTCCGGCTTTAATGATCTCAACCTTGCCTTCGCGTTTCAGATCCTTGATGGCTTTCCTGATCGTTTCCGGACTTATTCCTGGGCATTGCGAGATGAGGTCGGCCAGTGTGAAGCTGTCGGGGAGGGATTTGAAGGCTTCCAGGATGCGCGCATGCTTTTCACCGCGTTCCGGGTGGATCATGGCTGCGCGCGAAGCCAACTCTTTGTATGCGGCCTTCAGGATGAAAAGAAGATAGTTGATGTACGGCCAGGGATCATGCCTGCCCTCGTGCCAGCCTTTGGAAGACAGTTCCAGTGTCTCGTAGTAGCGTTCCTTGTTCTCCTCGATGAGGCGTTCGATGCTGATATACCTGCCCGCTTCATAACCTTGCGAGAGAAGCATACCCAGCAGGAGGAGCCGCGAAGCACGGCCGTTTCCGTCACGAAAGGGGTGGATGCAGAGAAAATCGAGGTTGAAGGCGGCAATGAGAATCAAAGGATGGGCGACGCTTTCTTTCATGCAGCGTCCGTACTCGGCAACTAGGCGAGCCATCGCCTCAGGCGTTTCGGCTGCCGGCACCGTCCTGAAACGCAGGCGAGCCCTTCCGTCAGGATAGGTTTCGATGATGTCGCTGTCCCTATCTTTATATTTTCCAGAATCCCATACATCGCCCCGCAGGAGCGAATGCAAAGTCCGGATCGAATCCACAGCAACCTGGGCACCAAGAAATCCAGAGAAGATGCGATCGAGTGCTTTTTTGTAGCCCTGCACTTCCTCCTCGTCCCTATCACTTACACGAGCATTGCCCGCTAGAAGGGGAAGGACGCGGTCCTTGTCGATCTCTACACCTTCTATCCGGTTTGATGAAATGGCACTTTCGATGATGGCGAACTTCTTGAGGCTCTTGAGCGCCTGGGGAAATTGGCGCGAGTAGAGTTCCTGCATTCCCTTTGCCTCGCCAAGGTCGGCCAGATACCAGGCTGCGGAAGCGGGGATGGAGTCAATCGTATCAAGAAATCGGTTCAACGTACCTGGAAGGATCTTCTCGGCCTTGGCAACATCGCTCATTCTTTCTCCTTACCTTTCTCTTGTCGATCTTGTCCTATCATGTTGTTCTTGTCTGACTTCCTCTTAGTTCCCGGGCCATGGCGCAGGCTCCCGTTGCCGCGTCGCCCAGGACGGGCGAAAGCCTATAGCCAGGAAGTTCGGCCTTTAGCCGGGCCTCAACCTCGGCTCTCAGGAAGGCCTCGTTTTCGATGAAACCGCCCGAGAGGGCTATCGCCCTGTTCAGTATTTCGCCCGAGAGCCGCTCGGCGACCGAGACGACCAGGGCCGAAAGGCCGGCTGCGGCGCCCGCCAGGATGGCCGAGGCGGCGGCATCGCCTTCCTTGCGCGCCTTCGAGACTTCCCTTGCAAAGCCCGCAATCCTGGACTTGTCGAAATCTTCGTAGACGGCGGGGATGAGCTCGAAGGCGTCCAAAACCCCGAAATATCCGAGCGCGCGGCCGAGAAGGCTCGTGGCCGGCCCCCGCGCCTCGAAATTCCGGATGGCCGCGTCCAGGGCCTTTCGCCCAACGTCATAGGCCGATCCCTCGTCGCCCAGGATATGTCCCCAGCCGCCCGCCCGCACGATCCTGCCCTTTGTCGATACACCAATCGCGACCGAGCCTGTCCCAGCCGCGAGGAGTATGCCCTCTTTCCTGCCCAGGGCCCCGACGAGGGCGGGAAGGGCGTCCATGTCCACCTCGACGGGACAGGAAGCGCGGCTTGATTTCTTCACGATTTCACGCATCTTATCCCTGTCGCCCGCGCGCCCGATGCCGGCCATGCCGGCAAAGCCGCCCGCGCAGGCGGCAGGGTCGATTCCCGTTCCCTCATAGAGAGCCCCAAAAAGGGAATCGAGAGCTTTCTCAACGCCTGCCCAGCCGACCGACCTGGGGTTGGCCGCCGTCGATTCTCCCTTCCAGAGGAACTCGCTCCCGAGGGTTTCGGCCCTGAGTCTGCACGATGTGCCGCCGCCATCGATGCCGAATATCCATGCTTCTCCCATGAGATCTCCCGCGTCCATTCTCGGAGGATGGAAGTCGTCCTGTCAACCGACGGAATATGGTGATTTCTAGACTCCAAGCGCGATTCCCGGCTCTCATGCCTCGGCTTTTCATTGACAAATGGCATATTCGAACTACACTGGAAAATCGTTGATCTCACAATTCCTATGCAGGAGGAAGCTATGAAGATGAGAAAATTCGCCATCGTCGTCTTCTTGATGGTGTCGGTCGCGTTCTCGGCCTTCGCACAGAAGACCGAGGTTTCGTTCTGGACCTGGAGGCCCGAGGATACGGCACAGTACAAGGTGCTCCTGGCCAGCTTCGAAAAGCAGAATCCGGGGATCACGGTCAAAATCACTGATTTCAAGAACACCGAATACAACACCATCCTTTCGGCAGCCCTCGCCGGCGGCTCGGGCCCGGACGTTTTCCAGAGCAGGGCCTACGGCGGTCTCGAGACCTTCGCCCAGTCCGGATACATGGAAGCCCTGGATAAGTGGGTGCCCGAACTGAAGAACTTCAACAAGGCTCCCTTGGGCGGCGCCACCTCCATCAAGGACGGAAAGGTCTACGGCGTCCCCTTCGCCAGCCAGACCCTCTTCGTCTACTACAACAAGAAGATCTACAAGGAACTCGGCCTCAAGGTTCCCGAAACCTGGGATCAGTTCATCGCCAACTGCGCGGCCATCAAGAAGGCCGGCTACCAGGCCTTGGCCAATGGCGGCAAGGACGGCTGGACCCTCGAGGTCATGATGGGCGCTATCGGTCCGAACTGGTACGGGGCCAACGATTTCTTTGACGCCGTGGTCAAGGGCAAGACCAACTTCCAGGATCCCAAGTTCCAGCTCGCCATTGAAAAGATGAAGGAGCTCACCCCCTTCATGCCCGACCTCTACATGGGCGTAGCCTATACCGATGCGCAGGCCTCCTTCTTCAACGAGATGGCGGGTCACTTCATCGGCGGGTCCTTCGAGGCCGGCTACTTCTCCCAGATGAACCCGAAACTTGACTACGACGTCTTCGCCGCGCCTACGGCCAAGGCGGGCGATCCCCACTACGTTTCCGTCTACGCCGACGGCAACTTCAGCATGAACGCCGGATCCAAGAACAAAGACGCGGCCGCCAAGCTCCTCCGCTTTTTCGCGGGCAAGGAGACGGGCGATTTCTTCATCAAGGAACTCAAGCAGGTCTCAGCCGTTCCCGGCGTCGACACGAGTTCGTCGCCCTATATCTCCAAGGTCCTGTCGCTTCAGAAGTACAACACCCCCTACATCTTCCTCGTGGGCTTCCGCTATAACCAGCCCACCGGATCAGTCCTGTTCCAGTCCGCCATCCAGGGTTACCTGGGCGGTACCATCAGCGCGGCTGATGTCTCTAAGCAGGTACAGGAGGGCATCGCGACCTACTATGCCCCCTTCAAGAAGTAAGTGATACCAGCGGGAAAGCGCGCCTGGGTTTTCGTCAGGACCTGCGCTTTCCCGCTTGCCGGGGCGCGTATCGCGCCTCGGCGAAGCGCCCTTTTTCCCGACATTCCACGCAAGGATAGTCCCGATGCTGAACAAGAAGACAAACGAGAGGCTCTGGATAGTATTCTTCGTCGCTCCGGCCCTCGCCGTCGTCTGCGTGGTAATTCTCCTGCCGTTGTTCATGAGCCTGTTCAACAGCCTCTTTTCATGGCGGCAACTGCTCAGGGGCGACTTCGTCGGCCTCGATAACTTCAGGAAGGTCTTCTTCACCGAGCCGTACCGCACCAGGTTCTTCAACGCCCTCGGGCACAACCTGGTTTGGTTCCTCGTCACGATGTGCGTGCAGAACACGCTCGGCCTCCTCATCGGCTACTACCTGTCGAGGAAGGTCTGGGGCAGCGAGTTCTTCAAGCGTGTGATCTTCATCCCCGTCCTCTTTTCCATCGTCGCCGTGGGCTTTCTCTGGGGCCTCTACCTCAAACCCAGCGGCCTTGTAAACGGCTTCCTCAAGCTTGTGGGCTTGTCCCAGTACACAAGGGCGTGGCTGGGTGATGAAGGCCTCGCCACCTTCTCCATCATCTTCGTCAACATCTGGCGCTGGGTGGGATTCCCGAGCCTCGTCTTCCTGGCCGCCATCGACAATGTCCCCTACGACTGCCTCGAGGCTGCCTGGCTGGACGGAGCCAAGGACGGAAGGGTCTTCTTCGATATCATCCTCCCCCTCATCGTCCCCTCCATTCTGATCATAACGGTTCTGACCATCATCGGCAGTCTCAACGTTTTCGAGCAGATCTACACGATGGCCGGGCTGGATGGTTCGCCCAACTTCTCCACCGACACGATCGGAACTCTCTTCTACAGGACGGCCTTCGGCTCGATCGACTCGGGCAACCCCGAGATTGGCATAGGCTCGGCCATAGGCGTGGTCATCTACTTCCTGACCTTGGCGGCCTCGGTTTTTTCCATCGTATCCATGGGGAAGAAGGAGGTGGAGCTGTGACGACCGACCTCCGCCTCGGCCATGTCAAGGGACCCAGAAAGCTCTTCATCCTCTTTATCGAGGCCTGCTTTTTCGGCTACTGCCTCGTGATCTTCTATCCCCTTCTCAACATGATCCTCTCCTCCTTCAAGACGACGAGAGAGATATTCATGACGCCCTTCTCCCTGCCCAAGAAGTTTAATTTCACCAACTACAGGACGGTCTGGATCGACAAGGGCTTCAACCGCTACTTTTTCAACAGTCTCTGGATGACGACAGTCTCCATGGCCTTCGTCCTTCTCCTCGGCTCGATGGCCGCCTACGGCGTCTCGCGCTACGTCTACAAGATCCGCACGGGGATCTACCTGATCTTCCTTTCGGGGATCATGCTTCCCCTCAAGGCAGCGATAATCCCCCTCTTCATTCTGATGAAGAAGCTTGGTTTCACAGACAAGCCGATTTCGGTCATCTTGATCTTCATTGCCATGGGTCTGCCATCGACTATCTTTATCCTCTCGGGCTTCATGAAGACCATTCCCAAGGACCTGGAATACGCGGCCAGGATAGACGGCTGTAACGACTGGGCTATTTACCGCCTGGTAGTCATGCCCGTCGTAGCCCCGGCCATCGCCCTGGTGACCATCTACAACTCCGTTCCCCTCTGGAACGACTTCTTTTTCCCCCTTGTCTTTCTCCAGAACCAGAAGTACAGGACATTGCCCTTGGGCCTCAACGCCTTTTTCGGCCAGTACAGCACGGACTGGAGCCTTCTCTTCACCGCCCTTACCATAGCCATCGTGCCGATCATAGTCTTGTACCTGTTCATGGCCAAATACTTCATCAAGGGCATGACGGCGGGAGCCGTAAAATGACAAAAGCCGAGGCGCTGACTTTTCAAGCCGAATTCGAGGCCGAACTCCACGAGAACATCGTCCCCTTCTGGGAGAAATTCAGCCTCGATGCCGAATATGGTGGCTACATCAACTGTCTGGACCGCGACGGAACGATTTTCGACACGGACAAGTTCATGTGGATGCAGGGTAGGGAGATCTGGTGCTTTTCCCACCTGTACCGCACGATCGCGCCGCGGCCCGGATGGCTCGAGTCCGCCCGCTTAGGGGCCGATTTCATCCGGAAATTCGGCAGGTCCGAGAATGGCGACTACTATTTTTCCCTCGATCGGGCGGGCAAACCCCTCGTCCAGCCCTACAACATCTTCTCCGACTGCTTCTGCGCCGCCGGCCTGGCCGAATACGGCAGGGTATCGGGCGAAGCCTGGGCCGCTGAGGAGGCCCTCAGGCTCTGGCGCCGCATCCAGGATCGAAAGTCCAATCCGAAAGGGATGTGGACGAAGCAGATAGGGGAGAACAGGCCCCAGCGCGCCATGGCCATCTCGATGACCCAGCTCTGGCTCTCCGAGGTCTACGAAGGCCTCGTTCCGGAGGCCGAGCTCGAACCCCTTGTCGCCGAGAGCGCCAGGGATATCCTTACCCTCCACATGGATCTTGAGCGGCACGCCGTATTCGAACGCGTCTTCGCCGACGGAAGCCAACCCCAGGGCATGGACGGCCGCCTCCTCTCCCCGGGCCACGCCCTCGAGACGCTCTTCCTGCTTTTAAACGCCGTTAGCCGGCTCGGCGTGCGCGGCGAGAGCGAGGCAACCCGGTTTCTCCCCGAGGGCTGGACGATGGCCCGGGTCTGCGAAGCCATGCTCTGGACCATCGAGCGGGGCTGGGATGAGGAGCATGGTGGCATCTATTATTACCGGGACTACGAGAATCGACCCCTCGATAAGCTGGAATCGGACATGAAACTATGGTGGGTCCATGTCGAGGCCATGAGCGCCTTCCTCCTGGCTCACCGGATCACCGGCAAACCCGAATACGAGGCATGGTTCCGCCGCATCAAGGACTGGACCTGGGGACACTTCCGCGACCCCGAGTACGGCGAGTGGTACGGCTACCTCGACAGGCGGGGAGAACCGGCCCTGAGCTTGAAGGGCGGCAAGTGGAAGGGGATGTTCCACATCCCCCGGGCGCTGATGTACTGCGCGGACATCTTCGGGCAGTTGGAGAAAGAGAAGATTTGACAGGAATCACAGGATGAACGTGAATTTTTTGATGTTCTCCTCGAATAATGAAAGCGGATAGCTGGGGTCAATCAGTAGTACCTAGTACTATGTAACATTTAATAGTTTACAATAAATGTTCCCCATGCTACCCTCTAAATGGTGTACCATTAAGGAGGGTAGCGGTATGGCAAAAACCAAGAAAAAGATCGTGTTATCCTCGGAGCAGCGTACCAAGTTGCTTGCCTTT